>NZ_JBNNXW010000002.1:0-645041 GCF_052879755.1 Vibrio sp. DNB22_10_4 | reverse complement strand
GCTCGTAGCTCAGCTGGATAGAGTACCTGGCTACGAACCAGGCGGTCGAAGGTTCGAATCCTTCCGAGCGCGCCATTTTCTTTCTTTATAGAGACTTAGGGTAATGCCCTGCAGCGTCACCTGACAATGCGAAAACTTGTTGCGCGCTCGTAGCTCAGCTGGATAGAGTACCTGGCTACGAACCAGGCGGTCGAAGGTTCGAATCCTTCCGAGCGCGCCATTCTTAAAAAAAACCTCGCTTCGGCGGGGTTTTTTATTAACAAAAATTTATCATATCAATAACCTTATTATTACAACGTAATGTTTTTAAACGAAAAATTGCGGTAATTTTAAGCGTGTCCCAGTTTTTCAACTTTAGTTTGTTTATGTTGAAACCTTAGGTCAGGTCATAGTATGAAGTTCTGCATAACTTGAAATGCACCGCAAATTGTCGTGCACATCATAGTTTTTCATTTGAATGACGTTTTAATGACGGTGTTAGATTAAACAAAATTGACAAAATTTCACCAATCGAGATAATCCTAGACCTCTTGCAATGGATCGATGCAAGACCATTGCCAGTCAATCAGTGTGCAGTGACGCCACAGACAATGATTGAGTAACTTGTCAGGATGACAAAGAAAGGACGCAACATGACTAATATTGGAAGCCTGCTAGGAGATGCAGCCACCCTAATGCTTACGGGTATGGTTGTCGTATTCGTTTTCCTAACAATCCTCGTTTATCTCGTTCGGTTAATGTCGAAACTGGTACCACAAGAAGTACCAGAGCCGATCGCAGTTCCTACTCAAAATACATTACAACAATCCCCCTCAAATGGCGTTAGTCCGAATGTGGTTGCAGTAATTTCTGCTGCTGTTCATCAATACCGCACGTCGGCTGCTAAATAGATTGAGTTAAAAGTTTAAAAAGGAGTTTATGAGCATGTCTAAACCACTCGCTATCACGGACGTGGTACTTCGTGACGCCCACCAGTCTCTGTTTGCAACGCGTATGCGTATCGAAGATATGTTGCCGATCGCAGCTGAGCTCGACAAAATTGGCTACTGGTCTTTGGAAACGTGGGGGGGAGCAACCTTTGACGCGTGTATTCGTTTTCTGGGTGAAGATCCTTGGGAGCGCTTGCGTGAGCTGAAAAAAGCCATGCCGAACACGCCAATGCAAATGCTGCTCCGTGGCCAAAATCTATTGGGCTACCGTCATTACGCAGATGATGTGGTCGAGAAATTTGTTGAGCGTGCTCATGCTAACGGCATGGATGTGTTCCGTATCTTTGATGCGATGAACGACGTTCGTAACTTCGAAAAAGCGGTGAAAGCTGCGGTTGATGTGGGCGCGCATGCGCAGGGTACGCTGTCGTACACCACAAGCCCAGTTCACAACATCGACACTTGGGTAGACCTTGCTAAACGCCTAGAAGATTTAGGCTGTCACTCGCTATGTATTAAAGATATGTCTGGCCTACTTAAGCCATACGAAGCGGAAGAGCTTATCTCACGCATTAAAGCGTCGTGTGAAGTGCCGTTAGCGCTGCACTGCCATGCCACAACGGGTCTCTCTACCGCGACGGCTGTAAAAGCTGTTGAAGCCGGTATAGATATTCTAGATACCGCAATCTCTTCAATGAGCCAAACTTACGGTCACACGCCAACGGAAACTGTGGTAGCAATGCTGCAAGGTACTGAGCGTGATACCAACCTGAAACTTGAGCAAATAGAGCCGATTGCGGCTTATTTCCGTGAAGTTCGCAAGAAGTATGCGAAATGGGAAGGTCAGCTTAAGGGCGTTGATTCACGCATCCTGATTGCTCAGGTACCAGGCGGCATGCTTACCAATATGGAAGGCCAGCTTAAAGAACAAGGCGCGGCAGATCGCATTGATGAAGTTCTAGAAGAGATCCCACGCGTACGTGAAGATCTGGGCTTCATCCCTCTCGTCACACCTACCTCTCAGATCGTTGGTACTCAAGCGGTGATCAACGTGCTTACTGGTGAGCGCTACAAGAGTATTACCAAAGAAACAGCGGGCGTACTCAAAGGCGAATACGGCAAAGCACCTGCAGAAGTGAATGCTGAGCTACAAGCTAAGGTACTGAATGGCGGTGAAGCAATCACTTGTCGCCCAGCAGATCTTTTGGAAGCTGAGCTACACACACTCACCGATGACCTGCTACAAAAAGCAAAAGTGGATGGCATTTCTCTGGCTGAAGACACTGTGGACGACGTTCTTACTTACGCACTTTTCCCACAAGTTGGTCTTAAGTTCCTGAAAAATCGTCATAACCCAGATGCATTTGAACCAGCACCAGGCAAAGAAGAAGCGAAACCTGCTGCGCCAGCGGCGACCCCTGCGACATCAGCTCAAGGTATCGAAGCCTACAGCGTGAAAGTCGATGGTCAGGTTTATGATGTTGAAGTTGGCCCTAAAGGCGAGCTAACGTCTGTAACGCCCGCTCAAGCTCCGGCAGCAGCGGCAGTTCCTGCACCTGCAGCAACCAATGTTGAAGCGGTAGCAGCGCCACTTGCAGGAAACATCTTCAAAGTGAACGTTGCTTCTGGTGCGCAGGTTCAAGAGGGTGACGTGCTACTTATCCTAGAAGCAATGAAGATGGAAACCGAAGTTCGCGCAGCGCAAAGTGGCGTGGTTCAAGATGTACACGTGAAAGAAGGTGACGCAGTTGTTGTTGGCGCGCCTCTCGTTAGCTTAGCGTAAGGGAGTACCATGGAAGGATTGATGACCTTATGGTCAGAAACAGGGATCGCTAACTTTGAATTCGGCCAGATCTGCATGATCATGGTCGGATGCACCTTGCTGTTCTTAGCGATCCGCAAGGGTTTTGAACCTTTGCTGCTTTTGCCTATCGGCTTTGGTGCGATCCTAGCGAACATTCCAAATGCTGGCTTTACTGAGCCAGGTGGTTTGCTTTACTACGTCTACTACATTGGTATTGAGTCAGGGGTATTCCCTCTGCTTATCTTTATGGGTGTAGGGGCAATGACGGACTTTGGCGCCTTAATTGCCAACCCGAAAACCTTATGGCTAGGAGCAGCGGCGCAGTTTGGTATCTTTGCGACCTTATTTGGTGCAATTTTGCTGAACTATGTACCGGGCATGGAGTTCTCCATGCAGGACGCGGCGTCTATCGCTATCATCGGCGGTGCTGATGGTCCAACAGCTATCTTCTTAGCAAGTCGTCTCTCTCCTGATTTGCTGGGTGCGATTGCCGTTGCGGCCTACAGCTACATGGCATTGGTGCCGATCATTCAGCCACCGATCATGAAAGCGTTAACGACGCCAGAAGAGCGTACTATCAAGATGGCTCAGCTTCGTCATGTCAGCAAAGGGGAAAAAGTTCTGTTCCCACTTGCTGTGCTTCTGATGACGATTTTGTTCTTACCATCAGCCACACCGCTTGTCGGTATGTTCTGTTTGGGCAACTTGATGCGTGAAGCAGGCGTAGTCGATCGCCTTTCAAAAACGGCTCAAAATGAGCTTATCAATATCGTCACTATTTTCTTAGGTCTCGGTGTTGGTTCGAAGCTTCAAGCTGAAGAGTTCTTGAACTTCGAAACGCTAGGTATCTTGGCACTCGGCGCTGTGGCATTCAGTATTGGTACTGGTGCAGGCGTTATGATGGCGAAGCTCCTCAACAAGTTCTCAAAAGAAGACATTAACCCACTTATTGGCGCAGCAGGGGTTTCTGCAGTGCCGATGGCGGCGCGTGTTGTGAACAAGGTTGGTCTTCAAGCGAATCCACAAAACTTCCTACTGATGCATGCAATGGGACCAAACGTTGCTGGCGTTCTGGGCTCTGCGGTCGCAGCAGGTATCTTGTTAGCGCTCGTTGGCTAATTCATTGGCGATAAGCTGTTATTAAAAAGGGAAGCGTAAGCTTCCCTTTTTGCTGTGTTGTTTATGTTAAAGGTGAACATAGTCGCTAGCTAAAGTGATTGAATTTGTTACATACTTGCTACTGAACGATGAAAAGATAATCTAGACTCATGGATGGAAATCGTTACTATGAAGTCTTAGTCAGGAAGAGGAAGCTGCAATGAAGTGTAAACAGGTCGTGATTCCAGAGTTTGGTGCCGCAGAGGTTTTAGCGTTTCAGGAAATCGAAATCCCACAGCCAGAGGCCGGAGAGGTGTTGGTGAAAGTGGCGTATTCGGGGATCAATCCGATTGATGTGAAAACTCGTGCTGGACTTGGCTGGGCAGCCGCCGAAAACAAAGACAATCTTCCTTGGGTTCCTGGCTATGATATTGCGGGCACGGTTGAAGGATTAGGTGAAGGCGCGGAGAGGTTTGAGGTCGGCGAAGAGATCGTAGGCTTTATCGGTTTCCCAGTGCGTGGTGGCGGTTACAGCCAGTATGTGTGTATCCCTGAATCGGAGCTTACTCCCATTCCAAATTCTGTCGCCCTTGAAGCGGCTGCAGCGTTGCCTTTAGCCGGACAAACCGCGGCACAAGCTATCAATAAAGCTCAAGTTCAAGAGGGTGATCGAGTGTTGATTCTAGCCGGCGCTGGCGGTGTGGGGCATATCGCAGTACAGATTGCAGTTGCAGCAAAAGCGGAAGTGTATACCACCTGTAGCGAACGTAATTTAGATTACTTGGCTACGCTGGGCGCGCACGCGATTAACTATGAGTTCGCTCCTGCTTCAGAGCGTTTGAGCGATGTGGATGTACTGATTGATCTGGTTGGCGGCGATACTGCGCTAGATGCACTTAAGTGTCTGAAAGACAATGCTCGTGTTGTCACTATTCCTACTATCACTGCGGAACTGGTATGCGAAAAAGCCAAACTGCTTGGTTTTGAAGCCAGCGGGATGCTGGTATCGCCAGACACTAAGCAGATGGAAACATTACTCTATATGGTGGGTGTTGGATTGCTGAAGACAGAGATCCAGCATGTTTACCCTTATCAACAAGTGGTCGAGGCTCATCAGCAAGTCGAAACCAGCCGTACACGCGGTAAAGTACTTCTTAATATGCAATGCTAGAAACATTCTCTCAATATCTCGCGGAGTCTTGGTTTGCCGACTCCGCTCTCGCCGTTCTTTTTATTTCAGGATTTTTAAGTGCCACGCTTTTGCCAGGTGGGTCGGAAGCAGGTTTAGTTGCGACACTGAGTTTGCAACAGTACTCGCCCGTATGGGTAATAGTTGTCGCCACGGTAGGTAATACGCTAGGCGGCTTGACCAACTACTGGATAGGAATTTGGCTGCCGAATCGAACTCAAAACGAGAAGCACGGTCATAAAGCCATAGCTTGGCTGCAAAAGTATGGTTACTGGAGCTTATTGTTCAGTTGGTTACCCGTGATTGGCGACCCGCTCTGTTTAGCGGCAGGTTGGCTAAGAATGAAATTTCTTCCTTGCGTTATTTTGATAGCCATAGGCAAGGCGCTGCGCTATATCGCGCTGACAGCCATCTTCTATGGACTATTTTAGTTTTCTCGATCTTTAAGGAGCTCTTATGAGAAAGATCTGGCTCGGCTTGCTGTCGGTCGTTTTTGTTTACGGTTGCAGTAACAGCGACGTTTCGACTCAAACAGCAAGCGCACTTCCTCCCGGTATTACCCTTGTTGAGGAAATGAAAGCCGATCCCGATAGGGTGATGATCCCGTACTCTAAGTACCAGTTGGATAATGGTCTAACGGTGATCTTAGCACCCGATGATTCAGATCCCTTGGTGCATGTAGACGTGACCTATCATGTTGGCTCGGCGCGTGAAGAAATTGGTAAGTCCGGTTTCGCTCACTTCTTTGAACATATGATGTTCCAAGGCTCTGAGCATGTTGGCGACCAGCAGCACTTTAAGATCATTACGGAAGCGGGCGGTACCCTTAATGGCACTACGACCCGAGATCGAACCAACTACTTTGAAACGGTCCCGTCGAACCAGTTAGAGAAAATGCTGTGGCTTGAAGCCGATCGCATGGGCTTCTTACTGGGTGCGGTCTCCCAGCGTAAATTCGAAATTCAGCGTGATACGGTAAAAAACGAGCGCGCGCAGAACTTTGATAATCGCCCTTATGGCTTAATCTGGGAGCGCATGGGGGAAGCCATGTTCCCAGAGGGTCACCCGTACTCTTGGCAGCCTATCGGTTACGTGGAGGATCTTGACCGTGTTAACGTAAATGATTTGAAAGCCTTCTTTTTACGCTGGTATGGGCCAAACAATGCGGTATTGACCATTGGTGGCGACATCGATAAAGCGCAAACCTTAGAGTGGATCCATAAATACTTTGGCACCATCCCTGAGGGTCCAAGTGTTGAGAAAGCACCTAAGCAGCCTGCAGTATTGCCAGAAGATCGCTATATCACCTTAGAAGATCGCATTCGTCAGCCAATGGTGGTGATCGGTTGGCCAACGACAAGCTATCGCGGTGCGCACGACCAAGTTGTGCTCGATGCCATGGCCGACGCCATTGGTGGCGGTACCAATGGTTTGTTGTATCAAAAGCTGATTAAAACCCAAAAGGCACTTGATGCAGGCGCATTCAGTGATTGTAACGAGCTCGCTTGTAACTTCTATGTTTATGCGATGGGGGCTTCCACCGATAAAGATGGACTAAAGTCGCTTTACAATGACTTACTCGCCACCTTGGATGATTTTGAAAAGCAAGGCATCAGTGAAGAGCGTTTACAGCAAATCAACGGCCTTTCTGAAGCCGGTGCTGTGTATGCGTTAGAAAGTGTCAAAGGTAAGGTTACTCAACTGGCCGCGAATGAAACCTTCTATGGCAAGCCTGATCGCATAGAGCAAACACTAGAGCGAATTCGCGCGGTCACTCCAGAGGCGGTGAGCGCGGCTTATCAAACGTTTATCGAAGACAAACATAAGGTCACACTCAGCGTGGTGCCGAAAGGGCGCACTGATATCGCAGTGCAACCTGCAACATTCGTAACGCCAGCGCGCACGCTGCCTGAGTATAAAGAAGTGACTGAAGCGGATCTTGATTTCCGTCGTCCAGTAGATAGCTTTGATCGTAGTGTTATGCCGAAAGTGGCCGAGGCCGTTAGCGCGAAAATGCCAGAGCTGTACGAAGTGTACTTTGACAATGGCAGTGAACTGCTAGGTACTGAAACGTCTGAAACGCCAACGGTGGAGATCCATTTCCAACTACCAGCAGGCAGTCGTTATGTGCCAAAAGGGAAAGAGGGACTCGCGGGGCTGACCGCTTCTATGATGGAAGAGGGCACCAAAACCCGTACAGTTGAACAACTACAAGCTGAGCTTGATCGTTTAGGCAGTCAGATTGGGTTTAGCGAAGGGGCATATACCACGCGTGTTTCTGTGTCTGCTCTGGAGCGAAATCTGCCGCAAACACTGACGCTTCTCGAAGACATGCTGTTTACCCCTGCGATGAAGCAAGAAGACTTCGACCGCCTTAAAGCACAAACGCTTGAAGGCTTGGTTTATCAGCACCAAAAACCGAGTTGGATGGCTTCGCAAGCAACCCGTGATGTGCTTTATGGCGACAGCGTATTTGGCCGCTCTTCAGACGGCAGCAATGCCTCGATTTCATCTATCACCTTGGATGACGTCAAAGCGTTCTATCGCGAGCACTACACACCGCAAGGAGCACAAATTGTCGTGGTGGGGGATATCTCCAAGAAGCAAATCACCGAGCAGCTAGCGTTTTGGTCGCTGTGGCAAGGTGAAGCAGCGCCGCTGATTGATCCTGAGGTCATCCCTTCTTTGGCGGGCCAGAAAATCTACCTGGTGGATAAACCCTCTGCGCCGCAAAGTATCGTTCGTATGGTACGTCAAGGTTTGCCGTTTGACGCCACGGGTGAGCTCTACCTAAGTCGCCTCGCTAACTTTAACTTGGCTGGCAACTTTAATAGCCGTATTAACCAGAACCTAAGGGAAGATAAAGGCTATACCTATGGTGCAAGTGGCTATTTTGCAAGTAATCGAGAGGTGGGTGCAATTGTGTTTAGCGCTCAGGTGCGCGCTGATGCGACGCTAGCCTCACTTAAAGAAATGATCGCAGAGCTGAAAAACTACAGCGAGAACGGTATGACGGATGAGGAGCTGGCATTTATGCGTCTAGCCGTTGGGCAGCAAGATGCATTGACGTATGAAACACCAAGTCAAAAAGCCAGCCTGCTTTCGTCGATTTTAACCTATAGTTTGGATAAGGATTACCTGAAGCAGCGCAATGACATTGTTGCCACCGTTGATAAATCGACGCTGAATGCGCTGGCGACGAAGTGGTTTGACCCTAGCCAATACCAATTGATAGTGGTTGGCGATGCTAAGCGTTTGAAGCCACAGTTAGAGAAACTGAATATTCCAATTACAGAGCTTGAAATCTCTCAGTAACATGACCATATAGTGGGAATAGGTGATTTAGCGAACACCTTACTTAGTGTTCGCTAATGTATCCGTTTTTCAATTGGAATAACAAACTATAAGCGAATCGCATTGTGACTAAATTTGCTCAGCGACTGGATCAAGTTGCTAAACATCAGGCCGTGTTCAAAGAGTTCGGACGCGGAGTGGAGCGGGAATCGCTGCGTTACACCGACGATGGTCGATTGGCGACAACGCCTCACCCTAAGTCGTTAGGCTCAGCCTTCACTAATGAATACATCACCACGGACTTCTCTGAGTCTCTTCTGGAATTCATAACGCCAGTATCACGTGATGTCGACACGCTGATTAATCAGTTATCCGATATTCATCACTTCACACAAACCAAACTGGGTAACGAGAAGCTATGGCCGCTGTCGATGCCTTGCTATGTTGGCTCAGAAGACGACATTGCTCTAGCGCAGTATGGTACGTCCAATTCGGGACGTATGAAGACGCTATACCGTCAAGGTCTTAAGCATCGTTACGGCAGCTTGATGCAGATTATCTCTGGTGTGCACTTTAACTTCTCATTCCCTGAATCGTTCTGGGATGCATTATTTGGTGAACAAGACGAGAAAACGCGTCAAGATGCGAAGTCGGAAGCTTACTTTGGTTTGATTCGAAACTATTACCGCTTCGGTTGGTTGATCCCGTATTTCTTCGGTGCATCTCCTGCTATCTGCTCATCATTCTTACAAGGTAAAGAGACTAAACTGCCATTTGAAAAAGTGGGTGGCACCTTGTATTTACCAAAAGCCACCTCGTTGAGATTGAGCGATCTTGGTTACACCAATAGCGCACAAAGTGCCTTAAAGATTGGTTTTAACAGCCTTGACCAGTATCTGGAAGGGCTGAATCAAGCGATTCATACCCCATCGCAAGACTTTGCCAAGATTGGCGTCAAAGTCGATGGTGAGTACCGTCAGCTGAACGATTATGTGCTGCAGATCGAAAACGAACTGTATGCGCCAATTAGACCGAAACGTGTAGCGAAAAGTGGTGAAAAACCGTCAGAGGCACTGTCTCGTGGTGGGGTTGAATACATAGAAGTTCGCTCGTTGGATGTGAATCCATATAGTCCAATTGGCATTACCGCTGAGCAAATTCGCTTCCTTGATTTATTCCTAACCTGGTGTGCACTTAAAGATTCCGAGCCAATGGATGATTGTGAACTCGCATGCTGGCGCGAAAACTGGAACAAAGTAATCGTCGAAGGCCGTGAGGTTGGTCTGCAGCTACAAATTGGTTGTGATGGTGAAGTGCTTGATAGCCAGTCTTGGGTTAAGCGTGTCTTTACCGATCTTCGTGATATCGCGAAGCATATGGATGCAGCACACGGTGGCAGCGAGTACAGCGCGGTGTGTGACAGGCTTGAGGTATGGAATGAAAACCCTGAGTTGTCTATTTCTGGTCAGCTACTGGCGAAAACTAAAGAACTAGGTGGACTAGGTAAAGTGGGCTGCGAATTGGGTAAAGAGTACCGTCAGAAGAACCTTTCTCACGAGTACAAAACGTATACGACTCAAGTGATGGAAGATGAGGTAACGCGTTCGGTTTCTGCTCAGTTGAGTATTGAATCGGCGGATAGCGTCAACTTCGATGACTTCTTGTCTGATTACTTTGCTTATTTATCACCGGAGCAAGCCCAGGTCGCTAACTAAGCTTGTCTACTGAGGTTGCGCAGCGCTGCTGCGCCACTTACAATCACGCTAAAGACATAGTTCTTAAAAGACACAGTTCTTAAAAGACACAGTTCTCACGGTCTTAATCCAAGGTTGGAACCGTGAGTAAACCAAGGAGAAAATATCATGCCACTACTGGATAGCTTTACGGTAGACCACACTAAAATGCACGCTCCAGCGGTACGCGTTGCGAAAACAATGCAAACCCCTAAAGGCGATACAATTACTGTTTTCGACCTGCGTTTCACGGCTCCAAACAAGGACATCTTGTCTGAGCGTGGTATTCACACCCTAGAGCACCTATATGCTGGCTTCATGCGTGCGCACCTAAATGGTGAGCAGGTTGAGATCATCGATATCTCTCCAATGGGTTGTCGTACGGGCTTTTACATGAGCTCGATTGGTACGCCATCAGAGCAGCAAGTTGCTGATGCTTGGCTAAATGCAATGCAAGACGTACTGAAAGTTGAGAGCCAGAACAAGATCCCTGAGCTTAATGAGTATCAGTGTGGTACTGCGGCGATGCACTCACTGGATGAAGCGAAAGCGATCGCTAAAAACATCATTGAAGCGGGCATTCAAGTGAATAAGAATGATGAACTTGCTTTGCCTGAGTCTATGTTGCAAGAGCTGAAAGTAGACTAATTGAATTATGTCGCTTTGAGTAGAAAGGCGGCTGGCGAAAATTAAAAAGGATGGCATTTGCCATCCTTTTCTGTTTTAAATCAGATTTAAGCCCACTGCGCTTCAAACCAGCTCTCTAGGATCACAACTGCTGATTGGCAATCGACATTGCCTTTTGACAATGCCTTGTAACCCCCCATCTCAAACAATTCTGAGCGAGCCTCGGCTGTAGACAGCCTTTCATCGTGCATTTCAACTTGGTAACCGAAACGGCCATGAACGCGGTTAGCAAACTTTTTAGCGCGTGCAGTAATGTCTTCAAGCGCTTTGCCGCGCACATCTGTTGGCAAGCCAACAACGATGAGATCGGGTTGCCACTCTTTGAGTGTTGCTTCGATGTCATCCCAGTTGGGGATACCGTCTTTGGCCTTGAAAGCCTTTAGTGGGCTTGCTGTGCCGGTGACCTCTTGGCCGATAGCACTACCAATACTTTTGGTTCCGAAGTCGAAAGCAACGATGGTTCTGGATGTCATAAGTTCTCTGTTTGTGAAGGCACTATTCTTGTAAAGACGAGGGCTATGCGCAATGCAGTCTATGCGTGACCGACATCCGCTGAAAGCTGAGCGATATCAAACCCTAACATACCCACCGCACTACTCCAACGCTCTTCCACTGGAGTGTCAAAGATAACGCTTGGATCCGCCTCTATGGTGAGCCAAGAGTTTTCAGCCAGCTCTGTCTCCAGCTGTCCTGCACTCCAGCCAGAGTAACCGAGGGCGACGATATAGTTTTCAGGTTGAGCATCGGTACCTAGTACCGCCAAAATGTCTTTGGATGTCGTGACTGATACCCGGTCGGTGATCTGAATGCTCGATTGATACTGATCTTTAGGATTATGTAGGATAAACCCACGGTCCTCGGACACGGGGCCGCCGTTCAGTACTGGCTCGTCGAGGCTCTTGCTGTGGGTGGTTTGTGAAGCGATAGGGAGTTCAACTTGTATTTGCTTAAGCATGTTTGCGACAGTCACATCAATTGGGGTGCTGATCATGATGCCCATCGCGCCCTCATCGTTGTGCTCGCACACATAAATCACGCTGCGCTGAAAGTAGGGATCTTTCATCCCTGGCATGGCAACGAGAAAGTGATTAGCTAAGTTCATACCCGTTTCTCCCTATCTACATCCACTATTGGCTATTTGCCTAAACGACGCTCGATAGCATCCATTAGCTTGCCGGTAATAGAGATGTCAAAGGCGGCTTCGATTTCACGAATACAGGTTGGGCTGGTCACGTTGATTTCTGTCAGTTTGTCACCAATAACATCCAGTCCTACAAAGATTAAGCCTTTCTCTTTCAAAGTGGGAGCAACAGCTTCGGCAATTTGCTTGTCTGTCTCACTTAAGGGACGTGCTTCACCACGGCCGCCAGCAGCTAAGTTACCGCGGGTTTCACCCTTGGCAGGGATACGCGCTAGGCAGTACGGCATTGGTTCGCCGTCAACAACGAGAATACGCTTGTCACCGTTACTGATATCAGGAACGAACGTTTGTGCCATCGCATAGTTTTGGCCGTGATTGGTCAGCGTTTCAATGATCACTGAAACGTTAGGGTCGTCTTGCTTAACACGGAAAATAGATGCGCCGCCCATACCATCGAGTGGTTTTAGGATCACATCACCATGTTGGTCACGGAACTGCTTAATCTTCTCTGCTTTGCGAGTCACAATAGTCGTTGGTGTCAGCTCTGGGAACCACGCAGTGAATAGCTTCTCGTTACAGTCACGTAGGCTCTGAGGCTTATTGACGATGAGCGTGCCTTTTTCTTCTGCACGTTCTAGGATGTAGGTCGCGTAGATATATTCAGTGTCGAACGGAGGATCTTTACGCATCAGCACTGCGTCAAGTTCTGACAGTTCGATGGTTTGCTCTGAAGTAAATTCATACCAGCCGTTTGGATCTTCTTTGAGCTTGACGACTTTGGTGTCGGCGACGGCAGTGCCTTGATCTAGGTGCAGGTCATTCATTTCCATATAGTGGATTTCATAACCGCGACGCTGGGCTTCCAGCATCATTGCAAAGCTAGAGTCTTTCTTGATGTTGATGGAGGAAATTGGATCCATCACGATACCGAGTTTGAGCATTGTTTTCTCCCGTTAACCTAAATCGCCAAAGCGTACTTGAAGTGCCGTGATCGCCGTAAGCGCGGCCGTTTCTGTTCTCAGTACGCGAGGACCAAGCAGGGTTTCTTCGAATTGATATTGTTCCGTCATTTCAATTTCTTGCGCTGATAATCCGCCCTCTGGACCGATAAGTAGACGAACCTTTTGAACTGGCTCTGGCAAGGTATTGATTGAGTATTTGGCTCTTGGATGAAGGTTGAGCTTGAGCGCGTCAGATGGCTCTGCACACCACTCTTCAAGCGATATGATCGGACGAATCACAGGGATCGTGTTACGGCCACATTGTTCGCAGGCACTGATGGCGATCTTTTGCCACTGCTGCAACTTCTTCTCAAAACGTTTGGCATCGAGCTTAACGCCGCAACGTTCTGAGATGAGTGGTGTGATGGTGTTGACGCCCAGTTCGACCGACTTCTGAATGGTGAACTCCATCTTGTCGCCACGAGAAATGACTTGTCCGAGATGAAGATCGAGCGGTGACTCGATACTGACTGCGATTTTCTCGCGGATATCGACATCAACGCTTTTCTTGCCAACGTTAGTAATAGTGGCTGGAAATTCATGACCGCTGCCATCAAACAGCAGTACCTCTTGACCTTCTTTCATACGCAACACTCGGCCGATGTGTCCTGCGGCATCATCACTGAGCGCAAGTGTGCCCAAAGATTGAATCGTTTCAGGGTGATAGAGTCGAGGTATACGCATAACAATTTCCAAACAACAAACAGTATTGAGGTATAAGATGGATGCCAGCCCCCGAAATTACAAGGGCTTGGCATAGGATTTAGCTGGGATTTTTGCACGCCTGTGCCACGAACGGATTGTCGTTGCCTTGAATACGCTTAATACGCTCGTTGCGAGTACACTCCCAAGCATCGACAGGATAGGTTTTATTCCAGGCATTCATGAGCTGTGTCTGCTGTTTAGACAGCTTAAAGCCATATTCTTGGCTCATATAAAGATAGGTACGAGCGATAGAGCCACGTGCACGATCCGGCGGCATGACCTTGCGCTGCTTAAAGTTAACCTGCATCTCACAGCGGCCGTAGCTGACCCCGTCCATGCCATTCCACTGTGAGAAGTTGTAATTTGAACGATCACCATTCACTTCACCAATCGCTGGCGTCAGGTTGTGCAAGTCTGCTTCCATCAGCTTGAAATGCTTGTCATTGCGCGTGCAGTTTTTGCGTCCGCCTTGTTGCCAACATTGTCGCTGGTGGCCAAATTGCCACGCAGGCACCACATGCTCCCACTCGATGCGACTGGCACGTTTTTGTTGCTTACGAACCTGATAGCCACAAGCGGATAGATCCGGGGTGCCTTTTTTACCTTGCCATTGAATATCGCAGCCACAGTAAAAACTTATTGGGTGGTCGGCATAAATTTTGACTGCTTCTTTTTTTGCTTTGCTAAAGCTACTTGGCGGTGCACTGTGAACGGTAATGGGAAGAACGGCGGCCAATAAAAAGGCCGTAACGAATAACTGGCGGATCATAGCAAGGTCTATAAAAGGTTGGGATAACCTAGTGTAACTCGCAAAAAAGACCTTAGCTATTGATAGTTAGATCATGTAACTAGCTTAGCTGCTTACCAGTAAACTCGATAGTATCCCCGCACTTACGACAGCGATAACTGGCTTGTTGGCGCACCACCTTGTTGTGACGACGAACCGTGACGGCAAAGGTGTCACATTGGCAGCGATACTCGAAAGTTCGCCCTTGTACTGAACTCACATTCAAAGAGTGTGTGGTTTTTGGGGCGATACCAAATACCTGACTCATGACCATTTGCCACTCTTTGCCGTGTGGGCGCACCCGTCCAAATAGCGCATGAGTGATCAAGTGGGCGACTTCGTGTGGGATGACCTCTTCAATAAAGTCTTGCTGGTTTTCGACAAACAGAACGGGATTGAGGCGCACTTCCCACGATTGTAGGTAGGCTTTACCCGCCGCCTTGCCACGCAACTTATAGTTAAGGGCAGGGACAGGGAAATCACGCTCAAAGTAATGGCGAGCTTGCTCAGTGCAGCGAGACAGAGTCTTAATGGCTTGATAATGAAGTTGCTCAGAAAGCGAAGCATCCACGGGGTATAACCTACAATAAAAAAGCGCCCAAACAGGGCGCCATTCTACTGAGGTTGGCTGAGTATGCCAACGTGTTACGCGTGGTGTTTCTTTTTGATGGTCTCGTGATAGGCGTGCCATGTGCCGTAACCAAGGATCGGCATTGTCACGATCATTCCTATGCCATATGTGGCAAAACCAATCAAGATACCGCCGCAGATAATCAGAGCCCAAACGATCATGGCTGGTACGTTAGATTTGACGGCATTAAAACTGGTGAACACAGCGGTCATAATGTCGACACGGCGCTCCATCATAAGTGGGATAGAGAATGCTGAGATGGAGAAGATGATAGCCGCAATCACCGCACCAACTACGCTACCGGTAATCAAGAATGGAGCAAATTCAGAGAGTGGTGCACCTTGTACAGAGGGGTAGAGTGCGTGCAGCAGAGCCGCTATGCGCATCCAAAAGATCATGGCGACGGCCAAGAGTACCGCAAACGCCCATTGCGAGGTGGAGTTGCGCCCAATGGCTTTCATAGAGTGGAAAAGACTTGGTTTATGACCTTTTTCTCTTTCCCATGCTGCATCATAGAGACCTAAAGCGAGAAACGGACCAATCAACATGTACACAACCAAGCTCGGCATGATCACTAGGTGCGTGCCTTGCCATTGCACCAGAAGCACGATAGCGACGGCAGCGGCAGTAAAACAGAGTCCATAAAAAGCGCTGATGATCGGCATGCGAATAAGGTCATGAAGCCCAAGTGCTAACCAATGAAATGGTGCAGACACACTGAGCTGGTTACATGGAATGGTTTTAGCGTAATCTTGATCCCTGACTTCATGTTTCTTCTGGAAGTCATCAGAATTAACGGTTCGAGGCATATGTCCTCCCTGATTGACAAACTGGCCTTCGTTTTATCAGGGCATGGCGCTAATCATCATGGATAGGTCTGGCAGTAGACTTGCATTTACCTTTGCAAAATCCAGCCATTTTCCGTTGTTAGCGTCTTCCCTTCTTAAGCGCTCTATTTTGCATACGAACAAACTCTCAAAGCGGTCTATTCGCAAGGGCACTTTTGTCTAACTATTGACCGTGTTAGAGGAAAACACAATTTTCAGAAGGGTATTAAATACAAGCTACAAGATAGTGAGTTAACATTTTTGTAACAAAGTATTTGAAAAGACAGGATTAAAAAATAAAAAAGCCCTCAAAAAAATTTTGAGGGCTTTTTTGGAGTAAAAACTCAGGTTAAGAGTAATTACAGACCAGCAAACTCACGCAGAATCGCTGCTTTGTCTGTCGCTTCCCAAGGGAACTCTTCGCGACCGAAGTGACCGTATGCTGCAGTCTTCTTGTAGATAGGCTGAAGCAGGTTTAGCATCTCTTGCAGACCGTATGGACGTAGGTCGAAGTTTTGACGAACGGCTTCTACGATGATGTCGTGAGAGACTTTTTCAGTACCAAATGTCTCAACCATGATAGACGTTGGATCCGCAACACCGATTGCGTAAGACAGTTGGATTTCACAACGGTCAGCCATGCCAGCCGCTACGATGTTCTTCGCTACATAACGTGCTGCGTATGCTGCAGAGCGGTCAACTTTTGATGGATCTTTACCAGAGAATGCACCGCCACCGTGACGAGCCGCGCCGCCGTAGGTATCAACGATGATCTTACGACCTGTTAGACCACAGTCACCCATAGGACCGCCGATTACGAAGCGACCGGTTGGGTTGATGAAGAAGTTCGTTTCTTTGTTGATCCACTCAGATGGTAGTACTGGCTTGATGATCTCTTCCATAACCGCTTCACGCAGATCAGGGGTAGAGATGGTATCGCAGTGCTGAGTAGAAAGAACAACCGCATCGATACCAACGATCTTACCTTGGTCGTATTGGAACGTTACCTGAGACTTAGCGTCTGGACGTAGCCAAGGTAGAGTGCCGTTCTTACGCACTTCCGCTTGCTTTTGAACAAGAAGGTGAGAGTAAGTAATCGGTGCTGGCATTAGGATGTCAGTTTCGTTCGTTGCGTAACCGAACATGATACCTTGGTCGCCCGCGCCTTGTTCTTTAGGATCTGCTTTATCAACGCCTTGGTTGATATCTGGAGACTGCTTACCGATGGTGTTCAGAACAGCACAAGAATCCGCGTCAAAACCCATGTCAGAGTGAACATAGCCGATTTCGCGAACGGTTTCACGCGTTAGCTCTTCGATGTCTACCCATGCTGAAGTAGTGATCTCACCACCCACCATCACCATGCCAGTCTTAACGTAAGTTTCACAAGCAACACGTGCTTTTGGATCTTGTTCTAGGATTGCATCAAGAACCGCATCAGAAATTTGGTCTGCGATTTTATCTGGATGGCCTTCTGATACTGACTCAGAAGTAAACAGGTGCTTAGCCATGAGAGCTCCAATTACTGTTTTTAAGCGAGTGTCTAATCACTCACTTGTAATAAATTCAATGATATATAGTAGGTGTATCTACATCTAGACGTCTATTCTAGTCATCAATGTTCGATTAGCAAGCGATTTTTGCTTTTAACATATAGCCAAACGTTTGCCTGTTTTGTATGTGAATCGCCACATTCTGGCGACATTATTCGGCGATAATGCCAAAAAATGACGGTAAATCGTTTGCAGAGACTATATGGCTTTGCGACAATAGCGGCCGCTGATTATTCAATCAGTCTATGAAAAACTTGGAATTCGCTTAATGCACTCAGGAGCAGACATGTCTTCTCGTAAACAACTCGCTAATGCAATCCGCGCGCTAAGCATGGATGGTGTTCAACAAGCTAACTCAGGTCACCCAGGTGCACCAATGGGTATGGCAGATATCGCTGAAGTTCTTTGGCGTTCTCACCTAAATCACAACCCGTCAAACCCAGAGTGGGCTGACCGCGACCGTTTCGTACTATCAAACGGCCACGGCTCAATGCTGATTTACTCTTTGCTTCACCTAAGCGGCTACGAGCTATCAATTGACGATCTTAAAAACTTCCGTCAACTGCACTCGAAAACGCCAGGTCACCCAGAGTACGGCTATGCACCAGGTATCGAGACGACGACTGGCCCACTAGGTCAAGGCATCACTAACGCGGTTGGTATGGCACTGGCTGAGAAATCCCTTGCAGCGCAATTCAACAAAGAAGGTCACGACATCGTTGACCACTTCACTTATGTATTCATGGGTGATGGCTGTCTGATGGAAGGTATCTCTCACGAAGCGTGTTCACTGGCTGGTACCCTGGGTCTAGGTAAGCTGATCGCTTTCTGGGATGACAACGGCATCTCTATCGATGGTGAAGTGGAAGGTTGGTTCTCTGATGACACGCCTAAGCGCTTTGAAGCATACGGTTGGCACGTAATCCCAGCGGTAGACGGTCACGATGCTGACGCGATCAATGCAGCGATCGAGGCGGCAAAAGCGGATCCACGTCCAACACTTATCTGTACTAAAACCATCATCGGTTTTGGTTCGCCAAACAAAGCGGGCTCTCACGACTGTCACGGTGCACCTCTAGGTCACGACGAAATTGCAGCAGCACGCGAATTCCTAGGTTGGGAGCACGGTCCATTCGAAATCCCAGCTGATATCAAAGCTGAGTGGGATGCAAACGAAGCAGGCACGGCTAAAGAAGCAGCTTGGAACGAGAAGCTAGCAGCTTATGAAGCGGCTTACCCAGAACTTGCGGCTGAGTTTAAGCGTCGTGTGAACGGTGAGCTTCCTGCTGAATGGGAACAAGCTACAAGCAAGATCATTACTGACCTTCAAGCGAATCCAGCAAACATTGCATCACGCAAAGCGTCTCAAAACGCGCTAGAAGCGTTCGGTAAGATGCTTCCAGAATTCATGGGCGGCTCTGCTGACCTAGCACCATCAAACCTGACCATGTGGTCTGGTTCTCAGTCTCTAACGGCTGACGATGCGTCGGGCAACTACATCCACTACGGTGTACGTGAATTCGGTATGACGGCGATCATCAATGGTATTGCTCTGCACGGTGGTTTCGTACCGTACGGTGCAACATTCCTAATGTTCATGGAATACGCTCGTAACGCAATGCGCATGGCTGCACTGATGAAAGTGCAAAACATCCAAGTTTACACGCACGACTCTATCGGTCTGGGTGAAGACGGTCCAACGCACCAGCCGGTTGAGCAAATCGCATCACTACGCGTAACGCCAAACATGAGCACATGGCGCCCATGTGACCAGGTTGAGTCTGCAGTCGCTTGGAAATACGCGATTGAGCGTAAAGACGGCCCTACGTCGCTAATCTTCTCTCGTCAAAACCTAACGCAGCAAGAGCGTGACGCAGAGCAGCTAGCAAACGTTGCTAAAGGTGGTTACATCCTGAAAGATTGTGAAGGCACGCCTGAGCTGATCCTTATCGCAACCGGTTCTGAAGTTGAACTAGCAACAAACGCTTACGCTGAGCTAACGGCTGAAGGCAAGAAAGTACGCGTTGTGTCTCTTCCTTCAACTGACGTATTTGACGCGCAAGATGAAGCATACCGTGAAGCGGTTCTTCCAGCGGCAGTGACTAAGCGTATCGCGGTTGAAGCGGGTATTGCGGATTACTGGTACAAGTATGTTGGCTTCGGTGGCAAGATCATCGGTATGACGACATTCGGTGAGTCTGCACCAGCAGGCGAGCTATTCAAGATGTTCGGTTTCACAACGGAAAACGTTGTGAACACGGCAAAAGAGCTGCTTGCATAAGCACCTTCATCTTGAAATGAAAAACCGAGCCTAGTGCTCGGTTTTTTTGTGGCTATTCAAACTCTTTGCCTTTGTTTTCAAGTGTACGTTTGCCACAGTCTTGGCAGGTTATGTAGCGATCCATATCGTAGTAATGGCCGCCATTAATAAACGTATGCGCAAACAGCTTAATCTTGCCCATTAAGGATGGCTCGGTATCGTAACTGCTTGGCTTGCGTACCAGCATCTCTTTGTGACTGGTGGGTTTGTTGCAAGCTTGGCAGTAAGTTGAGCTTGTCATAGAGAACACCTCCTGTGCGTTAAAAACTGTGTGGTTAAAAGACACAAGATCATGACTCTCATTTAAGTGTAACAGGGCTATTGAAAGAAAAAGTGAGCGCATAAGAGAGATGCATCGCAACTATTGGTGATAAATAGCGCAATCAAATTGCTAATCACGTAATGCGAAATGTCGGTCGATCGGTTACCATGCAAGCCCTTATCACGTGAACAAAAAAGGCGTAATGCGATGCTAAGAGTGGCAATCAATGGCTTTGGACGCATTGGACGGAATGTACTCAGAGCGCTATACGAAAGCGAGAAGAACGACCAAATCAAAGTCGTCGCCGTAAACGAACTTGCGCAGCCAGAAGCGATGGCTCATTTGCTTCAATACGATACCAGTCATGGTCGTTTTGATAAAAAAGTCACCCATGACCAAGAGCATCTGTATCTGACTCACAAAGATGGTCAGTTCGACACCATTCGTATTTTGCACTTAGAAGACATTAGTTTACTGCCTTGGAAGAATCTAGAAGTCGATATTGTTCTAGATTGTACTGGCGTGTTCGGTAGTCGCGCTGATGGCATGAAGCACATCGAAGCTGGTGCTAAGAAAGTGTTGTTTTCTCACCCTGGCAGCAATGATCTTGATAACACCATTATTTACGGTGTTAACCATCATACTCTTACCAAAGATCATAACATTGTCTCGAATGGCTCTTGTACCACAAACTGTATCGTGCCGGTTATCCAAGCGTTAGATGAAGCCTTTGGTATCGACTCTGGCACCATTACTAGCATTCACTCTTCAATGAATGATCAACAGGTTATCGACGCGTATCATGGTGATCTACGCCGTACACGCTCTGCCAGTCTATCCATCATTCCTGTGGATACCAAACTTCACAAAGGCATCGAACGCATCTTTCCGAAATTTTCTAACAAATTTGAAGCAATTTCTGTAAGAGTGCCAACAATTAATGTCACCGCTATGGATCTTAGTGTAACTATAAATACGAATGTGAAAGTTAATGACGTAAATCAAGTCATTATTAATGCTTCTCGGTGTACATTAGACGGCATTGTTGACTATACTGAAGCACCGCTGGTTTCCGTGGACTTTAACCACGACCCACACAGCGCCATTGTTGATGGGACACAGACTCGAGTGAGTGATGGTCGTCTGGTCAAAATGTTGGTGTGGTGTGACAACGAGTGGGGCTTTGCTAACCGCATGTTAGACACCGCGTTAGCAATGCAAGCGTCTCAGTAGTATCAAGGGCGCTCTTGGGGAAAATATTAATTTTGAAGGTTGAAATTAATATTCATGAGCCCAATATAAGTAACCAGTTGATGAATTCTAAAACTTGGCAAGAAGCCGGGTTTCAAAAACTTTATTTATTTTTTAGTTGAGAGGACTAAACATGTCTGTAATCAAGATGACTGACCTGGATCTAGCAGGTAAACGCGTATTTATCCGTGCTGATCTGAACGTACCTGTTAAAGACGGTAAAGTAACATCTGACGCTCGTATCCTTGCGTCTCTACCAACCATCAAGCACTGTCTAGAAGCTGGTGCTAAAGTGATGGTTACGTCTCACCTAGGTCGTCCTACTGAAGGCGAGTACGCAGAAGAGTTCTCTCTACAACCTGTTGTTAACTACCTAAACGACGCACTTGAGTGTGAAGTTAAGCTTGCTAAAGATTACCTAGACGGTCTTGAGCTAAACACGGGTGAGCTTGTTGTTCTTGAAAACGTTCGCTTCAACAAAGGCGAGAAAAAGAACGAAGAAGAGCTATCTAAGAAGTACGCAGCACTATGTGACATCTTCGTAATGGATGCATTCGGTACTGCTCACCGTGCACAAGCGTCTACTCACGGCGTTGGCATGAACGCGCCAGTTGCGTGTGCAGGTCCTCTATTAGCTAACGAACTAGACGCACTAGGTCAAGCAATGGACAAACCAGCTCGTCCAATGGTGGCTATCGTTGGTGGTTCTAAAGTTTCTACTAAGCTAACGGTTCTTGAGTCTCTATCTAAAATCGCTGACCAACTTGTTGTTGGCGGTGGTATCGCGAACACGTTCATCGCAGCTGCTGGTCACAACGTAGGTAAGTCTCTATACGAAGCAGACCTAGTAGACACAGCTAAGAAGCTAATGGACGAGTGTGCAATTCCAGTTGCTACTGACGTTGCATGTGCAAAAGCATTCGACGAGAACGCAGAGGCTGAAATCAAGCACGTATCTGAAGTTCAAGACGACGACATGATCTTCGACCTAGGTCCAGACTCAACAGCTGAACTAGCGAAAATCCTAAAAGATGCTAAAACTATCCTATGGAATGGCCCTGTTGGCGTATTCGAATTCAAGAACTTCGAAGCGGGTACAGAAGGCATTTCTAAAGCGATCGCTGAATCTGAAGGTTTCTCTGTAGCAGGTGGTGGTGACACGCTAGCAGCTATCGACAAGTTCGGTATCAAAGCTGACGTTTCTTACATCTCTACAGGCGGCGGTGCTTTCCTTGAGTTTGTTGAAGGTAAAGTACTTCCAGCAGTAGCAATGCTTGAAGAGCGTGCTAAAGCATAATTATCTTTTTATAAGGCGGGCTAATGAGTCCGCTTTTATCTATGCTGCAATGGCTGGTTAACTTTGATACAATGCCGCCCATTGTGAGCAAACGATTGCCAATTTTTATTTAAAACGACAGAAAATAGGACTTATTCCATGTCTAAGATCTTCGACTTCGTAAAACCAGGTGTTATCTCTGGCGATGACGTTCAGAAAGTATTTGAAGTTGCTAAAGAGAACAACTTCGCTCTTCCTGCAGTTAACGTAGTTAACACTGACTCTATCAACGGTGTTCTTGAAGCTGCAGCTAAAGTTAAAGCTCCAGTTGTAGTTCAGTTCTCTAACGGCGGTGCTGGCTTCTTCGCTGGTAAAGGCGTTAAGCTTGAAGGTCAAGGCGCGCAAATCCTAGGTGCAGTTGCTGGTGCAAAATACGTTCACGCAGTTGCTGAATCTTACGGTGTTCCAGTGATTCTTCACACTGACCACGCTGCTAAGAAACTTCTACCTTGGATCGACGGTCTTCTAGATGCAGGTGAAGAGTTCTTCGCTCAAACTGGTAAGCCACTATTCTCTTCTCACATGATCGACCTTTCTGAAGAGTCTCTAGAAGAGAACATCGAAATTTCTGGTCAGTACCTAGCTCGCATGGCGAAAATGGGCATGACTCTTGAGATTGAACTAGGTTGTACTGGTGGTGAAGAAGACGGCGTTGATAACTCTCACATGGACGCATCTGAGCTTTACACTTCTCCAGAAGACGTAGCGTACGCATACGAGAAACTAACGGCTATCAGCCCACGTTTCACTATCGCGGCTTCTTTCGGTAACGTACACGGTGTTTACCAAGCAGGTAACGTTGTTCTAACTCCAACTATCCTACGTGACTCTCAAGCATACTGTGCAGAGAAGTTCGGTATCGCACCTAACGCTCTAAACTTCGTATTCCACGGTGGTTCTGGTTCTTCTGAAGCAGAAATCCAAGAGTCTATCGGCTACGGTGTTATCAAAATGAACATCGATACTGATACACAGTGGGCAACTTGGGACGGTATCCGTACTTACTCGGCTGAGAACTTTGATTTCCTACAAGGTCAAATCGGCAACCCAACTGGCGAAGCTGCGCCAAACAAGAAGTACTACGACCCACGCGTATGGCTACGTGCAGGTCAATCTTCAATGGTTGCTCGTCTAGAGAAAGCTTTCGCTGACCTAAACGCTATCGACGTACTATAAGATTAAATCGAATAAGATTTAACTGATAGTAAGATGAAAAAAGTCGCTCTTTAGAGCGGCTTTTTTTATGCCTGGTGGAAAATAACGTGATGTGATTAAAAAAACTGGCACAACCGCTCTTGATTGCGTAACCTTTTGTTATGTTTTGTGTATTGGTATTTGCAATCGATATGCTTTAACGTTTTTGCGCGCCTTTGCTAATAAGTCAGTGGTATTAGCTAAGACTCGCTTTGCTCATCATTATCCTAGAGGTACACAATATGGCCAATGAGTCTGTTGATATTGAAACTCCCCTTGTAGACAGTTTGTCTCATGCTGAGAAATGGTTAACTAACAACTCTGATCTTCTAGTTCAGTATGGTGTGAATATCATTTCTGCACTGCTTATCCTGTTCATTGGTAACATCGTGGTTAAAGCGATTGCCGGCAGCGTAGCTAAGTTGCTGCACAAGAAGAAAATGGATAAGGCCGTTGTCGAGTTTATTCACGGCATCGTACGTTACACCTTGTTTGTTATCGTGCTGATTGCTGCACTAAGTCGCATCGGTGTACAAACCGCATCAGTGGTTGCGGTTATTGGTGCTGCTGGTTTGGCTATCGGTCTTGCGCTGCAAGGCTCGCTGTCTAACTTTGCTGCTGGTGTATTGATTGTTGGCTTCCGTCCATTCAAGTCAGGCGATTATGTAGAGATTGGTGGTGTTGCTGGCTCAGTAGATTCTATTCAGATCTTCCAAACTATCCTAACGACACCTGACAACAAAATGGTTGTGGTACCAAATGCATCGGTCATTGGCTCTCCAATCACCAACTATTCGCGTCATGCGACTCGTCGTATCGACCACGTCATTGGCGTCTCTTACGGTGCGGATTTGAAGAAGACACAAGAAGTGATTCGCAAAACGCTTGAAGCAGATGAGCGTATTCTAAAAGAGCCTGGCATTACCGTTGGTGTAGTCGCTCTTGCTGACTCTTCTGTGAACTTTGTGGTTCGCCCATGGGTTCGTACTGAGCAGTACTGGGATGTGTACTTCGATACGCTACAAGCGATCAAAGAAGCGTTAGATGCAGAAGGTATTGAAATTCCATTTCCACAGATGGATGTGCATTTAAACAAAGTGGACTGATCGTCCAGGCGTTAATATCAAATGTAAAAAAGGAGAAGCTAGGCTTCTCCTTTTTCTATTTCAATGACTTGGTTTGGAACGCTGTCTAGCACCTGTTTGAGAGCGCTACCATCAATACCAAATGTCCAATCAGGTTTACCCGGTGTATAAAGAATCTCTTCGGCATCAAATAAACGGCTATCGACAACAATGGTGATGTCTTCAGGGAGTCCTATCGGACATACCGCGCCAGGGACACAACCAATCTGCTCAATCATTTCCTCATTGCTGCAGATAGAGGTACGTTTGCCGAGCGCGAGTTTTAGTTGAGCTTTGTCTAACCTAGAGTCTTTATCGGTTAGAAACAGAGCAAACCCGCCGCCTTTCTTTTTTAAGAATAGGCTCTTGCTGTGCAGACCTGTCCAGCCAAGTTCTTTTGCTATACGAACATCTGTTTCAAAGTCCAGAATAGGCTCATGCTGCCATTTCGAAAAGGAGACCGACAAGGTCTCCAATAACGTAAGGTTGGCTAGATAGATGCTTTCTGTTCTATCCATTCAGGTTTACTCCATTAACCCTTTTGTAAGTAGTAGAGCAATAGTAAACATCATGGCCGCTACCGCCAAGTCGATACCTTTCTTAACCTTAGGTTTTGATAGTGTTGGGCCGAGTTTTGCCGCCCCCATCGAGAGCGAGTAGAACCAAACAAAGGAAGCCAGTACAGTACCTATAGCAAAGGCAATTCGGTCATTACCTTCAAACTGGCCACCGATCGAGCCTAGAATCACCACAGTATCCAAATACAAGTGTGGGTTTAGCACGGTTACCGCAAGGGCACCTAAAACCACGGTTCGTCTTCCGCGAGCAAGGACTTCACCTGATGACTCTTTTGCTGCTGGTGTTTTAAATGCACTACGCAAAGAGAGCAAACCATAACCGGTTAGAAAAGCGATACCACCTAGAGTCACTGCCGTTAGTAGTAGTTCGTTTTGCGACAATATCGCACCGCCACCAAAGATACCTAGTGAGATGAACGTCATGTCTAGCAGGCTGCACACCGTCGCCGTTGTCAGGTGATGATTACGCTTAATACCCTGATTTAATACATAAGCGTTCTGAGCGCCAATTGGGATAATCATTGTCGCACCCAATCCGAAACCTTGAAGAAGCACCCAAAAATTCACTTTAATTTCCTCACCACTGCATAAAAGAGAGCGAGAGAATAGCGATTCGATTATGATTAGGAAAGTTAATAATATTAATGAGAAATAAGCTTTGCTAATGGCTGTTTTGAGGGGTTAAAAGATGCGCGGATTAGACTATAAATGGATAGAGGCACTGGATGCGATTGTTGAGCAAAAAAGCTTCGATAAAGCAGCGGAGCACTTGTATATCTCTCAATCTGCCGTATCTCAACGCGTGAAGCAACTGGAAAAATGGTTGGCGCAACCAGTATTGGTTCGAGAACAGCCACCACGACCAACCGCGGTGGGGAAAAAGTTGCTTGGGCTATATCGTCGTGTGCGTTTGCTAGAACAAGAGCTGGTGCCTGAGCTTGCTGCCGACCTTGGCGATAAGCCGTTATCGGTTTCTCTTGCTACGAACGCAGATAGTCTAGCGACTTGGCTGTTACCGAGTTTGTTTCCGCTTCTAGAGTCCAAGCGCGTAGAGCTTGATCTTATTGTTGATGATGAAGGTCGAACCATAGAAAAGCTCAAAAACGGGGAAGTGGTGGGGGCAATCAGTCTAGAGCCACAATCGATTCCTGGCTGTGTCGCCGATTACTTAGGACGCGTTGACTATCTTTGTGTGGCGAGCCCAAGTTTTATCAAACGATACTTCAGCCAAGGTGTGAACCGGGAAACCTTGATGAAAGCGCCAGCCGTTGCCTATGACCAACACGACAAAATGCATCAGAAGTTTGTGAATCAACACTTCAATATTATGCGTGGCAACATACTTAAACATACAGTACGAAGCTCAGAAGCGTTCGTGAAATTGGCAGTCGCGGGTGTGGCTTACTGCCTTATTCCTAAGCTGCAAATCCAAGATGAACTCGAGTCTGGCGCCTTGATTGAATTGACGCCCAATATCTTGCTGTCACACCAAATTTACTGGCACCACTGGCAGCTTGAAAGTGGAGTGCTGAGTGAGGTGTCGGATGCCATTATTGGCCACGCTAGGCAGTTTTTGCCTCAGTAGTGACAGATGGTGTTTGGTCAATGTTCTGTCAGCTTTTTAATGTCTGGGAACCTATAATCCAAACCTATGCCTAATATTGAGTATAAGAAAATAAGACGAGGAGTCTTCATGAAACAGTCATTAGTTGTTGGTAGTTTAGTCGTCAGTCTATTTGCGGCTCCGGTGTTTGCGAGTCAGCCGGAATTTGCCCACATTTCTACAACAGGCTACGGTGAAATCCAAGCCAAGCCGGATATGGCTGAGTTTTCAGTTCGCGTGGTTCAGTCTCAGATGGATGCTGACCAAGCCAAGCAAGGTGTGGATTCTGTCGTCGACAAATTTCTTGATGACTTAACCAAGAATGGTATCGACAAAGCGGATATCCAAAGCTCAAATCTCTATCTTTCACCGCAGTATCACTACCCAGAAAAGGGCAAGCCTGAACTGATTGGCTATCGAGCGTCTCGTACGGTGACGGTTCAAGTGATGGATCTCGATAAGCTTAATAACTATTTGGATCTTGCTCTGGAGTCCGGGATCAATCAGGTCGATAACATTCAACTAAAAGTCAAAGACCAAGGTCAGTATCAAGAAGCGGCTCGTATGGCGGCGATAAAAGATGCGCAAAGCAAAGCGTCTTCATTAGCGAAAGGGTTTGATCAGCAGCTTGGCAATGTGTGGCGTATTGAGTACCGTCAGCAGATGAACCAGCCGGTGGTGATGCGTGCGATGGCGATGGATAGCAAGGCGGAGTCGAATAGTTATCAGGATTCGGTGATTACGATTCGTGATCGGGTGGATGTGACTTATCGGATTGGTGAGTGATGGTTTTGGGGAGTTTAGTGGGTTAGTAGTGCTTGCTATAAGCTAAGGTGTCTACTTTAATTGCATAATTTGTTGTAAGTTCAGCGCATTATACCCCCTCTAGCTCCCCCTATATTAGGGGGAGAACAGTAGGCTTGCTCCTATCGTCGCATCGCCGTTTTCGTATAAGGCGATGCGCAGCGAGCCAGTGGTTCCTCCCCTTTAAGCGGGGCGCGTAGCCGGGAGGCTAGGAGGGGTAAAGCTCTTCAAACAAATTAGTGAAGAATACGCGCTCGCAACGTCCCTTCAATCTGCTTCAATTTCGCCAACGCTTCTTCCGAACGCGCTGTCTCAACATCAATTACTACATAACCGATATCCGCAGCAGTCTGTAGGTACTGACCCGCGATGTTAATCCCTTCATCCGCAAAGATGGTGTTGATTTGCGTTAAGATGCCAGGGCGGTTTTGGTGAATGTGCAGTAGGCGCGAACAGTCTGTGTGCTCTGGCAGTGATACTTCTGGGAAGTTCACGCTTGATAGCGTTGAGCCGTTATCTGAGTATTTCGCTAGCTTACCAGCAACCTCAACACCAATGTTCTCTTGTGCTTCTTGTGTAGAACCACCAACGTGTGGAGTTAGGATCACGTTGTCGAACTTCATCAGTGGAGACTCAAATGGGTCTGCATTGGTTTTTGGCTCTTCTGGGAACACGTCAATCGCTGCACCTGCTAGGTGACCGCCTTCAAGGGCGTCACAAAGGGCAGGGATATCAACCACAGTGCCACGCGCCGCGTTGATAAAGATTGAGCCTGGCTTCATACGCTCGAACTCTGCCGCACCCATCATGTTCTTGGTTCCAGGAGTTTCTGGAACGTGCAGTGAGATGACATCACACTTATTCAATAGCTCAGTCATGGTGTGCACTTGTGTCGCATTACCAAGAGACAGCTTGTTCTCGATATCGTAGAAGTAGACACGCATACCCAAGTTCTCTGCAATGATACCCAACTGAGTACCAATGTGACCGTAACCGATAATACCAAGGCGTTTACCACGAGCTTCATAAGAGTTGTCCGCACTCTTCTTCCAAATGCCACGGTGAGCGAGAGCATTCTTCTCTGGAATGCCACGAAGTAGCAACAGGATTTGACCAAGGACTAGCTCAGCCACACTTCGCGTGTTTGAGAATGGTGCGTTGAAGACAGGTACACCGCGCTTAGCCGCAGCTTCAAGGTTAACTTGGTTAGTACCGATACAGAAACAGCCAATCGCCACAAGTTTCTCTGCCGCGTTGATCACCTTGTCTGTCAGGTTAGTGCGGGAGCGAATACCGATAAAGTGAACGTCTTTTACCGCTTCCATTAACTCGTCTTCTGGTAGCGAGCCTTTGTGGTAAGTGATATTGGTGTAACCGGCAGCTTGAAGAACCTCTACAGAAGATGGATGCAAACCTTCCAGCAGAAGAATCTTAATCTTGTCTTTTTCCAGTGAAACTTTGGCCATTGAACTCATCCTTAACATGGGAAATTTGGGCTAAATTGGCGCACATTTGACAGTGAGAATATCAGGGAGGGAGCTTCCAACTGCTTTAGGCAAACGTTTTCCTTGTGCGTCTTGTGACCAATAAAGTAACAAAAAAGTTTAACGATGGGTAAGAAAATTACGGAATAAGGCATAATTTTCTTATAGGAAAACGAAAAAACGGCACCAGGGGTGCCGTTTGTAGTCAAATGACGTAATCGCGTTCAATATATCGGCCAGTTATAAGGCCAGTGATAGCGTGAACGCGCGTGTCATTAATCTTCGATTTTTGCGCCTTCTGGCGTACCAGTGATGATCACATCGGCACCGCGGTGCGCGAATAGACCCACAGTCACAACACCCGCTAGACCGTTGATGCTGTCTTCCATCGCTTTTGGATCGGTGATTTGCATGCCGTACACGTCTAGGATCACGTTGCCGTTGTCGGTCACAACACCTTCACGGTACACAGGGTCACCGCCAAGCTTTACCAGTTCACGTGCTACGTATGAACGTGCCATTGGGATAACTTCTACAGGAAGTGGGAACTTACCCAGTACGTCGACTGCTTTGGTGCCATCAACGATACACACAAATTTGTCAGAGATAGCGGCTACGATCTTCTCACGAGTCAATGCAGCACCGCCGCCTTTGATCATGTCACGAGCTGCGTTGATTTCATCTGCGCCGTCAACGTAAACATCAAGCGCTGCTACATCGTTACAGTCGAATACTTCGATGCCAAGTGCTTCTAGCTTCTCAGTTGAAGCGACAGAGCTTGAAACTGCACCTTTGATGTCTTCTTTGATTGTGCCTAGCGCATCAATAAAGTGGTTAACAGTAGAGCCGGTACCTACACCAACAATACTGCCTTTCTCAACATACTTAAGTGCTGCCCAACCAGCGGCTTTCTTCATCTCGTCTTGAGTCATGGTGAAATCCCAATGTTTAGAATTAAGGTCAAAATGCGGGCGAATTATATATCAAAAACCGCAAAAAATGACGGTTAAGTTGGCGAAATGAAGAAAAACAGCAAAAAACAGCAATCGATTGCTCTTTTCGAGACTGTTTTTACCAGCGCCAGATTTTGCTTGGCGTCATGATGGTACTAAGCGGAATATCCCATGATTCAATTGGTAGCCTGCCGACTTGCTGGCAATCGTGAGCCAGTCCAATGGCATTTGGACCAGTCTGATTCGTGGCAAACGGTGCGAGGGTTCGGTCATAGTAGCCGCCACCCATTCCGAGGCGTTGACCATCGTCATCGAACGCAACAAGTGGTGTAAAGATGACATCCAGATCAGCGACAGGACATATCGTCTGCTTATCAAGCTTTGGTTCGAGGATTTTATATTGATTGTGCACCAGAGGCGTGGTGTATGCGTAGCGCAAGAATAGGAGATGGCCTTTGGAAAAAGGATGGATAACCGGAAGGTAGGTCTCTATTCCTTGTTGCCAGCACCACTCAATCATAGGTTGAGTATCCAGTTCGCCATCAGTGGCTAGATAAAGCGCGACTTTTTGACCAGCGCGGAGTTCGGGTAGCTGCTTGGCGCGTTCGACCAAGTCGAGAGCGTAGTGAGCTTGCTGATCTGAACGGATAGCTTGTCGGCGGCCCCGAATCAAGGTTCGAATTTGCTGCCTAGTCGATGGTGACATTAGGAATACCCCAGAGTGCCGTTGAGGATTGTGGCCCTTGAACCAGCTGGTTCAAGGCGGATCAGCAATGATAACCGTAGGCTTCTCGATACGAGCCGAGCTTGCTCAATAGCTATCAAGTACTAACCCTTTGGTATTGCTTATCGGCTCAGGGACTTAAATCCACTGACGCACACCCCAGGGTAAAATTAGGCTTGCTGTCCTTGCTTTACTTTGCTGATGGCATCATCAAGTGATGCCGCGAGCTGCTCCATGCGCTCGTTCATCTCAGTCACTTCTTGAAGTGACTCATTACTGCGGTTGTTAAGCTCATACGACATATTAAGCGCCGCAATGGTAAGCAGTTTCAACTCGTTGGTTACTTTAGTCCTTTGGGACATTTCTTGCAATCGGTTATCTAAGTCTTTCGCCGCTTGAACAAGGGTATCTTTCTGATCTTCTGGGCAATTTACCCGAGTCAGTTTACCCAAAATTTCCACTTCGACAGCTTGATTTTCCATAATGACAAGAACTCTTTTAAGTATCACCAATAGCGGTAATGTTGAGGGAGAAACTATAGGTAAAGCCACATTAAGATTCAAGCTTTTCTGGTGACTCCGTGCCAAATGCGTGGCTAATCACACACGAAATCGACAATTCGCACAAAAGCTATTCAGAAACGAGTGGGACACCATTTCCGCCATGAGTGGGAAGTGGTAGCATTGCACATCCAATTCGAATAAAAGTGGCACTGCTGGTGACCCAGTTGGCTGCCCTACAGGACAACGAGAATCGTTATGAGTGAATCAACACTACCCGATTACATTGCGGTAGCGACAGAGCTACAACAAGCCGGCCTTGCCGTTTCCCCTGCTGAACTGCACGGCCTATTGGTTGGCATGTTAAGTGGCGGTTTAGGTTTGAAAGATGACAGCTGGCAACCTCTGTTGTTTGACTACACCAATGATGGTCTAGGTTGGCCTCAATCTCTATTAACCCGTTCAAAAGCGCTGTTGGATTTATCGATCAAAGAACTGACGGCAGAGCAAAGCTTTGAGCTTGCTTTGTTTATTCCTGGTGAGGGCGTAGATGCTAGCTTATTTGAGCAAGCAGATGGCCTCAGCGAGTGGGTGAACCACTTTATTTCGGGACTCGGACTCATTAACGCTCCTTTAGCAAAAGCGTCGGCCGATACCAAAGAAGCGCTGGGTGACTTGGAAGAAATTGCTAGACTGGGCATCGATGAAGATGACGATCTAGAAGAGCAAGCGCAATTGCTAGAACAGGTTATTGAGCACGTTAAAGCTTGCGTATTGACTATTCACGCTGAGTTTGGCGTAAAACCAAGTAAAGCGGCTGAATCACCGACGATTCACTAATCTAGGTGCGGGTCAGGTTGGCGAACAAGGAGAAAGTCTGTGCCCAAAAAGTATGATGTTGTTATTGCTGGTGGAGCGATGGCGGGAGCGACGCTCGCTATGGCGCTGGACACTAGCTTTGATCATGCGCTCAACATAGCGGTTGTCGAGTCGTTTGCACAAGACAATGCAGCTCATCCTGGGTTTGATGCCCGGTCTATTGCTTTGTCACATGGCACTGTCGAGATCCTGAAAGGTTACGGCCTGTGGCATGTGATTGAGGATCATGCCACACCCATCACTCACATTCATGTATCAGACCGTGGTCATGCCGGCATGACCGACTTCTATGCCGATAAAGAAGGCCTTGATGCGATGGGTTACGTGGTTGAGCTTGCCGAGATAGGCAGACGTTTTAATGACGAACTCGCTAAGCGCGAACACATTGACTTATTCTGTCCTTATTCAGTGAGTGAGGTTGTACAGCATCAACAAGCTGTCACCGTTGACATTCGCTCGCCTCAAGATGAAACCTTGCAGCTAGAGGCGAAATTGGTCGTCGCAGCGGATGGTGCGGATTCAGCTATTTGTCAGGCGGTAGGGCTAGAACAGCATACCCAAGATTTTGAGCAAGTGGCCGTTATCGCCAATGCGCTAACCAGTGAAGCGCCAAGCGGTCGAGCGTTTGAGCGATTTACCGAGCATGGCCCGCTTGCGTTGCTGCCTATGTCACAATCGCGAAGCTCGCTCGTGTGGTGCATGCCGCCAGAGCAGGCCAAGTTGGTACAAGCGTTGCCAGACAATGAGTTTTTAGATGCGCTTCAAGAAGCGTTTGGTTGGCGACTGGGGCGTTTTGTTCGTGTCGGTTCGGTCGTGAGCTACCCACTGCTGTTGAGATACAGACCACAAATCGTTGCTCATCGTGTTGCGGCGGTGGGGAATGCGGCGCAGACGTTGCACCCGATCGCCGGACAAGGATTCAACTTGGGTATTCGCGATATTGCGACATTGGTGGATTCGCTGCTTGAAAACCGTAAAGATGTGGGTGAGTACGCTAATCTAACTAAGTTTCAAGCGCAACGTCAGACTGATCGAGAGCTCACGATAACCATGACATCAGGTTTGGTGCGCGTATTTTCCAATGATTTATTGACGCTTCGGGTGGCGAGAAATCTTGGATTGGCAATGATGGACAATTTCCCACGGCTGAAGACTCCTGTGTTTAATCGTGCTTTGGGTGTGGTGAATAGGTAATACGAAGATGCAAAGTTTTGATATCGCCATCGTCGGTGGCGGAATGGTGGGACTCGCGTTAGCGCGTGCTTTGAAAGATACGGGGTTGCGAATTGCGATTGTCGAGGGCACGACGCCTTCAAAAGATCTCTCTGGTGATCCTGATATTCGTGTCTCGGCACTGAGCCGAGCCAGTGAAATGATCCTCAAAAACCTAGGCGCATGGGAAGCGATTGCCAAGCATCGCAATGCGCCTTACCAGGCAATGGAGGTCTGGGAGCAAGACAGTTTCGCTCGTATCGAGTTTTCTGCCAGCCAAATGTCCCAGCCTAACTTAGGCCACATTGTTGAGAATAGAGTTATTCAGTTGGCGCTGCTGGAACAGGTTGAGCAACAAAACAATGTGACGCTCTTTATGCCACATCGTTGTCAGTCGATGGCGATTGGTGAAAGTGAAGTTTGGACGACACTAGACAACGGTCAGTCGTTTACCAGTAAGCTCATTGTTGGTGCCGATGGCGCGAACTCTTGGGTTCGTAAGCAGCAAGATATTCCGCTTACTCACTGGGATTATGGACACAGTGCGCTCGTGGCTAATATCACCACTGAAGATCATCATGCCAAAGTGGCGCGTCAGGTGTTCACCTCTCAAGGCCCTCTGGCGTTTTTGCCGATGAATGAAGACAACTTGTGCTCCATCGTTTGGTCAACTGAGCCTACCCGCGCTGAAAAGCTGGCAAAGATGTCTGATGCCGAGTTCAACAAAGCGTTGACGGCAGAGTTTGATAGCCGTTTGGGTTTGTGCCAGGTGCAATCAGAACGTCGTGTATTCCCTCTTACCATGCGATATGCTCGTGACTTTGTAACTGAGCGTGTAGCACTAGTCGGCGACGCGGCGCATACCATCCACCCACTTGCTGGACAAGGGGTTAACTTAGGTCTGCTGGATGCGGCAAGCCTAGCCCAAGAGCTGAAAAAGCTGTGGCATGAAGGGAAAGATGTGGGGCGTAAGCGTCATTTGCGTGAGTATGAGCGCTGGCGTAAAGCCGAAGCGGCGAAAATGATCGCAGCGATGCAGGGTTTTAAAGACTTGTTCGAAGGTGATAATCCTGCGAAGAAAATGATCCGTGGTATTGGTATGAGCCTGGTCGGGCAGTTACCTGGTGCGAAACAAGAGATCATGAGTCGAGCTCTTGGGATGCGAGGTCGACTGCCGGAGCTTGCTAAGTCATTGGTAAGTCAAGACTAATAAATAGCGTTTGATTGAAGGAAACGTAAAGGACAGCCTTAAGCTGTCCTTTTTAATGCGTGGTATTCTTGCTTGCGTAGTAGAAACGAAATGAGGATGAGACGCAGTGGCAAGTTTGACTAAAATTTCAGTTAGGCGTACGCGCACCTCAGTCTCATGACTTCTTGGTTGATCTCTTTTACCGCTTTGAAATGGCGCTGTTCTGCACGTTCAGGGATGATCAGTTTGCCGTTGTCGAACTCAAAGCCTCCGAGTCCATAAACGTAGATCTTTCCCTTAAACAATCGACTTATGTGTTTAGCAATCATACTTGGCGTATAGCGCTTAAACAGTCTCATTTAACCTTCCTTATAGTGTACCTAACGTTGTCCTAGCTCGGGAATTATAGATAAAACCCTTACTAAATTGTGTGATTAAGGAGGCTTAATTGCCCTCTTGTTGGCGTCACTTTGTTGTTTTGTGCTACGTTTTGCATTTCTTCTAACTTATCGCCAATGCCACGTGATACTTAGCACAAAAGCTCATTCTGGGGGCTTCCATTCTTACTTCAATATTGTTTCTGATAGCCTAGTTGGTGAAAAGTGAGAATCAACAATATCGCATGTTCTCGATGGTTGGTTTTATAACCGCCGCACAATAGTTACGTATTAATAGACCGGACAAAGCAAGAAAAGTTGTCATCTGACATACAAATTTACACATTCATGACCGAATGGGATTGGAAAGTATGTGGGAGAAAAACAAGACAAAAAAAAGCCCGCACAGCGGGCCAAATGTCACAGATGCATTACACAAAAGTGGAGTTACTGCCCTAGGCAGAGATTCACTCTAGTGCGTGTTTCAATTTAACCTTGGGATTAAATTGGACACAAAACCACCATAACGCAAAATTGACGTCGTGACTATTTATGCTGAATAAATGTATAACTTTTCATTGTTGCGTGTGGTAAAATCCGACTAAGTTCACACTTGACCATCCTTGGTAGACAAAATGTTGCATTTTGTAGCGCTAAATTTAACGCTAGGACAATTACGCGCTGGTGGCGTTGACGGCGATAGACATTGGATTGGCAAGCCGGCGAGTCACAACGATTAACGAATGATGTCGCTCCAGAGTGGTGAGCATTGTCTGGTGAGGTCATCCAAAGCCAGTTCGATGCCAGCAATACGCTCGCCACTGCTAATAGTAATGGTAGACGTTGCTTTTAGCGTCGAGTCAAACAGGATGGGCATTGGGGTTTTGAGTAATAGTGGCGTTACTGTGCCAATCTTGTAGCCGGTTAGCAATTCGATATCTTGGCTGTCAACGCAAGTCATGCGCCTAGATTGCAGTGCCGCTCGAACCTTTTTAGGATCGATTTGGCGATCGCCTGGACAGCACGCTAGCGCATAGTGATTCCCCATGTCTCTCAACACCATGGTTTTAACCATCATGTTGGGAGTGATGCCTCGCAGCATTGCCGCGTCTTCAATCGACACGGCTTCACGCGGCTGCATCAGTACCCGAAATGGAATGCCATTTTGCGTCAAATATTGTGTGATCGCAGTTTCAATTTCGGGTACGTCAGTCATCAGTGAAGACACTGTGTTTATTCGCTATCGAGCGAATATGGTGGAAGTGACAATGACAGGCGGCTATCTGGTTGAGACGCTAGGCGGAATTCAACGTCGTCATCTAGGTTGTTGTTGATGATGATTGACGCCTTAAATGTGTGGTCATCGTATTGGAATACGCTAAGGACATCGCCTGCTTTACGCCAGTTGTCACCGACAGAGCGTTCAATGATGATTTCCTCATCGCCAGTCACGGCTGCGGTTAAACGGCCAGTGAGTGTCGCTAGCATGCGTTTGTTAATGCCGCGATATTTGGCTCGAGCGACCGTCTCTTGGCCGGTGTAACAGCCTTTAGCAAAACTGATACCATCCAATGCCTGTAGATTGAACGCTTGAGGAATGTGCTGGTTTTGTTGCTTTGCACTCAGAGTAGGTAGCCCTGCATCAATGTCGAACTGCGTCCAGATAGATTCTTGCACCCACTGAGTCTCTTGAGCGTCTAGGGATTCAATAAGTTCATCGCTTGCCAGTACCAGCCAACGCTTTTCATCAATGCGTACTGCACTGCTGCCATTTTGCTGTCTAACGTTACCTGCTGATGGGAAATGCTCATCAACCCACGCTTGAGCTTGCCCTCCCATAACACCGATGCACGCTTTGCTGCTTTGGGTGAATTCAACTTTAGAGAAGATGGCGTATTTTTTCAGCTCAACTAACTCTTGACCAATCGCTGATAGTGGCTGAAACATCGCGTAGCCTTGTTCTGTATGGAACAAGCGAAACACACTCCAGGCTTTACCTTTTGCATCACAATGAGCGCCTAGCGTCGATTGCTGTGCCTCCAATGAGACCACATCACAGGTCACCTGACCTTGAAGGTAAGACTTACGGTCATCACCCGTCAGTTCAATCGCGCCCCAAGAGCTGAGCGGCGTCAACATCAGTGCGGGAAGCGTTGTCTCTGGGGTAAGGGATAGTGCTTGAATGCTAGGTTGCCATTCCATAGGTTGTGATCTCTTTGTTATACATGGTTGATATGTTAATCGCGACGTTACCATTTGTCAGCTTAAACTGCTCAGTGTCAATGGATATAGTATCAATGGATAGTTCAATAAGCTTGGAAACCCAAATAGGGCTTGTTGCACGAAATCTTGTGAGCAAAGTTGAGTTTGTGTGATGCAGAGTGTGGTGGGGCATGCACTTGCTTGTTACACTCGCCCAATAATGAGTAGTAGATGGAGATTAGAATGTACTCTAGTGAAGAAAAAGCGCGCATCAAGTGGGCGTGTCGTAGAGGTATGTTGGAGCTCGACGTCGTGATTATGCCTTTCTTTGAGGAGTGCTTTGATACTCTCAATGACCAAGAGCAACATGACTTCGTATCGCTGCTGGAATGCGACGACCCGGATTTGTTCACCTGGGTGATGGGGCATGGGCGTAGCGAAAACCTAGGTCACGCGTCGATGGTCGACAAAATCGTGGCACACAACTTAAGTAAAGTTCGCTAATCGAATTATATGGGGCAGGCCGAGGTTCCTCATCTTGACCTGCACCTGTCTTCTTGTTCCCTTCCTTCGGTTATTGATAGCCTAGTCAAATTCTCGATTTGTTTCGCCGTTCTCTTTTCGCCTCTGCCTCTAGCGATCTTGCCATTGGTATGGGGTGTGGTTGTGTCGACGTCAATGATACGGCCTTGTGCCACTGGGCGTCTGCGCTTTAAAGACGATAAGTGGCACCTTAATGAAGAAAGGCTAAATAAGGCGCATTTTAATCTCGCCTTATCAGCATGGGTGATTGCCCTCTACGATGCTAAACACGGTTGGCGGCTTATTTGGCGTACAGCCACCACAGAGCGAAGTTACCGGCATTTAGCGGTAGTGGTAAAAGGGTGGCAATAAAAAAGCAGCCAGTGAGGTGGCTGCTTTCGGTTCTAACTTGATTAGGAGGATTAATTACGGCTCCAGAATCGTTGGACCACTGTTTTCTAGCATCTCAGGATAGTCGAGCGTGTAGTGCAGACCGCGGCTTTCTTTACGTTGCATGGCACAGCGAACCATCAGCTCAGCAACTTGCAGCAGGTTACGCAGTTCTAGCAGGTTGTTCGATACCTTGAAGTGGCTGTAGTATTCATGAGTTTCTTGTTGAAGTAACTGAATACGACGCAGTGCGCGCTCAAGTCGTTTATCAGTGCGTACAATGCCCATGTAATCCCACATAAACAGGCGCAGCTCGTGCCAGTTATGCTGAATGATGACCTCTTCATCAGAGCAGCTGACTTGGCTTTCATCCCAAGCTGGCAAGGTGTCTGGATGAGTTGCGCTGTCGAATTTTTCCATGATGTCTTTGGCCGCAGACCAAGCGTATACCACGCACTCAAGCAGTGAGTTTGACGCCATGCGGTTTGCCCCGTGAAGACCGGTGTAGCTCACCTCACCAATCGCATACAACTGCTCAAGATCCGTGCGACCCGACTTATTTACGATGACGCCACCACAGGTGTAGTGTGCCGCCGGAACAATTGGGATCGGCTCTTTGGTCATGTCGATGCCGAGATCTTGCAAGCGCATGTGAATGGTTGGGAAGTGCTTGATGATAAACTCTTCCGGCTTATGACTGATGTCGAGATACATGCAATCTGCACCTAGGCGTTTCATCTCGAAGTCTATAGCACGAGCAACCACATCACGCGGCGCTAGCTCTTCGCGTTCATCAAAGTCCGGCATAAAGCGGGTGCCATCAGGGCGTTTTAGGTAAGCCCCTTCGCCTCGCAGCGCTTCGGTTAGCAGGAAATTACGTGCGTCTGGATGGAATAAACACGTTGGGTGAAATTGGTTGAATTCTAGGTTAGCAACCCGGCAACCAGAGCGCCATGCCATTGCAATACCATCACCTGAAGAAACGTCTGGGTTTGAGGTGTACTGGTACACTTTTGATGCGCCGCCTGTTGCCAGCACGACAAACTTAGCGCGCACGGTTTCAACGTGTTCTTGGTTGCGGTTCCAAATATAGGCACCAACAACTTTGTCTTTGCTGCCACCCACTTTATCTTCCGTGATCAAATCAAGGGCGTTGTAGCGCTCAAAGATTTCGATGTTTGGGTGATTCTGCACGTTGTCTTGCAGCGTAGTCTGCATCGCCATTCCCGTTGCATCTGCTGCGTGCAGAATACGACGATGGCTGTGTCCGCCTTCACGCGTTAAGTGATAACGAGGTGCTTCGTCCTTTTCGGTTTCAACTTGGTCAAATGGAACACCGCCATCGATCAGCCATTGCACGCATTCTTTCGCGTTTTCTGCAATAAACTGCACCGTGTCTTCTTCACACAGGCCAGCTCCGGCAATATTGGTGTCATTAACGTGTGACTCGATGCTGTCGGCTTCGTCGAAAACTGCGGCAATACCGCCTTGAGCGTAATAGGTTGCCCCTTCACTCAACGGCCCTTTACTTAAAACAATAACCTTACCGCGCTCAGCAACTCGTAGCGCGAGAGAAAGACCAGCAGCGCCACTTCCTATAACTAAAACATCACAAAGATGTTCTCGGTTTGTGTTCATAATTCTATTAAAATCCTGACCTATGGTAGAGCTAGCAAACTCTACCCAGCTAAAAGTGCACGATAGGAAGCTGCGTAATGCAGCTGGCGAAGGGCACTTGCTAATTGGATTACCGCCATGTGGAACGGGTTGAAAAACTCGTTGTGTTGTGGCGTTAACTAATCCATTCTAGTGAGTTGAGCCCATTGTAGTGGACGCCAAATCACATTGTGAATGACAAATAACAAAAAAATCCAGAAAGTTTTGAACTTTCCCATTTGCATAGAGTCACAATAGTGCTCATGTTAGCGGTGGTGTCAAGACTACAATATGCATAATTAATACTCATATCTGAGAAGGTAAGGGTGAGAACGAATAGGAGTGAACGCTCGCATGAACGAGCAGCCGACCGATCAGGTGTTGATTGAGCGCGTTCAAAGTGGAGATAAACAAGCATTTAACCTGTTGGTTTTGCGCTATCAAAACAAGGTTTGCAATCTCATATCAAGATACGTGAGCAATTCGGGCGACGTAGCGGACATAGCCCAAGAAGCGTTTATTAAAGCGTATCGTGCGATCCCAACGTTTAGAGGTGAAAGCGCCTTCTATACTTGGTTGTATCGCATAGCAGTGAACACCGCAAAGAACCACATTGTTGCGCAGAGTCGCAGGCCACCGGCCAGCGATGTGGACGCAGAAGATGCCGAATTTTTTGAAACCGGTAACGCTTTGAAAGAAATTTCGAACCCTGAGAACTTAACGTTGTCGAATGAATTGAAGCGAACAGTTTTCGCTGCAATTGAAGCGTTACCAGAAGATTTGAAGACTGCAATGACCCTTCGTGAACTCGATGGTTTGAGTTACGAAGAGATTGCAGAAGTAATGGATTGCCCAGTAGGAACGGTACGTTCGCGTATCTTCCGTGCTCGTGAAGCGGTAGAGAAGAAGATTAAGCCTCTTCTTCAACGCTAAAACTAGTTACAACTATGGTGAATATAATGGCTGACAAACAGAAGCTTTCAGCATTCATGGACGGAGACCTGATCGACGACGCGCTAATCGAAGCGCTTGAGAATGATCAGGAGAGCAAACAAACCTGGCAAAACTACCACCTAATCGGTGATGTAATGCGTGGCGATGAGCCACAGAGCTTGGATTGGAATATTGCTGAGAGCGTCGCACTGGCACTCGATGATGAGCCAGCACATCAAGCGGTAAGTAAAGAGACAGTGATGCCGATTGAGGCACAACCTACACCGTCGCAAGCGAAACGTCAGCTACCTGCATGGTTAACTCAGTTTGGCCAAGTGGGCATTGCAGCGTGTGTATCGCTCGCCGTTATTTTAGGTGTGCAGCAGTTCTCTGGACAAGATGCAACGCAACCTGAAATTGAGCAGCTACCTGTTTTGCAAACTATCCCATTTGCGGGTAGTGCAGAGCCGGTAAGTTTGACTCGTGATTCAGTCGCGAGAACTAACCAGAATGAAAGCACTAACGTGCAAGAGCAGCGTCGCCGCATTAATGCTCTGCTTCAAGACTATGAGCTACAGCTGCGCTTAAACAGTGACGATCATTCGTCTCTGACTACGGATACAGAATCGGTAATTGAATGAAAAAACTTCTGACCAGTTCGTTATTGCTGTTCAGTTTGTTTGCTAACTCGGCCTTTGCAGAAGAGCAGTCTTCTGTAGAGGCTTTATTGCATCAAATGAATGACGCCAGTCAGCAATTGAACTACGAACTGTCCTATATCCTGATCAAAAAGAACAGTATTGAGCCTTTGTTGTATCGACATGCGAGGCATGAAGAGCAGCAATTGGCGCATTTGGTTTACTTGAGTGGCCCGGTTCGCGAGGTTATCCGCCGTGGCAACGAAGTCAGCTACATCGAGCCCGGCGCTGATCCATTTACAATAGAGTCGGGCAAGATGGTGGCACCTTTGATGCCCCTGCTTAACAGTGACATCAAAAAACTGAGCCAATATTACGACTATGTTCGCGTTGGCCGTGCCAGAGAAGCTGGAGCGGCGGCACAAGTATTTCGTGTGGTACCAAAAGACGGCCTGCGTTACTCCTATGTATTGTGGGTGGACGAAAAAAGTAAGCTTCCATTGCGCGCTGATCTTCTCGACCGAGATGGTGAGATTCTCGAACAGTATCGTGTGATTTCATACTCCATCAACGATCACATAGCGACCATGCTTAGCTCACTTGATGAAGTCCAGCTTCCAGCGGTATTGTCACTGCCAAAAGGCAATATTGAACAAACCTTCTGGCAAGTTGGTTGGGTACCAAGTGGCTTTACTCCAAAAGATCTTAATCGTTATCGCATGATCGCTACTGAAGATGTGGTGGAGAGTCAAATGTACACCGATGGCTTATTTAGCTTCTCTGTGTATGTCTCAGATCGAGACAGTAACTCGATGAAAGGCCAGTTAATTCGCCAAGGACGCCGCACAGTGCACAGCATTGTCACTGGAGACATGCAGGTCTCTGTGGTTGGCGACATTCCTCCTGCCACCGCGCAGCGTATCGCACAATCTGTTAAACTGAACAAAGTACAGCAAGCAGATGAAGGCGTAACCCCATGATGACCGCTCTTGCAACGGTGACCTCGGTTAAAAGCCGTGGTCATCGTTACCAAGTTAAATTGAGCTGCGACCAACAAACCAGTTGCAGCTCTTGCCAATCAAAAAACAGTTGTGGAACCGGTATAGTCACTAAAGCGGTCGGTAACAAGCAACTGAGCTGGCATCTACTGACCTCCAAAACCGTCAACCCTGGCGATGTTGTTGAAATTGCGTTTCCAGAGAAAAGTCTGCTGCAATCGGCGGCATTGATCTATTTATTGCCGCTGCTTTTTCTATTTTTAGGCGCGATGGCTGGCCAGTTATGGCTGGCGCCACTGCTTGGCGGTAGTGAGCTGGTGGTGATTGGTTTTTCAGCAGTTTCTGCTTACCTTGGTTTCCGACTCGCGAAAAAATGGGTGTCACCAATGGAAGCTGCATCGCATCAACAGGTTGAATTGGTGCGGGTGCTCGGGCAGTCCATTGCCTAAATAAGGTGCGAACCGCAACGAAATTGGGTAGAATCTGCCAACTTAATTGAAATGCGTGTTTTTTCCGCTATTTCATTCCCTAATTGTTAAAGAGTTTAGCTACACCAAATCTATGAAGCACATTCGTAACTTTTCTATTATCGCCCACATTGACCACGGTAAGTCGACGCTGTCTGACCGTTTGATCCAAGTTTGCGGCGGCTTAAGCGACCGTGAAATGGCGGCACAGGTTCTCGATTCTATGGATCTAGAGCGCGAGCGCGGTATCACTATTAAAGCTCAGAGTGTTACTCTGGATTACACGGCGAAAGATGGGGAAACCTATCAGCTAAACTTTATCGATACTCCAGGACACGTTGACTTCTCGTACGAAGTATCACGTTCATTGGCGGCTTGTGAAGGTGCGCTACTGGTGGTTGATGCGGGTCAGGGTGTGGAAGCTCAGACACTGGCAAACTGCTACACGGCGATTGAAATGGAACTTGAAGTGGTTCCAGTTCTTAACAAGATCGACCTTCCAGCAGCAGAGCCAGAGCGCGTTGCTGAAGAGATCGAAGAGATCGTCGGTATCGACGCGATGGAAGCGGTTCGCTGTTCTGCGAAGACCGGCCTGGGTGTTGACGACGTTCTTGAAGAGATCGTAAAAGCGATCCCAGCGCCAGAAGGCAACCCAGAAGATCCACTGCAGGCGCTTATCATTGACTCTTGGTTCGATAACTACTTAGGTGTTGTTTCTTTGGTTCGTATTAAAAACGGCAAACTGAAGAAGAATGACAAGATCAAAGTGATGAGCACTGGGCAAGTTTGGGGTGTAGATCGTTTAGGTATTTTCACACCAAAGCAGATTGACACGACAGAGCTTAACACTGGTGAAGTTGGCTGGGTTGTATGTGGTATCAAAGACATCCTTGGCGCGCCAGTAGGTGATACACTGACCACGGCTAAGAATGGCTGTGAAGTTGCACTACCAGGCTTCCAAAAAGTAAAACCTCAGGTATACGCGGGTCTATTCCCTGTATCGTCTGATGATTACGAAAACTTCCGTGATGCACTAGGCAAACTTAGCCTAAACGATGCGTCATTGTTCTATGAGCCAGAGAGTTCAGCTGCACTTGGTTTCGGTTTCCGTTGTGGCTTCTTGGGTATGCTTCACATGGAGATCATCCAAGAGCGTTTAGAGCGTGAATACGACCTAGACCTGATTACGACAGCGCCGACGGTAGTTTACGAAGTAGAGAAAACTGACGGTTCACTTCACTATGTTGATAGCCCAGCGAAACTGCCGGCAATCAACGATATCGAAGAAATCCGTGAGCCAATTGCGCGTTGTAATATCCTGGTACCATCAGATTACCTAGGTAACGTTATTACGCTTTGTGTTGAAAAACGTGGCTCTCAGGTAGATATGGTTTATCACGGTAATCAAGTTGCTGTGACTTACGATATCCCGATGGCAGAAGTCGTACTCGACTTCTTCGACCGTCTGAAGTCGACGTCTCGTGGTTATGCATCACTGGACTACAACTTCCAACGCTTTGAAGCATCTAACATGGTTCGTGTGGACGTACTGCTTAACGGCGATACGGTGGACGCATTGGCCATCATTACTCACAAAGATCAATCTCAGACTCGTGGTCGCCAATTGGTTGAGAAGATGAAAGAGTTCATCCCTCGTCAGATGTTCGATATTGCGATTCAGGCTGCGATCGGTAACCACATCATTGCGCGTTCTACTGTGAAACAGTTACGTAAAAACGTAATCGCGAAATGTTACGGTGGTGACGTGAGCCGTAAGAAGAAACTGTTGAAGAAACAGAAAGAAGGTAAGAAGCGTATGAAGCAGATCGGTAACGTCGAGCTGCCTCAAGAAGCGTTCCTTGCGATTCTACACGTAGGCAAAGACTAATCCTTTTGCCTGACGTGGCGACATAATACAGCAGAAGTGAAAGTGCTCAGTGAGTGCTTTCACTTTCGTTATTTTTAAAGATACGAAAATTAAGGGAATTGAATGGCTAATACCTTCTCATTGATCCTCGTCATCGTGACGTTAGTGACTGGTGTTGTTTGGGTTTTGGATAAGCTCGTATTGAGAAAGCAGCGTCAGCAGAAGCTGGCGGGTATCCAAGCGCAAGCAAATCAAATTGATGAAGAGACAGCAAACAAAGCGGTCGCTCCATCTTGGTTTGTTGAGAATAGTGTTTCAATTTTCCCTGTAATTGCCTTTGTTTTGGTGCTGCGTTCGTTCATCTACGAACCGTTCCAAATCCCATCAGGCTCAATGATGCCAACACTACTGGTTGGTGATTTCATCCTAGTTGAGAAGTATGCCTATGGACTAAAAGATCCAGTATGGCGAACTCAGTTGGTTGAAACTGGCAAACCTGAGCGAGGCGATGTTGTCGTATTTAAGTACCCACCGCAGCCAAACATTGACTACATTAAGCGTGTGGTTGGCCTGCCGGGTGATACGGTTCGTTACAGCGCTCGCAAGGATATCTGTATTCAGCGTCCTGGTGAGTCAAGCTGTAAGCCGGTTAAGCTGTCTAATGTCCAAGACAGTCCGTTTATCCAAAATGGTATCCCGCTTATCCAAATGGATGAAAAGCTGGGTGAAGTCGGTCACCAAGTACTGGTGAATCCACTGCGTCGCGACCGTGTTGATCAATATCAGCCTCGCAACGGCGTGAACGAATGGGTTGTGCCAGAAGGTCAGTACTTTGTGATGGGTGATAACCGCGACAATAGTGCCGACAGTCGTTACTGGGGCTTTGTGCCAGAAGGCAACCTAGTAGGCAAAGCCGTGGGCATTTGGATTAGCTTCGAATTTGAACGTGGTGCAGATAGCATTCTGCCTACATGGATCCCAACTGGTGTCAGATTTAATCGCATCGGTGGAATAGACTGAACGAGAGAGCATGAATTCTCCTATTAAACTTTTAGAAAAAAAGCTCGGCTATCAGTTCAATGATAGCGAGCTGCTGATGCTGGCGCTGACTCACCGCAGCGCCCACGGCAACCATAACGAACGACTAGAATTTCTGGGCGATTCAATTTTAAGTTTTGTCATTGCTGACGATCTTTACCATCGTTTTCCTAAGGTAAACGAAGGGGACATGAGTCGAATGCGTGCCACCTTGGTTAGAGGTAACACTCTGGCTGAGCTAGGGCGTGAATTCGTCTTGGGAGATTACTTAAAATTAGGTCCAGGCGAGCTGAAAAGTGGCGGATTCCGTCGTGACTCCATCTTGGCTGATGCTGTTGAAGCGATCATTGGTGCAATTTATCTTGATAGCGATGTCGAGATGGTTCGCGGTATTGTATTGAGCTGGTATCAGTCGCGCCTTGAAGCGATCCAGCCCGGTGTGTCGCAAAAAGATCCGAAAACTCGCCTACAAGAGTTTCTACAAGGTCGAAGAAAACCACTCCCTGTCTATACAGTGACTAATATTAAAGGGGAAGCGCATAACCAAGAGTTTACCGTTTCCTGTGAAATAGCAGGTGTGGATAAGCCTGTTATCGGCAAAGGCACCAGCCGCCGCAAGGCAGAACAAGCGGCTGCGGAACTGGCTCTAGAGAAACTGACCAATGTCTGATAAACCAAACTCTGATCAAGAATTCGATCTCGATGCGTACTTCGCTTCGTCAAGTGAGTCAACGAGCTCTGAAACTCAAGAAAGCACAGGTGATCAACACTGTGGTTTTATCGCTATCGTGGGTCGCCCTAACGTGGGTAAGTCGACGCTGCTAAACCGCATCTTAGGACAGAAAATCTCGATCACCTCACGTAAACCGCAGACAACGCGTCACCGCATCATGGGTGTGGACACCGAAGGTGACTACCAAGCGATTTATGTGGACACTCCGGGTCTGCACATTGAAGAGAAGCGCGCGATCAACCGTCTAATGAACCGTGCGGCAAACAGCTCTTTAAGTGATGTGAACTTGGTGCTATTCCTTGTTGATGGCACGCAGTGGACTGACGATGATGAGATGGTGCTGAACAAGCTGCGTAAATCAAATTTCCCGGTTATCTTATGTATCAACAAAGTAGACAACGTCAAAGATCGCAACGACGTAATGCTGCACATGCAAGAGATGACCAAGAAAATGGAATTTGTTGATGTAGTGCCGATTTCGGCTAAGCACGGCAAAAACATTGACGTGATTCGTCAACACGTTCGCAACCACCTTCCTGAAGCGGTTCACCACTTCCCTGAAGAGTACGTGACTGACCGTTCTCAACGTTTCATGGCGTCTGAAATTCTGCGTGAAAAGCTGATGCGATTCACGGGTGACGAGCTCCCTTACTCGGTGACGGTTGAGGTTGAACGCTTTGATTACAACCCTGATACGGATGGTTTCCACATCAATGCGCTGATTCTTGTTGAGCGTAGTGGCCAGAAGAAGATGGTGATCGGTAAGGGTGGCGAGAAAATCAAAACTATCGGCCGTGAAGCTCGTCTTGATATGGAAGAGCTGTTCGATCGTAAAGTGTATCTAGAGACCTGGGTAAAAGTGAAATCAGGTTGGGCTGATGATGAACGTGCGCTGCGCTCTCTTGGCTACATCGACGATATCGAAAATAAATAATACCGTAGATCAGAGTGGCACCAGCCGCTCTGATCCCTTTTAGACAGAATATGACCTATGGATGGATTGCAACGCTGCTTTGTTTTGCATCGAAGACCTTACAGTGAATCGAGCTTAATACTCGATGTATTTAGTGAGGAATATGGTCGCGTCACGCTGCTTTCCAAAGGCGCTCGAAGTAAGCGCTCGAACCTCAAAGGCGCTCTACAGCCTTTTACCCCATTACTGTTAAAGTGGTCTGGCAATGGCTCAATGAAGACATTGAGGCAAGCGGAAGCCATCAGTCTTGGTCTGCCGTTAACCGGTGTGAACCTCTATTCTGCCATGTACGTGAATGAGCTGATTGCTCGCGTGTTGGCAAGTGAGATCCCGTTTCCTGAATTATTTCACGACTATCTTCAAGCTTTAACAGAGCTCGCCCACAATACCAATCCTGAACCTGCCTTGCGGCGTTTTGAACTCGCTCTCCTTTCTGCAATGGGATACGGTGTAGACTTCTTGCACTGTGCTGGTACCGGCGAACCTATAGATCCGACAATGACTTATCGTTATCGGGAGCAGAAGGGATTCATTGCCAGTGTGCGGAGAGACAACCTGACCTTTTTAGGTGAAGAGCTCATCGCCATTAGTGAGCGACGTTTCCTGAGTAAAACACAGTTACAAGCGGCAAAACGCTTTACACGCATAGCATTAAAGCCGTATCTTGGCGGAAAACCATTAAAAAGCAGGGAGCTGTTTCGAGTGAAGCAGTCCTGATCATGGAGTAATCATCGATGAGTTCTATCCTTTTAGGTATCAATATTGACCATATCGCGACCCTACGTAATGCTCGCGGTACTAAGTATCCAGACCCAGTACACGCAGCAGAAATTGCTGAGCGTGCCGGTGCCGACGGCATCACGATTCACCTTCGTGAAGACCGCCGCCACATTCTAGACCGCGACGTGCGCATCTTGCGTGAAACGCTTCAAACTCGTATGAACCTAGAAATGGCAGTTACCGATGAGATGATCGACATCGCGTTAAAAACGAAGCCTGAATTCGTGTGTTTGGTACCAGAGAAGCGTGAAGAGCTGACGACTGAAGGTGGGCTAGACGTTAAAGGTCAGCTTGAGAAGATCAAGGCAGCGACAGAGAAGCTTACGGCAGCTGGTATTAAAGTGTCTCTGTTTATCGATGCTGATCGCGAGCAGATCGATGCATCTAAAGCGGCAGGCGCGCCATTTATCGAACTTCACACCGGTCACTATGCGGATGCAGAAACCGAAGAAGATCAACAAGACGAACTGAAGAAAATCGCAGCTGGTGCAAGCTACGCGGCTGACATCGGTATCACGGTTAACGCGGGTCACGGTCTGACTTACCACAACGTTGGTCCTATCGCGGCATTGCCAGAGATCTACGAGTTGAACATTGGTCACTCAATTATTGGCCGCGCTGTGTTTGATGGTCTTCATAAAGCCGTTGCCGACATGAAAGCGGTCATGGAAGCGGCGCGCCACGGTTAATCCGCGCGCGGTAAATAACGAGTAGAGGCGATATTGAGTGGCAATCTTAGGGCTTGGAACAGACATTGCGGAAATCGAGCGTGTAGAAAAGGCGTTATCACGAACGGGTGAGGCGTTTGCTAAGCGTATCTTGACTGACAATGAACTGATTCAGTTCCAAAATCTAAAGCAACAAGGGCGCTTTCTAGCGAAGCGCTTTGCTGTCAAAGAAGCCGCCTCTAAGGCGCTCGGTACCGGTATTGCCCATGGGGTGACATTTCACGACTTTGAAGTGTCCAACGATGAGCACGGCAAGCCCATCCTAACGCTCAATAAAAAAGCCGCACAGATTGCGGCTTCTATGGGGGTGGTCTCTAACCACCTCTCTATTTCTGATGAGCGACACTACGCTGTTGCAACGGTTATATTAGAAAGCTAGAACGATCTAGGCGTTGGAATCTAAGATCCCGACTCTTCTTTTCCCTTCAGATATAACTCAGAGCTTTTCAACACCTTCTCCATCTCATCTTGCAGTTCAAACAGTTCAGGCTCAATGTCTTCCAGACTGTCCCCTGCACGCAGGGCTTTCTCTATCGTCGCACAGATGGATTTGAGTCGTGGTACACCGCAGTATGAGCAGCTGCCATGCAGCTTATGGATTAGGTGGATAACTTGCTCCACGTCGTCAAAGCCATTGTCGAGTATGTTGTCGGCAAGCTCACCCACCTCAGGGATAAAGTCGACCAACATTTGTAGCATATCGATGGCGAGGTCTTCTTTATTGGCTGCTTGTTTAAGCGCTGCATTCCAGTCAATGACTTGTGATGTTGGCTTTTCCACCACGATAGGTGTGGCTTCAGCCGCAGCGCTAACATCGGTAGGGGCGACAAAGTCTAAGCAGGCTTCCGGCTCTGCTGGGCGCACAGGCACCCATTTGTTGAGTACCTGAAGTAGCATGGTTTCATCAATCGGCTTGGTGAGATAGTCGTCCATGCCTTCTGAAAGTAGGCGGTCACGTTCACCACTCATTGCGTGAGCCGTTACCGCAACCACAGGTGTGGCTGCGTTTTGCTGAGTCTCTTTAATGAGCTTACAAGCCGTCACGCCATCCATTTGCGGCATCTGAATGTCCATGAACACGATATCAAAGTGCTGTTCTTGCGCTTTTTGTACTGCAGCCTGACCTCGCGTGCAAGACACCACGGTTTCGACGCGCTCAGAGAGCAGCGCAGTGATAAGCTTAAGGTTTGCTGGGTTATCGTCCACAGCCATGACGTTGAGGCTGCGTTTTTCTGTTGAAATCACCTCGACCGCAGGCGCTAGCTGAGCAGGCTGTTTATCGACTAACGATTGCAGCAGCTTTTTGCGTGACAGGGGTTTAGTCAAACATTGCACTTGGTGCGTTTGCATCAGGTAATCTGACAGTGCCAACTGGGTGCTAGCCGTACCTATGATGATGTTTGACGTCGATTGTTTGCAGCGTGCGATCCACTCTTCAATGACTGCGAGCGGCACTTCTTCGTTGGTCGGTAAGCAAACAATAATGTAATCGAACGACTCGACACGCTCTGGCAATGTAGAGCGGTAGGTGACCATCACGCCTTCGTTGGTGAGTGTTTGTTGCAGCACCGACGCTGCTTGCATGTTCGGCTCTACCAGCAGTAGTCGCTTGTTATGGATAACTGCAGGGTCGATAGGGTCGAGCATTGGAATGTCGGTTGAGCTGAGTTTCACGGTAAACCAGAATGTCGAGCCTTGGTGCAGGCGACTGGTGAGGCTAATATCACCGCCCATTTGACCAACTAATTTCTGGGTAATAACCAGACCAAGACCGGTACCGCCATAACGTCTTGAGATACTTGCATCGGCTTGACTAAACGCTTGGAACAGCTGCGCTTGCTGGCGTTCGGAGATGCCGATACCGGTATCGCGAACCATAAATTGCAGCTCGACACGATCTTCTTTGCTGCTTTTTAGCTCCACCGAAATGTCGATATTGCCGCGCTCGGTAAACTTAATCGAGTTGCCAACTAGGTTAGTTAAGATCTGTTGAATACGCAGCGGGTCGCCGACCAGGCCGCTTGGGATTTTCGGATCCACTTTCAACGTCAGCTCAAGGCCTTTTTCGTGGGCGCTGGTGGCTTGCAGAGCCACCACTTCATCTAAGCTGTCTTGGAACTCAAATGGGATGTTTTCTAGCGCCAGTTTACCCGCTTCAAGCTTCGAGAAGTCGAGAATATCGTTGATGATGTTGAGCAGGTTGTTGGCCGATTTTTCGATAGTCTGTAGGTAATCAGTCTGGCTGTTGGTGAGTTGAGTTTTTAGCATCTGACGGGTAAAGCCAATCACGCCGTTAAGCGGTGTACGTAGCTCGTGAGACATGTTGGCCAAGAACTCAGATTTCACTCGAGCAGCTTCTTGAGCGCGCTTTTTAGCGATGTCGAGTTCCACGTTCTGGATTTCCAGCTGCTCAAGCGTCTCACGAAGGTCTGAGGTGGCTTGGTCGATACTGTGCTGCATCTCCACGTGGTATTCAGACAGTGATACTGCCATGGCGTTGATACCATTTTTTAGAGAGTCGAGTTCGCCGTGCATTTTGCCTTCAATACGCACATCTAGATGACCTCGGCGGATGCGATCCACCATGTTTTTCATGTGTGAGATAGGGCGAGTGACGTCATACATCAAACGATAGGCAAAGATGCCGGACAGAATAAGCCCTAGCACCAAAACCAAGATGGCTGAGAAGACCTCCTGATACTGCTGCAATCGCAGCGAGGATAGGTCAAGCTCAATCGCCACGTAGCCAAGCATTTGACTGGTGGGGGTTAGCTCTCGGGCATCGGTCGCGAGCTGACTCTCTGCAATCACAGGGGCTCTGAGAATTAAGGTGTTGTCGCCAAACTCAGAGGAGCTAAGAAACGGGATGGGTTTGTCCTTGGGAAACGTCAGCGTGTCGAAATTTGGATGAAAGTTGGAGGTAACAAACAGCTCATGAGAAGCGTCGAAGACGGCGATACTGCGGACAAACTTGGAGTTTTTACGGTGCGCGTAACTAATCAGGCGTCTGACCGACTCTCGGTTTTGATTCACAAGCCCCTGCTCACTGGCAATCGCTAGCGGTTCAATAATACTTGAACCAGCATTAAGTACCTGTGACTCTAGGTCGTGATAACGGTTATATGAGAAAAAGGCACTAAGAAGAAGACCGATGATAAGGGTCGGTGCCAAGGTTAATGTGATTACGCGAGCGCGAAGGCCGTATCTGGTCATGTTAATTCGACATCATTATTTACCAACAGAGTGTCATCTGATGGGGGGATATGGGACAATACCCAGTATTGCATCCTCAAGATGACGTAAGCTTAATCAAAGCAGCGCTGTTCGACAATCATTCAGACCCAGAATAGTGAAACTCTAACAATATTTTATAGGCGCAAAGCATTAATGCTTTGCCTTGGAATTGGTCATGGCACGTTTTTTCAAACCAACAAAGAAAACCTCTTTCTCCAAAAAGCACCAAGAAGTGCAAATTGAACGCATGGATCACCACGGTGCCGGTATCGGCTACCTCAACAACAAACCAGTGTTTGTTGAGGGCGCGCTTGCGGATGAGAAGGTGTTGGTGCAGCTGACCGAAAGCAAAGCCAAATTTGCTAAAGCGAATCTCATCAAAATACTCAAGCCCGCTGAGCAGCGTGTTGAACCATTTTGCCCGCACTACAATGAGTGTGGTGGTTGTAATCAACAGCACGTAGAGCGCGAAGCACAAATTACCAACAAAGAGCGCGTATTGTCGCAGTTGATGACAAAGTTTGCCGGCCAAACGCTGGATTTATCCCCATCCATTACTGGCGAAGGGCTGGGTTATCGCCGCCGAGCAAGGCTTAGTATCCACCTCGAGAAGCAGCGCGGTCTAGTGATGGGCTTTCGCCGTAAGCAGAGCAATCAGATTGTCGATGTCGACCATTGCCCTGTGCTTGATGACAAGCTCAATGCTTTGATCCCTCAGCTACGTAGTATTTTTGCTGACTTCAAGCAGCCAGCGACTTTGGGACACCTTGAACTTGTGCTTGGTGACGCTGAGCCGGTTGCGGTAATTCGTCATACCAAGCCTTTGACTGGTAAAGACCAAGCGCGTTTGAAAGCATTTGCAGAGCAAGCCGGCGTGACGCTCTACTTTATGCCAGAAGCAAATCAGCTCGATAGAGTCGTTGGCGAGCAGCCATTTTATAACGAAGTTGGCGTGAAGCTGCCATTTTTGCCATCGCACTTTATTCAAGTTAACCAAGCGATCAATGCGCGTATGGTGGCTCAAGCGCTTGAATGGCTAGCACCAGAGTCAACCGAACGCGTACTAGACCTGTTCTGTGGCCTCGGCAATTTTACCTTGCCGCTTGCTAAGCAAAGCGCCCATGTGGTTGGTGTTGAAGGGGTACAAGACATGGTCGATTGGGCGGCGGACAACGCGAAACTTAATGGCCTTTCGAATGTCGAATTTTATCAGGCGAATTTGGAACAAGAGCTGTCGCAGCAGCCTTGGGCATCCCAGCAGTTTGATAAGATTTTGTTAGACCCAGCGAGAGCGGGTGCGAGCGGTGTGGTAGACCAAGTTTCCGCATTAGGTGCGACACGTGTCCTTTATGTTTCTTGCAATCCTGCTACCCTTGCGAGAGACAGTCAGAGCCTACTCGAACAAGGCTATACATTGACTCGTTTGGGTATGATGGATATGTTCCCTCATACCAGTCATCTTGAGTCGATGGCGTTGTTTGAAAAATAATGCAGATGTCATAGTAATAACGCTAACTGGGATAGGTTAGCGAACCAATAAACTAGGAAGAAAAAGAAATGGTTGCGGTAAGAAGCGCGCATTTGAACCCAGAAGAGCAGTTCAATTTGGATAATTGGATTGCGTCACTAAAGCAAGATAAAAACACCTCAAAAAGATTGAAAGACGTCTACCGTCAGTGTGAGGAAATCGTTGCCGATAGTGAGCAAGGGGCCTTGCTGTTGTGGCGCGGGAGAGAGATGAATGAAATCCTCATTACCCTGTCTATGGATAAAGCCACTTTGGTGGCAGCACAGCTCTATCCAGTCGTCTCTAGTGGCCTTTACGATCGTGAGCTACTAGAAGAAAACTACGGTAAAGAAATCATCAAACTGATCGACGGCGTTGAAGAAATGGCCGCCATCGGTCAGCTCAATGTCACCCTTGAAGACTCTGAGGCGTCGGGACAGGTCGATAATGTACGTCGCATGCTACTTGCGATGGTAGACGACTTCCGCTGCGTGGTGATTAAGCTTGCGGAGCGTATCTGTAACCTACGTGAAGTGAAAGATGAGCCAGATGACGTGCGCCGTGCGGCCGCAAAAGAGTGTGCTAACATTTACGCACCACTCGCTAACCGTCTGGGTATCGGTCAGCTCAAATGGGAAATCGAAGACTACGCCTTCCGCTACCAGCAGCCAGATACTTACAAACAAATTGCCAAGCAGCTTTCCGAGCGTCGTATCGTCCGTGAACAATACATCAAAGACTTTGTTGATGATCTCACCAGTGAGATGCAAGCCTCTAGTATCCTTGCTGAAGTGAGTGGTCGTCCAAAGCACATCTACAGTATCTGGCGCAAGATGCAGAAGAAGAGTCTGGATTTTGATGAGCTGTTTGACGTGCGTGCGGTGCGAATCATCGCCGAGCGTTTGCAAGACTGCTACGCGGCACTGGGCGTCGTGCATACCAAATATAAACACTTACCTAGTGAGTTCGACGATTACGTCGCCAACCCAAAACCGAATGGTTACCAATCGATTCATACTGTGATCTTGGGGCCAGAAGGTAAAACCATTGAAATCCAAATCCGCACTAAGCAGATGCACGAAGACTCCGAGTTGGGTGTTGCTGCGCACTGGAAGTACAAGGAAGGCGGCAGTAGTGGCCGCAGCGGATACGATGAGAAGATCACTTGGCTGCGTAAGTTACTCGACTGGCAAGAGGAAATGTCAGACTCTGGCGAGATGCTTGATGAGCTTCGTAGTCAGGTGTTTGATGATCGCGTCTATGCATTTACTCCACGCGGTGATGTGGTCGACCTACCAATGGGCGCGACACCGCTTGATTTTGCCTACCACATTCACTCTGAAGTGGGACACCGATGCATTGGCGCTAAGGTAGCTGGACGTATTGTTCCGTTTACCCACAAACTAGCAATGGGTGATCAGGTTGAAATCATCACGGCGAAAGAACCTAACCCATCTCGTGACTGGCTCAATCCGTCAACGGGTTTTGTACACTCTGGTCGAGCGCGCGCGAAGATCAATGCGTGGTTTAGAAAGCAAAGCCGCGAGAAGAATCTCGAAGCGGGTCGTGAGATCCTTGAGGCTGAACTGGCCAAGATCGGGGCTACACTTAAAGATGCTGAGCAATATGCCCTGAAGCGCTTCAACGTAAACTCTGCGGATGAGCTGTATGTAGGTATCGGCAGTGGCGATCTGCGTATCAACCAGATCATCAACCACATCAACGCCTTGGTAAACAAGCCAACCGCGGAAGAAGAAGATCAGCAAGCGCTTGAGAAGCTGCAAGAGTCAGAGAACAAAGCGCCAGCGCAAAGCCGCCCGCATAAAGATGCGGTAGTGGTGGAGGGGGTTGATAACCTTATGACTCACTTAGCCCGCTGCTGTCAGCCAATTCCAGGTGATCAGATCAAAGGCTACATTACCCAAGGACGCGGCATCTCAGTGCACCGCGCCGACTGTGAGCAGCTAGAAGAGCTCAGCCACCACGCGCCAGAGCGTATTATCGATACGGTTTGGGGTAATGGGTTTGTTGGTTCATACATTTTGACAATTCGTGTTGAGGCGATGGAGCGTGGTGGTCTACTTAAAGACATCACCGCTTTGTTGACCAACGAAAAGATCAAGGTGACCAGCATGAAGAGCCGCAGTGATTACAAGCGTCAGCTATCTATCATGGACTTTGATCTGGAAGTGAACAATATTGAGGTGTTGTCGCGCGTGACTAAGCGTATTGAGCAGATTAAAGATGTGATGAATGTGAAGCGGTTGGGGTAGTTTAGCGTACTATTTTAAGCTTGGCGATTTTACCCCCTCTAGCTCCCCCGGCTACGCGCCCCGTTATTAAGGGGGAGAACCTATACTAGCTCCTAGCGTCGCATCGTATTTTGTAAGGCGATGCGCAGCGAGCCAGTATGCTCCTCTCCTTAATAAGGGGAGGCTGGGAGGGGTAAAAAACCACGCGCTCCCAACCAAAAAAACACAACCAAGGGCGAGTGCTACCACACTCGCCCTTGTCGTAACCAGGAACTCAACATGACCCAACCTATAGACCAACTCCTCACCATCATGGCGCAGCTCCGCGATGAAGAAAAAGGCTGCCCATGGGACAGAAAACAAACCTTCGACACCATTGTTCCTCACACCATCGAAGAAACTTTTGAGGTTGTCGATGCGATTCACAACAAAGATTGGCCGAACCTAAAAGAAGAGTTGGGCGACTTACTTTTCCAAGTCATCTTCTACAGCCAGATGGCCAAAGAGCAGGGCTTGTTTGATTTTAATGAGGTAGTAGAAGGGCTTAACGAGAAGCTCACACGCCGCCACCCGCACGTTTTTTCTGACGTTGAGTTTGAAGATGAAGCGGCGATCAATGCCAACTGGGAGGTTGAGAAACAGAAGGAAAAAGCGCAACTAGGCAAAACCGCGCAAAGTATTCTAGACTCAATACCACAGTCGCTTCCTGCGCTTTCTAAAGCCAACAAAATACAGAAACGTTGCGCAAAATTTGGCTTCGATTGGGATGCACTTGGGCCGGTGGTTGAGAAGGTTCAAGAGGAGATTGAAGAAGTCGTTGAAGAAGCGATTCAAGTCGATGTAAACGAAGATAAACTGGAAGAAGAAGTGGGCGATCTTTTGTTTGCAGCAGTGAATCTTGCGCGCCATTTGAAGAAAGATCCTGAAGTGGCACTAAGAAAAGCCAACGACAAATTTTCTCGCCGATTTAAGGGTGTAGAAACGCGTGCTGCGGGTGAAGGTAAGTTACTGACAGACTTTAGTCTTCAAGAGCTGGATGCGTTTTGGAATGATGTAAAAAAACAAGAAAACTGCTCGGATTTGTGAACGGCTTCTCACTGGTGTACGTTTCTACTATTGATTTGAAGCAAAAAATAAAAATTTTGAATGTGATAAGTTTCACGTTGTGGCGGTAATGGGCTTCTGGTATATTTGCATCCCGTCCAGAAGAAATCCATTTTCCCTCATTCAACCAACTTCAGGTTAAACATGACGACAAATTATATTTTTGTTACTGGCGGGGTAGTATCCTCTCTAGGTAAAGGTATTGCAGCAGCATCTCTTGCAGCAATTTTAGAAGCACGTGGTCTTAAAGTGACCATGATGAAGCTTGACCCTTACATCAACGTTGATCCGGGCACAATGAGCCCAACTCAGCACGGTGAAGTGTTTGTCACGGAAGATGGCGCTGAAACTGACCTGGACCTTGGTCACTACGAGCGTTTCATCCGTACCAAGATGACAAAACGCAACAACTTTACTGCTGGTCGTGTTTACGCTGACGTTCTACGTAAAGAGCGTCGTGGTGACTACCTAGGTGCGACTATTCAGGTTATCCCACACATCACAAACGCTATTAAAGATCGTGTCATTGCTGGCTCTGAAGGCCACGACGTTGCGATCGTTGAAGTTGGTGGCACAGTTGGTGATATCGAATCTCTACCATTTATGGAAGCAATCCGTCAGCTAGCGGTTGAGCTTGGTCGTGAGCGTGCAATGTTCATGCACCTGACTCTAGTTCCTTACCTAGCGGCTGCAGGCGAAGTGAAAACTAAGCCAACGCAACACTCGGTGAAAGAGCTTCTATCTATCGGTATCCAACCAGATATTCTTGTTTGTCGTAGTGATCGTGCGATCCCTGCAAACGAGCGTAAGAAGATTGCTCTGTTCTGTAACGTACAAGAGAAAGCGGTAATCTCAATGAAGGACGTAGATTCTATCTACAAGATCCCTCAGTTGATTAAAGCACAAGGTCTTGACGATCTTGTTTGTACTCGCTTTGGTATCACCGCTCCAGAAGCAGACCTATCTGAGTGGGAACAGGTTATCTACGAAGAAGCGAACCCAACAGCAGACGTTGTTATTGGTATGGTTGGTAAGTACATTGAGCTTCCAGATGCGTACAAATCGGTAAACGAAGCGCTTAAGCACGCGGGTCTTAAGAACCGTCTGAACGTGAAGATCAAGTACGTTGACTCACAAGATGTTGAGAGCAAAGGCGAAGAAGCACTAGCAGGTTTAGACGCTATTCTTGTTCCAGGTGGCTTCGGTGACCGCGGTATTGAAGGTAAGATCCTTGCTGCGAAATACGCTCGTGAGAACAAAGTACCTTATCTAGGTATTTGTCTAGGGATGCAAGTTGCGCTTATTGAATACGCTCGTAACGTAGCGGGTATGGAAGGCGCACATTCAACAGAATTTAACAAAGAGACGAAATACCCTGTGGTAGGCTTGATCACAGAGTGGGTTGATGGTGAAGGTAAAGTTGAAGAACGTACTGAAACCTCTGATCTTGGCGGTACAATGCGTCTAGGTTCTCAGCTATGTCACCTTGAAAAAGGAACGAAAGCGTACGAACTATACGGCAATGCGAAGATCCACGAGCGTCACCGTCACCGCTATGAAGTCAACAATGTACTTCGTCCTCAGATTGAAAAAGCAGGTCTAAAAGTTTCTGGTCTATCAGCAGACAAGAAACTGGTTGAAGTGATCGAGAACCCAGCACACCCATGGTTTGTTGCTGCGCAGTTCCACCCAGAATTCACTTCAACACCACGCGATGGTCACCCACTATTCTCTGGCTTTGTTAAGGCAGCAGGTGAATACCAGCGCGGTACTGAAGAAAAGTAAAAAGGATACGGGCGGCAGCGAAGGTTGTGCGGCTGCCCTAAATTTGACATTTATATTTAATGAGAGGAAACATTAATGTCTAAGATCGTTAAAGTTCTAGGTCGTGAAATCATCGACTCACGTGGTAACCCAACTGTTGAAGCTGAAGTTCACCTAGAAGGCGGTTTCGTAGGTATGGCTGCGGCTCCATCTGGCGCATCTACTGGTTCTCGCGAAGCTCTTGAGCTACGTGACGGCGACAAAGCACGTTTCCTAGGTAAAGGTGTTCTTAAAGCTGTTGAAGCTGTGAACGGTGCAATCGCTGAAGCTCTAGTTGGTAAAGACGCTAAAGCTCAAGCTGACGTTGACCAAGTAATGATCGACCTAGACGGTACTGAAAACAAGTCTAAGTTCGGCGCGAACGCTATCCTAGCTGTTTCTCTAGCAAACGCTAAAGCGGCTGCAGCGGCTAAAGGCATGCCTTTGTTCGAGCACATCGCTGAACTAAACGGTACTGCTGGTCAGTTCTCTATGCCTCTACCAATGATGAACATCATCAACGGTGGTGAGCACGCAGACAACAACGTTGACATCCAAGAGTTCATGATCCAACCAGTTGGTGCTAAGACTCTTAAAGAAGGTCTACGTGTAGGTGCTGAAGTATTCCACAACCTAGCTAAAGTTCTTAAGTCTAAAGGCTACAGCACTGCAGTTGGCGACGAAGGTGGTTTCGCTCCTAACCTTAAGTCTAACGCTGAAGCTCTAGAAGTTATCGCAGAAGCTGTTGCAGCTGCTGGTTACGAACTAGGTAAAGACGTGACTCTAGCTATGGACTGTGCAGCATCTGAGTTCTTCGACAAAGAAGCTGGCATCTACAACATGAAAGGCGAAGGTAAAACTTTCTCTTCTGAAGAGTTTAACCACTACCTAGCTGAGCTAGCGAACAACTTCCCAATCGTTTCTATCGAAGACGGCCTAGACGAGTCTGACTGGGATGGCTTCAAGCACCAAACTGAACTACTAGGTGACAAGCTTCAACTAGTAGGTGACGACCTATTCGTTACTAACACTAAGATCCTTGCTGAAGGTATCGAGAAAGGCGTAGCTAACTCTATCCTTATCAAGTTCAACCAAATCGGTTCTCTAACTGAGACTCTAGCTGCTATCAAGATGGCTAAAGACGCAGGTTACACAGCTGTAATCTCTCACCGTTCTGGCGAAACTGAAGATGCAACTATCGCTGACCTAGCGGTAGGTACTGCTGCAGGTCAAATCAAAACTGGTTCTATGAGCCGTTCTGACCGTGTTGCTAAGTACAACCAGCTAATTCGTATCGAAGAAGCTCTAGGTGAAAAAGCACCTTACAACGGTCTTAAAGAAGTTAAAGGTCAAGCTTAATTCTTGATTTTTAAAAGACTTTGAAAAAGCCGCTCAATTGAGCGGCTTTTTTTTATGGTCAGAATAGCCACACAGATTTGTGATGTTTGTCATCAAAACGGGTAACAGTTTAAGTAACAGCATCCAGTATGTTACTTCTGAATTTCGTCTTTTCGGTTAAAGTGACTACAGTTTTCATAAAAACGTATTCCTACTTATACAGAGGACATTACCATGGCTAAAGTTAGCAGCCCTACTACTACGTTTAACAACGAGTACTTCTCATTCATCGTTTCTGAATCTTGGAAGCACATCGGTGCCTCTCAAGCACACGCTGATATCCTAGCGCACAACCTACTTGTTGGTGGCCTACAAGGTAAACTACACCAAGGTCTGGGTGTTATCGAAGCGGTAACTATCCCTTACGAAGCGGGTATCCTTGATACTACGACAACTCCAGAAATCGAGTCTGAAGGTGAAACTTGGGCTGTTTACAACGGTAAGAAGTCTTCTGGTCACTACGTATGTACGCTAATGGCTCAAACGGCTATCGAGAAAGCACGCAAGCACGGCATCTCAATCGTATTCGGTTACGACCACTGTGACGGCGGCAACTTCTCTAACTACACACAGATGGCAATGAAAGAAGGCATGTTCGCAATGTCTTCAAACAACTCTGTACCTCTAAACGCACCATTTGGCGGCATGGATCCATCAATGTCTTGCCCTCCGTTCGATGCGGCACTAATTGGCGGCGAAGAGCTACCACTAGTAACGTCTATCATGATCGGTGAAGGTTACGACTCTCACATCTGTGACGCTATCGTTAACGACCGCGACCTACACGTTGCTGCACTTGTTGACCAAGACACGGGTGAGCTAACCGCTGACGCTCGTAAATGGGGCTCTCTAATCGAAGGTTACGGCCGCGTTGCTGACTGTAAAGCACCATGGACGTTCCTAACACCACGTCTATACTCGCTAAACATCTGGAACGAAGTAATGACGGCAATCATCAACCCGAAAGGTAAGATTGCTCCTGAGCTTCCAGCAGTACCAAGTGATTTCTTCACTATGGAAGATGCACCATGTCCAGTAGGCGGTTCTTACATCCTAGTGATCGACCCAAGCCACTTCGGTCCAATCGAAGAAGTGAAGCGTAAGTCTGACATGTTCGTTAAATCGATCAAAGAAAACCGTCCACGCGCTGGTTTCAACGAAGTATTCATTCCTGATGAGTGGGGTCTAAAAGCACTTGCAACTGCAACTGATGAGCACCAAGTCATGGACGCTCACTGGGACGGTTTCAAAGACTTCCTAAAACGTTCTGGTACTTCAATCGAAGAGCTAAACGCGAAGTGGGAAGCAAAAGTTGGCGCTGATCGCGCTGCGGAAACTATCCGTAAGTAATTGAAAATCATACGCACATGATTTTAAGCCCGGTCTTTTGGACTGGGCTTTTTTTTGTCTGTAACCGACTGTTACTGGCTTAGGTAAATTGGCAGGGTTATTTTGAAGCGGACAGTCTGTATTGCTTTGGGCTACAGCCCTCAAACTTGCTGAACGCGCGAAAAAAGGGTGGCGCAGAGTGATAGTTGAGTAGCTCTGCAATTTCAGCAATCGGCAGCGAGGAATTCGCCAAATACTCTTTGGCAAGCTGCATTCGGGTATCCAATACCAGCTGCTTAAAGGTGGTGTGTTCAGCTTCGAGTTTGCGTCTAAGCGTGCGAGAGGTCATGTTGAGGTCGTCTGCCACCATTTCCATAGTGGGTAAGCCATACTTCATTTGACTGAGTAGTTTAAAGCGAATTTGGTAGCTCAGCGGAGAGTCGAGGCTATCGTCGAGTCGCTGGCTTTGCACGGTGGCGATATGAGCAATGATCGCGGGTTGTAGCGTAATGTCATGGTGCACCCAACTGACGGGAAAGCGCAATTGATTGTTGTTGGCGTCAAAACTCAAGTTGTCGGTAAATATCTCTCGATACAATGGAGCGTAACTTGGCTCTTCGTAGGAAAAATCGACAAAAACATATTGAGGTTTAAACAAGTCGCCAAGAAAATTTTTGAGTCCAAGGTAATAGTGGCACAGAGACTCTTCAACATTATAGTGCTGCGCAGAACGTCCTTCAGAGCGGTCAACAATAGTGATGTAAGCCCATTCGCTATCGTAACCAATATGAATATCCACATAATCTTTGGTCACAAACGAAAATTGTAGTCCGGTATCGAGCAACTGCTTAATATTTTGACAGTTGATCATCGCATAGCCCCAAGCGCCCATATCTTGCAGCTTGAGTCGCTTAGCGATGCGCAGCCCCAGTCCATCGATGTGCAGTTGGTTTACTGTTAGATTAATCAGTTGGTGCACCTGGGAGACTTGGATTGGGTGGTAGTGCCCTTGATTGATACGCATGATGTCGGCTTTACGTAAAAACTGATGTGCGTCGAAGTCACTGCCCATAGTCTGGCGAACGATCGCTTCCCAATGACCAATAATCGCTTGTAAAAAGTGTTGATGGTTCAAAGAATACACAGAAATTGTCCTGAAATATCATGTTGCTGTCCTGAAGTGTAATTAATAACACCCGGTTTAGCCACTATAATAACCCTATCTTGAGAAGTCGCCTTAGCGGTTACTCCAATAACTAGAGGAATTATCCATGTTTAAGCCAAAACGTGTTGAAATTGCGAAAGACAAACTAGACCTATACCAAGACATCTACTGGAACAAGTCAGATGCAGATTTCTACATCAACGAAGACATTGCTCCTATGCAAGCTCGCATGGCTGAGCAAGGCGTTGAAGCATTCAGTTTGCTAGGTAAGCAGCACGTTGGTGCATTTGGTGCGCCATATGTGAACAACTTCGAAGGCGTTGACATTGCAATGTACGGTTTAACCATGGATAAGTGCTCACCAAACGCTGGTGGTCACAAGTTCGGTCCTGCTGCTATCCGTGAAGCATCAAAAACGGGTATGGGCATGATTCACCAAGACGGTACTATGCCGTTCGAACTGTGTAACATCATTGACTACGGAAACTGGGATGGCCTAGGTCAATTCAACCTAGATGAAGAAATGCGTGCCGCGCAAGAAGTTGTTGATGACATGGTTATTAATCACGGTATCACGCCATTCTTCTTTGGTGGTGACCACACTGTGGCTTACCCAGGTCCTGCGGCACTGGCTAAAGTTCACGGCCCTGTATCGCTAATCCACATTGACGGTCACTTTGACCTACTGACTCGCAAAGATTTTGACTACGAGTCATACTCAGGTAACTGGTACTGCCGTCTCGCATCAGAAGGTGCAATGGATCCATCTACCAGTGTCAGTCTTGGTATGCGTGGTCGCTGGTGTGCATCACAGCAAGGTAAGGCGAAAGCGATTGGTGGTAACTTCTTCCTAGCGGATGAAATCTACGACCTAGGCATCGACTACATTGTTGAGCAGATCCTTGAGAAGCAAGGCGATGGTCGTCCAGTATACCTAACGTTTGACCTAGATGGCCTAGATCTTCTAGACCACAGTGCAAACTCAAGCCCAGATCCATTCGGTGTGACAGCGCGCATGTACTACGATATCTTCCGTAAGCTTCGTGCAACTAAGCGTATCAACCTAGTGGGTGCAGATATCGCGGAATTTGCTCCTCAGAAGAACTCTGACGAGAAAGATGCGCTACTAACAGCAGCATTCGGTTGGGAACTACTGACATGGTTGGCAGAGTGTCGCCACATCCGTGAAGGCAAAAAGAACCCAACAAACTGGCCAATGAACTTCGGTCGTAACATCGAATTCTAATAAGACTTGGTCTACTTCGTGGATGTCATCCCTGCGCAGGCAGGGATCTTCTCACAGCGTCCATCAAGCCTATCGTAGATTCCTATCTGCATAAGCGCACGGCTAGTGGAATGACATAAAAAATGCCCGCTCAATTGAGCGGGCATTTTGTTTTTGTAGCAAAGGAGACTATTTGCTGAAGTTCATCGCCATCGCAGCAGCGATGTTGCGAGACGTCATCTCGACATTAAACGCCGCTTCCTTCAAAGCTGTTGGCAGGTCAGTCGCACCAAGTACCACGCTGTAAGCTGCATCGATACCGTGCTCATGCACCACCTCACAATCTTTTGCCGTGCTACCCGCTATCGCAATAACCGGAATATCGTATTGCTTAGCGGTGCGCGCTACACCAATTGGCGTTTTACCATGGATAGTTTGGCTATCAATTCGACCTTCACCAGTAATCACAAGGTCGGTATCTTTCACCACTTCGCTAAGGTTGACTGCATCCATTACGATCTGAATACCTGGACGAAGCTCGGCATCGAAGAGACCTAACAGTGCAGCACCTAGACCACCAGCAGCACCAGCGCCAGCGGTACTCACTACGTCACGACCATTGGTCGATTTAATCACTTCTGCGTAGTGCGCAAGGTTACTGTCTAGCGTTTCAACCATCTCAGGCGTTGCCCCTTTTTGCGGGCCAAACACATGAGAGGCACCTTTCGGGCCGCATAGCGGGTTATCTACATCACACGCCACTTCTAGCTTGATGTCCGCTAGGCGAGGATCCAGCTCAGCAAGGTCGATACTCGCAAGCTTGCTTAGCTCACCGCCACCAAACCCCAGTGCATTGCCGTCGGCATCAAGCAGTTTTGCACCTAGAGCTTGCGCCATGCCAATACCGCCGTCATTGGTCGCACTACCACCGATGCCGACGATAATGTGTTTCACGCCACGATCCAGCGCTGCTTTTACTAGTTCACCGGTACCAAAGGTGGTGGTTACCAGTGGGTTGCGTTTTTCTGGTTCTACCAAATGAAGACCGGATGCAGCCGCCATCTCAATGATGGCGGCTGAACCATCACCCATAAGACCGAAGAAGCCCTCAACGGTTTGCCCTAGCGGTCCTGTTACGTCACAAGTAACAATAGAACCGCCAGTGGCATCAACAAGCGACTGCACTGTGCCTTCGCCGCCATCTGCCATCGGAAGTTTGATGTATTCGGCGTCGGTGAAGATTTTCTTAAATCCTGCCTCAATAGCGTCGGCAACTTCCATGGCCGTAAGACTTTCTTTGTATGAATCTGGAGCGATGATAATTTTCATAATTAAACCTTAAACAAATAGACCGAACACACCGAAGATCATTACCGAAACGAACGCGATCATCAGACCAACTGCAGACTCGTAAGGAATGAGTTTGAGACGCTCGCGAATATCCATATGCACGGCGCCACCTGTGGCGTGAAAGAAACTACCGTGTGGCATGTGATCCAATACAGTAGCACCAGAGTGAATCATGGCGGCACCCGCTAGAGCAGGAACGCCGAGTTCAAGAATGGTTGAGCTAAATACGCTGGATGCAACCGCAGTACCTGCTGTGGTCGAGGCTGTTGCCAATGCCATCATGGCGCCAGAAATTGGCGCGAGAAGGTAAGAAGGCAAGCCAGACGCGGTTAGCACATCAATAAGACCGTCTTTAAGACCTGAGTTAGCGATGATGCCAGCAAGAGTACCTGTACCAAGAAGCATTACAGCTACTGGTGCCATGCGCGATAGGCCAGATACTGCAAAGTGGTTGGTATCGGCAAAGCGTCCCATCACGACAGCACCGATTAGGCCACCTAGTGGCAGTGCGATAAGCGGGTCAACGTTGATGCCAGCAATAGGGCGAAGCGCAAGTAGTGCGATAGCAACGAGAGGGGCAACAATGGCAGCGCCAAATGTAGGCAGCTTAGAGTGGTCAACCGCAACCACTTCGCTTTCTGCTACTTTAGAGCCTTTGTTTACCAGCTTTTTCGCGATGAAGTAGGCGAAGATCATGCCACACAGACCAGGGATAACACCCGCGGCCATTACCGAGGTAAGAGGAACGTTGAATGCGTCTGCAGCAGCGATCGCATTTGGGTTTGGCGACATCACGTTACCCGCTTTACCACCGCCGACCATCGCCAGCAAGATTGCAGTTTTAGAGATGTCAGCACGGCGTGCAATCGCCAGTGCTATTGGTGATACAGTAATAACCGCCACGTCAACGAATACGCCAACCGCAGTTAAAATCATAGTGGCAATCGCCAGGGCGAGAAGCGCGCGAGTTTCGCCTACTTTCTTGACAATGGTTTCAGCAATAGAAGTTGCAGCGCCGGATTCGATTAGCACGCCGGCCAAAACACCCGCTGCCAGAATACGTAGCACTGCAGTGACAATGCCTTGTGCACCACCGATCATTAGAGCAACAGTATCGGTGAGAGAAACGCCGCCGACAACACCACCGACAAGGGCGCCGATGATCATGCCGTAAGCAGGTGGAACTTTCTTAAGAATAAGGGCAATGGCAACAATCAGAGCTGCTAGTGCGCCTAAGGTAGAGACTTCAATCATGGTTTGTTTTCCGCAATTTTAATAATTTTTTCGTTGGGTCTAAAAGCCCTTATTGAGCGGAAGAGTAGCCATTTAGGGGGAGGTTTTCTTTATGCGAACTGACGAATTTATCACTGATGGTTATGGTTAATTTGTGCAGATGCACAAATTAACCATTTTGTTACAAACATTTTAACGCGAGGTAGAGTTGTACTTTTTCATCTAAGTTATTGATGTTTAAGTTGGTTAATTGCTCTATTTTGTCGAGTCGGTATCGCAAAGTGTTACGGTGTATATGGAGGGATTCACAAGTTTGAGCTAGATCGCAGTTTTGCTCAAAAAAAGTGCGCAACGTCTTCAATAGCGCGCCTTTGCTGTCCGCGGCAATCAGTTTTTCAATCGGAGTCTTTAGTTGATTGGCGCGCCATGGGTCGTGTTTGATGCTGCTTATTAGTACCGATAACTTGCGGTCTTGATAGAACAAAATAGGGCCATCTAGACTGTGGCTACTTTCGATCGTCGCTTTGGCGGTTTCATAGGATTTAGCAATACCGACCAGCTCTGGGAAGTAGTCACCTATCGCCATTTGAATTGAAAAATCACACTCTTGGTCGATACGTTTTAGCAGCTTTGCCACACGCTTCTCTTCTTCTTTGCGGCTCCACGAGTCATTGATAATCGTCACCGGCTTTAATACCACGATCTCATTCATTGATACCGAAGCGATCCCGACGATGTTATCGCGCTCCGGATACTCCAATAGATGCACCAGCTTTTGTAGGTGTTCAAGCGTTACTGGCTCTCCTGGTCGTGGGATCACTTTGATCACAGTAGCAACACGAGGCTGAGCAAGGTCGAGATCAAGCCTTTGCGCGATAGAGAGCAATTGGCCTTCGTTTAAACTCGAGCCTTCTATTAGTTGTAAAAGCAGCTCTTCGCGATGTCGTTTATTCCATTGCACCTGCGACATTAAGGCCGCCTGTTCTACGATAAGCTCTGCGGTCATTTTGACCAGCTCACCATAACTGCGTACCTCTTCCGGTGTACCAGAGATACCCACAACTCCAATCACGTTCTCGTCGTAGATAATAGGTAGATTGATACCTTTTTTAACCCCTGAAAGGGTAGAGGCAACGGAGTCATTGATCTCTAAGGTGCGGTTATCGCGGATCGCTAGTAGCGCGCCTTCGTGGATCTGATGCAGCCTCGAAGGATCACTTGAGCCAATGATGACACCATTTTCGTCCATCACGTTAATAGAGTAATCGATGATCTTTTTCGCACGATCGACAATTTGTTTAGCAATGAGAGAGTTAAGCTGCATACGTTGAACATGTTATCGGAAGATGCTTTTGAGTATACCCGATTGTCTTGCAAACTAAGGTATACTCACCGCGAGATTACCAAGAGAAACAGTGATGGAATTCGAGTTTATTAAAAACAGCTTTACTGGGGAGTACCTAGTGAGATGTGAAATGGGCCAAGAAGTGATAGCCCGATTACTACAAGAAGAGATCAGTACCAGTGACCACACCATCACGGAAATAACAGCCTTGCTCACTAAAGCTGCCCAGTTTTCGGGCAATGAGTTCAAGTGGCAAGGTAAAGAGATCTCATTAAGTGTGGTGGACTCGGAGGTTCATGTTTACGAAAATTCCTTAGCTTTTGATAGCTTAATGGAGATGGATGAAGAGTTTTCTGTCTACGAGAGCGAGAGCCATAGCGAGTGTGGACTGGAAGATTTTTGTTCAGTTTTGGAGCAATGGGAGCGCTTTATTCATAACAGGTGCTGATCGTTTGCCCCAAATTTGCACACTCCTAGTGCTAATAACATTAAACGCATTATTTTTGTGAATACCTTGCACCAACTAAGTGCAAGGTATTTTCATTTGTGTAACATGAAAATATCAATCCTTTATTTTTCAATAGGTTAAAAAGTTGGCACGTACCTTGATTACTAGAATACGTAACAGGGATAAAAGGCGAAGGGGATGCCATGAAACTTATTAACGCAATCATTAAACCATTCAAACTCGATGATGTAAGAGAAGCACTTGCAGATGTTGGTATTGAGGGAATGACCGTTTCTGAGGTCAAAGGATTTGGCCGTCAGAAAGGACACACAGAATTATATCGTGGTGCGGAGTATCAAGTGGACTTTCTACCGAAAGTAAAACTTGAGATTGCGACGCACGCAGACAACGTAGACCGAGTTATTGAAGCGATCACTAACGCTGCTCAAACCGGCAAGATTGGCGACGGAAAAATATTTGTGTACGACCTAGCCCAAGCAGTACGTATTCGTACGGGCGAAATGGACGCTGAAGCACTTTAAGGGATTGGAGAACTTATTATGGAATTAGCAACGACTGTGAGCGAACTGCGTTACGCGCTGGACACTTTTTACTTTCTTATTTCAGGCGCATTAGTAATGTGGATGGCGGCAGGTTTCGCCATGTTAGAGGCGGGCTTAGTCCGCTCAAAGAACACAACAGAAATCTTAACCAAAAACTTCTGTCTTTACGCGATTGCGTGTACTTGTTACCTCATCGTGGGCTATCACATTATGTATGTTGATAACGGTGAAGGCGGTTGGCTACCATCATTTGGTGCGCTAATTGGCACTCAAGGTGAAGGCGCAGACCACTCTCTAGAGTCGGACTTCTTCTTCCAGGTAGTATTCGTAGCTACAGCAATGTCAGTTGTTTCTGGTGCGGTTGCTGAGCGTATGAAGCTTTGGTCTTTCCTAATCTTCTCTGTCGTGCTAACAGCGTTCATCTACCCAATGGAAGGTTACTGGACATGGGGCGGCGGTTTCCTATCAGAAGCTGGCTTCAGTGATTTCGCAGGCTCAGGTATCGTTCACATGGCTGGTGCGTCAGCAGCTCTAGCAGGTGTTCTACTACTGGGTGCTCGTAAAGGTAAATACGGTAAAAACGGTGAAATCCACCCAATCCCAGGTTCGAACATGCCGCTAGCTACGCTAGGTACGTTCATCCTATGGTTAGGTTGGTTCGGTTTCAACGGCGGTTCTCAGCTAATGGTTTCTGACTTCGAGAACGCAACAGCGGTTGGTCAAATCTTCCTAAATACCAACGCAGCAGCAGCAGCGGGTGCAATCGCAGCAATGCTAGTGTGTAAGACAACTTGGGGCAAAGCTGACCTAACGATGATTCTTAACGGTGCACTAGCAGGTCTGGTAGCAATCACAGCAGACCCACTGTCACCATCACCAGTTTACTCTGTAGCAATCGGTGCAGTAGGTGGCGCGCTAGTCGTATTCAGCATCATCGGTCTAGACAAGCTTAAGATTGACGATCCAGTAGGTGCTATCTCAGTTCACGGTGTGTGTGGTTTCTTCGGCCTAATGGTTGTTCCACTAAGCAACGGTGATGCAACGTTCGGTGCACAGCTTCTAGGTGCGGCAGTTATCTTCGGTTGGGTATTCGCAGCGAGCCTAGCGGTATGGGCGGTACTGAAAGCAACCATCGGTATCCGTGTAACGGAAGAAGAAGAGCTAGAAGGTATGGACATGCATGACTGTGGTGTAGGTGCTTACCCAGAGTTTGTTAGCATGAAGTAACGTTTAGTTACACTTTTATTAAAAACCTGCCATATTTGGCAGGTTTTTTTATATCAGATCATTGTTTTCCAAATCATTATGAATATAATAACGCAACTGATAAACGTTCTCATTATGAATTAAAGGAACTAAACAATGAAAAAACTGCTAACTCTTTCTGCAATCGCAGCAAGCTTTGCCGCTCCAGCGATGGCTGCGGAAGAAGTCAACGTTTACTCTTACCGTCAACCTTTCCTTGTTGAACCAATGTTCAATGAATTCACTAAAGAGACGGGCATCAAGGTAAACGTGAAGTTTGCTAAGAAAGGTTTGGCAGAGAAGCTTGCGCAAGAAGGCGAATACAGCCCTGCTGACGTTGTGCTAACAACGGACATCAGCCGCCTTGCAGAGCTGACTGATAAGGACGTTGTTCAAGCGGTAGATAGCGACGTGATTAACGCGAACGTTCCTGCTCAGTACCGTGATAAAGAGAATGAGTGGTTTGCACTGACTCTGCGTACTCGTAACGTTTACTCATCACGTGACCGTGTTGGTAAGCTAGGTGCAGAGTTCAACTATGCAGACCTTGCTAACCCAGAATACAAAGGCAAAATCTGTACTCGTAGCGGTAAGCACCCTTACAATGTATCTTTGGTTTCATCTATGATTGCTCACCACGGTGAAGCAGAAACGAAAGAGTGGCTAGAAGGCGTAAAAGCGAACCTAGCTCGTAAGCCACAAGGCAACGACCGCGCTCAAGTTAAAGCGATCAAAGAAGGTCTTTGTGATGTTTCTCTAGGTAACAGCTACTACCTAGGCAAAATGGTTAATGATAAAGAGCAAAAAGCGTGGGCTGATGCGGTTTACATCAACTTCCCTAATCAAGAAACCACTGGCACACACGTTAACGTGAGTGGCATGGCAATGGCGAAATATTCGCCAAACAAAGAAAATGCACTGAAGCTAATGGAGTTTCTAACAGGCGAAAAATCTCAGCAAATGTACGCAGAAGTGAACTACGAGTACCCAGTGAAAGAAGGCGTTAAGCGCTCTGAGCTTGTGGAATCTTGGGGTGACTTCAAAGCAGATACTATCTCGCTAGACGACATTGCTGGTTACCACAGCGCTGCGATCAAATTGTTAGATGAAGTTAAGTTCGACCTATAATCGAAAAAAGGGGGTATAATGCCCCCTTATTCAATCTGGTTTATGACTTCTCGACTTCGCGTCGCCTGATGTATGTTTAGGCAATGAAAGAAAAAAATGTTGTTTGGAAAACCAGTAGTGGAGTGCTTACTCTGCTACTGGTTTTGCCTATTTTAGCGATCTTCTATACCGCACTTGGTGAATCAAGTGATCTTTTCGCACACCTGATGTCGACGGTGATGCCCACCTATATCCTCAATACCATCAAACTGGTGGTTGGCGTTCTACTGCTTTCGCTTATTTTTGGTGTGCCAAGTGCTTGGCTGATGGCTATGTGCCGCCTGCCGACGGAGCGAGTATTGCAATGGGCGCTGGTGCTGCCTTTGGCGATGCCGGGCTATATTATTGGTTATATCTTCACCGATTGGTTTGATTTTGCCGGCCCTATTCAAGTGTGGCTGCGTGATGTGTTTGCCTGGCAAGCGGGCGATTACTGGTTCCCGGATATTCGCACGGTTGGTGGCGCCACGGTTGTGCTGTCTTTGGTGCTTTATCCTTACGTCTATCTGCTGTGCCGCGCGGCATTTATGGAGCAAAATGTCTCTTTACTGCAATCGGCAAGGCTGCTTAAGTGCTCGCCGTTGGAAAGCTTTTGGCGTATCTCATTGCCACTCGCTCGCCCATCAATTGCAGTGGGTTTGTCGCTGGTGGCGATGGAAACCATTGGTGACTTTGGTACGGTAAGCTACTTTGCAGTCAGCACCTTAACCACGGCGGTTTACGACACTTGGCTTGGCTATTCCAACTTGAGTGCGGCAGCCAAAATTTCCGCCATGATGATGGTGGTGATTGTACTCCTGCTAGGTGCAGAGCGTTACAGTCGCCGCAAGCAGAAACTGTTTCAAAGTCAGTACAATAGCCATGAAGATTTTCGTTATGAGTTACGTGGCTGGAAGAAGTGGGCGGCATTAACTTGGTGTTGGGGATTGGTATCGGCAGCGTTTATCTTCCCGCTTGGTCAGTTAGTGATTTATGCCTACAAATACTTTGAACAAAGCTGGACAGAAGAGTTCCAGACTTATGCTATCAACAGCTTGCAGGTCTCTATCATTGCCGCCATCATCGGTGTGATCGTTGCTTTGGTGGTTAACTTCTATCGCCGTTTGGATCCAAGTCGCAAAGGTATTGTTTTCATGCGTGCCTCGTCACTGGGTTATGCCGTACCCGGAACGGTATTGGCGATTGGTGTGATGGTTACCGTCCTGTTTATGGATCATTCGGTGAATGATTTCGCCAAAGCGATGGAGTGGCAGCGTCCTGGCCTGATTTTCTCTGGCTCCATGTTTGCGCTGATTTTTGCCATGGTGGTACGTTTTTCTGCGGTAGCGATTGGCAGTATTGAAACCAGTCTGAGTAAGGTTTCCCCTTCGCTTGATATGGCCTCGCGCACAATGGGCTGTAAAAAGAACCAGATGTTGGTTCGCGTGCATTTGCCACTGATTAAGCGTGGTGTTTTGATTGCTGGCTTGTTGGTCTTTATTGAGTCGATGAAAGAGCTCAATGCTGCGCTGCTGCTGCGTCCATTCAACTTTGAAACCTTGGCCACCTACGTATTTAACTTTGCCTCAGATGAGCATTTGGAGCTTGCAGCGATGCCGGCCGTCTTGTTGGTACTTGTTGGATTATTACCGCTCATTATTGTTAACCGTTCATTGGAGCAAAATCACTGATGACCACTGCACTGTCGATTGAAAATTTATCTTGTCAGTATGACGAGCAAACGATACTTGAGAACTTGTCTCTAGAGGTTAATCAAGGTGAAATTGTTTGTTTGCTGGGCGCTAGTGGCTGCGGTAAAACCACCTTGCTGAAGGCGATCGCCGGTCTATTGCCGCTCTCAGCAGGTAAGATGACGCTGGGTGAGCGTGAGATTGATAATGGTGAAACTTGGATGCCGCCAGAGCAGCGCAACATCGGTATGATCTTCCAAGACTACGCGCTGTTTCCTCACCTAACGGTGGCGCAGAACGTCGCATTTGGCCTCAAGGGCACTCCGAAGTCAGAGCAAGATGCCATCGTAATGGAAATGCTGTCACTGGTACACCTTGAGCAGTTCATTGACCGTTACCCGCATCAGCTATCGGGTGGTCAGCAGCAGCGCGTGGCGATTGCGCGCAGTTTGGCCTACAAGCCCGATCTACTGCTACTTGATGAACCGTTTTCCAACATTGATACCCAAGTACGTCATGAGCTGATCCGCGAGATCCGCAAAATCTTCAAAAAACAGGGTGTGACAGCGATTTTCGTGACTCACAGCCGAGAAGAAGCGTTCGCGTTTGCCGACAAAATGGCGGTGATGAACCAAGGTGTAATCGAGCAATATGGCTCGGCGTCGGAACTCTATTTCTGTCCATCGAGCAAGTTTGTTGCGGACTTCTTAGGTGGCGGCAGCTATTTGCAAGCTAAGCATGTTAATGACAAGACCTTTGAGACGGCTATCGGCCAGGTTGAAGCCCAATCCTGCGCTTTGATTGAACACGGTGCTGATTGTCAGCTCTTGGTGCGTCCACAGCACATTCAATTGACCCAGTCTGATAAGAGCACTATTACGGTCATCGAGCAGCAATTTATGGGTGATCATTGCCGCTATGTGGTGGATATTGAAGGTACTCGCGTATTGGCAACCTCATTACAAGCGCTTGATGTTGGCCAAAGTGTCGCGGTGAGTGTCGATGCCCAAGGCATCGTTGCTTTTGCTTAATGCGTGCTCTGGAAACTAGAGCTCGATGCGCTGACCATTATTAAGATAGGTGGTGCAGGCCACACGAAGCAGAGAGGTGAAGTTACCGATTTCGCCTCGCTTTTCGACTACTTCCCGATAAATCCGTGATAGAAACTCCGCCAGTGATATCCCAGCGTCCTCTGCAATCTCTTCAATGATCTTCCAAAACACCGCTTCCAGTCGAATGCTGGTGACGACTCCGTCAATGCGCACGCTACGCGACTTCAATTCAAACAAGTTGGTTTCGGCGCCAGAGTAGATTTCACACATTTGTGATAGCTCCAATTAACAGTGGGTTTGAATAGCATAGCGGCTACTGAGCGATTGTCAGTTGTGCTTTAGTCTTAGTTGAGTAGCTTGTTGAATTGAGCCAACCAAGCAGGGTGTGCAGGCCACGCTGGTGCGGTGACAAACTGACCATCAGTAACGGCCTCCGTGACCTCAATATCAGCGTAGCTGGCACCGGCGAGTTTTACCTCTGGGGCGCAGGCTGGATAGGCTGAGATAGTGCGCCCTTCAATGACGTTTGCAGCTGCAAGTAGTTGTGCGCCATGGCAAATTGCGGCAATCGGTTTTTGCGTTGCTGCGAACGCTTGTACCAATTCAATCACCTCTGGGTTCAGTCTTAAGTATTCTGGTGCACGTCCACCCGGGATAAGCAGGGCATCAAAGTCAGCGGCATCGATGCTGCTGAAGTCTGCATTGAGGGTAAACAGGTGTCCCGGCTTTTCGGTGTAGGTTTGGTCGCCTTCAAAATCATGAATAGCGGTTTTGATAGTGTCTCCTGCCTTTTTCTCAGGGCAGACTACCGAGACGTGGTGTTCCACCATCAGTAGTGCTTGGAAGGGCACCATAAGTTCATAATCTTCCACAAAATCGCCTGCAATAATAAGTACCTTAGCCATCGTGTTCTCTCCATGTTGCTTGTCTTTGTTGGGAAATGAATCGCCGAATTCTGACGTTAACAAATTTTTTACAATGCTTGGTAGTAGTGGATTACTACAAAAAAGCCCGGAGACAGTCGTTCCGGGCAAAGATGTTCTCCACCTATAGGGAGCTTTTTGCTAATGGGCGGTCAAGAAGGTGACTCGAGACCGCTTAGGGCAAAAAGAAAAGGAAACAGTGACTACAAAGACAAAAAGTCTTTCATCTGTTGAAGAACATATTCCGCTTGTTCCTTGTCTTCCATTTCACAGAAGATGCGCAGTAGTGGCTCGGTTCCGGAGAAGCGAGCAATTACCCAGCCGCCATTTTTAAAATACACTTTGGCGCCATCTGCATAACTGACTTTTTCAACGTCGTACTCAAACTCAGGGAGCAGTTTTTCGACATAGAGTTTGTGGTATAAGCTGTCTCTTTGTGATGGTTTAAAGGTGCAATCGCCTTCGGCGGTATAGGCGTAGCCATACTTGCCGTAGATCTCTGATAGCAGTTCCGAGAGCGTCTTCTGAGTAACACTGAGCATTTCGACCAGCAGGCTAGAGGCGAATACGCCATCCTTACCTTTGATGTGGCCGCGAATGGTTAAACCACCTGAACTCTCTCCGCCAATCAGTGAGTCGTCGGCTTCCATTTGGCTACTGATGTGCTTAAAGCCTACGGGAACCTCAAAGCTCTTTTCACCGTAGTCGGCTGCAACTTTATCCAGTAGGTGCGTGGTAGCGATATTGCGAACCACCGAGCCTTTCCAGCCTTTGTACTCAAGTAGGTAGTAGTAGAGCAGTAGTAAGACTTCATTAGGGTGAATGAAATTACCTTGCTCATCAATGATGCCAAGACGGTCAGCATCGCCATCGGTACCAATACCGATATCGTAGCCCTCTGCCGCCACTAGATGCTTAAGACGATATAGGGTTGCCGCACTTGGTGAAGGCATTAAGCCACCAAAGTCTGGGTTTTTGCCATCGTTGATGACGTCCACATCACAGCGTCCGTTGATAAGTACCGTTTGCAGTGCGTTTTTCGCCACCCCAAACATCGGGTCGATGAGCACTTTAAGATTGGCTTGTTTGATGGCATCGATATCGATAAGGTCGATGATCGAATCAACAAACTCGTTCATTGGGTTAATAACGGTGATAGCGCCGCGCTCGACGCACAGCTCGAAATCGCCAGAAATGACTTCTTGATGAGTCAGGGTAGCTATTTGTGCTTCGATTTTCTCGGTGATCACCTCATCAGCGTCACGACCACCTTCAATAAACACCTTGATGCCGTTGTAATCTGCCGGGTTATGAGACGCGGTGATGCACGCAGAATACGCACAGCCCATGCTTTTCGCCTTGTACATAACAATCGGGGTAGGTACGAACTTATCGATAAAGCTCACTGGGATACTGTTGGCAGCCAATACTTCTGCAAACCAACATCCCGCTTTGTCGGATAAAAAACGGCGGTCATAGCCAATCACGAACCCGCGATCGGCAACATTTTCAGCTTTAATAATGTTGGCGAGCGCCTGAGCGACGAGCTTCACGTTGTCCTTAGTGAACTCTTCGCCAATAAAGGCGCGCCAGCCGCCTGTTCCAAATTTGATCATCTCTCTCTCCTAAGAGGTTATCTGCTCATGCAGTGTGACCAATGATGAGCTCACACAAGAGCTCATCATTGCCGAGCGAATTAGCCCAATACCACATGAACTTGGTTCACGCTGCCTTCCGCTTGCGGTGGAATAGCACCCTCAATCGCTTCGCCGTTTAGGGTGATAGATTTCACGCCTTTGCTGACGTTGTTTGGGTTGTCGACTTTGATTTGATACGTCGCACCGCGCCATTGGCGAGTCACTTCAAATCCCGGCCACTCTGTTGGAATACATGGGTCAACCACGAGGCCATCAAAGCTCAGTCTCACACCGAGAATGTAGTTGGTCGCGGCGAAGTAAGCCCAGCCCGAGGTTCCCGTTAGCCAAGGGTGGTTAGCACGGCCATGGTCTTGGTGGTCACGACCCATGATGAACTGCACATATGAGTATGGTTCTGTAATGCGCGTTTCGATCATGTCGTTTTGGTTATACGGGTTGAGCGCGTCATAGTACTTCATCGCTTGATCGCCGCGCCCCAGTTTCGCTTCAGCGACCCATGCCCATGGGTTTGGATGCGAGAAGATCGCGCCGTTTTCTTTTACGCCCTGATAAACACGAGTGACAAAGCCGATATCATCGTTTGGTGTCGCGAATGATGGCGCATTAAGGTGTAGGCCGTAGTCTGAGTAGAGGTACTCATCAACCGCATCCATGGCTTTCTTGCCGCGCTCATCGCTCACTGCGCCAGACACCACCGCCCAGGTGTTGGACTCAAGGTGAACCTTACCTTCGGTTTGTTTACTGGTACCGACCTTGTCGCCGTTTTTGGTGATACCGCGGATATACCAGCCACCGTCTTCATCCCAAAGATGCGTTTCACAGGCGTCTTGAACTTTTTGCGCCATTTGTTGGTAGTAGGCGACATCATCAAGCTCACCACGGTTGCGTGCGAGGTCAACAAAGTCTTGCAGTGCCCAGTAATGCAGGAACGCCACCATGGATGACTCACCGCCGCCTAGGTTTAGACAGTCATTCCAGTCCGCGCGCAGACCTTTGGCGATACCTGTGGCACCCACGTGCTCATCGGTAAAGTTAAGTGCCGCTTTCATGTGCTCGTAAACGGTCGCATTGCCGCCGTCAGCGTAAGGGATCACCTCATCAAAGAAGTCTGTTTCGCCTGTTTCCATCACGTAGCGACAAATCGTTGGTACTAACCATAAATGGTCATCGGAACAGGTATCGGCAATGCCGTGGATCTTATCTTCATCACTTGGGGTTGGAACAACCGTTGGTGATTTAGAGGGCTCTACATCGGCTTTTTCAGGATCGAACCAATCTGGATCGAATAGGTGCAAACCATAACCCGCTTTCACCTGACCACGCAGTAGATCAACGATGCGTTTACGTGTCATTTCCGGTGCTGAGTGAGGGACAGCCATCGCATCTTGCGCGGTATCGCGATAACCCAAACCAGTACGACCGCCGACCTCAATGAAAGATGCAAAGCGTGACCAAACTACACAGGTTTCCGCTTGGTACAGCGTCCATGTGTTAAGCATGGCGTCCAGACCCTCGTTAGGCGACGTCACTTGGAACTTAGCACAGCGCTCATCCCAGTGTGCTTTAATCGCATCAAAGGCCGCATCGACTTCAGACAAGTCTTGGTACTTGGCACGCAGACGCTCGCCGTTGCCTTTACCAATACCCAGTACGTATGCGAAACGCACTTCTTCACCTGGGGCAATAGTAAATTGCTTATGCAAAGAGCCACAATGGTTGTAACAGGTTTGGGTATGGTTCGAGCATTGACCTTTTTCAACGGCAATCGGGTTTGATTCATCGCGGTACAAGCCAAGGAAGTTATCACGCTGACCATCGTAGCTGTCCGGAGTGAACGTAGACGCTAGGTAGTAGTAACCTTCAAAGTCATTGGTGTTGTAAAACAGATCGTACTCAATCACGCCATCTTGGTAGCTGGTGCCCGCAGAATAGAGCGACATCTGATGGTTTTGGTTGTCTGAGGCAATGTGGCTAAATGAGAACTCAACAAATGAGAACGCGCTGATAGTGCGCGGCTTGTCACCCGTGTTGCGGATAACCACATCCCATACTTCCGCATCTTCACCTTTTGGCACGAATAGCGTTTTGGTAGCTTCGATGTCGGAGTATTGGCATTTGAACTTAGAGTAAGATAGGCCGTGACGCACTTCGTAATCGGCTTCATCTAGGCTTTTTGCCACAGGCTGCCAAGAGATTGACCAGTAGTCGCCCGTCTCATCATCACGTAGGTACACATAGTGTCCAGGACGGTCAAACGTCGCGTTAGGACGGAATTTCGTCACGCGATTGTATTCTGGGGAGTTGTAGAACGAGTAACCGCCCGCGTTGTGCGAAATGACGGTACAGAATTTTTCTGTCCCTAGGTAGTTAGTCCAAGGAGCAGGGGCATCGGGACGGGTGATAACATATTCTCGGTTCTCGTTATCGAAGTAGCCGTATTGCATGATGATATCCTTATTGGGGAAATTAAAACCGGTTGTTTTGTTATTGGCGTTGCGTTTGGTATTGCGCGCCTTGTAATCCTTGCCCTGTTGGCCAAGGGTGTTTGTATTTCACGCGCTGCCTGTCGAGTAAACTAAGATGGCGTTTAAGCCGTGACAGAAAGGCGCGATAATCTTTGTGGTTACTGGTACTCCACGCTGTTTCTGCTAATGCAGTGAGGCGCGGAAACATCATATAGTCGAGTGTGTCTGGTGAGGTGATCCGCTCTGTCCAGACTGCCGCTTGCATACCCAAAATGCGTTTCTTTACGGGGTCATCTGGATGCAGCTGAGCCAGCGGCTCATAGTGATAGGCTTTCTCTAGCGTAATGGCGTTCGCGCTATGCACGCCGAGTTCGGTGATGTTGTCGTCTTGCGCCATGTCGAGATAGGTGCTTTGACCTGGCTGTAGAATGACGTCGTAGCCGAGCTTGGCGGAGTTAATCGCCGCTTCTTCGCTTAGCCAAGAGTAAACAATGGTGTCTTTACTGACTTTGTTGACTAGGTTGCCTTCTTCCCAACCCAACATACGCTTGCCGAGTGATTTCAGCTTATCTTCAACATGACGCAGTAGATGGCCTTGGAGATCTTTTGGATTGTGATAACCATGCTCTGCCATCAATGTATGGCAGCTTGGACTGTCACTCCATACTCCAACCGGAACTTGGTCGGCGCCAATATGAATGAAAGGTGAAGGAAACAGAGCCGCCACTTCTTCAAATACAGTATCAAGAAACTGATAGGTGCCTGGTAAGCCGGGAGAAAGCACGTTATCGCAGTAGTTCTGGGCACTGCGATAGCTAGAGCTGTCTTCTTTGTCGACAAGCAGATGTGGCAACGATTTGATCGCGGCACGGCTGTGACCCGGGACGTCAATTTCAGGTATGACTTGGATGTTGCGCGCTGCGGCGTACTCAATAATCTCAGCCACCTCTTGCTGGGTATAGTAACCACCATAGTCGCGCTGGATACTGTGCAGTTGAGGCTCTAAAACGCGCTCAGCACCGCGCCACGCACCCACATCAGTTAGTTCAGGAAAGGCGTGAATTTCTAGGCGCCACGCTTCATCGTCGGTAAGGTGCCAATGAAAGGTATTGATTTTGTAGTGAGCAAGAAGATTTAAAAGACGCTTGATTTCACTGACTGGCTGAAAGCTGCGAGCACTGTCGAGCATGACGCCGCGATAGCGAAAACGCGGAGCATCGTGAATTGAAACGTGAGGAACATACAAGGTGTGACGGTCTTTATCGAAGTCCATCAATTGCATCAGTGTTGCGCAGCCATAGACAAAACCGGCGTTGCCATTGGATTCAATTTCAATTCCGGTGTGATCAACACGCAGTTTATAGGCTTCATTATCCAGCACTGGTGAGTGTCGAAAACGAATATCTTGCTGACCGATGGACTTGGTCGTTATCGCGAACAAACGATCGATCTCATCTTTTAGCCAATTGGCGACCGATTGCATCGCTTGATCTTCGACGCAGATCTGGCTGTAACGCGTTAGCTCATACACGCTGTCGCCAAGTTCGATGGATTGTGGCTCTGGGATCAGAGCGTGTCTGCCTTCAAAGACATCGCCAATTGGATTAGATTTGTCTTCTCCTGAACCAAGTACAATAGGGGATGTGGTCACCGGATACTGGGTTAAGCTATCAGTATTGAGGTAGGCCTCTTGAATGCCATCATTGAGTGATTTTAAAGGTGCTGTGGCAATACAAAATTCTACGTATACATGGTTGTTAGCGTATAGAGGCGTCCCTTCAATGTTGAGGCTACAGAAGGTGCCGACCTGCGTAAGGTTGCCTTGAGATAAGCTGTCTGGCGTAATAAAACGCTCGAAAACAAAATGCAGCTGCCAATTGGTATGGCTTTTCTCAGACAAGTTATGCAAGGTTAAACCAAAGCGGCAGCCTTTTGGCAAGCGTTCTACAATGGCTAAATCGACACGAAAATCCATATCCGCCCCTTACTCGTACAGGTTGTGTTTCTCAGTGCCAGCCATCATCAAGGCACCATCCATCGCATCTCCTTGTGGAGCGACGATCCAGCGCTGTGCGGCAGGCGATAACCAATCGAAGATGCGTTCAGCGATGCTGCCCATCAGGCAGATCTTGTCAGCACCGCGCTGGTTTAGTGCGCAAAGGAACATTTCAATATCGTCTGCGGTCTGTTGTAGCAGCGATTTGGCTAAGCTGTCGTTGAGGTAGGCGTATTCAAAAATTGCCGGTGAAAACTGCCCGTAATCGCGCGGTAGTGCGCTCTTAGACCACTCAACAATTGCATCAATATCGTGGTTGAAATGGGTCATAACAATCTCAGCGAGAGGGGAAGGCGGCTTGATGCCATCTTGAATGAGTAGCACTTGCTGAATCAGTCTTAGTCCCATTACTGCGCCGCCGCCCTGGTCGGAAATTGGGAATTCTCGGCCACCAACGACATGCTGCGTATTACCTTGAATGCAAAGGCCAACAGAGCCGGTGCCAGCAATCATAATTGCGCCATCTTCGCCTTGGTGGGCACCTAAACAAGCGCCATAGCCATCAGTATTGAGCGTGACACTGGCAAACGGGTGTGTGGTATTCATAAAGGTGTGGTAACTGGCTTTGTGTTCGGCACCGGCAAGCGCAAGGCCAACGTCCATTTGTGAAAACGATGACGCGTCTAAGCCGCCTTGCGTTGCTGCTTGCTCGATGGAATCGATGATAGATTGCATCGCCAGTTCTGCGCCTAGCATGATGTTGGCACTGCCGCTTTTGGCTTCGCCAACGAGTTGGTTATTGTCATCGATAATTCGAGCGCGGCAGGAGGTTCCCCCACCGTCGATACCTACTTTATACCGAGCCATGATGATTCCCTTTATTTTTTATAGTGTTGTTGCCACAGCGCTAGAGCCAGCAGAAGCCAGCCTGCGTGAGGGATCCATTGCTCTCCCCAGCGCCAGTTCTGTAGCATGTCGTCTTTGTGTTTTTCGGGTTTGAAGGCGATATCGGATTCATCTTCAAATCCAGATGTGATGCCATTACACACCCCTCCTAAGGCGTTAAAAAAGCCAATCTCAGGTAGGTAATCTGGATTGTTATGACCATGCCCATCGAGCATGCACATGTCGTATGGGTTAGCGCCGAGGACCCAGTTGATACAGTCATTGGCGTAGTGTTCGAGCTGAGCTTTAAGCTCATCATTAACAAGATGTGGCTGAGCTAGTAGCGCCATGGATGCAAGGGAAGCGATGCGAGCATTTTCACCTTGCCACCAGTAACCAGATTCGTTGTTGTGGGGGACGAAAAATGCATTGTGTTTGTCTCCGTCTACCGCTTTTACATACTGTCTTGGATAACCAAATGGGTTGTAAACATCATCAGTGATGGACACTTCAAACTGGCAGGCTTGAGTCAGCAGTGATTGAACTTGCAATGCACGCTGGCGATCTGGCTCGATGGCGAGATATTCGGTCAGTGCTATCACGGGTAGCCCCGCCTCGGCGGCGTGGAAATAAGGGCGGCTACCATCTGAGTTCGCTGACCAGTAGAAGCTGTGCTGCTGGTCACTTTGAGCGCGTTGATTTAGTGCCTCTACCCAGTCGCGAACTTCGCTCAAGTATTGCTGCTCGCCGCTGGCTTGGAATAGGGCGATGCTGGCCATGAGTGCGCAGTATTCGTCGATAATGTTAGCTGTTTGGTCGTTCAAATAACGGTTGTTGTGCTCTTTGAGGTGCCAGTAGCCTTTTTTTGCTGCTTCCAAATAATCGTGTGATTGTTCGCGAGTCAGGCTCGCGACCTGACTGGTTTTCGCGAGCGCTGCGATGCTCATGCCGCCGCCTTGACGAAAGCCTGCCTCATAGTCATTTCTCTTATGACCAAGCTGTGTTTCGTAGGCACAGATTTCTCGCTGCGCGGTATCTTTGCTCCACTTATCAAATACGGTCATGTAGAAGAAGCCACTAGGGTGCTGCATGCGTTTAAGGAACTCTGCGCCATGCAACGCTTCTTCAAGTAGTCGTGAGGTGACGAAATTAGGTTCTGCTTCTTTGCCTATCAAGTCGTGGGCTTTGAGCATATTCCAAACCACCATAGGAATTTGCTGGGGGTTTAGGTAGTTGGCATAGGACAGGTGACTTAAGTACTTGCTCACATCACCAGACGCGTCATACCAGCCGCCGTGCACATCAACGCGTTGTGAGCTCCCCACAATGGGAGCGCTCTTGTCTGCGATATCAAATTCACCGCCACAGCGCTGCGATTTGAAGTAGTGAATAATGTCGGAGAAACTGCGGTTGTGGAGCGAGGTGTCGCCCACTTCAAACGTCTGTGATTTGATGTTTTGGTAACGTAAATAGTAGCGGCCTTGCTCTGTCCACTGACTAAAGTCGATGGTGAAGAAAACACCCATGTGCCAATTATCCACTTTGGAACCACCGATAGGATTAAGCTCAAGCACAATCTCATCACTTTGCGCATCGATTAAGAATGCGCTTGCGACTTCGTGTTGAGCGAGTGATGCCATCAAAATGGCACGCTTCTCGCTGTTCGCATGGTAGCCAATGTGGTTGGTCAGCAGCTGCATGTTTTCTTCCATTACTTCTCTCTCGGTATGGATGGGCTCCCAAAACGGGAGCCAAAAAGTTTAGTTTTCGTATAAATAACAACGGACAAAGTGGTTGTCAGACAGTTTAGTGACACCAGGCAGTGCTTCACGACATTTGCTGGTAGCGTGTGTACAGCGACCTGCGAATGGGCAGCCGACAGATTCTGGCGTCCAAAGCGGGATCTCACCTTTGTTACCAGCCAGTTTTTCATGAATAGACTTCGCTGGATCAGGTACCGCTGAAACCAAAAGCTGGGTATACGGGTGTTGTGGGTTAGCAATGACCTCATCGGTATCGCCCCATTCCACCATATGGCCGACGTACATCACCGAAATGTCTTCTGCGATGTAGCGAGCGGTTGCAATGTCGTGGGTGATGTAGAGCAGCGACATTTGCTTCTCAAACTTCATCTCCTCCATCAGATTGAGAACACCGGCACGAATCGATACGTCGAGCATCGATGTTGGCTCATCTGCTAGCACGACTTCCGCACCTACAGCGATGTTGCGGGCTAGGTTAACGCGCTGTCTCTGACCGCCAGAGAGTTGGTGCGGGTATTTCGCTGCGGTCTCTTTTGGCGGGATCAAGCCCACTTGTTCTAAAAGACTGTATACACGCTCTTCGAGTTCTTTTTTGTTGCCTTTGCTGACTTTGTTGTGGATCAGCAGCGGACGCGCGATGTGGTGGAAAATGGTATGGGTTGGGTTTAGCGAGCCAAACGGGTCTTGCCAAACCATTTGCACGCCTTCACGGTATTGCATCAGATCGCGGTTTGATTTGATCTCTTGAATGTCACGGCCGCGATATTTGATTTCGCCGCCGCTTGGAGCATACATCTTAGCGATCATCTTAGCGGTCGTTGATTTACCCGAGCCCGACTCACCAACCACGGCAAGGCCGCGGCTCTTGTACATTTTGAACGAGACATCGTTAATGGCTCGCATCATAGGTTGAGATAGGGCATTACTGTTGATAGGGAAGTCCTTAACAACATTGTTGCCTTCTATCAGTAGTTCACCAAAGTTGCTCATAATGGTTCTCCAGAAATCCTTGTTAGTACTTACTTATTTCGCTGGTGGTCGTTATGACAACTCTTGCGCAACGGCAATAGGTTCACCGTACAAGTGGCAGTTAGAAAAACGGTTGTGCTCGATTTGACGCAGCTTAGTGGGTACTCGCGTACACGCTTCGTGGACACGTTCGCAGCGAGCTTGGAATCGGCACCCTTGTGGTATTTCCAGAAGGTTCAGTGGGTTACCTGGAATACCCGCCAGCTTGGTTTTTGGGCCCGTCAAAGGTGGGAATGAGCTACCCAGACCTTTGGTGTAAGGGTGGTATGGTGACTCAAGGATCTGTTTTGACGGTGCCACTTCGATCAGCTCACCGGAATACATGATGCCAATGCGATCGGAGAACTCGACCATCAAAGAGATGTCGTGGGTTATGAACAAGATAGAGAAACCAAACTCTTCTTTCAGTGCGTAGATCTTTTGTAAGATCTCGCGCTGCACGACCACGTCGAGTGCTGTGGTTGGCTCATCCATGATGATCATCTTTGGATTCAGCGCTAAAGCAATCGCGATAACCAATCTCTGGCGCATACCACCAGAGAATTGGTGTGGGTAGTCGTTCAAACGACTTGGGTGAATATCGACGATTTCTAACAGACCTTGTGCGCGTTTTACCGCTTGCTGACGAGTTAAGTTAGTGTGACGCATAATCACATCGCAGAATTGCTCTTCCATGGTGAGTACTGGGTTTAGTGCGTTCATCGCACTTTGGAACACCATCGACATTTCACTCCAGCGGAACGACTGCATGCGTTCGTCACTGTATTGAAGAATGTCTTCACCATTGAACAGTACCTGACCACCGCTGATGTATGCAGGCGGCTTATGTAGGCGCATTAATGAGAAAGCAACGGTGGATTTACCACAGCCCGACTCACCAGCTAGGCCAAATACTTCGCCCTTGCCGATATCAAAGCTGACGTTGTTACAGGCACGGACATCGCCGGCATCAGTAATATAGTCAACACAAAGGTTACGGATTGAAATTAGTGGGTCTGACATGATTAACGATCTCCGCTCCATAGTGCATTTTGTGGCGCGACTTCAACCTCGCGTTCTTTTTTGTCTTGTGCTTGGATTTTCTTCCAGCGCTTCATGCCTTTGTGTGAACGAAGCTGAGGGTTAGCGATTTCGTCGACGGCAAAGTTAAGCAGTGCTAGGCCCGTTACCAAGAAGGTCAGTGCCAAACACGGTGCGATGACTTCCCACCAAGCGCCAATTAGCATTGCTGATGAGGTTTGCACGTTGTAGAGCATGATGCCCCAGCTGATAGTGTTTGGATCGCCCATACCTAGGAATGAGATAGTCGCTTCCATCAAGATGGCGTACATCACCGAACCGATGAAGCTCGCACCAACGATAGAGATAAGGTTTGGTAGTAGCTCTACAAAGATGATGCGAAGACGTGACTCACCCAGTACTTCAGCGGCTTTTACAAACTCTTTTTCACGTAATGAAAGGGTTTGTGCTCGGATAACCCTCGCGCCCCAGGCCCATGACATACAGCCAATCACCAGAGCGATGGTCAGGGGCCCTGCTTCACCAATGAAGGCTGCCACAACGAAGAGGAGTGGGAATGGCGGAATGACCAACATGATGTTCATCGCTGCGGTAAGTACTTCATCCACTCGGCCGCCAAAGTAACCCGCAGAGATGCCGATAACCGTTGCTAGAAAACACACCGTAAGACCTGCACCAAAGCCAACCATTAATGAAACACGTGCGCCATAAGCGACTTGTGACCAAACATCACGACCCATACGGGTTGTGCCCAGTGTGTGGTCGGCTTTTTTCGACATCAGTAGAGTGCGGCGATCATCGGCGAGATTGGTGGCAACCCAACCGTCAGGGTTAGACTGAGCCATTTTCACGATGACACTTGGGTACTCATGAGAATTACCAGTACGTTTATCTGGGGCATGTTTGGTAATCAGCGGTGCTGCAACCGCCACAAAGACGAACAAACCAATGATTGAGAGTCCAAGTCTGGCCGTTCCATTGCGCCATACTAGCTGTAAGAAACCTTTCATGGTTATTTGCCTCCCTTACGTAGACGAGGATCAAGCACGACATAAAGCATGTCTGCCGCTAAGTTAAAGAAGAGCATAAACAGAGTCATAATGAGTAGCTGCCCCTGAAGTACTTGGTAATCACGTGCGTGAATTGCGTTGAGTAGCACTGAGCCAAGGCCTGGGTAGTTAAAGATGATTTCGATAATCAATTGACCACCGATAGCCACGCCAAGAGACATAGAAAGCGCCGTGACACTTGGCAGTAGTGCGTTACGAGCGGCGTAGTTAAAGACCACGCGGTTTTCGCTCAGGCCTTTGCCTTTGGCCATGGTGATGTAGTCTTCGTTGAGCAGGTTAATCATGTTGTTACGCATGTTTACTAAGAAGCCGCCGATTTGAATCACGGTTGCACAGATAAGCGGTAGTACTGCGTGATACAACACATCTTTGATGAACTCCCAACTTGTCCAGTCAGGGATCTGGCCTGCAGTGTAGGCGTAGCCTGTTGGGAACCACTTTAGGCCAATCGCGAAGATGAACATGGCCATCATTGCGATAACCACTTGCGGCATCGCTTGAATAATCAGCATACCTGGAGTGATGAACGTATCGAACTTAGAACCACGTTTCCAAGCGGCGAAGATGCCAAGTACCGAACCAATAGAGAAAGAAAGAATAACCGCGGTACCGGCCAAGAATAGTGACCAGCCAAACGCGCTGCCTAGTAGGCTGTTTACGGATAGTGGGAAGTACTTAATAGACGTACCGAGCTCCCAGCTAAGAATATTCTTCATGTAGTGAAGATATTGAACGAAGTAGTTACCATCGACAAAACCAAGCAGCTCTTTCATGGCTGCAATACGCTCTGGGGTAACCTGTACTGTTGCGTTAGCGAACATCATCGTGACCGGATCGCCCGGCATTGCACGAGGAATAATAAAGTTGATGGTGGCTGCTACAATAAGTGCCACTAAATAAAAGGACAAACGTCTTAAAAAATAACCCATAACTCACACCTTAATTACCCAGCTTTTTCCTTGTGGCTGGTAGCCTCATCTCAAAATTTGAAACGAGTAACCCCCTGACGACGAGCGCCACGTATCTATAAATCACGTTTGGGGGAGGAAAGCGGTACGGACGTACCGCTTTTAGTTTGTGTTTACTTACTTAACTGGTTTTAGGTCCAGTACGTGAAGTAGACGCTCTGGGTAACCAGCCCAGATGTTTGGACGACCCTTAGGATTTTGCTCGTTCCACCAGCCCGCAAAGCGAGTTGTGTTGTATTGGTAGAACTCAGCACCTGACATTACAGGAATCGTTACCTGATCTTGAGCGATGATCTTCTGGATGCCGTGAGCAATTTCTAGCTGCTCGCCTTTATCCGCTGTTTTGTAGAAGCTGTTTAGAAGCTTGTCTAGCTCTGCATTTTGGTAGAAGTGCATTGCGAAACGTGGCATACCGTCACCAGACTGAAGTGCAGAGTTATAACCTGAGTTCCAGTATTTGTGTGGATCTGAACCGTGGAAGTAGTTGGTGTATGCTACGTCATAGTTTGCTTCAAGCATCGCTTGGTTGTACACAGAGAAGTCTGGCGTGCGCGCTTTCGCTTTGATACCGGCTTCGTTTAACTGCTCTACCGCTAGTTGAACTGTGTTATTAAAGTCAGTCCAGCCGTTCGGCGATTGAATCAACAGCTCAAAAGATTTACCAGATGGCGTGTCAACAAAGCCGTCGCCATCTACATCTTTAAAGCCTGCTGTAGCAAGTAGCTTCTTAGCGCCTTCAACGTCGTACGTGTTAAAGCCTTTGTACTTGTTGTGCGTTGCTTCGTCAGACCATGCTGAAAATGCATAACCTAGACCTGATGCGAAGTCATTGACTGTACCGCCACCGTAGAATGCGATGTCGATGATAGTTTGACGGTCAAGTGCCATAGAGAATGCGCGGCGGAAGTCGACATTGCTTAGCGCTTCAGCTTTTGCTGCATCTTTATGTTTGAAATTCACTACGAATCCAGCAGTACCTGCCGCAGGATACCAATACTGGTGACTTGGTGAAGCTGCTGCGTAAGTGCGGTCAATGTCTGGAATGAATGATGATGTCCAGTCCATTTCAGAGTTAACCACTTTACCAAGGAACTGGTCATTGTTCGCGATTTGTGGAACGCGCAGACAGTCAACTTCGAGATTATCGGCATCCCAGTAATTCGGGTTACGACACTGAACGTAAAGCTGAGGAGTAAATGTATCGATAACCGTGAATGGGCCAGAGCCTACTGGGTTCTCGTTCAGGAAAGTTGTTGGGTCCTTAACGTCTTTCCATACGTGCTCAGGAACAATTGGCACCTTAACGATTTCATATGGAATGTTTGAGTTCGCTTCTGTTGCGTAGAACTTCACTTGGTAGTCGTTGATTTTCTCAACTTTAGATACCCAAGAGTTAATACCGCTTTGGTCAAGTGCAGAGTTTTCTTGAACAAGGTTGAATGAGAAAACCACGTCGTCTGCACTAAATGTTTCACCGTCAGACCACTTCACGCCTTTACGAATATCAAACGTTACTGACATTAGATCATCAGCGATAGTGAAGTTTTCTGCCAAACGGAATACAGGCTTGTTGCCGTGCATTTCATTGAAGACAACAAGCGGCTCGTATAGGAAGTCGGTTGTTGTGTGCAAGTAGGTTGCACCCAAGTATGGGTTAAAGTTACGTACAAAGGTGTTGAACTCTTTAGGGTGGATAGTGAGTTCGCTGCGTTCTGCGGCTGTCGCTACAGAGCTAAAACCTGTAACTGCGGTTGCAATAATTGCTGTCGCTAGTGCTGTTTTTTTAATATGCGCAAGCATAGCTATTCCTTACTATTTGCTTTTGTTTCACAGAGAGACCAGTTGCTTCCCTCTCACATGGTTGCTAAAGCCTACCTCTTCAATCATTCCTAAAGAGTGGCCTGTAGGCCTTAGGCGTTACTAAGAAAACACCTTAAAGCACAATTTATCAATTACGCTCTCCGTTAAAAACGTCAAAATAATAACGAGCACTGTCAAAAACGTTAAAAACAGTGGCTTTTGACGGGTTTTTAATCAATTTAGGACGGTGACCTACGTCACTTTCTGAGCTTAACTTATTAGTGTGTGTAAGTGTTTACTATCAATGTGTTCCTTTTTTATTAATGGTTTTGGAGTTCTGTCGACAAATGTTGACAAGGATCACTTACCAGTTTGACTCGTTAATTTACTTTGAAAACTAGGATGGTCGATTTGTTGTGATGACTATCGCAAACTGGTGAAGTTTCATCGTAGATGGTACGTATATAGTAATAAATGATGATGTATTTTCTGCCATTACTTAACAATAGAAAGCTTATTTTACGCCGCTAAATTTTACGGTGAGGTATCGCTGTGCGCGTTTGTTTTCTCTTTTATGAAGGTGAGGAAAGGTGCGAGCAAAACGTCAATTGCCGTGGTTGCAAGTGAGTATATGAGAAAGCCAATGCAACCCGCACAATGTCGTTTGGAGCGTATAAAAAAGCCTGAGGTACTAAATGTACTCAGGCTTTGTCGTGATTTGTAGAGCCGTTACTTAGTGTGGAAAATCTGCTCAGTTTCCAGTGAAGTGAAGGCGCGGATTTGGCGCCATACATAGTAGAAAATACCCATCATCATAAGCATGCTAGGAATCGCGATAGCCGGATAGCTGTATAAGGTCAGCTTACCCAATTCTTCGTTAAATGCCGCTGTACCTGCTGGGCTAGTAACTATCCAGGTTGCAAGGAAGTAGTTCATCGCCGATGAAAATGCGAACGTGCTGGCGAATAAGTAGTTGGACGACATTAGACAGCGCTCAAATGCTTGCGTTTTACCGCTTTGCTCTAGGCGCTCATTGATCAGTGCCAGGTTGAGTACAGTATCGTTGAGAAGCAGTTTCTGCATCATTGGATAGCGCGTGAATGTAGAGGCCAGCACAGCTAGACCAATCAAACCCGGAATTAGCGCTTCTTTTAGTGCTAACCAGCGAGTATCTAACTCCAAAAGACCAATACCACCGGTTAAAAGCACGCTGACAAAGCCTAGAGCGGCAATAAAGTTAAACTTCTTATTACGGATCAGATCCATTGCGCCGTAGAGCACAGGAAACAGCAGAGCGACAACCAGTGCCATCGCAGTACCTAGATGCTCATCACCACTAAACTTCATCAGAATAAAAGAGGGGATAAATACGTTGAATAGGATCTCAAATAGGGGATTCGACTTTTTCGCCGTTGTGGTACTCATAATAGTGTGCTGACTCTAAGTTGTTACTGTTTTGTTTTCTACAGCGCAGTGTTCATCGCTTGATAACAGAAGTAAAGCATTAAACGCGTAAGATGTGTAACGACGTATAAAATGAGACATGGTTAATGCCGCAAGAACACGTGTTATTACGTTAGAGATGTAAAAAAGGCGCATAGATTACTCCATGCGCCTTTCTAGAATTTGGTGGCCCCTCGCAGACTTGAACTGCGGACCAATCGATTATGAGTCGACTGCTCTAACCACTGAGCTAAGGGGCCGATAGGTGGATGATTATAGGGGAAGGCTGCGCGGGTGTCTAGATGCAGTGTAGGGTAATTGCGCTTGCTTTTTAGTCACTTAAACCTTGCAGATACAAAAAAGGTGAGCTAGTGCTCACCTTTTTGTTAAAGCTTGATGCGATTACTCGTCAAGGAAGCTGCGCAGTGTTTCTGAGCGGCTTGGATGACGCAGCTTACGCAGTGCTTTTGCTTCGATCTGACGGATACGCTCACGCGTTACGTCGAACTGCTTACCAACCTCTTCTAGAGTGTGGTCAGTGTTCATATCGATACCAAAGCGCATGCGCAGTACTTTCGCTTCACGAGGTGTTAGGCCGGCTAGAACGTCTTTCGTTGCGACGCGTAGACTTGTCATTGTTGCTGAGTCTACAGGCAGTTCTAGCGTGGTATCCTCGATGAAATCACCTAGGTGCGAATCTTCGTCGTCACCGATTGGTGTCTCCATAGAGATTGGCTCTTTAGCGATTTTCAGTACCTTACGGATCTTATCTTCAGGCATTTGCATACGCTCTGCCAACTCTTCAGGAAGTGGCTCACGGCCCATTTCTTGAAGCATTTGACGAGAGATACGGTTTAGCTTGTTGATCGTCTCGATCATGTGCACAGGGATACGGATCGTACGAGCTTGGTCAGCGATTGAACGCGTGATAGCCTGACGGATCCACCATGTTGCGTAGGTCGAGAACTTGTAACCGCGACGGTATTCAAACTTATCTACCGCTTTCATCAGACCGATGTTACCTTCCTGGATCAGATCCAAGAACTGTAGACCACGGTTGGTGTACTTCTTCGCGATTGAGATTACCAGACGTAAGTTTGCTTCAACCATCTCTTTTTTCGCGCGGCGAGCTTTTGCTTCACCGATAGACATACGACGGCTGATGTCCTTGATGTTTTGAACCGAAAGCGACGTTTCTTCTTCGATGATGTCCAGCTTCTGGATAGAGCGGCGGATGTCATTTTCGTAGCGCTTGATCTTTTCTGCGTATGGCTTGTCTGATGCCAATACTTCGTCAAGCCATGCTTCGCTTGATTCGTTGCCCGTAAATAGGGCAATGAATGATTTCTTCGGCATTTTGCCGTACTCAACCGCTTGACGCATGATCAGGCGCTCTTGAGTACGTACGCGATCCATCGACGTGCGCAATTCGTTCACTAGGTAATCGAACTGTTTCGGCGTTAGACGGAACTCGCGGAATACTTCTTGAACAAGCTCATGAGACTTCGCTACTTGAGGACTATCGTAACCAAACTCGTTTACCGCAAGTTGCAGATCTTGGTAAGTATTGCGAAGCGCAGTGAATTTCTCTAGAGCAAGCTCAGGGTCGATACCTGTATCTTCTTCTTCCTCATCATCTGAGTCGTCATCACTTTCTGCATCTTCTTCGTCTTCGTCTTCAAGGTCGGATTCAGACAGTTCAGAACCGATGTGCGTAGCCGTAGGCGCCGCTGTTTCATCTTCGTTTGGATCTACGAAGCCATTGATAACGTCAGTTAGGCGAAGTTCTTCCGCTTGTACTTTGTCAAACTGTTCGAGAATATAAGGGATAGTACCCGGATACTCTGCCACTGAGCTTTGAACTTGGTTGATACCATCTTCAATGCGTTTTGCGATGTCAATCTCGCCTTCGCGAGTCAATAGCTCAACGGTACCCATTTCACGCATGTACATGCGGACGGGGTCAGTAGTACGACCGATTTCACTCTCAACGCTGGAAAGTGCAGCTGCAGCGGCTTCGGCTGCATCTTCATCAGTAATGTTGTTGTCATCATTCAGTGCAAGGTCATCAGCATCAGGAGCAGTCTCTACTACCTTAATACCCATGTCATTAATCATCTGAATAATATCTTCTACCTGTTCGGAATCGACGATTTCCTCAGGTAGGTGGTCATTTACTTCTGCGTAGGTCAGATAGCCTTGTTCCTTGCCCTTAATGACAAGTAGCTTCAGCTGTGACTGCGGATTTTGGTCCATAGACGATATCCAACTTAAGATCTGGTGAAGGAATTTTAGTATGCGAAATGCAAACCACTAATATTAACAAATTTATTCGTTGCTGACTAACTGAATTGGGTTACGCTTTTAAGTCTAGCATTAAGGCTAGCAGCTCCCGTTTTTCTTCGACTGATAAGCCGACACTTCTTTCTTTGGCCTGCAGGTTTTCAATTTGCTTTTCAATGCATTGAGACAGTATTTTGTCCAATGAATCGATAAATACGTCTTCTTGGTTGTCATCGTCAAGTGGAATTACCCAACTTGCGAGACGAGACAGAAGTGCCTCATTACTACTTCCACGCCATTGTTCTAATAGCTGGCCTGTAGTCATATGGGGATGTGCTTGACATTTATCAACCACTTCCACAAATAAATTAAGTCCAGGCAGTGATAAGTCTCTCACTGTGGACAAATCAGGTACCATTTCAGCATAGCTCGGATTTTGCAAAAGTAGAGCGATGACTTCACGCATTGGTGTGCGTTTGATTTCTTTATGAGGCTGAGCTCGCGTTTCTTGCCGACCTTGCTTGTCAATAAGCTGTTGAAGCTGCCTTTCATCAACCAAGCCCAACTTACGGCCGAGCAGCTCTCTCAAGTATAGTCGCAATGTACCACCAGGCACTTTGTCGATAAGTGGCACCGCTAACGTGCTGAGCTTTGCCATGCCCTCTTTGGTTCGGGTATCCACCTGCTGCATCAGTGAGGTGAACATAAACTCTGACAGAGGCATCGAGTTTTGCACTGCTGTTTCAAACGCGTCTTTGCCATGTTGGCGAATGAATGAGTCAGGATCCTCCCCATCCGGTAGGAACATGAACTTCAATTGCCTACCATCATTGAGGTAGGGCAATGCATTTTCCATTGCACGCCAAGCGGCATCACGACCCGCTCGGTCACCATCGTAACAACACACTACGGTGCTGGTTTGGCGAAACAGAACTTGAAGGTGATCGCCTGTGGTCGATGTACCGAGTGAGGCGACAGAATAATCAACGCCATACTGGGCTAGAGCGACTACATCCATATAGCCTTCGACAACTAAAACCTGAGGCGGCTCGCGATATGCTTGCAGTACCTCATAGAGTCCATAAAGCTCTTTGCCTTTATAAAAGATCGGTGTTTCTGGTGAGTTGAGGTACTTTGGTGTGCCGTCACCTAAAACGCGCCCACCAAATCCAATCACTCGTCCGCGTCGGTCACGGATTGGGAACATAATACGACCGCGAAAACGGTCATAACGATTCCCCTTGTCGTTTTCAATCAGCATGCCGCCGGACACTAGCATGTCTTGCGTCGCTTTTTGCTGACCAAAGTTTTTACGTACACTGTCCCATTCGTCAGCGACGTAGCCGATACCAAACTTTTGGACAATTTCTCCAGAGAGCCCGCGGCCTTTCAGATACTCTATAGCGACTTTGTTGGTGGAAACTTTAAGTTGATCGCGATAGTACTGACCGATCGTTCCCATTAGATCATACAAAGATCGTTTTTGTTCGCTATTGGCGGTAGGCCCTTTGGAGAAGTTGCCGGGTTGTCCACTTTGCTGCTCTCTTGGAACATCCAAACCCAACGATGATGCCAGCTCTTCAATAGCTTCAACGAACTCGAGACGTTCGTACTCCATGAGAAAGTCGATGGCGTTGCCATGCACACCACAGCCAAAGCAATGGTAGAACTGTTTCTCTTGGCTGACGCTGAAAGAAGGGGTCTTTTCGTTGTGGAAAGGACAGCAAGCACCGTAGTTCTTGCCTTGTTTTTTTAGTTTTACGCGCGTGTCAATGACGTCGACAATATCAAGTCGAGCGAGAAGGTCATCAATGAAGCTACGAGGGATTTTTCCTGCCATAAAACCTTTTTACAAGAGAGAGATACAAACAAGCCGTGCGTTCCAAAGGATAGCACGGCTTGCTGCAATTTGGTTGGGCGGTTAAGCGAGTTTAGCGCGAACTAGACCACTTACCTTACCCATATCTGCACGGCCTTGAATTTGAGGCTTAAGCACGCCCATTACCTTACCCATGTCTTGCATGCCCGCTGCACCAGATTCGGTAATGGCACTATCGATTAGTGCTGCAACTTCATCATCGGTCAGTGGTTGAGGCATAAAATCCTCAAGTACGGCAATTTCAGCTTGCTCAGCATCAGCAAGATCCTGACGACCTGCTGCTTCAAATTGCGTGACAGAATCGCGACGCTGTTTAACCATTTTAGTCAGCACAGCAAGAATGTCATCGTCGCCCAGAGTAATCTGTTCGTCGACTTCACGCTGCTTGACGGCTGCTAAGGCTAAACGAATAGTACCAAGGCGCAATTTGTCCTTGGCTTTCATCGCTAATTTTTGCTCGTCTTTGAGTTTATCAATCAGAGCCATAACTAAAATCCTATTGGGACCTAGTTATTAGTACAGGCGAACGCGACGAGCGTTTTCGCGAGCTAGCTTCTTAGCGTGACGCTTTTGAGCTGCTGCTTTAGCGCGTTTGCGAACTGTAGTTGGTTTTTCATAGTGCTCACGACGACGCACTTCAGAAAGGATACCTGCTTTTTCGCAAGAGCGCTTGAAACGACGTAGTGCAACGTCGAACGGTTCGTTTTCACGTACTTTAACTACTGGCATATGCCTTTCACCTCAGGGGTTAACTGTTCATTAATGCTGGCGCTTTTTGGTTAGTACTAAGAGTTCATGCTTGAGCCCTTTGTTCTAAGCGTAAAACCAGCTAGATCAAAAATGGTGCGGAATTTTAATCCGATCGCTAGGGCTTTGTAAAGTACTTTGTCGCCTATCTCTTGTACAAAATTTGTTTGCGAGCCCATGACGCGGTAATATTGCGCCAATTTCGAAATAAGTCGAGAACAATATGCGCATTCTAGGTATTGAAACCTCTTGTGATGAAACTGGCATCGCAATCTATGACGATGAGAAGGGACTGCTATCTCATCAACTTTACAGCCAGGTAAAACTGCACGCGGATTACGGCGGTGTGGTTCCTGAATTAGCATCACGCGATCACGTGAAAAAAACGATCCCGTTGATCAAAAAAGCACTTGCGGACGCGGATCTTACTCCTAAAGACATCGATGGCGTGGCGTATACCGCAGGTCCGGGTTTGGTTGGAGCATTATTAGTGGGTACGACAATCGGCCGCAGCATCGCTTACGCTTGGGGTGTGCCTGCTGTACCGGTTCACCATATGGAAGGCCACCTTTTAGCCCCTATGCTAGAAGACAATCCACCGCCATTCCCATTTGTAGCTCTATTAGTGTCTGGTGGTCACAGCATGATCGTTGAAGTGAAAGGCATCGGTGAGTATCAGATCCTTGGTGAGTCTATTGATGATGCGGCAGGTGAAGCGTTTGATAAAACGGCAAAACTGATGGGGCTGGATTACCCAGGAGGTCCGCTGCTGTCTAAGCTTGCGGACAAAGGCACACCTGGCCGATTTAAGTTCCCGCGCCCGATGACGGATCGTCCCGGCCTAGACATGAGCTTCTCCGGTCTTAAGACGTTTGCCGCAAATACCATTGCTGCCAACGATGATAGCGAGCAAACTCGTGCTGATATCGCTTATGCGTTCCAAGAAGCGGTATGTGAGACGTTAGCGATCAAGTGTAAGCGCGCACTTAAGCAAACCGGTATGAAACGCATCGTGATTGCTGGTGGCGTGAGTGCTAACCGTTTCTTGCGTAAAGAGCTAGAAGCGTTAGCCAACAAGATGGGCGGTGAAGTCTACTACCCACGTACCGAGTTTTGTACTGACAATGGCGCAATGATTGCCTATGCGGGTATGCAGCGTTTGAAAAATGGTGAAGCCGCTGAGCTTTCGGTAGAGGCGACACCACGCTGGCCGATTGATCAGCTAAGCCCGATCAAAGGCTAACCATAAAGGTCACGTAAGTGGCCTTTTTTAATGACATTTTTTCACAAAACTCCTAAAGTCTGTGACTGACAGACCGTGCTAGAGTCTGGGTTAGCAACGTATTGGTTATTATTGATTAGGGAATAGAGCGACATGAAGCAATTTACGATTGATGGACAAGTTATGGCGTATCAGGATGTCGGCGAAGGCCCGGTTATTCTGTTTGGTCACAGTTATTTGTGGGACAGCCAGATGTGGCAGCCGCAAATTGACGCGCTTAGCCAGCACTATCGCTGTATTGTTCCTGACCTGTGGGCACATGGACAATCTGAGGCTGCGCCGGTTTCAATGGCTAACCTTGCGGATTATGCTAAGCACTTACTGGCTTTGATGGATGAACTTGGCATTGAAACATTTTCAATTGTTGGCCTATCGGTTGGTGGTATGTGGGGCTCAGAGCTCACAACATTAGCACCGGCACGAGTCAAAAGTTTGGTGCTGATGGATACGTTTGTTGGTCTAGAGCCAGAAGTAGCGCACGCCAAATACTTCTCAATGCTGGCCACGATTGCTGAGCTTAAAATGGTACCCGCTCCAATTGTAGAGGCGGTCGTTCCTCTGTTCTTCGCCAGTAATGCTACGCAGGATAATCCGGAACTTGTCGCGAGCTTTGAAGCTAAGCTGGCAGCTCTGTCTGGTGAGCAGGCAGAACAAGTGGCACGAATCGGTCGCATGGTATTCGGTCGCCGCGATTTGTGTGATGACATTGAAAAGTTCGCACTACCGACATTGATCGCAGTAGGCGCTGAGGATAAACCTCGTCCAGTGCTTGAGTCATACTTGATGAATGATCTGATCACAGGCAGTTCGATCAACGTGATTCCGTCAGCAGGGCACATCAGTAATCTAGAGCAATCAGAATACGTGACAGCTATGTTGAGTGAGTTTTTATCGCAACATGCCTAGTGGCTATCTACGAAAACTAAAAGAGCAGCCACTGGCTGCTCTTTTTTTGGAAAATGAAACGCTATGAGGTTTTCTTCTTACCCAGTTTAGGCTCTGTGCCTTCAACCAACCTGCGAATATTCTGATGGTGCCTGAGCAGAATAAGACAACTCAACATCGCAACAGGTAGAGTAAATAAAGGGCGTGCCATCCAAGTGTAAACTGGCGCCATAAGTACCGTTACGATGGCCGCGAGAGAGGAGTAGCGAAATAAAACCGCAACCAACAGCCAGGTTCCGGTAATTAGGCCGGTGAGATCCCAACCTATCGGAGCAATAGCGCCAAGTGCTGTCGCTACCCCTTTGCCACCTTTGAAGTGGAAAAACAGTGGGTACATATGCCCAAGACAAGCGGCAATGGCAATCACGCCAAGTACTACTGCATCGATTCCTAAGTAGTAACCTGCCCAAACAGGAATGGTGCCTTTGAGCATGTCACACAGCAAAACGGAGAGTGCTGCGCCTTTGCCGCCGGTGCGCAGGACATTGGTCGCGCCCGGGTTATTAGAACCGACCGTTCTTGGATCAGGAAGGCGCAGTAGACGACAGATCAACACGGCGCTCGACACAGAGCCGAGTAAGTATGCTGTGATGATCATAGCAAGTGCTATTAGTGTCATGGGTGTCCTTTTCGCAAGAAATTATCCATAGGGACTGATATCATAACGAAAATAGTACGTTTTTTCCCGACAAATGGGTATCCGACCTCTAATCAAAGGACAAATCATGGCATTGGATAAAGTATTCATTGAGCAGCTCGAAGTGATCACTACCATTGGGGTGTATGACTGGGAACAAGAGATTAAACAAAAGCTTATTCTTGATATTGAGATGGCACACGACAATGCGCCAGCAGGCAAAAGCGATGACGTTGCCGATGCTTTAGATTACTCCAAAGTGAGCGAAGCGGTGTTGAATCACATTGAAAATGGCCGCTTTTTGCTGGTTGAGCGTGTAGCGGAAGAAGTCGCTGCCATTATCCAAAAGCAATTCAATGTGCCATGGGTCAAAATCCGCTTGGCGAAACCTGGTGCAGTGCCACAAGCGAAAAGCGTTGGCGTAGTGATTGAACGAGGTCAGGCATGATCACTACCTACATTGGCATTGGCACCAATGTGGAGCGCGAGAAACACATCAAAGCGGCATACCAAGAGTTAAATACTATTGGCGTTAACTTAGCGTTGTCGCCTGTGTACGCGTGTGAGTCGTTTGGTTTTGAGGGCAATGAGTTTTTCAATATGGTCGCGAGGCTCGATACCGAGCTTGCCCTTGATGAATTGTCTTCAGCGCTAAAAGATATTGAAGTGAAGTGGGGGCGCGCTGCTGATGCGGCAAAGTTTCAAGATCGAACGCTCGATCTGGATATATTGTTGTATGGAAAAGAAATCTCACAAAAAAAACCGCTGTTACCTCGCGAAGACATATTTAAATATTCCTTTGTCACACAGCCGCTGTATGATCTCGACCCGCAGTTGGTGATTCCTCAAGACGGACGAACCATAAAACAGATCTTAGAGACCATGTCTGATGTGGACTCGCTGAAAAGAATCGATTTTCAATTTTAGTTGGTAGTAGTTAAACATGAGTTATTTTGAAGCCTTTATTTTGGCACTGGTGCAAGGGTTTACCGAATTCTTGCCTATCTCTAGCTCGGCTCACTTGATTTTGCCTTCCGCCATTTTGGGCTGGGAAGATCAAGGGTTAGCCTTTGATGTCGCCGTACACGTGGGAACGTTGGCCGCAGTGGTGATCTATTTCCGTAAGGAAGTAGTGACCTTATTCAGCGCCCTGTTTGGTTCGATTTTCAAGGGTGAGCGCAGCAAAGAAGCTAAGTTGGCGTGGATGATCGTACTAGCGACGATTCCCGCCTGTATCTTTGGTTTACTGATGAAAGACATCATTGAGCTTTATCTGCGCAGTGCCTATGTCATTGCGACCACGACGATCGTATTTGGTTTACTGCTTTGGTGGGTGGATAAAAACGCCAAGCTAGCGGATGACGAGTATCAAGCGGGCTGGAAAAAAGCCTTGTTTATTGGTCTAGCACAAGCGATGGCGATTATTCCAGGCACGTCACGCTCTGGCGCAACCATTACTGCAGCGCTTTATCTTGGCTTTACGCGTGAAGCCGCAGCGCGTTTCTCATTCTTGATGTCAATCCCAATCATTACATTGGCGGGCGCGTACCTAGGCCTTAAGCTGGCGACTGGCACTGAGCCTATCCATGTTGGCTTCTTGCTTACTGGCATTGCGGTGTCATTTGTGAGTGCCTACATCTGCATTCACTTCTTCCTGAAGCTGATTTCACGCATGGGCATGACACCGTTTGTGATCTATCGATTGATTCTAGGTTTCGGTCTATTTGCCTTCTTGCTGATGAGTTAGAACCTGTTCTATTGCTTGAGCTCGGCGTTTGTCGAGCTCTTCTTTTATCGCCTTACCTTTAAAGCCATCGCCAATGATGGATTGTACATCCACATTAATGGCGGCTTGGTAGGCAAGCCTGAAGCGCGCCGCTTGCGGGTAGGCTTCATTCTCGAGTCCTTTTCTTCCCTGATGATCCGCTTGGCAGCACAGTAGAACTTGCTCTAGCTTTTCTGGCTTTCGCCACACATCCAGCTTGGCGAAAATCTTCACGAACGTGCTTGGCTTGAGTTCAAAGGCACGGTGGACATTGGAGTGCTGGGCACAGACCGCTAGCGCCAAGTCGCGATAGTCATTCGGAACTCGCACTCGCGCGCACAGCGCTTTAATCACTTTCTGGCCAGTGTGGGTATGCAGTTTGTGGCTTGGCCATTCCTCTTTTGGGGTTAGCGCTTTACCTAAATCATGCACCTGAGCGGCGAATCGAACCGTTGTTTGTTCACTCAACTTGGCGGCTTGCTTAGCCACCATGAGGGTGTGAATGCCGGTGTCGATTTCTGGATGCCATTGTTCTGGTTGTGGGACGCCAAATAGTGCGTCTAGTTCTGGAAGCACCACCTTGAGCGCGCCACATTGATGCAGAATGTCGAGAAAAACCTCCGGAGACGAGGTCGTGAGAGATTTATGCCATTCTTGCCACACGCGCTCGGCGGTCAGATACGTCAGTTCACCTTGTTCAACCATTTCTTGCATCAGCGCCATAGTCTCAGGTGCGACGTAAAAGCCGAGGTGCGCCAGTTTGGCTGCGAATCGTGCCACTCGCAATACACGCAGCGGATCTTCACTAAATGCAGGAGAGACATGCCTTAGCACGCGTTGTTCTAAATCGGCTTGGCCATGATAGGGGTCGATAAGATTACCCTGATCGTCTTGAGCGATGGCGTTGATGGTGAGGTCGCGGCGCATCAGATCTTGCTCTAGCGTCACATCGGGTGATGAAAAGCATTCAAAACCAGTGTAACCATTGCCAGACTTACGCTCGGTGCGGGCTAGTGCGTGTTCTTGTTTGGTTTTTGGGTGAAGAAAAACCGGAAACTCTTTGCCAACCGCTTGGTAGCCTTGTGTCAACATTTGCTCAGGTGTGGCACCAACCACGACCCAATCTTTGTCATAGACTTCAATGTTAAGCAACTGGTCGCGTACTGCGCCCCCAACAAGATAGACTTGCAAATTGGCTCCCCTTTTTACTACTTAGCCGTTGGCATTCCTGTGTGCCAATGGTACTTTGCTTTGACTGATATTGTAAGGTTAACCCATGTATAAGGATTATTTTGGTTTTCGAGAAGTGCCGTTCTCGATTGTACCTAGCTCACGCTACTTGTTTTTGAGTCAGCGCCATCGTGAAGCGATGCAGCATCTGCAAGCCGGACTTGGGCAAGGCGGCGGTTTTGCTATGCTCACAGGCGAAGTCGGTACCGGAAAAACCACAGTGGCGAAAGCCATGCTGGCGTCGTTAGATGATAAAACCGCGTCGGGACTGATCCTTAATCCCACTTTTTCTAGCCAAGATCTCCTTGAGGCCATTTGCGATGAGTTTTCCATCGACTATCCGCCGCAAGCCTCCCTAAAGCAGTTGAGCCAAGCTATCTACCACTACTTGCAGCACAATGAGCTGCTGGGCATCAACACATTGGTGGTCATTGATGAAGCGCAGCATCTATCGGCAGAAGTGCTTGAGCAGCTTCGTCTACTTACGAATTTAGAAACGGATGACCGTAAGCTGCTTAAGGTACTTCTTATCGGTCAGCCAGAGTTGCAACAGAAACTGCGAACTACGCAGCTTCGTCAGCTCGCGCAGCGTATTACCGGGCGTTACCATCTCTTGCCACTATCTGAAGGTGAGACGCGCCAATATATTGAATTTCGCTTATCTACCGCAGGTGGCGACGCATCGCTGTTCAGTAAATCTGCAGTGGCGGTGATCAATAAAGCGAGTCAAGGTATCCCTCGATTGATTAACCTCATTAGTGATAAGGCGCTGCAATACGCCTACCACTCGGGTGAAAAGCGCGTCTCGAAATCGACGGCTCAAAAAGCGTGTGAGGATATTCTGTCGTTTCAAGCGCCAGGGGTAGGCAACAGCGCGCAAGAATCTGAGCTGCGACAAGCTATTAGTCGCTATGCACTTCCCGCACTGCTGGGTGTTAGCGTTGCTGCCGGGCTCTATTGGAAGGGCGCCGATGCACTGTCATGGGCTCAACAAACTCTGTTACCAACCAAAACGCAGCAAGTTGCCAGCGAGAGTGCAGTTTCTCAGCCAGCAGCAATCACCGAGCCTGTTCCCGCGTCCGTAGTTCAGAACCTTCGTACTCAAACTGACTATCCAGTAGAGTTGCTACAATCGCTGTTTGCGCGTGATGACAAGATTGCGGCTATCCAAGAGCTTTACGCGGTATGGGGCTACCAAGCAGGTGTGCTAGATGGCATGTGTGAGTCAGGTGCAAACAGTTTATTCCAATGTCAGAAATACCTTGGCACTTTAGGACAAATCATAGAGCAGAATTTGCCTGTGGTAATGCCGCTGTATCACTTGGGCGATGAAAGCTATGTGGTGCTTTATCGTGTCAGAGGCGATGAGGTGGAAGTCCTCAATGGTCGCGAACGTATTGTGATGTCAAAGAGTTGGTTAGAAGCTTTGTGGACAGGTGAGTACTACTCAATTTGGCAGCGTGATATCTACACCACATTGCGTTTGAACCAACGGGGAGAGCAGGTCGCTATATTGGACAGCAAGCTATCTCAAGTCTTAGGTGAGCCTGCGTCCGGAAGCGATGTGTTTGATAAAGCCCTAGAGCGAAAAGTGGAGTTGTTCCAACGTTGGCAAAAGATGGATGTAGACGGCATTGCAGGCCGCAATACACTGAAAAAGCTTGAATTGATGACACAAACTGATGCGCCAACATTAAGCGCATCCACGTTAAAGGAACCAAGATTAAACATTGATGAGCCGCAGGAGGCCTTACAATGAGTCGTATCCAGCCCCTAAGCCTGCTCGTCGCCACACTTGTTTCGCACTCTTTGATGGCGCAGCCAGAGGTTGAGAATAGCTATAGCGTATTACCATACCCAGAGCTAAGCGAATTAAAGCCATTACCAAAACGCAGTCAATCATCGACGGTAGTGAGTTTGCCAGTGCCATCCGCAGTCACTGTGGCATCCGATTCGGACTTAAATGAACCATTAGGGCAGCAGGTTGTGGTACCGGCCTCCACACAAAGTCGCCAAGCTACAGCTCAAAATGTTACAGCGCAAAATAGTAGTGACGAGCCGTTTGGGCTCGACGACCTAGACCTATCGGGGTTGGATCCGGAAATCGCTCGTAAGGTCGCAGCAGCGATGAATAATGAGCCGAGCGATCCGCGATTACGTAACGCCGACCACATTGCTCTTGAGAGCAGTGAAGCGCGTTATCGTGGGCGGTTACCCGCGCTCAACTTTCAAACTCATATGTATTCTTCCGATGTTAATCGCCGATGGATAAAGGTGAACGGTCAAGAGCTTCAAGAGGGTGACCGTCTAAACTCTATTCAACTCCTGGCGATTGAACCTCAGTCGGTGACTATTCGTTTTGACAACGACATCATAGATATTCCCGCACTCTATGAGTGGGGCGGATAAAAAAACGCTCGCTAGATTTATCTAGCGAGCGTTTTTGGTGTCTCTATCTGTTCGGCTACTTATTCTGAGACTCGGCTTGAGATTGCGTCTCTTGAGCATGGCTAACAGGTTTTACCGTAACCAATCCAAAGCTTTGCTGCGGGAAAAGATATTCAGCCTCAGCAAGGACTTGCTGCGCTTTATTTATCTCGCCGCTGCCTTGATAGGCTAAAATTAAATTGCGATAAAAAGCAGGTCTTGGCTTGCTCTTAATGACCTCTACAGACCAATCAATGTAAGGCTGTATGTACTCAGGGTTGTTGGTGGATAAGCCAAGTTTGAGGTAGGTGCTGTAGAGATCCCAGTGATAGCGATCTTTCCATACTACTGGATTCGAAACCTTTTCTAACAGACTCGCATTCACTGGCTGTGACTTTTCAAACTGCGTGAGTACATAGTTAGTGTGTAAGGCCGCGACCATATAGACACTGACCAGGATTGGTATAAGTAATGAAAATACTCGGCAGGTGGTTTTAGTAATACTGCTGAAAGAGACGCTTTTAAGCCTTGGTGTGCGTTGGTCGACCCAGTAAATCAATATCACGAAAGAGATCCAGTGGATCAGCGAGTGATAAAATGGGTACTCCAATTGACTGTGCAGAAAGATAGGCACAAATAGAGCAAAAATCGCCAGTCGAGTACCGGGTTTAGCAGTATAGATACGACTCAATACGAACAGCGCGGCCAGTAAGATCCCTAGAATCGGCAGCAATCCACCTTCGATACCCCATAGCAGAAGCTCGTTGTGAGGGTGATCAAGTGCAGGTATCCCAGGGGCAAAGCTATCATTGAGTTGATGCTGCCTCGCGGTATAAATCAAGTATTCAGATTCGAACTTTCCTAGACCGTAACCCGTAAACGGTTTTTCAATCAGCATATCCAGTGACTGGCCGTAGATGGTTGAGCGGATATCTTCTAGTTGAGCCTTTTTGGTGATCAGGCTCTGACTGCCTGAATTGGCAAAACCCATCAGTAGGCCTAAAGCTAGTCCGGCTAGAGCTGCCAGTGTCCAGCCTCTAAAGCGCTTCCGTGTGGAGTGGCGATAGAGGTAAGGTACCAGCAAGATGAAGCCAACCATTGCTCCGATCCAACCGGTACGAGAGCCGAGAACGACAACTAGAGGTAATACTATGATTGGCATTAAATACAAAATAGAGACATCACTGATGTGCCAGTTGTATTTGTGTTTTTGTCTTGCGAGCAAGTAGCCGGACAGCACAAAACTGGTCGCTAGAAAGCTCGCCATCACATTAGGCTGCTGGAAAATTCCATACGGGCGATTGCTTAGTACGTCGTACCCTAATGGATTGTTAGCGCTAAGAAGGAAATACTGAACATAGCCGAACAGCGCTTGGATACCGGCAGCGAGTACCACCAACCACAGTAAGCGCTGCTTTTGCTTATTGGTAAACTGAAACTGCTGCAATAACACAAACAGTAAAAATCCACTCCATAAGCCGATAAATCGTGGCATTACCGATTCAATATCAGGGTGGCTGTAGAGTAGTGGAGCGCTCATTAATAGACAGGCAAGCCCAAGACCTACAGTCAGTTTGCTGTACTTAAGGGCTTGGTTAGTACCAAGCTGATACAGGCCAATCCCTAACGCGAATGCGAAGGCTATCCAAGCTGTGTTATTGAATGACAGCGCTAGCCCAGTTCCGCCTGGATTAGGCCAAAAGAAATGCGTCGCAACGAGAAATAGCACCGCCATAGCGGTCATAAACTTGCGATTGAGTGGCGGGCGAACCTTAATCGGCTCTAGTTCAGTGCCATTGGTATGAATGATAGCCATAGTTGTGACGAGTAAAATCCAAGAAAATAACGGGGGCCAACATTGGCCTCCCGTGATAATGCTCTAATTTACCCTTTTAGCATAGGTTTTAGGAAGCGTGCGGTATGCGAACCTTCGACTTGGGACACAGTTTCTGGTGTCCCTTCTGCAATGATTTGGCCGCCACCCTGACCGCCTTCTGGGCCTAAATCAATCACCCAATCTGACGTTTTAACGACATCAAGGTTATGCTCAATGACGACAACGGTATTGCCGTGGTCGCGCAAACGGTGCAGTACCGAAAGCAATAACTCAATATCATGGAAGTGAAGACCAGTGGTTGGCTCATCCAAAATGTAGAGGGTTTTACCTGTGTCACGCTTAGAAAGTTCGCGTGCTAGTTTGACACGTTGTGCCTCACCGCCTGATAGGGTAGTCGCAGCTTGACCAAGTCGAATGTACGACAGACCCACATCCATTAGGGTTTGCAGTTTTCGGGCAATCACAGGCACTGGGTCGAAGAACTCACGCGCATCCTCTACCGTCATCTGCAGCACTTCATCAATGGTTTTGCCTTTATAGCGTACTTCCAAGGTTTCACGGTTGTAGCGCTTACCTTTACATACATCACAAGGCACATACACGTCTGGGAGGAAGTGCATTTCTACCTTGATTACGCCATCACCCTGACATGCTTCACAGCGCCCGCCGCGAACATTAAAACTGAAGCGCCCCGGTTTGTAGCCGCGAGAGCGTGCTTCTTGAGTACCAGCAAACAGCTCACGGATTGGAGTAAAGATGCCGGTATAAGTCGCTGGGTTGGAGCGTGGTGTTCGACCAATAGGGCTCTGGTCGATATCAATTACTTTGTCAAAATGCTCTAGACCTTCAATCTTCTTATATGGTGAAGGCTCGGCAGTCGTTGCCCCGTTAAGCCGAGTGTGGGCGATCTTAAAGAAGGTGTCGTTTATTAATGTTGATTTACCTGAGCCAGAAACGCCGGTAATACAGCTAAACAAGCCTACAGGAATAGTGAGGTCAACACTCTTCAGATTGTTGCCAGTCGCACCTTGTAGGGTGACCACTTTTTTCGGATCCATTGGTGTGCGATGCTCTGGAATCGCAATTTCACGCTTACCGCTGAGGTACTGACCAGTTAATGATTGTTCAGAAGCAACGATATCGTCGATAGTGCCTTCGGCAACCACAGAACCGCCATGTACACCGGCTCCAGGGCCAATATCAATGACGTGATCAGCGGTGCGAATAGCATCTTCATCGTGTTCGACCACCAATACGGTGTTACCCAAATCACGCAGGTGGGTTAGGGTGTTGAGTAAGCGTTCATTGTCACGCTGGTGGAGACCGATGGACGGCTCATCCAGTACATACATCACCCCGACGAGACCAGCACCAATTTGACTTGCTAAACGGATACGCTGAGCTTCACCACCTGAAAGTGTTTCTGCGCTGCGTGATAGGTTGAGGTAATTCAGTCCAACGTTGACCAAGAAGTGCAATCGGTCGTTGATCTCTTTCATGACCTTCTCGGCAATCTGAGCACGCTGTCCTTCTAGCTGCAAAGACTTGAAAAAGTCCATCGCTTCGCTGATGCTCATCTCAACGATTTCTGGCAGCGTGGTATCGTCGACAAACACATTGCGCGCTTCTTCACGTAAGCGAGTACCGCCACAAGTGCCGCAAGACTTGGTCGAGATGTACTTAGCGAGATCTTCTCTTACTGAGTTGGATTCGGTGTCACGATAACGACGCTCTAAGGTATTGAGGATCCCTTCAAATGGGTGGCGTTTCACACGAATATCACCACGATCATTGACGTAGTTGAACTCAATTTCAGTGCGGCCAGAACCGGTCAAAACCACGTCTTTGATCTTTTTAGGCAGCGAGTTAAATGGCGCGAACAAATCAAAGTCATAATGTTTGGCGAGCGAGGTCAGCATTTGGAAGTAGTAGTAGTTCTTCTGATCCCAGCCACGAATCGCACCATCCGCAATACTTAAACTGTCATCAACGATCACACGCTCTGGGTCGAAATACTGCTGTACACCCAAGCCGTCACAGGTGTGACAAGCGCCCGCTGGGTTGTTGAAAGAAAACAGTCTCGGTTCCAGCTCTTGCAGGCTGTAGCCACAATATGGACATGCAAAGTTCGCTGAGAAGATAATGTCTTCTTTCTCGGGTTCATCCATCCAACCTACGCCGACAATACCGCCAGAGAGTTCCAGTGCCGTCTCAAATGACTCAGCAAGACGTTGCTGTAAATTGTCGCGCACTTTAAAGCGGTCAACGACCACTTCAATGGTGTGTTTTTTATGCAATTCTAGGGTGGGTGGATCGGAAAGATCGCAAGTTTCACCGTCGATACGAGCGCGAATGAAGCCTTGTGCGGCAAGGTTTTCTAATGTTTTGACGTGCTCACCTTTGCGCTCTTTGACGATTGGCGCCAGTAGCATCATCTTTGAGCCTTCCGGCAGCTCGAGCACCTTGTCGACCATTTGGCTGACCGTCTGGGCTGCAAGTGGCACTTTGTGAGTAGGACAGCGCGGCTCACCGACACGCGCATAAAGCAGTCTTAAATAGTCATAGACTTCGGTGATTGTACCTACCGTGGAACGTGGGTTATGAGATGTCGATTTTTGCTCAATTGAGATCGCTGGTGATAGGCCTTCAATATGGTCAACATCAGGCTTTTCCATTAAGGATAGAAATTGTCTTGCATAAGCGGACAGAGATTCCACATAGCGACGTTGCCCCTCGGCATAAAGAGTGTCGAAGGCGAGTGATGACTTGCCAGAGCCTGATAGGCCAGTGATCACTGTGAGTTTGTCGCGAGGAATTGTCAGGTTGACGTTTTTCAGGTTATGGGTACGAGCACCCCTAACTTCGATATTGTCCATTATTGCCACTCATGTAAAACGTAGTGTGACAAGTATTACATAGTGTGAAGTTTGTGCAAAGAAATACTGGATAAAAAAACAGGTCAAAAACAAAAGCGCGACGTAGTGAAATTACGTCGCGCTCTATTCAATGATTATAGACTTGAAATTCGCTTATGCTTTTTTTGTCGCATGCTTACCGAGCTCAGCGGCTTTCTCATCTTTTAGGTATAGGTTTTCAAAGCAGTAGTTTGTCGCTTCGATGTAGCCTTCTACGCTACCACAGTCAAAACGTTGACCTTTGAACTTGTACGCCAATACGCAGCCCGCTTTCGCTTGCTTAAGAAGAGCGTCGGTAATTTGGATTTCGCCACCTTTACCTGGCTCAGTCTGCTCGATCAGCTCGAAGATATCTGGAGTCAGGATATAACGACCAATGATGGCAAGGTTGCTTGGCGCAGTACCTTGTTCTGGTTTTTCTACCATGTCATCAACACGGAACAGGTCATCTTTGATCATCTCGCCAGAGATCACGCCGTATTTGTGGGTTTCATCTTCCGGTACTTCTTGTACAGCAACGATTGAGCAGCGGAACTGCTTGTATAGCGCTACCATTTGCGCCAATACGCCTTGGTCTTCGTTGACGCAAAGGTCATCAGCTAATACAACGGCAAAAGGTTCGTCACCGACGAGCTCACGACCTGTCAGGATCGCGTGGCCAAGACCTTTCATCTCGCGCTGGCGAATGTAGGTAAATTGTGCAGAGTCGATGATATCGCGAATATCAACCAGTAGCTCTTCTTTGTTGGTGCCGCTGATTTGGTGCTCAAGTTCGTAGTTTTTATCAAAGTGATCCATGATGGAGTGTTTGCCACGACCCGTTACGATGCACATGCCGTCCATACCAGCCTGAATAGCTTCTTCTACACCATATTCAATCAGTGGTTTGTTCACCACTGGCATCATCTCTTTTGGCATCGATTTCGTTGCCGGAAGAAAACGAGTTCCATAACCCGCTGCCGGGAATAGGCACTTCTTAATCATGATAAGACCCTTTATCTTTATACGTTTGAATTCATTGCCAACTGTGGCGAATGGGATTAAGTCTACAGACTAACGAGCGGTTATGACAGTAGAAATGTTGTGAAGTTCGGTTCACATACAGACAAAGAGATCGAGTGCAAAAAAGCGAGTTATTTGTGAATCGAGAGCCTATACGGTGACAAGCTTATAAGGCAGTAGTCGATGAAGACAAAAGCCATTCAAGACAATAGGTGCTGATTGGCCCAGGCGATGGCCTGCAGTCTATTTTTTACCGATAGCTTGCGAAATATCTGATACAAGTGTGACTTGACCGTTGACTCGGTAATGTAGAGGTCTCCAGATATCTCTAGGTTACTGGCACCTGACTGCAAGCAACGCAGAATCTCAATTTCACGAGAGGTTAAGTCGACCACGGTCGTGCACGTGTTAGCAGAAACCACGTATCGATAGTGGTGCAGTAATTGACTGGCGACATCTCTTGGCAGCCAGTTCTTACCATTAATTATCTCACCGAAGCCAAAAGTAATCTTATTGCCATCTTCATGGCTGTAGAACACCCCTTTTAAATGGCCGTACTTGAGGATCTCTTCAGTGGTTAAGCGGTGAGGTACATTGATCAAAATGGTCTCAAAGTTTTTGCTGGCAAGGGGGAGGTTCAATACCTGCTTAAATAGATCTAGCGATTCTTCGTAGTCAAACAGTAAGATTCGATTTCTAGGTCCTGTCGCTGCGTTCAATAGATCTTGGGGTTCAATGGTCTCGATAGGATTAATGCAAAGATTGGAGAGCGCCTCAATTCGTTCGGTAACTTCGAGATCTTGACCGAGGCTGACGTGTTGTATGGTGCGTTTGTAACTGTTTCTTCTCATCGTCACTAATAATTTTTATCGCTGAATTAATGTGCATGTTGGTGTATATATGGGTGAGCGGCTAGTGTTGGCAGCACGAAATGAGAGAGACTTAAACTATTTTAAGTAATTGATATGTGTATAAGGTGGGCGGTGTGCCTAGATGGGTTGAAATTTCGGCGCTAGACTTATATTCAAACACCGAGTTGGGATTGTAGGATAGTTCACATAAGCGCTGTTGCTGTCTTGTGGGTTCATGGTATCCTACTGGGCTATTTTAAAACACACTGTGGTTACGGAGCAAAACATGGCAAGCCGTGGAGTAAACAAAGTCATTCTAGTGGGTAACTTAGGTAACGACCCAGAAATTCGTTACATGCCAAACGGCAGTGCCGTGGCGAATATTACAATCGCGACCTCGGAATCGTGGCGTGACAAAGCGACTGGTGAACAGCGCGAGAAAACTGAGTGGCACCGTGTTGCGTTATTCGGCAAGCTAGCGGAAGTGGCTGGTGAGTACCTAAGAAAGGGTTCTCAGGTATACATTGAAGGTCAACTACAGACTCGTAAATGGCAAGATCAAAATGGTCAAGACCGCTACACAACTGAAGTTGTAGTACAAGGCTTCAACGGTGTGATGCAAATGCTAGGTGGCCGTCAAGGTGGTGGTGCTCCTATGCAAGGTGGCATGAACCAAGGTGGCATGCAGCAGCAAGCGCCGCAACAGCAAGGTTGGGGTCAGCCACAACAACCAGTTCAACAGCCAGCTCAACAACCCGCTCAACAAAAGCCTGCTCAACAGCAGCCACAATACAATGAGCCACCAATGGACTTCGATGACGACATTCCGTTCTAAATCGAACAGCCTTGTGCGCAGTGAAGCCTATTCACAGTACAGATGCTGAAAGGCCGCGACATTTGTCGCGGTTTTTTTTGTTTCTTAGAACCCTGCCATGGCTTGTGACTTAACGGTTTTGGCTAAATTTGATATAACAAACAATCAGCTGCCTGGCTGTTTTACTCTTGATAATTGGCAGGCGATAGCGACACTTCGTTCAAAAAGGACTTTGGCAAACTATGAGGCAAACCCCCACTCTAAAACTGAGCACGCGCTTGGTCGCTTTTGTTACAGTCATTGTAATGAGTGCGGTTTTTATTCTATTCGTGGGTGGTACCTTGTCCATCAAGCGTATGGGACAAGAGTATCTCAATCATCATCTTACAGGGATCGTAAAGGTCATCGATAAAGAGCTTGAGGATCCCGATGCCGCCTACATGATGCAGCGCTGGATGCCCAAAATGCTGCAAGCCAGCAATATTATTGAAATGCAGCTGAAGTCTTCAGCTGGCGTCGTTTATCGTTATAAAAATACCTCGCCGATGCTCGACAGAACCATAGTGTACGAGCAAAGCTTCGATCTCGAGCGAAACGAAGGCTATCGTGTCGAGTTTGTTGCATTGCCTCCTTATCTTGATGTGCGCTACTCCCTTGAAGCGATGTGGTCGGTGACACTCGCGTTTGGCCTCATCGTATTTTGTTTGATGCAAGGGGTAAAATGGCTTCGCCAGCAGCTCGTTGGCTCAGAGCTTTTGGAAGAGCGAGGAAGGATGATCCTCGGCGGCCGAGTTGAACAATACGCGAAAGGCGATGAGCGTGAATGGCCGTACACCGCCAGTGAGGCGTTAGATATTCTGATTGAAGAGCTGCAAGATGCGCGTCAAGAACGTAGCCGTTTTGACACCTTTATCCGCACCCAGACGTTCTTAGATCCTCTTACAGGCAGTGCCAACCGAATTCTGTTTGATAGTAAGTTAGAGTCTGCTCTGCAAGAGAGTGGTGCGCAAGGTGGCGTGATCTTGTTCCGTATCGAAGATTGGGATCAAGCACAAGAGAAGCTTGGAAAATCTGAGGCAGACGATTTTCTCATTGAAGTTGGGGAAGTGCTGTCTCAAGCGGTACAAAAATACCCCGATGCGATTTTCTCTCGCTATTACGATGCAGACTTCGCCATATTTATTCCCCATCAAAGCTCTAAAGATGTCGCCGCCTTGGCAAGTCAGTGCATCCGTCAAATGGAGAAAGCGCCGCCGCCGGTTCCTTTGGATGAAGACAACTGGTGCCACATTGGCGTGAGTATGTACTCAGAAGGTGAGCGTCGCGGTCGCATTATGGAAGAGGCGGAAACGGCGCTTAAGAGTGCGCAGCTGCAAAAAGTGAATAACTGGAGCCGCTTCCAAAAACAAGTTCAGAAGTTTGACGAGCGCGGTAGTGTTCGTTGGCGTACGTTATTTGACCGTGCACTGCTGCCTGAAAATCTGCTGATTTATGCTCAGCCCTGTTACTTGTATGAAAAGGGCAAAGAGCTCGCTCCGCTGCACAAAGAACTGTTTGCACGTATCGATGATCCAGAGCGAGGCACCGTCAAAGCCTCTCGCTTCCACTCAGCTTTATTGCAAGTGGGCTATGAGTCTAATTTCGATCGCGCTGTGTTAGGTAAAGTATTCAGAAGCATTAAGCAGGGTAAGATTACTCTGCCAGTGTCGATTAACGTATATGTGGTGCCCTTTGCTAACAAAAGCTACTTCAAGTGGTTCAGGGACGAGCTACTGCAGTTGCCTGTCAGTGTCCGCAGTCAGCTTAGTTTTGAGTTTTCTGAGGCGCGCTTAGTGCAGCATTTGGACTACATCCGTCCGGTAGTGAAAATGCTGTCTGGTTTGGGATGTACCGTCATCGTTGGTCAGGCGGGTCGCTCGATCGTCAGTACTCACTACATTAAAGATCTGAAAGTGGATTACCTGAAACTGCATCGCAGCTTGGTTAAGCGTATCGATCAGCGCGACGAGAACCAATTGTTCGTGCGCAGTATGGTGGGGGCGTGTGGTGATGCACCTACCAAAGTGATAGCCGTTGGTGTTGAGACCAAGAAAGAGTGGCATACGTTAATCGACCTTGGTGTTAAAGGTGGTCAGGGTCGCTACTTTGCAGCTGAGACCCATTTACTGCCAGAGGCGCAGGCCAAAACAACATCGATTAAACCAGGGCGCCGTAATCGCTGGAAGCGAACCTAACGGTGAGTCAAAAAATAAGCGCCTTAAAGGCGCTTATTTTTTTATCAAGCAACTTACGAACGACTAGTTGATACGCGGTCGGTACTCAGTCCAAGACTGGTCATCGAAGCTATAGAATTGAGTGTCATTCACTTCGAGCATAGTCGTACCTGAGTTCTGCGAGATAACCGGCGTCGTCGGTAAGCCCTGGGTCAGTGACGTCAGAGACGTTGCGTTGCCCTCATACATGTTGCTAGCTAAGATATTGGCAAGCAGATCGCTTAGCGCTAAGAAGCTTACTGGCTGCTCTACATCGATTTGACTGCGGTTTTGAATCGCTACGTCACCAAAGAACTTTATGCCAACCGGTACATTAGTAATGGCTTTGGTTGGGATTTCACGCATTCCAGAGATTTGCATGCGATCGCCTCGCACCGCCGCACCGTGCTCGGGCAGTAGCACGACAACGACATTGCGTTTACTCGTCTTTAAAGCTTGGAAGAAGGCATACAGCTCATCTAGCAAGATTTTTTGTTGGCGTTTGTAGGTTACTAAACGTGAACCAGATTGACCCACCACTCGGTTACCATCGTGAATACTAATGGTGTTATATAGACTGACTGTAGGCTTGGTATGGTTGATTTGCTCCCACTGAGAGAGGATTTGCCCATCACTATAAATCCGAGTGCCATCGAACGCATATTGCGACGGTGTCATGGTCTCAATATCAACGGCTGGCGAAAAGTTGCCGATGTTATTGGCAATGTGTTTGTTGAAACCATCGAATTTACCGTCATGGTTCATAAACACTTCTTTCTCATAGCCAAGGCGTGCAAGCTGATCAAACAAAGAACATTGCGCAGTCAGATTGTCATTGAATAAGTCGGCGTGAGACTGCTGACCACAGTTAGCTCGCAAAATACGCAGTACCGCAGGTCCGCTGTAAGACGTTGCTGAGTTAAAGTGCTTAAACAGGATATCGAATTCTTTAAAGATCGGGTGATCGATGTTGCCCGAATACTCCAAGTCATCCCAAGCCAATGAGCAGACACTCAGAAACAGAATGTCAAAGTTAGGCTGCGTTGTTAGTGCGTCTATGTTCGACAGACTCGATGTCTTAGAGGCTTGGTCGCGAAAGAATTGTCCTACATACGTGGTGAGACCTTCTGATGAAGTATCCACGGCAACTTGAGTAGGTGCCGTTGTAGTTGGTGTAATATTGCTTGCGTTATTGGCTGTCGTCTCTACGGCTTGGCTGGTGGTTAATGACATCTGCCAAAATGAGCTTGGAATAGACGCGATCACCATACCTATGACGACAAACGCGGATAAACGTAGGATCTGGCTCAAATAGAGATAGCCAACGATGAGTACAAAGCCAAGTAATAGGAAGTCTAGGGAAATAAAATCTTTAGCCAGTGACAACAGATAGACGGTGTCGAATTGGCTGACTAAATCCCACTGGCTAAATAGCCGCTCCAGTGGTGGCAAATAGGAATCATGGTGTAGCAGTAGCAGTGCTAGACCAATCGCAATCATATGTCGGGCAATGTTGAGCCAGCGACTGTGCAGTGGGATCACGACAAAGCAGAGCAAACTGAAATTGTAGAGCGGTGAAAAGCTCAGAGTATCGCTGGCGTACAGTGCCAATTTCAGGGCAAAGTAGAGTGTCCACCAACCGAGTGAAATGTGAGCTGAGGGTTTGGTTCTATCCATGATTAAAACTTGGTTTCTCGTAAATGCTTAGGACGTTTTTTGAGTTTTATAATTAGCCTTGATAAGAGACGCACGATACTTGGTGCGACGATACCGAGTGCTAGGCCAACAGCGGTAAATACGCCTGCGACCGTTAAAAAGTCTTCAATATTCATAGTTGATCCCAATCTACACGGGAAGCAAAACGACTGGCCGGTGTCGCATTGTCAGGTTCTGCTTCTGTGATGCTTGGTTGTTCTGGGTAGTTGATACCTTGTATGTTGGAAAGTCGCGCTACGATCTCACCAGCATCCGTGTATTGTGACTGTTCGATAAACAGTTCATTCGGCGCCACCGCGAACACGTTCAATAACGCTTGATGGATCTCATAACGTCTTAATGAGCTAAAAAATATCAAAATGCGACCATCAATTTGACAGGCAATATCCCCTCGGCGCTTCATTTGACTATAGGACATCGCCTCACTAAGTGGTACTGAAGAGAAAGGGGTTAACTCGACCAACGCATACTCAATCTGCGTATTACGACAAACCTCGATGGCATTTAGCGTGAGTGATTTAAATGAGTCGTAGCTAATAAAGCCACTTTCATTGATAGGGCTTTCAAACTGTCGAAACAGCGACGTTTCTGACAGGTAATTTGCCTCCATTTTTGTCATCGATGCCAAGCGTATTTGGTCGTAAAGCACCGCATCGCTTTTCGTGTGATCGACAATGCTTTGAGCACCTGCGGTGATGAGCATGTGGAAATCATTGTAGCGAATACAAGGGGTTAGCTCTTTAACGACAAAGTGCACACTGTTCCCATAACGCTTCTTGTTATGGAGAATTGTTTTAGCGATACGTTTGATGTCATCAAAACCGCCGCAAGGGAGTACAACAACAGTGGCTACACTGGTTTCGAGCACCGCATTAGGGATGTCAAATTGCTCAAATAGCTGGAATCCATGCTCATCGACAAAGTCACGACTTGCTGCTTGAGAGGAAACCAGTACGGGCAAAACCTGCTTGTTAACTTGATCGCTCTCATTATCTGATAATAAAAATAGCTTATTGGCCAATTGAGTTTGACCATCTTGATAATGGATAGCCTTGATAAAAGTTTGTTGATTATGCTGTTTTAATTCACCAAGAAATATCCTTTCCCCCCGTAATGATTGTTTATATTCCTCAGGATTAATCGAATTATTAATATCTAGTAACAGAATTGTAATATTTATAAAATCAATTGTTGTTTGTTCGATCGCAAAATTAACATCTAGTTTTGAACTCTGCTCTAAGTCGAGCAATATACAGATATGAACATTGTTATTAATAGGCAATCTTGATAGGTCATCCAAAAACTCAGCCATTGATATAGCTGGGCTGGATAGGAATATCCGCGAGAAGTTTTGATTGATTAGCTCGGTAGATTTAACACTGAGCTTGTCAGATTGTGTAAGAAAATCCTTACCAGATGGAGAGGTAAATAGGTCAGCTTTAGTCTCAAAAAGTGGGGCTTTTTCGTGGTGGAATAACAGATTTTCCAAAGCCTGCCAAGAGTTAATGTGCATGATTTGCTGAATCATTAGCCTAATTACCATAAGTAATAGTGATATTAGTTGGAGCGTAGTGTACTATGCGTACAAATTTAGAACAAACTTATCTTAAGCTGAGTAGTAGAAGGTAATGCAAAACCATACCACCGATGTCGAACAAATTTATAAATCGTACGGCATTCCTATTTCTGGGTATCAGAATCTGGAACGTAGCGACGAAATAAGGTTATCGCAAAGTAAATGGAATTTTTTGCAATCAGAAAATACAGCGCAGAGTGAATCGCCAGAGCCAGCATTTGCTACGCTTAATAATAAGACGACGCCATCTCTGGCATCGTTAAAAGAGGAATAAGTTTTTCATGTCCATATTGTTGGTAAAAGGTATTCATGCGGGAGTGGGGGCAAGCACTGTCGCCGCGAACCTTGCGGCTGCCTATACCGTACTTGGACATAAAGTACTTTTGGTTGACCTTGACCCTAAGAATCTTAAGGGACCCTGGTTTGGCCATCCAACGGATAAAGCTTCTGGATGGACAGATGCTGTGCGCTGTGATGAAAGCTGGAAGCAAGCATTGCTAAGAGATCCGATTGGCAGTTACTTCTTGCCTCACGGCAGTACAATGCTGACCTCGAGTGAGTACGCCAGCTACTTAGATGAAATGCTAGCGGCTGCGCAGGATAAATTTGAGATCATCATTGTTTCTGCGCCGCATGATATTGAGCTGTCACCAACACATGCTAGCGCGTTGCTGAGACTGCGAGTTGTCAATCCAACTCCGATGTGCGTAACAATGTTAAACCGTCAAATTGCGCAGAACCCTCCCGACGACAAAACCCTATTTGTTCTTAACCAGTGCCGTCATGACATTGCCTTGCTGCGAGATATGACCTTGGTGCTGGAAGAGGCGCTCGGTACCCGACTTATTTCTGCACATCTCTATTATGACATTGCGATTCAAGAAGCTTTTGCCATGCTTGGTAATGTGATGACTGCTGCAACACGCTCCAATGCGGCGGTTGAATTTAGACAGTTGGCAACCGTTGTGTTGTCTCAGGTAGAAAAGAACCAGCTTCGCTCATAATCATGTTTGTCGCCCGATTTGTTTCACCAGACCTGCTTCGTCAGTTTAGCGGTTCGATTCAGTTACCCGAGTTAGCGTTAAAGAATCGACACACGCTGCTGTTGCTATGCTTTCTGATTTTGCTGGCAGGCACACGGGTGATGCCAACACGCTCAGACTGGGAGCGCGCGTTCCCACAGATTGACTTGAATCACTTCCGATTTAGTGACAACTTCCGCCTGCTCATTCAGTTGTGTTGGTTAGCATTAATTAAGCAAAACTTTACGTGGCAGCAGTGGCATTTAACGCGTCATCTCCGCGCTATCAATCAGGTGATTTCGCGTTTCTTCACCGTTTGTCGACGCTTTTCGGCGACTGCCGTGACAGCCATTGATGACCAACTTGAAGGGCAGGGTGTAAAGCGCACAGCAAACCATTTCATCCCTGATAGCTTGCTCTATATCGTACTTATTGTGTTGACGATACTGTGTTTGACCGTACCATTTTCCATTACTGCGCAAATTGTGTTTGTGGTGGTGCTAGCTGCAGTTGCTGCTTCTGTCCGCGGGGTAAAAGGTCGCTTGCCGAACATGCTGCTGATCATTCTCTCTCTTATCGCTTCCTGTCGGTATTTGTGGTGGCGATATTCGTCGACCATCAATTGGGACAAAGATCTGGATATGATGCTTGGCTTGGTGCTGCTGATGGCAGAAACCTATTCTTGGATGGTGTTGATTTTAAGTTACTTCCAGACCATTTGGCCGTTGAATCGCACCCCGGAAACCTTGCCCGACGATCCAAAAACTTGGCCGAGTATCGATCTTTTCATTCCCACCTACAATGAAGAATTGGATGTGGTTAGAGCCACGGTACTGGCGGCAACCGCGATCGATTGGCCAAAAGACAAGCTCAATATCTATATCTTGGATGATGGTAAACGTGATTTATTTCAGGCGTTTGCTGAACAAGCCGGGGTTGGCTACATTCGTAGGCCTACCAATGAGCACGCTAAGGCCGGTAACCTTAACCACGCACTAAAACAAACTCGCGGTGACTATGTCGCCATCTTCGACTGTGACCATATTCCCACTCGAGCGTTCTTTCAGGTGACGATGGGCGCGTTTGTAAAAGATCCCAACTTGGCACTGGTACAAACGCCACACCACTTTTTCTCGCCGGATCCGTTTGAACGTAACTTGTCGCGTTTTCGCCAACTTCCGAACGAGGGCAACTTGTTCTATGGTTTGATTCAAGATGGTAATGACATGTGGGATGCGACGTTTTTCTGTGGCTCGTGTGCGATTTTGCGTCGAGGTCCGTTGGAAGAAGTGGGCGGCGTTGCAGTAGAAACCGTGACGGAAGATGCTCACACCGCACTAAAAATGCATCGATTAGGCTATCGCAGTGCCTATCTCAAAGAGCCGATATCGGCTGGCCTTGCTACGGATAGTTTGTCGGCACACGTCGGTCAGCGTATTCGCTGGGCGCGCGGCATGGCGCAAATTTTTCGAACCGATAACCCGTTACTTGGGAAAGGATTATCTTGGCAGCAGAGATTGTGTTACCTCAACGGCATGATGCACTTCTTAAGTGGTATTCCACGGCTGATTTTTATGATCGCGCCTCTGGCGTTTTTGATTTTGGATGCCTACATCATCTATGCCCCAGCAATTGCCATCGTACTGTTTGTACTGCCGCACATGTTTCACGCCAACGTGGCTAACTCACGGATACAGGGTCAGTACCGCCACTCGTTTTGGGGGGAGGTGTATGAAACGGTATTGGCTTGGTATATCGCGATTCCAACCACCGTGGCTTTATTCGCACCGGGACGCGGCCGATTTAACGTGACGGCGAAAGGTGGATTGATTGACAAGCGTTTCTTCGATTGGGACATCAGTAAACCTATTATCAGTTTGCTACTACTCAATCTCCTCGGGTTTGCAGTGGGTGTTTATCGTTTGTTTGATTACCAGTTTACCGACACGACTACCGTACTGGTGAATTTGTTCTGGGTCATCTACAACTTAATTGTGCTCGGAGTTGCATTAGCGGTTGCTGCCGAAGAAAAACAAGTGCGTATGGCGCACCGTATTGACGTCAATTATCCAGTGTCGTTTATGACCACATCGGGACACCATTACCCAGCGACACTTAAAGATTTTTCGTTTAGTGGCCTTGGTATGCAGATAGATCCAGCCATTGAAATTCAACTTGGTGACGAGATCCTAGTAGCGCTAGAGCGCTATGGCATTAAAGAGTCGTTTCGCTGCGTCGTACGCTTTAGTCGTGATGGAGTGGTCGGCACCCAGCTCTTGCCTATGACAATGGAAAAAGAAAAACGTTTTGTTCAGTGTACGTTTGCCCGCTCAGACACATGGTCTAAGTGGCAGCAAGCCTATGAACACGACAAGCCGCTAGAGAGTTTGAAAAGTATGCTCTATGCCAGCGCGGTTGGAATAAGAAAAATGATTGAGTTTAGCCCCTCGGTAATCAGAGTGGCAGTTTTTAAGTGGGTCGATATGATGAGGAACCTTGCCTCCTATCGTCCTCGCTGGATTGTATAGGATATTAGAATGAAACTGATTCACGCGTTAACGCGAGTGATGCTCGGGGCGAGCTGTTTGCTGTCTGCCTCTGCTTTGGCCGATTTTGTTGATACGTCTCCCAAGCAAGTAAGCTATACCTTCAGCGAGATTGCTGGTCCTTCGTCGATCACTATTCGTGGTAGCGGTGGCACTGCTTTTCTTGGATTTGGCTCTCGCCTTGATCAGATCATAACGGGTGGCGAGCTAGACTTGTACTTTTCGCCTTCTCCAGCATTGCGCGCACGCGTGTCACATCTTCGTGTCTATCTCAATGAAGAGCTGATGGATGTCGTCGACTTCCAGCAAGATGGTGCCCACAAGCTTGAGAAAACCATCCGTCTCGATGGTCGTTTCTTCAAAAACTACAATCAGATCAAGTTCGAGCTCATTGGTCGCATCGACCAAGAGTGTAGCGATGCCAGCGATCCGGCATTATGGTGGGAGCTAGGTTCAGCGAGTCGCATTACCCTTGATGTGCGTAATATTGATGTGGCTAACGAACTTAGTTTACTTCCCGCGCCGTTTTTTGATGCACGTGACCTAAAAAACGTCACTATTCCAGTGGTATTGCCGAGCGATTTTGGTACTCAAAATCTGCATTCTGCTTCAGTAGTGGCGTCTTATTTTGCTAGCCAAGCAAAATGGCGAGAGGTGAGTTTCCCGGTTTACCAGCAAGATGCGCCGAGCCAGCATGCTATTGTGCTTGCGACCAATGATCATCGACCAGACCTAGTTAAAGATCTACCAGAGATCACTCAACCAACGATCCAGATGGTCACACACCCGACGGTTCCGGGAAAGAAGCTGCTGTTGGTATTGGGTAAAGATGAGCAGCAACTGGAATTAGCGGCACGCGGTTTAGTGGCTGGCAGTCAGTTGATGTCGGGCGAAGTTGCGTACATCAACAGCGTGACGAATGTTGCTCCGCGTAAACCTTACGATGCGCCCAACTGGTTGCCGACAGACAGAGCCGTTAAGTTCTCTGAGCTTATTGAGGGGAGTTACCAGCTTGAGTCGCAAGGGGTCGAGCTAAACCCTATTCGTGTTGATTTTACTCTGCCACCGGATCTGTTTACTTGGAACGCGAACAGCGTTCCAATGAAACTCAGCTATCGCTATTCGCCACCACTAAAAGGCACCAAAACCTCGCGTTTGAATATTTCCGTTAACGATCGCTTTGTACGTGCGTTTCCGCTCGATGAAAACAGAAGTGAAGGTGAGCAAGACACTTGGCGAGTGCCTATTTTAGGTACCGAGTCGTTTACCGGCAAGTCCTCAACTCAACTGCCAGGGTTTAAGATCTCCCAAAACAACACGCTGGCGTTCAATTTTCAAATAGCCAATGTATCAACCGGTGTTTGTGAAGGGATTGGACCAACAATCAATTATGCGGCGATTGATGGCGCGTCGACACTCGATTTCTCTGGTTTCCCACATTACATCCGTATGCCGGATGCACAGTCGTTTGTTAGCTCGGGTTTCCCATATTCACGAATGGCCGACTTGTCTGAAACTGCTGTAGTCATCCCCCCTAAGCCAAGCGCAAAAGAAGTCGAGCTACTGCTAAATACGGTGGGCTTTATCGCTAAGAAAACCGGTTTACCTGCTTATCAGTTCAGTTTGTCTGAGCAATGGGATGAGTCGGCTTTAATTGACAAAGATATTTTGGTACTGGGCGTGCAGGCGGCGACTAAGCTCGATCTCACATCGACGGCGTTAACGCATGTTAGCTCTAGCGAGGCCGGTCGCTTTATTGAGGCGACAACCGTGTCTGAAAAGCCACAAACACAAGGGCTGGCAAAGCTATCGGGTCGCCAAGCAACGGTGAGCGCCAACGTGCGAGCTCGTGGCGAGTTTGCGTCTATTGCCAGCTTTGAATCGCCGTTTTCTAAACAGCGCACAGTAACCGTGTTGTCTGCTCGTAATGATGGTTCCGTTCCTCTTTTGTATGGTGCAATGAACGATCGAGCCAATAACGTTAGTGGCTCAGCGGTGGCGATCACCCTAAGTGACATCGTGAGTCATCAAGTTGGTGACTACTATTATGTCGGTTCACTGCCGCTCTATGACCTGGTTTGGTACCACTTCTCCGATAGACCTATGTTGATGGTCGCTATCGCACTGCTATTGGTTGTGGCCTTTACTATGGTGATGTGGCGTATGCTTTCACGCTATGCAAGACGCCGCTTGGCGAGTCAGGTTAGCACTCACAAAGGAGCCTAATGATGAGAACATGGTTGTTCGCATTTGCCATGATGCTAAGTACTGTTGCACCCGTGAGCCAAGCCGAGACTTGGCAGCAGTGGCAGGAGTTTAAATCTGTCTACATGACCGCTGAGGGGCGCATTGTCGATGGCTCTGACGCCAGACTTATCACCACATCGGAAGGGCAGTCTTATGCGATGTTTTTTGCCCTTGTCGCTAATGATAAAGCCGCGTTCGATACGCTATATAACTGGACTCAACAGCACCTTGCTGGTGGCGATCTTACTGCTCGCCTGCCTGCTTGGTTATGGGGTAAAACGTCGCAAGGTTACGGCATTATCGACAGCAATTCGGCGTCAGATTCGGATCTGTGGATAGCGTATACCTTGATTGAAGCGGGACGCTTATGGGGCAGTGATTACTATCAAAACGTTGGATACCTATTAGCCAAGCGCATCCTCAAAGAAGAAACGGTCTCTTTTGGTGCGGGTAATAGACAGCTTCTGCCCGGCAAACAAGGCTTTGAGCAAGGTGACAAGGTCAAACTTAACCCAAGTTATGTACCGTTACCTGTTTTAGCTGCCTTCGCCCATCACGATACTGCGGGACCGTGGCGCGAACTGTACTCCGGCTCTCTCGCATTGCTTCTCGACAGTCAGCTCAAGGGCGTGAGTCCGGACTGGTTGCTCTATGATGGTAAGACAATTAGTTATGACGCAAAGACCACGGATATTGGCAACTACAATGCGATCCGTAGTTACCTTTGGGCTGGGATGATGCCAAGTGACATGGAAGGCGCACTGCCAATTGTTGACTCGTTTAAGCCTTTTGTCTCACTGGCCATTGAGCAGCAGTACACACCGCTTAATACTTATGCGCAGAGCGGAAAAATGGAGCAGAGTGCTCCTATTGGCTTTGATGCAGCGCTATTACCTCTGATCGGCTTAAACGCAGACGAAGAGGTGACATCAAACTGGGCAGAACGAGTGCGTGAAAACCTCGTCACCGATCGCAATAACGAGTATTACAACAATGTGTTAGCGTTATTTGGATTAGGCTGGTACGACAATCAATATCGATTCAATGGCCAAGGAGAGTTGTTAGTGCCGTGGGCGGAGAGTGGTCAGCCGTGAAGGTAACGAGAGCATCGAGCCAAATTTCTGCTGCGCTTTTGAGTGTACTTTGCTCCTCTGCGTGGGGCAGCGATGTACCTTCGGTGTTTTACCGCTCAGCACCAGACTGGCTTGAAAATCAGATAGTGATCGGTGAGCTCAAACAGGACGAGACCTTAGTTGAAGCGGCAGTAGAGCGTTGGCTAGCGATCACTCCAGAGAGTCCCGAAGCCTTGTTCGCGAAGGCGCGCTGGTTGGTAAGAAACAATCGATATGATGAAGCAAGTGTTCTTTTTAAGCAATTGAATAATCAGGCCGATCCAGCTTTGGTTTCAGCCTTTGGCAATTATCTTGAATTACATACCACAGAGCGCGATCAATACAATCAAGCCTTGTTGTTGCAGCGCGGCGGTCAAAACGAAGCTGCGTTAAAACTGTTTGAGGAGCTTTATGGTTCCGAGCGTCCAGATATTATTAGTGAGCTTGATTATCTTGGACTCAAATCGACATTTCCACAGTACCAAGAGCAGGTACTTGAAGCGTATCAGCAGTTGGATCGCGCGTTTCCCAATGTGGGTGAAATTCGCTTAGGTCTTGCTCGGCACCTCTCGCGCTATGGGCGAGAGCCAGAAGCGTTAGCGATTTATCGTGACTTAGCGAATGACTCTCGTCTTGGCGTGTTCGCCAGTACTCTTTGGATGACTGAGCTACAAACTGAGCCTATGTCTCAACAGTGGATGGATACTCATGAGCTGATAGCCAGTTATCATCCAGAGAACTTAGGTATTCAACAGCAATACGAAACAGCTAAGCAGCGCTGGGATCGAGAAAAGATGCTGCGCAAAGACCCCGTATACCGTGGCAAGCTCGCTGCGTTTGCGCGCATTGAAAATCGTCAGTATGACGCCACCACATTCAAGGCACTGCAAGCGGCCAACCGCAAGTACCCTAACGATCCGGAAATCTTAGTTGCACTTGGCCGCTACCATTACCATAACAATAATTATCGAGCTTCAGTGAATGCGTTTAAGCAAGCGCAGCAGCTTGATGATTCGCCAGACCTCATCGATTTTTACCAATCTGAGATCAATTCGATTCGCTTTTGGCAAGCACTCGATGCTTCGAGGCGTGCTCTGAGTGCTGAGCAATACGATAAGGCAATGCAGCAAGCGGACTTAGCATTGTCTCTCGACAATAGTGAGCCTTTTGCTTATATCATCAAAGGGCAGGTTTATCTGGCGCAGCAAGAGTATTCCCAAGCGCATCAGGCTGCCAACAAAGCACTGACCTTGGCGCCAGACAACAGTTCTGCGCTGCAACTTTGGGTGCAAACTTATGCGCCAAATAAAGGGCATGCGGGGGAGTATGCTGCATTGCAGACGCTCAAACCGGCACAAATAGAGCAAATCGCAGCGTATGCAGCCGAGGTCGAGCACCTTGTGGTTTATGATAAGCTGCTTAAAAGCCAGTCTCTGCCAGAAAATGATCCGCTATTTCGCGCGCAGTTTAAACACGTACTCGACAGTGATGCTTACCTACCTTGGTTAAACAAAGACATTGCTGAACAGTTGCTGCGTTTAAACCAGCGCCGCTTGGCAGATACTGTGATGAGCCGTGCTTATCAACAGCACCAAGATAATGAACATACTCACGCTTATACCTTGTATTTGTCGGGTCAAGGGCGCTGGGATGAAGCGTTCGCGGTTGTGAATCAATCGCCCGCTCAGCAGCTTACGTCTGCGGAGCTTTCTACCTATTCTCGTGTAAAACTTGAATACTACCGCCAACAAATCGCTGAGCAGCAGCTTAGAGGTGATGAGCTGATCGCCTTTATTGAGAATGTTGCCCGTCATGATCGTCCAACTGCGATTGTATTGTGGTCAGAGACACCATTTGATGAGCGCGCTCAAGCAGAAATGGACGCAGTGGATATCGCGTCGCTTAGTACGCCAGAGCTTGAGCTGATGTCGCAAGCGGCGTTTGATATCGACAGTGCTAATTTTCACCGCGCTATCTATCAAGAAGCAGAGCAACGCAAAGTACTGTCAGACATTATTGAGCAGCGCCAGAGCTTGTTTGATGCCGATAGACTGCTGGCTGAAAACGAGGTTGAAGCAGCGTCAGAGATTTATTTGGCAAGTCTTAACGATGGTGTTGTACTTTCTCAACAGCGGCTGAGCACTTGGCTCAGCGCTGCGCCACAATACATCGACCCTGTGTTGGATATTCAAGCGCAGCGCGTGTTTGAGCTTAGCAACGAGCAAATCGTTAGCAGCTTATCTTTGGCGCTGGAAACCGACAATCAGCCCTACATCAACTTTTTCAACAACCATTTGCCATTAAAACCTCTGAACGCTTTCAATTATTGGCAGTTGCAAGAAGCGTCGTTGTCTCAATCTAGCGATGCGTTGACTCAGCAGTATTCGCGTCAAGCTTTGCTTTTGGATGATAAAGAGCGTTTGGGGCTGACCCGAGTCCGAGATATTGGTAGCGCGTATCGCGATGCCGATGATAACTGGATGACCAACGACATTATTGCCACACTCGATAGAATTGATGAGCGTCATCAGTCCTATTTCATTGTGGGCGGTGAGTTTAATAATGTGCCGGGTGGCTCCAAATACCTCACTGTTCCTTTTGAGCTTGGCATTGCTATCCCTGAGTGGGACGGTCGCCTTAAGCTTCGTACTGACAGCGTTTACCTCAATAGCGGCTCGTTAACGTATTACGATACCAATATTGAGTTTGAGCGTGACCGAGTGGGACAAGCCTTCTCTGTTGGTTGGGAAGCTGAAAACTGGCAAGCGGATCTTGGCACCACCCCTGTTGGCTTTCGATATACCGATTGGGTAGGCGGCATTGAAGGGATCACCGAGTGGGGCGATGTGACTTTGCGAGGTAATGTCTCTAAGCGCCCTGTTACCGCGAGCTTTATCTCTTATTCTGGATTATCAGTGACGGATCGCACAGGCGTTACCACCGAGTTTGGCGGTGTGACTCGTAGTGGCGCCACGGTGAGCGCGTCTTGGAATGACGGACGCCCATATGGCGTTTGGGGTTATCTTGAGTACCATCAGCTAACTGGCAACAATGTCACTGATAACGATAGAACCTCTGGCATGTTGGGTAGTTACTACAACTTTATTAGTAGCGATGATGAGGTGTTCTCTTTAGGTGGGGCTGTGTTTTACATGGGCTACGAGAAGAACGTCAATGAGGTAATTATCGGTCATGGTAAATACTACAGTCCGCAAAACTACACATCGTTGTCTTTGCCTGTCTCATATTATCGTCGCCACAGCTTTGATTGGACATATGGGGTGAGGGGCACGGTTTCTCTTTCGAACGCTTCCTTTGATGCGCCATACAATATCCCAGGCGGCACAGCTTCGTCATCAAGTGGCGTGAGTGCAGGACTGCAGTTTTATACCGAGTATCGAATGAGTGACCATTGGAGCTTTGTTGGCTATGTATCGCAGCAATTTTCGAGTGATTACCAGCCGAGTGTATTCAATGTCTATCTCAAGTATCACTTCGATCCTAACTGGCGTAAGGCTCGACTACAGCCAGATCCACTAAGACTGTACGCGGACTATTTCTAGTCCGCGCATTTTGCTTTTTGTCGAGTTTACTGTGGGGGCTGTTTGAAGAATTTAGCGCGCTGTTTGACCCATTTGTTTGCCCAGTCAACAGGGGCATTTTGGTAGGCGCGTTCAACGGTTTGGTTTAGAACACGCACTGATGGTACATAGTTGAGTGTCTCTTTAGCACCACCCAGTTTAGCGATGTCGATGTCCGTCAATGAGCGGGCAGCAAACATCAATGAGTTGAGATAAACCGTTCCTGATTCGTATTTGTTGATGGCAGTATCAGTGAACAGCGCTAAGCCTTTTCTATTCATTGCCCATCGCTCACCAAGCCCAGGATAGCGCATAGTGTCAATGTGCTCGCCATCAATGTAGAGTTTGTAGGCGACATCTTCTGTCTCTGACGCAAAAAACACCATGGCAATACGATGCCAAGTATTGGCCTTAATAAGTCCTGCGTAATTCGGTGCGAGACCTATCTCGCCTTCCGGCGATAGGAAGATATCGGGTGCGCTGCTGCTGGTGTCAGCATCGATTATCGCTCGGTATTTACTGCTGTCATTTTCTAGCTCAGGCCATAGAGCATCAAAAACGATAGTGTAATAAGAGAGGCGGTCTTGATCGGCGAAGTCACCGTTAGTATCAAGTTCTGTAGCAAGCTGGAAGCGACCGTTATCTGATGCTCCTAAGGCGCCTAGTTCTATTACCGAAGCGTTGCTACCATCGGGAAGCAGTGGCAGAGAAAAAGATTCACTTGTGCCGCAGTTCAGCAGTTCGTCATTGCAAGATAAAGGTTCATCCGACGTATTCGTGAGCGTAAGGCTCGAAGCGATGTTTTGCTCTGGTGCAAAGATATCGTTCGCATCTTCAAAGTTCCAAACAGAGGTAATGTTCGGGGCGTTTTCATCACAGCTGAACAGCAGTTCGTCAGTGTCGATGTATTGGCAGTTTGCGGTACGCTCACGGGCGTAGGCATCAAAAATCTCCCAAGCTTCGCCAACAAATTCTGCATCTTCTTTGCGGTAATAACTGCCATTAAAGAACAGCTCAGGATTCCAAGCAGCCGATTTAAAGAGGCCTACTTGATAGGTTTTGGCTGAATCGATATCGTCTAGCGCTGGACCATGGTAATCAAGGCCACTTTCATAATTAAGCATAGCGCTAAGCGCTTCGCCTGATACGCTCACTTGATACAGTGATGAGAAACCTGGCGTATTGGCAGGCTGGCGCTCAATCGGGTAGGCGTGATGAAAGTCTTCTTGGGTCAACGAACCTGGAGCCCAGATTTCGCTATCTTCAATTTCTCCGCGATTGAGGAAGCTGGCATCTATCTGGTAATTGATCCCTGATTTGGGGGCAGTAAAGTCGGTCAAACTGTCATGCAGAATATCCAAGATGCCATCGCGGCTTGGCTGTTTGAGCGATACAGCAATTTCGGTGTTCGCATCGGGAGCGTAAGTTCCCATGATGCCATCAATACGACGTTTGGTTGCCTCGTTAACGGGTAACGATTCGGTAATATCAAGTTCGGCAATGGTTTCGGGCGTTATTGCGGTTTTGGAGGCTAGGTCAAACGTTACGGTGACGTCGGTGTAACCTTTGGCATTAAAATCAGGCAGCAGTACTGTTGTGCCATTTACTCTAGTGGTCTTTGGTGAGTCGTGAGTGTGTCCGCCGAGCACAAGATCGATGCCGTCAACAAAGGTCGCTAGAGCAACATCGGTGCCATGGCCAAGGTGGCTGAGCATCACCATATAGTCCACTTGATTGCCATAGGCGGCGATGATCTCGCGAGCGCGCTCGTTCCAGTCCCAACGCATTCTGAAATCGTCGATAAAGTCTACTTGAGGCTTAATCTCTTCATCGAGCTCATTCCATGGCCCCGACGTCATGCCAAAGACACCCACCTTAATGCAGCCCACTTCTGCAATAGCAAAGTCTACCCCTGCAAATCCCGCAGGGTCATTGCCATAGTATTCGGTGTTGGAGGCAAGGACTGTTGATACCTCATCTTTTGCGTACTCCAGTAATTGCTCAGGCCCCCAGGCAAAGTCGTGGTTACCAATCACGCGATAATCAAACTCCAACGCTTGCGTGGCCTCAAGCGTGGCATAGCCCCCTGATAATTGCTCGGCAACCGTCCCTTTTTCATAGTCATCACCACCGTTGGTAAACAGGGTATAGGGCTCTTCGGCAAGCGCATCGACATGAGCTTGTTTGATTTTGCTATAGAACTGCTCGCGATAACCGAAGTGGCCGTGTAGATCTGCGACGTGGATAAAGCGAATGGTCTGCGTGTCGGCACTGGCGTCACAAGCTGGCCCATGAGACTTAGTTGGTGCAACTGGAATAGGATCGCCAAGCGATACGCTGGTGTCATCGTTACAACCAGAGAGCAATAGTGTGGATAGGGCGCAGCCTAATGCGAGCAATGTGAAGCGGGTACGTGTCATCGAAAAACCATAGCTAATCAAAGTGGAGAGCAAAAGCATGCATAGGATACCAGATTCTGGTTGGTAAAATATCATTGGCAATGGAGTTATTGGTGGGTTTTATGTGGTGGTTCGCATTCAGCAGTATTTGGGGGAGAGGGTTAGAGGGGAATAAACGCATATCGAGATGTATTGGAGCCGCCGTAGGCACTATTGGTTGGGGCGGTATAATGGCTGACTGCCAATAAATCCTGTGAATTTTTTGCGTTAAGTAAGGAAACTGTAAGAAAATGGGGGTTTCCTCCAATGTTTCTGCTTCAATGCCTTGCTGTGATGGCGCGGCATTGGTACATTTAGTGCAATTTTTGTCTTCTAATTCTTGCAGGACGAGCGAAGAATATGTTTAAAAAACTGCGTGGCATGTTTTCTAACGACCTATCGATTGATTTAGGTACTGCCAACACACTGATTTATGTAAAAGGACAGGGTATCGTCCTAGACGAGCCTTCTGTTGTAGCTATCCGTCAAGATCGTGCGGGTTCAGCCAAAAGCGTTGCGGCCGTCGGTCATGCAGCGAAACAGATGCTAGGTCGTACACCTGGTAACATTTCTGCCATTCGTCCAATGAAAGACGGCGTAATTGCTGATTTCTACGTGACTGAGAAAATGCTCCAGCACTTCATTAAGCAAGTTCACGACAACAGCGTATTGAAGCCAAGCCCGCGCGTACTTGTGTGTGTGCCTTGTGGTTCTACGCAAGTTGAGCGTCGTGCCATTCGTGAATCTGCGCTTGGCGCAGGTGCTCGTGAAGTCTACCTCATTGATGAGCCGATGGCGGCAGCAATTGGTGCTGGTCTACGCGTTTCAGAACCAACGGGTTCTATGGTGGTCGATATCGGCGGCGGTACAACAGAAGTGGCGGTGATCTCGCTAAACGGCGTGGTTTACTCATCGTCAGTTCGTATCGGTGGTGACCGCTTTGATGAAGCGATCATCAACTATGTGCGTCGTAACTACGGCAGCTTGATCGGTGAAGCAACGGCTGAGAAGATCAAACACGAAATCGGTTCTGCGTACCCTGGTGACACGGTTGAAGAGATCGAAGTTCGCGGTCGTAACCTTGCTGAAGGTGTGCCACGTAGCTTTAGCCTAAACTCAAACGAGATCCTAGAAGCACTTCAAGAGCCGCTAACAGGTATCGTATCGGCTGTGATGGTTGCGCTAGAGCAGTGTCCGCCAGAGCTGGCATCTGACATCTCAGAAAACGGCATGGTACTAACGGGTGGTGGTGCACTACTTCGTGATCTAGACCGTCTATTGACTGAAGAAACGGGTATTCCAGTTGTTATCGCTGAAGATCCACTGACCTGTGTGGCTCGTGGTGGCGGTAAAGCGCTTGAGATGATCGACATGCACGGTGGCGATCTATTTACTGAAGAATAATGGTTTCTCTCTAGTTTTGGTGTGGTACTGAAACTAGAGTCCGCATCAAGGTTATGAGTACATGAAACCAATATTTGGTCGGGGTCCGTCCTTACAACTTCGGTTATTTCTTGCTGTAACTCTATCAGCCGGCTTAATGCTGGCTGATAGTCGTTTAGACACATTCTCCAATTTCCGCTATCTGCTGAACAGTGCTGTTGCGCCTATTCAATATGCCGCCAACTTACCGCGTAGTATGTTTGATGGGGTCTATGAGCGTCTTAATACGCGTCAAGGCTTAGCTGAGCAGAATATCAACCTTAAACGTGAAGTACTGCGTTTGAAAAGCGACCTTATCTTGCTCGATCAATATCGTGAAGAGAATCAGCGCTTTCGTGAACTGCTTGGCTCGTCTTTTGTGAGAGGTGAGAAGAAAGTGGTCACCGAGGTAATGGCAGTGGACACGTCGCCCTATCGTCACCAGGTGGTGATCGATAAAGGCCGTATTGATGGCGTTTACGAAGGCCAGCCGGTTATCAATGAAAACGGTATTGTTGGTCAGGTGACGTTCGTTGGGGCGCACAATAGCCGAATTATGCTATTGACGGATACCAACAGTGCGATCCCAGTACAGGTTATCCGCAATGACATCCGTGTCATCGGCTCTGGCAACGGTTCTATTGATGAGATCCAATTGGAGCACATTCCTACCAGTACCGATATTCAGCCTGACGATCTTCTTGTGACGTCGGGTCTTGGTGGCATTTACCCTGAAGGTTATCCGGTGGCGCACGTTAAATCGGTGCAACGTGATAACCGCCGTGAGTTTGCCAACATCATCGCTGAGCCCGTGGTTGATTTTGACCGTTTGCGCTACCTACTTTTGATCTGGCCGAACAATGATAGGCAGCAGCAGGAAGTGGAAGATATCCTCAATGCAGAATAAAGGATTAACACACAATTATGGCTAACAGCTCTTTTCGCAGTCATATGGTGATTGGCACGTCGTTGCTGGTGGCATTGGTGCTGCAGACCATCCCATGGCCGGGTGTTTTGGATTTTGTCCGCCCTTCATGGCTATTTTTGGTACTCGGTTACTGGGTGCTGGCACTGCCGCACCGCGTGAATGTCGGTACTGCCTTGTTTGTCGGTTTAGTGTGGGATTTGCTTGTCGGCTCGACGCTTGGCATACGTGGTATGATGATGTCGATTGTAGTGTACGTCATCGCACTTAACTTTTTGGTGCTAAGAAACATGGCATTATGGCAACAGGCAACCATTATGGCGCTGTTGTCTATGGTGCTCGAGGTTTGCATCTTTTTCGGTGAGTATTTGATCCAAGACGTGACTTTTAATCCAATGTCGCTGTGGAGCGGTTTGATTAACTGTATACTCTGGCCATGGATGTTTTTACTGCTACGTCGAGTAAGAAGGCATTGGCATGTCAGATAATCAGCCTGTATCACGCGTTGTATTGGCGTCCACATCACCACGCCGCAGAGAATTATTGACCCAACTAGGCTACGAATTTTCTATTGTTAGCCCAGATATTGAAGAGCAACAGGAAGATAGTGAAGCGCCAGAAGAATACGTGGCGCGTTTGTCGCTAGAAAAAGCCCAAGCAGGGTTTGCTTTGAGTCATCAAGATAGCGTGGTTGTGGGTTCTGATACTGTGGTTGTACTCGATGGTCATGTATTGGAAAAACCTAACGATTTTGACCATGCCAATCGAATGCTGGCTAGCATGTCAGGTCAAAAACACCAAGTGCTGACGGCGGTTAGCGTGGTAAGCAAATTAAAGCAAGCATCGGTGGTGGTGACCACGGATGTATGGTTCAAAACACTCAGCCAACAAGAAATAGAACGATATTGGCATAGTGGTGAACCGAAAGATAAAGCTGGCAGTTATGGTATCCAAGGATTAGGTGGGCGTTTTGTCACTCGTATCGAGGGCAGTTATTACGCCGTAGTGGGACTGCCGCTGTATGAAACTGACCAGCTCTTGCAAGAATTTATAAATAATTAAAAATAATTGAGGTGCGCTCATGAGTGCAGAGCTGTTGATAAACGTAACTCCCAGTGAAACAAGAGTTGCGATGATAGAGAGTGGAATTCTCCAAGAAGTCCACATTGAGCGCGAGGCCAAGCGTGGCATCGTGGGTAACATCTACAAAGGCAAAGTCAGTCGCGTGCTTCCGGGGATGCAAGCGGCGTTCGTCGACATCGGTCTAGAAAAGGCCGCGTTTCTTCATGCCTCCGATATTGTCCCTCACACCGAATGTGTTGCCGAGAACGAGAAAAAACAATTTCAAGTACGCGACATCTCTGAGCTAGTGCGCCAAGGGCAAGACATTGTGGTGCAAGTGGTCAAAGACCCACTGGGCACCAAAGGCGCTCGCCTAACCACAGATATCACCCTACCTTCACGATACTTGGTATTCATGCCTGGAGCGAGCCACGTGGGGGTTTCTCAGCGTATTGAAAGTGAAGATGAACGCCTACGCCTTAAGCGAGTTGTCGCTGATTACTGCGATGAGAATGGCGGGTTCATTATTCGTACCGCGGCTGAGGGGGCGAATGAGAAAGAGTTGGCGCAAGATGCCGCGTTTCTTAAGCGCCTGTGGACTAAAATCAACGAGCGCCGTACTAAATACAAGACACGTTCGACCTTGTATGGTGAGCTGGGTTTAGCACATCGTATCTTGCGTGATTTCGTTGGTACCGAAATTACCCGCATTCAGGTCGATTCTCGTTTGATATTTGAGAGTCTAAAAGAGTTTACCAGCGAATTTGTTCCAGAATTAGAGTCGCTGTTAGAACTCTATGAAGGCGATAAGCCGATCTTCGACATGTTCGATACGGAGAACGAAATTCAGCGTTCATTGGAGCGCAAGGTCGATCTTAAATCGGGCGGCTATCTGATCATTGATCAAACCGAAGCCATGACCACGGTAGACATCAACACGGGTGCATTCGTCGGTCGCCGTAACCTAGAAGAGACCATCTTTAATACCAATGTTGAAGCGACTCAGGCGATTGCTCGCCAACTGAGACTGCGTAACCTGGGTGGTATCATCATTATCGATTTCATTGACATGGGGCTGGATGAACACCGTCAGCGTGTTTTGGCTTCTCTTGAAGCAGCACTGTCAAAAGATCGCGTAAAAACCAATATCAATGGCTTTACTCAGCTTGGTTTGGTGGAAATGACCCGCAAGCGTACCCGTGAAAGTATTGAACACGTGCTGTGTAGCGGTTGTCCAACTTGTGAAGGTCGTGGTTCGGTGAAAACGGTGGAAACCGTCTGTTATGAGATCCTACGAGAGATCACCCGAGTCAACCGAGCTTACGATGCTGATAATTTTGTGGTTTATGCGGCACCTGCTGTTGCGGAAGCGCTAGAAGGTGAAGAATCACATGCACTTGCGGAACTTGAAGTCTTTATTGGCAAGCAAGTGCGTATTCAAGCAGAACCACTGTATATTCAAGAACAATTTGATGTTGTTATGATGTGATGAGAAGTTTGTGAGTCCTCGCGTTAATCAAATTATACGCCTATTTCTCTGGCTGTTACTGACCGTGCTGGTGCTACTTGCCTCCACGGTCACAGTGCTGCGTGTCGGCCTGCCTCAACTGAACAAAGTCCAACCTGAAATCGTTACTTGGATAAACCAAGGTACAGGACTGAATGTCTCGCTCAAAGACGTACGTGGTTTCTGGCGTAACACTCACCCGTCAATCTCACTGCAAGGGGTATCCGTCGGTCTTCCAGACAGTCCTGAAACCCAGTTTGAAGTGACCAACCTTGAGCTCGAATTCGACCTGGTACAAACCGTGTTGCAGCGTCAGCCTGTATTGGCGGATATGGTGATCAACGGTATGACACTGGACGTTCGTTCGGTGGATCTGCTCAAGGCGGCGGAGAGTAAACCGTCCGAGTCGGCAACCAACGCGCCTGCTAAAAGTGGTGAGCAGTTAATCCAACGTTTGGACAACTTACTGTTGAGACAGCTTGACCGATTCACGGTAGCGGACTCGACCATTCACTACACCGCTATCTCTGATGAAGCTCGTCAGTTAGATATTGAGAATTTGCAGTGGCGAAACGAAAAACGTCGCCACTTAGCGCAAGGCGTGGTGTCCATCGCCGATGCTAATCTCAATGCGCTTGAAGTGCGAGCGGACTTTGTTGATAACGGCTCTTTGACCAGTGTGACGGGAGATTTTTACGTCACAGTGGATGAAATGTCGTTGTCTCCGTGGCTATCGGATGAGCAGAAGCAGCAAACTGGCATTGAATCAGGGGCGGTCAGCCTAAGAGCTTGGCTTGAGTTAGATAATAGCAAAGCAAAAGAAGTCTATTTGGATGTGCTTCCTTCTGAACTCAGTTGGAAAAGTGGCAATCAGCAACATGACCTGATAGTTGAGTCTGCGGTATTGCATTTACTGCCATCCACATCGGGTTGGCAGTTGAATGTGCACCAAGTCCAGGCTCGTACTGATGAAGTGACTTGGCCTGAGTTGGATATTGCCGTTGATTGGAATCGTGATAATCAATGGCAAGTCAATGTCTCTGAGCTCGATGTTGATAGCTTAAAACCATTGGCGACACTGGCTAACAACGAGACTATTAACCAATGGCTGTCGAGACTTAACCCGGGCGGCCGCATCGAAGACATTCGTATTTCTCAACTTGCAGGTGCTGATTCGATTAAGTATTCGGCGTCATTGAAGCAAATGTCGTTATCGCAATGGGGACTGTTACCTGGATTTTCTCATGTCTCAGGCCATCTGCGCGGGAACACTGAGCGGGCTTATGCGCGAGTGTCGGTTATTGATGATAAGTTCCCGTACGGCGATGTATTCCAAGCGCCTTTAAATATCAAGCAAGGCTTGGTTGACATTCATTGGGAGAATCATGGTGAGCAAGGCTGGTCACTGTGGTCGGATAAAGTCACGGCTGCCACACCAGATTTGCAAGTGCTTGGTGCCTTCCGGCTCGATTTCCCTAAGAACGATAGTCCATTCTTGTCCTTCTATGCTGAGGCTGACCTATACAACGCAGGGGAGGTGTGGCGTTACCTGCCAACTCTAGCAATGGGGCAAAGCTTAACGGATTACCTATCTGCGGCGATTCAAGCGGGTCGCGTGAACACCTCTAAGCTTTTGTGGTACGGCAAGCTCTCTGATTTCCCGTATCGCGACAACAACGGTATGTTCCAGGCGTTTGTTGGCCTGCGTGATGCCAAATTCAGCTTTGACACCAATTGGCCGCCGCTTACGGATCTGCAGCTCGATTTGTTGTTCCAAAACGAGAGCATGTATCTCGATTCGCGCTCTGCGACTTTAATGGATGTGAAAGGGCAGCGTATTACCGGTCGAATTCCCGAGCTTCGTGGTGATGGTCATCTTGAAATTGAAGCGAAAGCGGCTGGCAAAGGCAGTGCAGTACGTGACTACATGACCGCTTCACCATTGGTTGACTCGGTTGGTGCTGCGCTAACAGCGGTTCAAGTCAGTGGCGACGTTACCGCTGATTTTCAGCTCTACATTCCATTTGGGGGGGATGACACGCCATCTAGAGCTTGGGGTCATGCTGACCTAAGTGACAATCATGTTGAGATTGATGCTCCACCGATGACGCTTGAGCAAGTCTCAGGTCGTATCGAGTTCGATAATGACGTGGTTAAAGCAACGGGATTGTCAGCGAACTTGCTTGATCAGCCAATCAATTTGGACTTCCAAGGACAAAATGCAAGCAAAGGCTATGCGGTGAAGATCAACTCCGTTGGCGATTGGAGTACAGCACCACTTGAACCTTACATTGGTGATAAGGTCGTAAGCCGCTTATCAGGGCATGCACCTTGGCACCTGGATGTCGACATCCAGCTCAATGATGTGGGTTTTACTTATCAGCTTGATTTGGATGCAAACCTAGTCACGATTGCCAGCGATTACCCTTATCCACTGAGCAAGTCGTTTGGTGATGCAGGGAAAGCAAGGCTTCAGGCTTCAGGTAATCAGGAAAATATTACCGCTCGCTTGCAATTGCCGTCGGTGAAATATCAAACTGAAATTGATATCACTCAGCCGGTCCCTGTGCTTAAAGCGACTAACTTAGTGCTTGGTGAGGGTGGATTTAAAATTAGCCCAATTGTCGGCCATCACTTCCAAGTGCGCTCAGACACTATCGATTTCGATAAGTGGAGTGAGGTATTTAAAGAGCCACCGAGTGACAAAAAAGCGGTGCTGGATGACTTGCCGAAGCCCGAACTACCACTGCCAAAGCGTGCCAGTGTAGAAGCTAAAGAACTGATATTAGGCGGAATTGAATGGCACGATGTTAATTTCGATGCTAGATATAAAAAGGGTGGTTGGCAGTTTGCACTGGATAGCCAAGAGGCGAAAGGTGAAGCCAGCTACAGTGATAACAATGAACTCCATGTCGCGTTGAACCGTCTTCATATTTATGTGCCGGAACTCGATGAGATTGCTGACCAAGATGAGTCAATTATCACCCAGGAAAACCCAGAAGCACCAATTGTGACGGATTTTGAGCGTTCGCTATTTAACGCATTGCCCGATACCTTGCTGACCATCGATAACTTTTGGTTCCAAGGTTACAAAGTGGGTAAGGTCGATATGGATGTCTCTAGGCAGGGCAATAAGCTGGTTTGGAACAAGCTGCAGCTTTCTAGTGGCGCCAACCAAGTGGATATCGATGGCAGTTGGATGGTGTCTGATGACCAGAATAAGACTCAAGTGAACTTCGCGGTAAAAGGTGAGAACAACAGCGATCTTATGGAACGTTTTGGTATCACAACGGGTATTCAACGCGCGCCGTTTGAAATGAAAGCCAAACTTGATTGGGATGGGGCGCCTTGGTCAATGCGCCTTGATACCGTCAATGGTGACATGAATACTAAGCTTGGCAAAGGGGTGATCTCCGACGTTAGCGGTGCGGCGCGACTACTTGGTCTGTTCAGTCTTGATTCTATTATTCGCAAGATGCAGCTCGATTTCTCGGATGTGTTTGATAAAGGCATGGCCTTTAACTCAATAACAGGCAGCGGCCGAGTGCGTGATGGCGTGTTTGTCACTAACGACATTAAGATGGACGCGGTAGCCGGTGATATGAGAATCAAAGGGTTAGCTGATCTTTCTAAACAAACTGTAGATGCAGAGGTGAGCTTTACCCCAGACATGACCTCTGGCATTCCTATCATCACCGCGTTTGCGGTAACGCCACAAACGGCGCTAGTCGTGTTGGCTGTGACGACAGTGATCTCACCTGTCGTTGAGGTAGTCACGCAAGTCAACTACTCGGTAAAAGGGCCGCTTGACTCACCGACCGTGAGTGAAATATCCCGCAGTAGCGGTGAATACACGCTGCCAGAGGATCTTAAAAAGGAGAAATAAGTCGTCTATGAGCATGGAACGCTTTGGAATCATACAAATGACCTCGGGGCCTGACCCGCAACGTAACTTTGAGCACATTGAGCAAAAAGTGGCGTTTTTGGCAGACAAAGGCATGCGCTGGATATTAACGCCTGAAAATGCGTTGGTATTCGGCCAGCGCCGAGACTACCATCAGCACGCAGAGTACTTGGGGCAGGGTGAGTTTCAAACCAAGCTTGCCAACCTTGCTAAACAATATAGCGTGAATCTGATCATTGGCAGCTTCCCTATTCGCATTTCCGAAAGCGAAGTGTCGACCACCACATTGGTCTTTGACATTAATGGTCAGCGTATGAATCATTACGACAAGCTGCACATGTTTGATGTCGATGTGAATGACGCCCACAAGACGTATCGAGAGTCCGAAACCTTTAAGGCCGGGGGCAACATTGCTATGGTGCCGACAGATTTTGGCGCGATTGGGCTATCTATCTGTTATGATTTGCGCTTTCCGCACTTGTACTGCGCACTTAGGTCGCAAGGCGCTAACGTGATTGTTGTGCCAGCTGCGTTTACCGCGGTGACTGGCAAGGCACATTGGGAAGTGCTGCTGCGAGCAAGAGCTATCGAAAACCAATGTTGGATCGTTGCCGCCAATCAATGTGGTACTCACCCATGCGGTCGAGAGACTTGGGGGCGCTCTATGGTGGTGTCTCCTTGGGGCGAGATCCAAGGTCAACTTGAGCAGCAAGCGGGCACCATTACTGCCGAATTGAATTTTGATGTGGTCGAAGAGGTAAGGCAGAGTATGCCTGTCGCTAAGCATATCCGCTTCGAGCAACATCTCCACTAATTATACTTACTAAGAGCAATCAAATATGGAACGCATAGAAGACGCGCTACTAGGCCCAACTGGTCTCTCTGAGCAAGATATTGAAGCTACGCTGGCGAGCATTGCGACTCGCCAAATTGACTATGCAGATATTTATTTTCAATCCAGCTGGCACGAATCTTTAGTCCTTGAAGACAGCATCATCAAAGATGGCTCTTTTAACATCGACCGCGGTGTTGGTGTGCGCGCTGTAACCGGTGAGAAAACCGGTTTTGCATACTCCGACCAAATCACTCTTGAAGGGCTGAAGCAGAGCGCAGTCGCAGCTCGCGGTATTGCCCAGCAAGGTCAAAGCGCTCAAGTTAAAGCGCTGACCCGCAGCGACAACCAAGCCTATTATGCGGCAGTAAACCCGCTGGAAAGCTGGGAAAAGCAGCAAAAGACCGAGCTTCTGAAGCAGCTCGATGCCTACATCCGCACCAAAGAGCCATTGGTCAAAGAAGTGTCAGTGAGCCTAAGCGGTGTGTATGAGCAGATGCTGGTCGCGGCAACCGATGGCACGTTGGCGGGTGATGTTCGTCCATTAGTTCGTTTGTCGATTAGCGTACTGGCGCAAAAAGGCGATCGTCGCGAACGTGGTAGTGCGGGTGGTGGTGGCCGATATGGTTATGATTTCTTCCTATCAACGGAAGAAGGTCAGCAGGTTGCTTACAACTACGCTGACGAAGCAATTCGCCAAGCGCTGGTCAACCTTGAGGCGATTGATGCCCCAGCTGGCATGATGCCTGTAGTACTCGGTGCCGGTTGGCCTGGCGTACTACTCCATGAGGCGGTAGGTCACGGTCTAGAAGGTGACTTCAACCGTAAAGAGTCCTCCGTCTTCTCTGGCAAGGTTGGCGAGCAAGTCACTTCAAACCTTTGTACCATTGTTGATGACGGCACGCTGCAAGATTTGCGCGGCTCACTTAACGTTGATGATGAAGGTGTACATGGTCAGTACAATACCCTGATCGAAAACGGTGTATTGAAAGGCTACCTACAAGACAAGCTCAATGCGCGTCTTATGGGTGTGAACCCAACGGGTAACGCGCGTCGTGAGTCTTATGCGCACTTACCAATGCCGCGTATGACCAACACCTACATGCTGCCGGGTGAGCACTCTCCTGAAGAGATCATCTCAACGGTGAAGAAAGGCCTATATGCGCCAAACTTTGGCGGCGGTCAGGTGGACATCACCTCGGGTAAGTTTGTGTTCTCAGCCTCAGAAGCGTACTTGATTGAAGACGGCAAGATTACCGCCCCTGTGAAAGGCGCAACACTAATTGGTTCCGGCATTGAAGCGATGCAGCAAGTGTCCATGGTCGGTAACGACTTAGCGATTGACCGCGGTGTGGGCGTGTGTGGTAAAGCGGGACAAAGCGTGCCAGTCGGCGTGGGTCAGCCTAGCTTGAAGCTGGATTCCCTAACTGTTGGTGGCACGGACTAACTTTACACGAACGACTATAATTACTGTCATTCGGTATCCCGTCATTTGATATAACGTCATCCCCTTTTTCAAGGGGATGACGCCTTCTCTTATGACGCACTAGTTTTATGACCCAGTATTGTCATTCCGTAGTATTGCTATCCCGCGAAAGACTCACAAATTCTCCTCAGCAAACTCCGCCAATCGGCTTCTCACCACACCATTGAGGTGAATATTGGCACTGCCACCAAAGTTCTTAAATCGCTCTACCATGTAAGTGAGCCCTGAGGTCACCGGCGTTAAGTAAGGCGAGTCAATCTGCGCTAAGTTGCCAGAGCAAACGATCTTGGTGCCTTCACCACAGCGTGTGATGATGGTTTTAATTTGCGATGCGGTTAGGTTTTGGCACTCATCAAGCAGCACAAACGCATTTTGAATCGAGCGACCGCGCATAAAGTTAATCGACTTAAATTGAATGTTAGCCTTATCGCAAATGTATTTGAGTGACCCTTCAGTACAGTGATCGTTCTTGTGCAGCGCTTCAAGGGTGTCGGTAATCGCTGCCAACCACGGCATCATCTTCTCTTCTTCAGTACCCGGTAGGAAACCAATCGACTCACCAATGTCCGGCGTGTTTCGGGTTACGATGATCTTATCGAACATGCCACGCTCTATGGTCATCTCCAGTGCTGCGGCCATGGCAAGTAAGGTTTTACCACTACCTGCCGCACCCGTGAGAATGACTAAGTCAATGTCCGGGTCGAGTAGGGCATCCATCGCCATGCCTTGGTAGATATTTTTCGGTCTGATATCCCACGCTTGACGGCACAGCATGCGCTCTTGGCTCAAGTCGCGAATCGTCACCTTATCATCGTCGATGTCGGCAACTCGCCCTGCAAAGTCGCTCGACTCGTCGATGAGGTATTGGTTGATGAAGGTTGGGTCAATCGCCTCTCGGTCGAAGGTGTGATAGGTCTTGCTGGCCAAGGTTTTGGTTTCAACCTCATCAATGTGCTCCCAAAACGCGCCTTGCGATTTTTGGAAGCCTTTTGTCAGATACTGCACATCATCAATCAGTTGGTCGGTTCGATAATCTTCAACAAAACGTACGCCAGCCCCTTTAGCGCGTAGTCGCATATTGATGTCTTTCGTCACCAGCACCACCTCGCGTGGTGAACGTTTGTTCTGCAGATAGAGCACTGCGTTCAGTATCCGGTTGTCTCCCTCTTTGTCGGCAAAGGCTTTGACGGTTTCTTGCAGTACGTAATCGGCGAGGATGGAAATGGTGCCCGTTGCCTCGATGTTGCTGGAAAACGGAATGCCTTCTGAAATCTCGTCTGGTGTGGCGTCTTTGAAAATATCTTCGAGGGCTCGAATGGCGACACGAGCATCACGCGCGACATCGCGTTTGCTGTCTTTAATTCGGTCGAGCTCTTCGAGAACCGTCATCGGAATGACGACATCGTGTTCCTTGAAGGAAAAAATGGCGTGAGGTTCGTGGAGAAGGATATTGGTGTCGAGAACAAAAATTTTACGGTCGGTATCGCCCATAGAGTCTCCTTGCCGCAACTGGCGCTTGTCCTTTGCGGTTAACTCAGATGGCAATCGAGTCAGACTGTCTGTCCACATTCGCTGGTTCTAGCCGTTTCACTAGTTCTAGCAATGCTGGGGATCTACGCTGGCTCTGATGTCCTATCTTAGTGAGTCAACCGTGTTACGTTCAATTGGAATGATATCGAATTGAACCTGATTCCCTGTAAGGCTAACGAGAGAGGTGACTATCAGGGCTTGGCGAGTAGTCACATGTCGTTAACGTTTACATTCTGAGTATAAGTGAAAAATGTCACTTTCGTTCTCAGAAATGACACTGTTTTTTTGCAGTTTGATGTCAACCACGACAATTCAAAAAAAACTCAGCTTTTCCTTGTAATTGGCGTGACCTGTATCACGCCTTCAAGTAAGATTAGCGACCTTTCATCTAGGGGATGGGGTGAGCAAAATTTGCTCTATCACCTACTATTATTTGGGCGGAGTATTGAGCTCAGTGCGCCACGATTTGGCAGGCTGTGTTACCGCTGAAATGACAAAAATCGACACGAATTGAGGTAGTCTCTCTATGACATTTGCTTTAGGGCAGCGCTGGATTAGCGATACGGAAAGTGATTTAGGTTTGGGTACGGTCGTCGCACTGGATGCGAGAACAGTATCACTTATGTTTGCAGCATCAGAAGAGAATCGCGTATACGCTCGTAGTGATGCGCCTGTCACCCGAGTTACGTTTAATGTCGGTGATGTCATTGAGTGCCAAGAAGGCTGGTCGCTAGAAGTTGAAGAAGTGATCGAAGACCAAGGTATCTTCACTTACGTGGGTACCCGTCAAGATACTGAAGAAGCGAATGTCGCTTTGCGCGAGATCTTTCTAAGCCACCAAATTCGCTTTAACAAGCCACAGGACAAATTGTTCGCGGGTCAAATCGATCGCATGGACAACTTTGTGCTGCGTTACCGCGCGCTCAGCAACCAGTATGAACAACACAAGAGTCCAATGCGTGGTCTGTGTGGTATGCGTGCAGGCCTAATTCCTCATCAGCTGTTTATTGCCCATGAAGTGGGTCGCCGCTACGCGCCTCGCGTACTGCTTGCCGATGAAGTAGGCTTAGGTAAGACCATTGAAGCGGGCATGATCATTCACCAGCAGGTACTATCTGGTCGAGCGCAGCGTGTGTTGATCGTGGTACCTGAAACCCTGCAGCACCAGTGGCTTGTCGAAATGATGCGCCGCTTTAACCTGCATTTCTCTATCTTTGATGAAGAACGTTGTATTGAAGCGTACGCGGAAGCTGAAAACCCGTTCGATACTCAGCAGTTTGTGTTGTGTTCACTGGATTTCCTTCGCAAGAGCCGCAAGCGTTTTGAACAAGCGCTGGAGGGCGAGTGGGACTTGTTGGTGGTCGATGAAGCACACCACCTAGAGTGGAGCCAAGAACAGCCAAGCCGTCAATACCAAGTGGTTGAAGCGCTAGCAGAAAAAACGCCGGGCGTGCTGCTACTGACTGCTACCCCTGAGCAGCTTGGCCGCGAAAGCCACTTTGCCCGTTTGCGTCTTCTCGATGCAGATCGTTTCTTTGACTACGACGCATTTGTTAAAGAAGAAGAGCAATATGCTCCGGTTGCCGATGCGGTAACGGCGCTGTTTTCAGGTCAAGCTCTGGCTAATGATGCTAAAAACCAAATTACCGAACTGCTGTCCGAGCAAGATGTAGAGCCACTGCTTAATGTGCTAGAAAGTAAGGCCAGTGATGAAGAGAAAGCGATAGCGCGCCAAGAGCTTATCGATAATCTGATGGATCGCCACGGCACAGGTCGCGTATTGTTTAGAAACACTCGCGCCGCCATCAAAGGTTTCCCTACACGTAATGTTAACTTGGTGCCGATGCCAATCCCGCAGCAGTACACCACTTCAATGCGTGTTTCTGGCATGATTGGCGGTAAGATGACGCCTGAAGCGCGCGCCATGAAGATGCTTTACCCAGAAGAGATCTTCCAAGAGTTTGAAGGTGAAGATTCAAGTTGGTGGCAGTTTGACTCGCGAGTTAACTGGCTGATTGAGAAGATCACCGCGAAACGCAGTGAGAAAATCTTGGTCATTGCGTCTCGTGCCAGTACTGCGCTGCAACTTGAGCAAGCATTGCGTGAGCGCGAAGGTATTCGCGCGACTGTCTTCCACGAAGGTATGTCGATTCTAGAGCGTGATAAAGCGGCGGCTTATTTTGCGCAGGAAGAGGGCGGTGCTCAGGTTTTGATCTGTAGTGAGATTGGCTCTGAAGGTCGTAACTTCCAGTTTGCTAACCAGCTTGTGATGTTCGACTTGCCATTCAACCCAGATCTTCTAGAGCAGCGTATTGGTCGCTTAGATCGTATTGGTCAAAAACGTGATATCGATGTACACGTCCCTTACCTAGAAGGCACGTCGCAAGGCATTCTAGCGCGTTGGTTTAACGAAGGTCTGAATGCGTTTGCTGAAACTTGTCCAACGGGCCGCATGGTATATGACCGCTACCAAGAAAGCATCATTAACATGCTAGCCAGCGGTGATATCAGTGAGCTTGATGATGTGATTGAAGGTTCTCGTCAATACAACCAAGAGCTGAAACACGAGCTGGAGCAAGGCCGTGATCGCCTGCTAGAAATGCACTCCAATGGCGGCGAAGCGGCGCAGCAGATTGTTGAGAAGATCTCAGCAACGGACGGTGACACTAACCTAGTGACGTTTGCGCTGAGCCTCTTTGACACCATAGGTCTAAACCAAGACGACAAAGGTGAGAATGCTCTTGTGGTGACGCCATCTGAGCACATGATGGTGCCAAGCTACCCAGGTCTTCCATACGACGGTGCGACCATTACGTTTGATCGTGATACCGCGCTGTCTCGTGAAGATATGAACTTTATCAGTTGGGAGCACCCAATGATCCAAGGCGGTATCGACTTGGTGATGAGTGAGGGTGTAGGCACGAGTGCAGTATCGCTACTGAAGAACAAAGCGCTGCCAGTGGGTACGATTTTGCTTGAGTTGGTTTACGTTGTGGATGCGCAAGCACCGAAGCAAAGTGGCATTAGCCGTTTCCTACCGCCAACACCAATTCGCATGATGATGGATGGCCGTGGCAACGATCTCTCTTCACAAGTTGAGTTTGAAGGCTTCAACCGCCAACTTAGCCCAGTAAACCGTCATCTAGCGAGCAAGCTAGTAGGCTCAGTTCAAGCGGACGTTCATCGTCTAATTGAAGCGGGTAACGGCGCGGTTGAAGAGAAGGTGACCGCGGTTCGTGAAGATGCGCATAAAGCGATGTACGCGAGCCTTAACGGCGAGCTTGAGCGTCTGCAAGCTTTGAAAGCGGTTAACCCAAATATCCGTGATGAAGAGATTGAAGCGATTGAGTCTCAAATTGCTGAGCTAGATGGCTACATCAATAAGGCACAAGGTCAGCTTGATTCGCTGCGCTTGATTGTCGTCAGCCACAACTAAGCTTATATATTCGGCTTTTCAAATAAGCATTTCGCCAACCCGAGATGCGATTGATACAATGGCGCAGCGTAAGTTGCGCCTTTTGTTTTTCCTGTCAGCTATTCTGATTTCCATTGCGAGACCTTGTTATGGCCATGCTAAGCTACACCCCACCCACTGATCCTTGGACTGATATTGTCTATGAGGATGAGCACATCCTTGCGGTCAACAAGCCCTCTGGGCTGTTGTCGGTTCCTGGAAAAGCGGCGGAGCATTACGATAGTATGTGGAGCCGTTTAGTCACCGACTACCCTGATATTCAGGTGGTGCACAGACTTGATATGTCGACATCAGGCCTTATGCTGCTGGCGAAAACCAAAGAGGCAGAGCGTTCGGTAAAGAAGCAGTTTCAATACCGTCTGACGCACAAAATTTACTATGCTCGCGTTTGGGGCACGCCGAAAGAGAGTGAAGGGCTGATTGATTTGCCTTTGATTTGTGATTGGCCAAACCGCCCGCGCCAAAAGGTGTGCTATGAGCATGGTAAGCCGTCACAAACCTACTACCAAGTGGTTGAGCGGGAGGAGAAAACCAGTATCGTTCGTCTGTTTCCGATCACTGGGCGTTCTCATCAATTGCGCGTTCATTTGCTGGCTCTCGGTCATCCTATTGTGGGTGATGAGTTCTATGCTCATGAAGAGGCCATGAACTATTCTGACCGTTTAGAGCTGCATGCCTCAGAGCTCTGTTTCTATCATCCACAAACCGAGCAGCTTCAGGCGATTTTTGTCCCGTGTGATTTTTACCCACAGACCGAGCAACTTGTGATTGAGCACTTTGACCCAGCGCCACAATTACCCGATTATAAGAGCCTACCTCGGCCATAAATAACTGTCGGCCGTGAATATCATAGGAGAGCTCATGGCCGTCAAAAAGATTGTGTTCCTAGACCGAGACACGATTCCAGCCCACATTCATATTCCTACGCCTGCTTTTGACCACCAATGGGTCAATTACTCCAAAACTGAGCCTCATGAGGTGATGCAGCGAATTGCTGACGCCGATATCGTGGTGAGCAATAAAGTGTATTTGGGGGCGGAAGTGTTGAGTCACGCAGACAAGCTTGAGCACATCGCCGTTGCAGCAACGGGCGTCAACAATGTGGATTTGGACTACTGCCAGCAGCGCGGTATTCGAGTCACCAATATTCAAGGGTATGCGACCCAATCTGTCCCAGAGCACATAATTGGCTTGCTGTTTGCCTTAAAGCGTAACCTTTTGGCTTATCATAGTGATATTGCGACAGGCGAGTGGCCGCGACAAAACAAGTTCTGTTTTTTTACTCATCCGATTCAAGATATGGCGGGCTCTACACTCGGTATCATTGGCAGTGGCGTGCTAGGGCAGGCTACGGCGGCATTGGCACGTGCCATCGGTATTAAGGTGCAGTTTGCTGAACGTAAAGGTGCTGCCCAGTGCCGCTCAGGGTATGTCGCGTTTGAGGAGTGCTTAGCCAGTAGTGATGCTATAGCATTGCTGTGTCCACTCACTGAAGAAACTCGAAACCAGATTGATGCTGCTGCGCTGAGTAAAATGAAGTCGACGGCCGTGCTTATTAATACCGGTCGCGGTGGCTTGGTTGATGAGGCGGCTCTTATTGCAGCACTAAAACAGGGAGATATTGCCGGTGCTGGCGTTGATGTCTTTACCGAAGAGCCTGCGCCTATGGATAACCCGTTAGTCGCCAATCAGCAACTGCCCAACTTAATACTGACGCCGCATGTCGCGTGGGGCAGCGATTCATCGATAACCAAGTTGTGCGAGATACTGGTCAGTAACCTTGAAGTCGCGATGGAAGGCGTTGATCAGAACCGAGTGGTATAGAGGATCGCCATTTAGTAACCGCACAAACAAAAAGTCCCACGCGAGGTGGGACTTTTTAGTACTCATTCGGTTAGCTTGTCTGTGGCTTAACTTGTCTGTGGTTTAACGACCAGCACGTTAATAGGCGAGTTTTGTACCACTTTGCTCGCCACAGAACCTAGGACAACCTTATCAATCTTTGAGCGTTTATGGCTTGGCATGACGATGAGATCGGCGCCAAGGCGCTCAGCATAATCAAGGATAGTCGCGTAAGGCTTGCCCTCTGCAACATGTACCTTGTACACCACATCTTCAGAGATATGCTGCTCGGCAAACGCTTTTAATTGTGCTTTCACATCATTTTTCATTTGTGCCGCCGCATCTTTAGGGAAGTAGCTTGCGACCATAGACATGTGAATGCCAGGCAGTACATTTAGCAGGTGCACTTCTGCATTGGAGTGTTTGGCGTGCCAAACGGCGATTTCGACGGCTTTGTCTGAAAAGCCTTTGTCATTCAGATCGACAGGAACAAGGATTTGCTTGTACATGTTATTTCTCTTTTTGGTTCCTACCCTACTAGCATAGGGTAAAGCATAAGCTTGGCTAGTATTATCCGTTCCGTTTAAAGGTAGAAGGCTCCAAGCATTAAACTTGGAGCCTAACTTACCTATGCGCTCAGGTTTTCACGACGAGCGCGACGCTTTTGATTCATCGCCATAGCAATAAGCAAAAGCAGGGCAGGTACAAATACCCACTCTTTCATTGGTCTATCCGCTTCCTGCACGATAGATTTAATTTCCCAGTCAAAGTCTAGACCAGATGCCTCCGCTGGGCTGCCAAATTCAACCATATCGATAATCATCTTACCGTCACTTTCATTAAGCATTAGACCCATAGATGAGATACGATTGTCTGCACCAACTGCGTCATCTTCAAATGGTAGACGAACGGTCTTCTCGACGTATTTACCTTCCAGTGTTTCACCGGCGACTCTTAACTCAAGTGATTGTCCAACATTTAGGTTTTCAGTAATTTGAGCTATCTCAACCCCAGGTGAAAGAACCTTAGCTGGATAGATCATATCCCACCAGAAACCCGGTCGGAAGAAGGTGAAAGTGAGCACTAGAAGCAGCACCGTTTCCCACCACTTGTTCTTAGTAAACCACCACCCTTGCGTCGCTGCAGAGAAGATAAGCATCGCAATGATCGCTGAAATCACCGTCAGTGCCAAATGCCACCAAGAATCAATGCCCATCATCAATAGCTGTGTATTGAAGATAAACATAAACGGCAGAATGGCAGTACGAATATCGTAGGTAAAACCTTGAATACCGGTACGGATAGGGTCTGACTTAGCAATGGCTGCAGCAGCAAAGGCGGCGAGGCCTACTGGTGGCGTATCATCAGCAAGAATACCGAAATAGAACACGAACAAGTGAACAGCAATCAGTGGGATGATAAGACCGTGTGCCGCGCCAAGCGTTACAATCACTGGCGCCATCAGTGTTGATACTACGATGTAGTTCGCCGTTGTCGGTAGACCCATACCTAAGATAAGTGAGATAACCGCGGTAAACAGCAGCATCAAGATGATGTTACCGCCGGAAATGAACTCAACGAAGTCGGTCATCACAAGGCCAATACCGGTTAGGGTAACAACACCCACTACGGTACCTGCAGCCGCTGTGGCCACGCCGATACCAATCATGTTTCGAGCACCAGAGACAAGACTTTCTGCTAGGTCAACGAAGCCCGCTTTAAGTTCTTCGGTAACATCATTGGTTTTCGCCATTAAAGCAATCAAAGGACGCTGAGTGATCAGGATAAAGATCATAAACACAGTTGCCCAGAATGCGGACAGACCTGGTGAGAAACGTTCAACCGTCAAACACCAAACCAGTACCACGATTGGTAGCAAGAAGTGTAAACCAGACTTAATGGTTGGACCCGGATCAGGAACCTCATTTAGTTCTGCATCAATCTCAAGACCGCCCTCTTTGGCGTACTTAGCCGAAATGCGTAACAAGCCAACATAAGCAAGCAGGAGAACTGCACCCACAATAGGTGTTGCTGCATCACCGAACACACCTTTAGTCCAGCCAATACCGTAGTAGACTACGGCGCTGATGACGCACAGACCCAAAATAGTACCGGTAAACGACAGCAGGCTTTGTACCAGTGTTGGGGTGTGGCGACGAGGAAGACCCGTCATACCAGCCTTACATGCTTCTAGGTGAACGATGTAGATAAGAGCAATATAAGAAATCAGTGCTGGCAGAAGTGCAGCTTTAATAACCTCAACGTAAGAGATACCGACATATTCCACCATCAAGAATGCCGCTGCACCCATAATTGGTGGTGTGAGCTGTCCATTGGTGGACGCGGCCACTTCTACTGCACCAGCTTTAGTGCCAGGAAAGCCAACACGCTTCATCAGTGGAATGGTAAAGGTACCTGTGGTTACTACGTTGGCAATCGATGAACCCGACACTAGGCCAGATAAACCAGACGCAACCACCGCGGCTTTTGCAGGGCCGCCGCGCATATGGCCAAGCAGTGAAAACGCAACTTTAATGAAGTATGCACCCGCACCAGCACGTTCAAGCATTGCGCCGAATAGTACGAATAGGAATACAAACGAGGTCGATACACCAAGTGCAACACCAAACACACCTTCAGTGGTGAGCCATAGGTGTGACATCGCTTTGTTAAGGCTTGCACCTTTATGCGCGATGACGTCCGGCATGTATGGGCCACCAAAGGTATACAGCAAGAACACCGCAGCGACCACCATCAGCGGTGGACCGAGTGCACGGCGTGTCGCCTCTAATAGCAACACCATGCCCGTGACTGCAGCGACGATATCCATTGTCGTCGGTGCTCCAGAGCGCCCAGCAAGCTGGGTATAGAATAAATAGATATAGGCGGCAGAAAAACTGCCTGCAAGCGCCAAAATCCAGTCGATGGCAGGAATTCTGTCTCGAGGCGAACTCTTCATCGCTGGATAGGCGGTAAACGCTAGGAAAATAGCGAAGGTTAGGTGAATAGAGCGCGCTTCAGTGTCGTTCAGTACGCCAAAGTTAAATATAAATGGCAGTGGTGAAGCGTACCAAAGTTGAAACAGTGACCAACATAGCGGCACGAACCAAAGAATTTTGGCAGGGATCCCCTTAGGGCTTCGTGCGCCAGTGTCAGCCTGTGCGACCATGTCTTGCACATCTTGCGACGGTTGTGTTGTCTGCGTCATGTACGTTGTCCTTTATTATTTTTGGATTCGTGACGTTTAAGCCAAAGGCTAATTAAAAAGGCACGAACCTATTTCGCATTTAACATTGTAGTCAATGGATGCAAACGTGTAGCAGTTGTTGTGTTTTTGGGCTCTTAATGACGGGCTTGGAAAGAGAGCCCAAATAGCCACACCAGTTGGATGCACTGGTGTTAATTGTTTTGAGTGTTACTCATAATAGAAAAGCTGTAGGGGAAGCGATGCCTCCCCTACGAAGTGGTCTTATTTTAGTAGACCGACTTCTTTGTAGTACTTCTCAGCACCTGGGTGAAGCGGGATAGATAGACCTGCTTTCACCATGTCTTCTTTCTTCAGGTTAGCGAACGCTGGGTGAAGACGTTTGAATGTATCGAAGTTTTCAAATACTGCTTTAGCCACATTGTATGCTGTTTCGTCAGAAACATCTGATGTGGTTACCATAGTAGCGGCAACACCGAAGCTGTTTACGTCACCCTCTGTGCCACGGTACATACCTGCCGGTACATTGCTGTAAGCGTAGTAAGGGTTTGCTGAAACGATTTCATCGATTTTTTCGCCAGTCGCAGAGATTAGCTTAGCTTCACAAGATGTTGTTGCTTCTTTGATAGATCCGTTTGGATGGCCAACAACATAAACGAACGCGTCGATTTTGTTGTCACAAAGAGCTTGTGAACGCTCTGAACCTTTTAGTTCAGAAGCGAGTTTGAAGTCATCGTTAGTCCAACCCATTGCATCCATGACAACGCCCATTGTTGCGCGGTCACCAGAGCCAGGGTTACCGATATTCACGCGCTTACCTTTTAGGTCAGTCACGTTGTTGATACCAGCATCAGAACGAGCGATGATGTTGAATGGTTCTGTGTGCAAAGAGAACATCGCACGAAGCTTTTTGTAAGGGCCTTGCTCTTCAAATTTGCTCGTGCCGTTGTAGCCGTGATATTGCCAGTCAGATTGAACGATACCGAAATCTAACTCACCAGCACGCATAGTGTTGACATTGTAGATAGAACCACCAGTGGACTCTACTGAACAACGGATGTTGTGTTCCTTACGGCCTTTATTCACAAGCTTACAGATTGCACCGCCAGTAGGGTAATAAACCCCCGTCACCGAACCTGTACCGATTGTGATGAACTCTTGAGCATTAACAGCGCCTGCGCCCATTACAGCAGCGGCAATAGCACCGATTTTAACAAGTTTCTTAAATGCCATGAATTTCCCTTCCTTATTCATTATTAGCCCTGAATAACTATAGTTGTCTTCAGAGGTTTCCTATGTGGAAACGGCATCTTTTTCAATCCATATGTTGAAAAAGTGGCGCAATCATACCAAATAAATTGGAAGAAAATTACTGGATTGTTAATAGATGTAGGGGATTTGTCTGTGCTAGAAATGGCAGGAAGCGATGTATTTTTGGAATATAAATCAAATAAAACAGATAATTAAGGCGAATTTAAGGGGTGGAGTTTGATTTTTTCAAGATGTGACGGGTGTCACGGAACGGATTGCTCCGTGACAGATTGTTCTGAATGTTAACGTTTAAAACTTAACCAGCGTATTCAAACAAATCACATACAGAATCAAATAGTTGTTTCGTAGAGACTGTAAGCGTTGGAGTAATAAAGATGGTGTCATCGCCAGCGACAACGCCCAAGATACCTTCAGCTTTACCCAGTGAGTCTAACAATCGAGCGATGAGCTGTGCGGCTCCGGGACCAGTATGAATGACGACTAACGCGTTGTTATGGTCGATATCGAGTACCAGTTCACGCAGTGAACTCGATACAGTCGGAACGCCAAGTTCAGCAGGTAAACAGTAAACCATTTCCATTTTGGCGTTGCGGGTTCTCACTGCGCCAAACTTAGTCAACATACGCGACACTTTTGATTGGTTAATATTTTCAAACCCTTCGTGTTTTAACGCGTCGACAATCTCACCTTGAGAGCCAAATCGCTCTTCTTTTAATAACGCTTTAAACGCGCGAACCAGATTATCTTGTTTGTCATTATTGCGCATATACGCCTCTTATTCTTCGTTCTACTCGCAGTGATCGCCGTATTGTGGCACAGAACCTCTATGTTAACCAACTTATCCATGGTTTCTGCCGACAATATCACTTAAACCTATGTCACGGAAAAATACCATAACCTCATAATTAACAAGGTAAAAGGTGGGTTTTAACGAGGGGGTTTACGTGCTAGTTTAGTGGCACGTTATTAGCGAGTTGCGTGACCTCGCAAAGCTGGGGTTAATTGATTGTAATCGATTAGTGAATGCTATAGCTTTTTACTAGCTGATGAAAAATTACCCTACAAAACTATGAATAAGAGATACCAATCTCAAGGAGAACTACCATGAAAGTAGCTGTTATTGGTGCCGCGGGTGGCATCGGTCAAGCCCTAGCTCTACTACTTAAGAACCGTCTTCCAGCAGGTTCTGATTTAGCCCTTTATGATATTGCCCCTGTAACTCCTGGTGTAGCGGCTGACCTTAGCCACATCCCGACGCCAGTTTCCATCAAAGGTTATGCCGGTGAAGACCCAACGCCAGCGCTTGAAGGTGCCGATGTGGTACTAATCTCAGCGGGTGTTGCACGTAAACCAGGTATGGATCGTTCTGATCTATTCAATGTTAACGCTGGTATCGTGAAATCTTTGGCGGAAAAAATCGCGGTAGTTTGCCCGACAGCGTGTATTGGTATCATTACAAACCCAGTGAACACGACTGTGCCAATCGCAGCAGAAGTGCTTAAGAAAGCCGGTGTTTATGACAAGCGTAAGCTGTTCGGTGTGACAACACTGGATGTGATTCGCTCAGAAACCTTCGTAGCTGACCTAAAAGCAAAAGATCCAGGCGATGTGCGTGTGCCGGTTATCGGTGGTCACTCTGGTGTCACGATTCTTCCTCTTCTTTCTCAAGTAGAAGGTGTTGAGTTTACGGCTGAAGAAGTAGAAGCGTTGACCAAGCGCATTCAAAACGCAGGTACTGAAGTTGTTGAAGCGAAAGCGGGTGGTGGCAGCGCAACGCTATCAATGGGTCAAGCGGCGTGTCGATTTGGTCTAGCGCTAGTGAAAGGCCTACAAGGTGAAGAAAACGTCATCGAATGCGCGTATGTTGAAGGCGATGGTGAACACGCTCCTTTCTTCGCACAGCCAGTTAAGCTAGGTAAAGATGGCGCAGAAGCTATCCTTAGCTACGGTGAGCTAAGTGATTACGAGAAAGCAGCTTTAGATGGCATGCTTGAAACGCTAAACAAAGACATCGAGATTGGTGTTGAGTTCGCGAAATAATCACCGAACCTTGCTAATTTAGCCGCTTAATATTCAAACCCAGTCTTTACTAGACTGGGTTTTTTGATCTATCCCTTAAGGAGCACGTAAAAACAGTGTTGCAAGATGGGGGATGGATGATGGAAATAGACAAAGTACGTAAGGGGATGTGGGTCGAGTCCCAGCATGGCGTGGGTCAGGTATTAGTAATCGACAAAACGTCTAATTCGGTATTGGTCGAGCCACTTGGCAGTGATGTTCAGTGGGCGTTAGACGCCGACGAGATCCAAGAAGACCAACAACTGCATAATGGCTGCGAACAATACTACTAGGATAGCGCTGAGCGAAGTCAAAGTAAAAAGGGGTAGCAACTCGAGCCGCTACCTCTTTTTTATGCGCTGCGTTTAACTGCCATATAGGCAAGTGCGACGAGTGCCTCTTTATATTCGCTATCAGGAACCACAGAAAGCGCATCAATCGCTTTATCTGCTTCTTTAAAGGCAATGTCTTCGGTGTATGTAAGCGAGCCGACACGTTCCATTGTCGCCATGATGGCGTCGATTTTGTCCAGGCCATTACCTTTCTCAATCGCTTCGCGAATCATCTCGCTCTCGTGTGCTTCACCGTGTTGCATTGCGTGGATAAGTGGTAGAGTCGGTTTGCCTTCTGCAAGGTCGTCACCAACATTCTTACCCATATCTTCACCGCTAGAGGTGTAGTCCATGACATCATCGATAAGCTGGAACGCGGTACCTAAGTATTTACCGTAGTTTTGTAGGGCAAGTTCTACTTCTGGCGTAGCGTCATTGAGTATCGCGCCAACTTGCGTAGCGGCTTCAAATAGACGCGCGGTTTTAGAATAGATAACCTGCATGTAGCTGTCTTCGCTTGTATCAGGGTCGTTACAGTTCATTAACTGTTGAACTTCGCCTTCTGCAATGACATTCACCGCATCACTCATTAGCTCCAAGATACGCAGTGAGCCGAGTGCCGTCATCATTTGGAACGAGCGTGTGTAGATGTAGTCACCCACCAATACACTCGCCGCATTTCCAAACGCCGCGTTTGCCGTTGCTTTCCCGCGTCGCATGTCGGACTCATCAACCACATCATCATGTAATAGAGTGGCAGTATGTATAAATTCTATAAAAGCAGCAGCTGTCGTGTGAGCATTGCCCTGATACCCCAGCGCTTTGGCTGACAGGATAGCAAGAAGTGGTCTTAATCGCTTACCACCGCTGCTCACGATGTAAAAACCAAGCTGATTGATAAGGCTAACTTCAGAGTTTAATTGTGCTTGTATTGTTTCATTCACTTTTGCCATATCATCGGCAGTCAGTGCTTGGATAGCTTTAAAATCCATTACGTACCCGGTTGAGCTTAGAGCCTGTAAGGCTTAATCGTTGGTTATAATCTGTGAATAATACACTAAAAAACGTTGATTAATACATGGTGAAAGGGCATTATTGCGGCACTTTCGATTGGCGATTAGTGTTTCGCCAATTTTTTCAAAATATGGCTTGTCATAGGGTAATCATTCGCGTAGAATCTGCGCCCTATTGATGATTAGTTTAGCGCACACCCTATTTGTTGAAATAACAATCAAAAGGCTGTGCGGAAAAAGCGGAGTAAAATATGTACGCTGTTTTCCAATCTGGTGGTAAACAACACCGTGTAAGCGAAGGTCAAACTCTTCGTTTAGAGAAATTAGACGTTGAAACTGGTGCAACTGTTGAATTTGATAAAGTTCTTCTTGTTGCTAACGGTGAAGATATTCAAGTTGGCGCTCCTCTAGTAGAGGGCGGCAAAGTGGTTGCTGAAGTAGTACAACACGGTCGTGGCGATAAAGTTAAAATCGTTAAGTTCCGTCGTCGTAAGCACTCTCGTAAGCAACAAGGTCACCGTCAGTGGTTCACGGAAGTGAAAATCACTGGCATCAACGCTTAATCGATTAGGAGAGTTTAACAATGGCACACAAAAAAGCTGGTGGTTCTACTCGTAACGGCCGCGATTCAGAAAGCAAACGTCTAGGTGTTAAGCGTTTCGGTGGTGAGTCTGTTCTTGCAGGTAACATCATCGTACGTCAACGTGGTACTAAGTTCCACGCTGGTACTAACGTTGGTATCGGTAAAGACCATACTCTTTTCGCTCTTACTGAAGGTAAAGTGAAATTCGAAGTTAAAGGTCCTAAGAACCGTAAATTCGTTAGCATCGAAGCTGAGTAATTAAGCGTCTCGCTAAATTACACAATGCTTTCAAGCTGAATTCAAAAGCCCTGCCGAGTCGGCGGGGTTTTTTATTTTTATTGAAAATGAAGGCAGTCGATAGAGACGAATCTCTAGGTTTAGTCTTTACAAAGTAAGGTCTAGCTTGGTGGGGAGTCGTCTCTGTCATCTGCTAAAATGTAGTGATAATCGAATGAAGCCATAAGGTGCGTCGTGATGACGTCTTATCCTTATGGTGGGTAAGCGAAGAAGTAGTCGGAGTAAGAGATGAAGTTCGTTGATGAAGCGGTAGTAAAAGTCCAAGCGGGCGACGGCGGTAACGGTGTTGTTAGCTTTTGGCGTGAGAAATTTGTAGCGAAAGGTGGCCCGGATGGTGGCGACGGCGGCGACGGCGGCGATATCTATATCGAGGCAGATGAAAACCTTAACACGTTGATCGACTACCGTTTCCAGCGTTTCTATGAAGCGGAACGCGGAGAAAATGGCCGTGGTGGTAACTGTACTGGTAAGCGTGGCAAAGATAAAGTCATGAAAGTGCCAGTGGGTACTCGTGCGGTTGATATTCACACCAACGAAATCGTGGCAGAAGTGGCTGAACATGGCAAAAAAGTCATGGTTGCTAAAGGTGGTTGGCACGGTCTTGGTAACACGCGTTTTAAATCGTCGGTTAACCGCGCACCTCGTCAAAAGACGCTAGGCACCAAAGGTGAAATGCGTGAGTTGCGTCTTGAGCTACTTCTGCTTGCAGACGTGGGTATGCTTGGTTTGCCAAACGCAGGTAAATCAACCTTCATTCGCGCGGTATCTGCTGCGAAACCTAAGGTAGCCGATTATCCATTTACGACCTTGATCCCAAGTCTTGGTGTTGTGAGTGTGGTCCCTGAGAAAAGCTTTGTAGTGGCTGACATTCCAGGTCTAATCGAAGGTGCTGCGGATGGTGCTGGCCTTGGTATTCGTTTCTTGAAGCACTTAGAGCGCTGTCGCGTACTGCTTCACATGATCGATATTATGCCTATCGACCAATCTAACCCAATCGAAAATGCATTGACCATCATCGATGAGCTTGAGCAGTACAGTGATAAACTGGCTGATAAGCCTCGTTGGTTGGTATTCAACAAAGTTGATCTGATGCCAGAAGAAGAAGCAAATGAAGTGATCCAAGAGATCCTTGATGCGCTTGGCTGGGAAGATGAATACTTTAAGATCTCTGCGGTTAACAAGAGCGGTACTAAAGAGCTTTGCTACAAGTTAGCTGACTTTATGGAAACCCTACCACGTGCGGAAGAAGAGGTCTCTGAAGAAGAGAAAGTCGACTTCATGTGGGATGACTACCACAAAGATGCCATGTCAGGTAAAGACGTGATTACCGAAGACGATGACTGGGATGATTGGGATGACGAAGAAGATGACGGCCACGTTGTCTACGTTCGTGACTAAATCCGCATCTAGAATGAAAAACCGCAATTGTTATTGCGGTTTTTTTGTACCTAAATCATTTCTCTGACTCAGAAACTGAGGCAAACTAACCGGCTCAAACGTTTGCACTTTGTTTGGCAGAAACCAATCGGCCAAATAAATTATGGATTGGCAAAACATTTGCCTGGAACAACATGCTTGGAAGGATACATGGCACCTAATCAAAGAGCAGTCTCTCGGCTGATTGCTCAAGCAGGCCAAATGCTGTTAGCTCATGGCGCTGAAAGCACCCTGGTTGGTCACATTACACATCGAATCGGCAAAGCAGCGGGCATGGATGAAGTGGAAGTATCGCTCTCTGCTAGCTCTCTAGTCGTCACTACTGTTTACAACGAACATTGCGTCACCACGGCACGTCGAAGCCCAGATCGCGGTTTGAATATGCGGGTCGTTACGCAGATTCAGCGCATCTGCATCATGATGGAGAAGGGCATTCTCGACTATCAACTAGCTCAAAAAAAGCTTAACCAAATCAGCCCAGAACGTTACAACCGCTGGTTAGTGGTGGTGATGATAGGTCTTTCTTGTGCTGCTTTTAGCCGCTTGGCCGGAGGAGATTGGGCGGTGTTTGGTATGACCTTTTTAGCGTCTGGCTTGGGCATGATTGTGCGTCAGGAGTTTGGTCATCGTCACTTCAATCCGCTACTCAATTTCGCGATCACTGCTTTTGTCACTACGCTCATCTCCGCACAAGCCGTGATTTATGGAATCGGAGACAAGCCACAGTTAGTGATGGCCTCTTCGGTACTGATGTTGGTGCCTGGTTTTCCGCTGATTAACTCGGTGGCCGATATGCTCAAAGGCTACATTAATATGGGGATTGCCCGCTTTGTGATGGCAAGCTTACTAACGCTCGCGACCTGTTTAGGTATCGTTGGTGCGATGAGCATTACCAACGTATTAGGGTGGGTACAGTAATGATGGAACTGCTACTCGCTCTACTTAATGATATGTTTTTTGCCGCCATACCAGCGGTGGGTTTTGCTCTGGTATTTAACGTGCCGCAAAATGCGTTGGCGTACTGCGCTATTGGTGGCGCGATCGGTCATGGCTCGCGTTTTTTAATGATGCATTACGGGGTGCCGATTGAGTGGGCGACCTTTTTTGCCGCAACTCTGGTTGGTATGATTGGTGTGCATTGGTCTCATAAGTTTTTGGCTCATCCAAAAGTGTTCACAGTCGCCGCTTTGATCCCTATGGTGCCAGGTGTATTTGCTTTCAAAGCCATGATTGCGATGGTGGAGATCAATCACTTAGGCTACACCCCAGAGCTGCTAGCAACGCTTCTTGAGAACTTTTTGAAGGCGATGTTCATTATCGCAGGACTCGCGGTTGGTCTTGCGATGCCAGGGCTGTTATTCTACCGCCGTCGCCCAATCGTCTAATTAGGAATAAACAATCATGATCATCAGTATGATAGCCGCTATGGCAGACAATCGTATCATTGGTAAGGACAACCAAATGCCGTGGCATTTACCGGCTGATTTTGCTTGGTTTAAGCGCTGCACGATGGGTAAGCCTGTGATTATGGGTCGTAAGACTTATGAGTCTATCGGACGCCCACTACCGGGGCGTCGCAATATTGTTGTGAGTCGTAACAGTGAGCTGTCTATCGAAGGTGTGGATACGGTGACCTCGCTTGAACAGGCATTGGAGCTGGTTAGCGATGTCGAAGAAGCGCTGATCATTGGTGGCGGTAGCTTCTATAGTCACTGTCTTCCGATGGCAAACAAACTGTATCTGACCCATATTGATGCCAAGCTTGATGGAGATACGCAATTTCCTGACTGGGGAGAAGGTTGGCAGCAGAGCCATAGTGAGCATTACAGTGCGGATGAAAAAAACGCCTACAACATGGAGTTCGTGGTGTTAGAGCGTTAAGTTTTTACAGCTCGCCAGTTCATTGACTGGCGAGTTTTATCGATTGTTACAGCGCAGGCTGACTAAATAGCGCTTTGTCTTCCCAGCGGATCATGGTCAGTTCCCCACCCCATACACAGCCGGTATCAAGCCCTATGACCTCTTCGCTGACATAACCACCCAGCGCTGCCCAATGACCAAAAATCACAGTTTTACTCAGTGGCTCACGTGATGGTAGGGCAAACCAGGGTACATATTCACTCGGATTGACTTCTGAAGGAGGGAGCTTGCAACCCATGTCTAAGCGACCATCAGGAAAACAAAATCGCATTCGGGTGTAAGCATTGATGGTATAGCGAAGTCGCTCAATCCCTTTGAGTTCAGAAGACCAGGCGTCCGGCTCGTTGCTATACATGTTTTTGATCAGTGACTGCCAATCGTCTCCGCGTAGCTTTTTTGCTACCTTTTTTGCGCATTTCTTCGCTTGTTTCAGTGTCCATTGTGGTGAGATCCCCGCATGACAAACGACAAACTCATCATGTTCAAGCAATAATGGTTGTTGTCTTAGCCAGTTGAGTAACTCGTCTCTGTCGCTCGCTTCGAGGATAGGTAACGTTTTGTCCTTTGGCTTTGCTTTGTGAACGCCTAAAGACACCGCAAGAAGATGTAGATCGTGGTTGCCTAAACAAACCTTAGCCGCATCTCCCAATGATTTAATATACCTAAGTGTTTCTAAAGACTTTGGTCCTCTTGCGACGAGATCGCCAGCGAACCAAATGGTATCTTGTTGCGGGTTAAAGCTAACGTTAGCTAATAAAAGCTGCAGTTCATCGAGACAGCCTTGAATGTCTCCGACAATGTAGTTGGCCACAGTGTTCCTTAATTCAGTATGTTGGGAATGGCTAAGCGGAATGGCTCAATTTCAGCGGTAAACTGTTTGCCGTTGGCATCTAGCATGATGTAGTGCCCTTGCATCACGCCGAGTGGCGTTTCGATCGCGGTACCGCTGGTGTAGGTATACTCATCATTTTTCTCGATCACTGGCTGCTGACCCACGACACCGTCGCCCTCTACGGTAAGCTGTTTGCCATTGGCATCGGTAATGAGCCAACGTCGGCTTATCAGTTGAACCGTTTCCTGACTTAGATTTTTGATAGTAATTATGTAGGCAAAAACATAGCGGTTGTTGTCTGGATCGGATTGTTCTTCAACGTACTTAGTGTGTACTTGGCATTTAATGCATGGCGTGGTCGACTCCATGTCAATCTCCTAACTGCTTGAAGTGCATATTCAGATATGACAAAAAAAACGCTCAATAGCAAGCTAGTGAGCGTTTTTTCTGTTATTGATTTGTATTATCCATGGTTGGCGTCGAGCCAGTTTGCCATGTCAACAAACTGTTGCAGCGTCAGGTTCTCTGGGCGCATTGATGGGTTCACACCAAGCTCTTCCAGGGTTTCTGCGGACATGAGTGCTTTATAGCAGTTACGCACGGTCTTACGACGCTGGTTGAAGCCTTCGCGACATACGCGATCGAGCCATTTAAGGCTGGTTGCTGGGTACGGTAGCTCCTCGTAAGGCACTAGGCGCACGACCGCTGAGTCAACTTTCGGCGGCGGCACGAATGCTGTTGGCGGAACTTCAAGTACAGGTACCACTTTACAGTAGTACTGCGCCATGACCGTTAGACGGCCATAAGCTTTACTGCCAGGCCCTGCTGCTAGACGGTTAACTACTTCTTTTTGAAGCATAAAGTGCATGTCTTGAATGTCTTTATGGAATTCAAATAGGTGGAACATCAAAGGCGTAGAGATGTTATATGGTAGGTTACCAAAGATACGAAGTTTGTTGTTTGGCTTCACCAGCTGAGTGAAGTCAAAACGCATTGCATCGCCTTCGTGAATCGTTAGCTTGTCAGCAAGATCTGGGTGAGTACGCAGACGCTGTGCCAAGTCACGGTCGAGTTCGATAACCGTAAACTTGTCGACTTCTTTACCCACTGGCTCAGTAATCGCGCCAAGACCCGGACCGATCTCAACCAGGTTTTGGCCCGGTCTTGGGTTAATTGAAGATACGATACCATCGATGATGTACGGATCGTTCAGGAAGTTCTGACCAAAGCGTTTTCTGGCCTTGTGCCCTAAGTGGACATCATTTCTCATTGTCTGCTCTCTACTAAGTCTATTGCGTACGCCAGCGCTGTCTCAAAGCTGCCAAAGTCTGCTTGGCCTGTGCCAGCAAGATCAATCGCAGTGCCATGATCAACCGATGTCCTTATAAAGGGTAGACCAAGAGTGATGTTTACTGAACGACCAAAGCCTTTGTATTTCAATACAGGAAGGACTTGATCGTGATACATGCCTAAGACAGCATCTGCTTCGCGTAAGTATTTGTCATTAAATATCGTGTCGGCGGGTAGTGGGCCAACAAGCTGATAATTTTTCTCTGTGCGAAGTTTCTCTAGGGTAGGAGTGATGGTTTCAATCTCTTCCATACCTAGGCAGCCATCTTCACCCGCGTGAGGGTTTAGGCCGCAGACATAGATGTTTGGCGTTTTGATGCCAAACTTGGTGACCAAATCGTGATGCAGTATGTCGACGATTCGCGTTACGCGATCCTCGGTGATGGCATTAGGCACCTCCGTTAAAGGAAGGTGTGTTGTAACCAGTGCCGTTCTTAACCCTTCCGTTGCTAGCATCATCACCACAAGTGGTGTATTGGATACCTCAGCAAAGAACTCAGTATGGCCACTGAAGCTAACGCCAGCGCGATTGATCACCCCTTTGTGCACAGGGCCGGTGACAATAGCATCAAATTGACCATTCATACAGCCTTTTGCGGCTTTTTCTAGGGTATTTAGTACGTACTGACCGTTTCTTTCATCCAGAACGCCAGCTTTTGCAGGAACGGATAACGGTTCATGGAGAATGACCAGGCGCCCTTGCTGTTGGGAATCAAAGTTCTGCTCGTCGAAGTCAACCAGTTCGACGTTGATACCAAGTTGCTTAGCTCGATTCGCTATCAGTGACTTATCTGCGCAAATGACCACTTGATGTGGCCATGATTTTTGCGACAAAGCTACCGCCAAATCGGGGCCGATGCCCGCCGGCTCACCGGCGGTAACGATAATGCGCTTAATTGGTTGCATTCTCTTCGTCCTCAACCATCTCTACAAAGGCACTCGCACGAAGTTCTTGGATCCATGCTGATGCTTCTTCATTAAACTTACGGTTAAATAGGATACGGTATGCACGGTTTTGCATCGCAGAACCTGTTTTGTCGACATCGCGGCGATCCAGAACTTCTACAATGTGCCAGCCGTGAACGGTTTTAAATGGTTCACTGATCTGTTTAACCGGTAGGGTTTCCACTTGGTGCTTAAATTCAGGCACATAAAGCTCTGGGGTTTGATAGCCGAGTTCACCACCTTGTACTGCTGAGCCTGGATCTTGGCTGAACTGTTCAGCCATTTCGGCAAAGCTCGCTTCACCAGATTGAACTTTTTGAATAATGGTGTTGAGCTGACGTTTCACGCCCTCATCACTAAGGATAACCGTTGGCTTGATCAGAATATGACGGGCATTTACTTCAGTCACAGAGACGGTTTCTAGACCTTTCACATCTTCGATTTTCAGGATGTGAAAACCAACGCCGCTACGAAATGGACCAATGATGGTTCCTTTGGTCTGCATGTTGATTTGGTCAGCAAAGATAGTTGGCATTTCCTCTTTACGCATCCAGCCCCAATCACCACCTTCTAGTGCTTTTGGACCTTTCGAGAAGGTATAGGCCATGGTTGCGAAGTCTTCACCGCCGTTTAGTCGTTCGATAATGGTTTCTGCTTGCTTCTCTTGAACGCTCTTATCTTCACCATCGTTAAAGCGAAGCTGAATGTGGCGGATCTTGTAAGTCACTGTCGCGTCACTTTCTTTCGCGAGCAGCTCAGAAAGGTTATCAACCTCTGCAGGAAGAATGTTGATGCGCTGTCTTACCATAGCATTACGTGCTTCACTGGCAGCAATTTCATCACGAATTTGCTCGCGAAATGCTTCCCATGATAGGCCTTCTTCGGCGACCGTTTGACGAAGCTGCTCTTGGGTTTGCTCGTTGTTTGCTGCGATATCGCCAAGGGCTTGTGACAAGCGGTTATCGTCGATACGAACACCGATACGCTCAGCTTCTTGAAGCTGCAGTTTTTCTAGGATCAGTTTATCTAAGATCTGTTCTAGCAAAATATCGTCTGAAGGCAGCTCTTGGTTGTTCTTACGCGCGTTAGCTGTGAGGGTTTTGGTAGCTGAGTCGATATCACTTTGCAAAATCACGCCATCGTTAACAATGACTCTAACACGGTCAAGCTCAACGGGCTCCGCTGCTGCTTGAAACGACATGGCCGCCAATAGGCAAGTTGAAAAGAGTGTACTAATAAATTTCATCGATATTCCCAGTGAAAACTTCACAGACTATGAGTCTGTGAAGTGAATTAAGTTCCTTGCATGATGTCATCGTGTGACGGCTTGGCGATTATTGGTTAAGTATAAACGGTCTGCCGTATTTCAGCGCGTTACCATTTGGTGGCTCAGGGGCACGTGAGCTGCCACCAAGACCTGTGATACCAAAGCTAAATCGAATATTGTCTTCGAAGTTAGCGCCGCCAATACCCACAATACCAGACTCCCAGCTACGAAGTTGGCGGCTGTAGTCGACACCAAAATACCAACAATCCGATTGATACTCTAATTTGGCCAGCCATTCAATGGATACGCGCTCGGTCATGTCATAGTAATACTGACCAGTTGCGATCCAGTTGCGGTTAATTTGATAACCACCTAAAAGGCCAACTTGGTTTATACCGTTACGTGTTAACTTTGACAGTTCATCGTTGCTATAGCTGTTAATACTTTCGATGTACTCTTTGGTCACGTAGCGATAGTTGGCTTGGATGAAGTCGTCTTCGACCCGATACTCGACTGCACTATTGGCGAGTGATACCGAAGATGAATCAATATCATATTGAATCCCGCCATGGTAGAACACGCGATCGTTGTAGTTAAAATCGGTCTCAATTGCCCATGATGAGTAGTTTGAAGACTCATTGTCGGTGGCGCTATTTGGGTTTTTACTTGCCGGATCAAGGTAGTAAATTTGACCAAATGAGACTGCTAGACGTTCTTTTTGTCCACCATCGTAAAAACGCGACGTCGCACCGTAGCTAATTTGGTTGGCTGCTGCGACTTTGTCCACGCCACTGAAACGACGGCTACGGAACAGGCCGTAGTAATCGGTTTGCAATAAAGTGGTGTCGTAATTAAAGATATTACTTTGATCAACTTCTGGCACGTACAAGTATTGAACCTGCGGCTCTAGGGTTTGTGTGTAACCATCAATAAAGGCGGTGTCGCGCTCAAACACCATGCCCGCATGAGTGCGAAACTCTGGCAATGCACGAGTGACTTTTTCTTCCAACGGACCGACATCAGCGATGTTTAGGTTGTCAATATCTTGATTATATTGCGTTAAGAGGTAGCGAGCTTCGGTTGTCCAAGTACCCCAAGTATTTGAAAGAGGCAGAGTGATGCCAGGCTCCACGTGAACACGAGTCGCCGAAGGCTTTTTCTCATCGTCGGTCTCAAAGCGAGAGATACTGCTGACCAAATCAAAGTTCAGGTTTTGATAAATTTCAGGGCGGTAGTAGTTAAATTCAAACTGCGGCATTAAGCGGTAAGGCTTAGTATCATCAACCAGAATTTGGAAGTCTTGAACCGTGATCGCCGCATCCCAGAACTGCTCTCGATAGGCAACAGTCCCTTTTTGCGACAGTTGACCTTCTGAGCGGCTACCGATGCTAGAGTCGAGATCTTGGAAGTAGTCGTTATCACTTACTTGAGAGTAATCGACATCCAATTTCCAGTGCTGACCAAAATTACTGTTATTTTTGTACTGGAATGCCCAGCGCTGATCTTTCTCGGGGTATTTTTGGTCGTCAGCAAGGTACTCGCCTTTCAATTCCCCACTACTGGTTGAGGTCAGATAGCGAAAATCCCCTTTTAGTTGCAAGCCACGCGTTTGCATGTAGTGGAAAGTGGTAAGCAAGTCGTAGTTAGGGGCTAGGTTCCAGTAAACTGGGATCTGTAGCTCCAGGCCGTTTTTTGAGCCTAGTGAAAGTGACGGGAATAGGACACCGGTTTTTCGCTTGTTACTGGTAGGCATCGTCATATAAGGCATGTAGAAGATCGGGACATCTTTTACTTCCACACGACTCCCGTAAAGGGTAGCTACTTCATTGTCTTGATCGACTCGAATGTCATCGGCTAGAAAGCGCCATGAATTGTCATCTTCTGGACAAGTGGTGATCGAGCCATCGTTGATTTGATAGAGCGACTTGCCCGTTTTTGAAATGTACACAGCATCGCCGCGTCCACCCCCACACAACATTTTATACTGCGTGTTTTCAGCAGTAATGACATCTTTATTTAAATCGTTAGTGATTTTGTCAGATACGGCATTAAACTGGCCATCGTCAATGGTGACATTGCCTTCAGCGACGACGACGTTGTCGTCTTGGTGGAGCGTCACGCTGTCAGCAGTAATGGTTTTATTACCTTGGACAACCACCACGTCGCCTTTGTATGTTGCACGCTCGCCATTGATGGCCTCCAGAGAGTCGGCCTCAATATTGATTGGCTCTTGATTGGAGTCTGAACTTTGTGCAGTATCAACAGAGCACTGCTCTGCTGGTGGCATGGATTGTCCACTGTTTTTCGATGTTTCTTCGGCATTTGCGTAAGACGCTAGCAGCGCAGCACCAATAGAGGCCGCTAGATAAGTGCGGGAAAAACGTGACATCGAGTTGTACTATCCTGTTTAACTTGATTCATTCAGTTGAATTCGATTGATATTGAATCGTTTATAAGACGGCCTCTATCATAAAGGAAATTGACCTCAACGACACTAGTAGACTGCGAATCAGCGCAAAAATTCATAAATAAAGAGCACATACATCACATGATAGGTAAAATTTTAGGCGTATTTTTCGGCATGTTGTTTGGCGGCCCGTTAGGGGCGCTGTTTGGCTTGTTTTTGGGGCACCAGTTTGACAAAGCGCGCCGACTCAACCAATCCGGCTTTGCTCGTGGTGGGTTTAATCGCGGCGGGTTTGGTGGTGCGGACCAAGCGCAGCGTCAAGAAGAGTTTCTCAATGCTGCTTATGCGGTGATGGGGCACGTTGCCAAAGCTAAAGGGCAGGTGACACCAGAAGAGATCCAGCTAGCGACTATCATGATGGATCGCATGAACCTCAACAATGAGCAAAAACGTGCGGCACAAGAAGCGTTTCGTGATGGTAAATCAGCTGAATTTCCGCTTGAACGTGTACTTGATAAAGTACGTATCTCCTCTGGTGGTCGCCATGACCTATTGCAGTTTTTCTTAGAGCTTCAAATCTCGGCTGCGTTCGCAGATGGTAGTGTTCACCCGACAGAGCGAGAGGTCTTGCATCGTATCGCACAAGGCTTAGGCTTCTCGGCTCAACAGCTTGAACAGCGCCTGCGTATGCAAGAAGCGGCATTCCGCTTCCAGCAAGGCGGTGGCAACTTTGGTGGTGGTCACTACCAAGGTGGTCAGCAGGGAAATTGGCAGCAAGCAAGCAGCGCCTCGCAGCTTTCTGATGCCTATGATGTGCTGGGTATTTCTGAGGATGCTGATTCAAAAGCCGTTAAACGTGCTTACAGAAAGCTAATGAATGAACACCACCCAGACAAGCTTATGGCGAAAGGTCTACCTCCAGAGATGATGAACGTAGCAAAAGAGAAATCGCAAGAGATCCAAAACGCTTATGATCTCATCAAAAAAGTGAAAGGGTTCAAATAATGCTAACCGACAAGGATGTACTCGATTTCTGGTTTCAAGAGTTATCACCAAAGGATTGGTTTTCTGGAGATACAGCGCTAGATGAGCTTATTACTCAAAGGTTTGCAGCGCTTCATGAACAAGCGCGCCAAGGGGAACTCTATCATTGGCGCTCAACGGCCGAAGGCAGACTTGCGGAAGTGATCGTTCTTGATCAGTTTTCTCGAAATCTGTTTAGAGGAACCCCCGAGTCTTTTTCCTCGGATCCTATGGCTTTGGCATTAGCTCAAGAGGCAGTCGCGAGCGGTGCTGATGAAAAGTTAACATCCGAACAGCGCACCTTTCTTTACATGCCCTATATGCACAGCGAATCGTTGAAAATACATGAAGAAGCGGTACGGTTATTTAAAAGCAATGGAATAGAAAATAACCTAGATTTTGAGTATCGCCACAAAGCGATTATCGAGCGCTTTGGACGATACCCTCACCGAAATGAGATTTTAGGTAGAGCCTCTACCTTGGACGAAATCGAGTTCTTGAAGCAGCCAGGCTCAAGTTTTTAACCCTTACTTACTGTTTAAGTTCCAATCGTAATCGTATTTGATCTTGCCATCGAAATTGGCAAGATCAGGGCGATACTTCGCCATATGCTTCAATGCACCGCCATCTTGCACAAAGTCTGCCTCAAACCACTCATAAATAGACGACAGAGTTATGGTGTCGCCAGAAATGCTAGCGCCTTTCGATGAGTTCACAAATGCATTGGCTGCACTTTCTAGCAGTGCTTCGGTGTTATCGGTAGTGAATGCCTGAGTCTGCAGATTTGGACAACCAAGGCTGGCACAGTTAACGGCATAGTGTGTTCTAGGATCGTTCCAAATTGGGCGAAGTATGCGGTGCTCAATATCGTTTAAGGTGAGCGCTTGCCCGGTAATAGTAATCACCTCATCACCCCACGGTCCAAAGCTAAATAGCCCTCCAAGCTTAGTGATGGATTTCACTGGGTACTCATCAAGGATCAAATCGACAGTGATGGCGTTATAGAGGTTGACCCAGTAGGCATACTGCTCAGCGCGGCTGAGCTGTCTAGGGTCTATTCGGGCTAGGTCGTTAATGTAAGTTTTGAGTGCTTGCTTATCGTTGGGAGAAACACGGACATAGCGCACTAGAGTATTCTCGCCTTCGGTGACCAAGTAGCGGTCTAGAAAGCTCTGCCAGTCTTGATGGGAGACACTTTGCGTGTTGCTGTCATTACTTTTATCCCAATACGACCAAAGCTCAGATTTTGGTGCTGCGAAAACACTGGTGGCAAACATGAGAAAAGCCAAAGAGAGAACACGTAGCATAGCGAATATCCATTCCGTTAAGTGATTAATCCAACAGACCCGACTCTGAGCCGAGTTCTTTCAGTGTAGTGACAATCTATATAAAAAAATCCCAGCCTTACTAAGAAAGTAGGGCTGGGATTGGCTAGTTCAACTAAATCGTTAACGGGCTATTTTAAGAAGTTCGGGATCTTCGCTTCGTAAGCCGCAATCTTCTCTTCGTGTTGAAGTGTTAGGCCGATGTTATCAAGACCGTTCAGTAGGCAATGACGGCGGAACTCATCGATTTCAAAGCTATAAGATTGTCCATTAGCCGTCACTTTCATTGCTTCTAGATCAACGGTGATCTCAGCACCCTCATTCGCCTGAACATAAGTGAACAGCTCATCAACTTCTTGCTCGGTAAGACGAACTGGTACCATCTGGTTATTGATGGAGTTACCGTAGAAGATGTCTGCGAAACTTGGGGCAATCATCACTTGGATGCCGTAATCGGCCAGTGCCCAAGGGGCGTGCTCACGGGATGAACCACAACCGAAGTTTTCGCGCGCAAGCAGAATGCTCGCTCCCTGGTAACGAGGGGCGTTCATGACAAACTCGGGGTTATCCTGTTTACCCGCATCGTCTAGGAAGCGCCAGTCGTGAAATAGGTGCTGACCAAAACCCGTACGAGTTACCTTTTGCAGGAACTGCTTAGGGATAATCGCATCGGTATCGACGTTGGCGGCATCAAGAGGTACGACTAAGCCGGTGTGTTGTTTAAATCCTGACATGGTATGTTCCTTCTTAGTCTAGCTCTCTGATATCAACGAAATGTCCAGCAATGGCGGCTGCCGCGGCCATCGCAGGGCTTACTAGGTGCGTACGACCATCACGACCTTGGCGACCTTCGAAGTTACGGTTACTGGTTGATGCACAGCGCTCTTGTGGGCCTAAACGGTCATTGTTCATGGCAAGACACATAGAGCAACCCGGTAGGCGCCATTCGAAGCCTGCGTCCTTGAAGATAGCGTCTAAACCTTCCGCTTCTGCCTGAGCTTTAACTTGCTCAGAGCCAGGTACGATAAGCGCTTGAACGTGTGAAGCAACCTGACGTCCTTTGGCAATTTCTGCCGCTGCACGCATATCTTCGATACGAGAGTTAGTACAAGAGCCAACAAATACCTTGTCTACTTTATAATCCTTTAGCGATTTACCCGCCTCTAGACCCATGTAAGCCAGCGCTTTTTCTGCTGATGCTTTCTCAACAGGATCGGCGAAGCTTTCTGGAGCTGGAATTGGCTGATCAACGGCGATAACTTGACCTGGGTTAGTACCCCAAGTGACTTGAGGTTTGATGTCCGCGCCGTTTAGCGTGACGATCGCATCAAAGGTCGCATCAGCATCAGTTTTGAATGTTTTCCAGTACTCAACAGCAGCATCCCATTCTGCGCCTTGAGGGGCGAATTTACGGCCTTTTAGGTATTCAAACGTTGTCTCATCTGGTGCGACAAGACCTGCTTTCGCGCCTAGCTCAATAGCCATGTTACATACCGTCATACGACCTTCCATAGAAAGGTCAGTGATGGCCTCACCACAGAACTCAACGACGTATCCAGTACCGCCCGCTGCCGTTGTTTCGCCGATGATGGCTAGAACGATATCTTTTGCTGTCACGCCAGGAGCCACTTTACCCTGCACTTCAATCTTCATGGTCTTAGCGCGCGATTGCTTGAGAGTTTGCGTCGCTAGAACGTGTTCAACTTCTGAGGTACCAATACCGAAGGCAAGAGAGCCAAATGCACCGTGCGTCGCGGTATGAGAGTCACCACATACGATAGTCATCGCTGGCAAGGTAATACCCAGCTCTGGACCCATAACGTGGACGATGCCTTGGTATTTGTGGTTGATGTCATAAAGAGTCACGCCAAACTCTTCACAGTTTTTCGATAGCGTCTCCATTTGGATCCGTGCCATCTCACCAGAAGCGTTGATGTCTTTAGTGGTGGTAGACACATTGTGATCCATAGTGGCAAATGTTTTGCCTACTTGGCGCACTTTACGACCTTTTTCACGTAGGCCATCGAAAGCCTGTGGTGAAGTTACTTCGTGAACCAAGTGACGGTCGATATAAAGGATTGGGTTTTCACCCTCTGCTTCGACGGCGATATGAGCGTCGTAGACTTTTTCGTATAGAGTTTTTGACATTGCTTAATTCCTTGCTTCCCCTAGCCGAATAGAACGGCCATCGGCTAGGGCAGTGTTTTTAATTATGAATTCAGTATGTATGCAGCGATCTTGTCACCCATCTCAGAGGTGCTTAGCGCTGGCTTGTCACCCGCTAGGTCAGCGGTAAGCTCACCCGCTGCTAGGGCTTTACTCACGGCCGCTTCAATATCTTGTGCCGCCGCTTCTTCACCTAGGCTGTAGCGTAGCATCAGCGCAGCAGAAAGGATCTGAGCAACAGGGTTTGCAATGTTCTTGCCGGCGATGTCTGGTGCACTACCGCCTGCTGGCTCATAAAGACCGAACTGACTTTCGTTAAGGCTTGCTGATGGCAGCATGCCCATAGAACCTGTAATCATCGCACACTCATCAGAGATGATATCGCCGAAGATATTTGAGCAAAGCATGATGTCGAACTGTGCAGGGTCTTTAATAAGCTGCATCGTCGCGTTATCGATGTACATGTGGTTAAGCGTCACATCTGGGTAATCCTTCGCAACTTCTTCCACTACTTCGCGCCATAGGATAGAGCTTTGTAGAACGTTGGCTTTATCGATTGAGTAAACGTTCTTGTTACGAAGGCGTGCTGATTCAAACGCGATCTTAGCGATGCGTTCGATCTCGTAGCGGTGGTAAACCTCAGTATCAAAGGCTTTCTCTGTTGGGCCTTCGCCCTCACGACCTTTTGGCTGACCGAAGTAGATACCGCCAGTAAGCTCACGAACTACCACGATATCGAAACCTTTTGCGGAGATATCTGCGCGCAGTGGAGAGAAATCCTCTAGGCCTGCGTGAATCTGTGCAGGACGTAGGTTACAGAACAGTTGGAAGTGTTTACGAAGTGGAAGTAGCGCACCACGTTCAGGTTGATCGTTTGGTGGCAGGTGTTCCCACTTAGGACCGCCAACTGAACCGAACAGAATCGCGTTTGACTCTTCACAGCCTTTTACCGTGCCCTCAGGAAGCGGGCAGCCGTGGTTATCAATAGCAATGCCACCTACATCAAACTCTTCACGCTCTAGGGTAATGTTGTGTTTCTCTGAAATTGCATCAAGCACTTTATGAGCCTGAGCCATTACTTCTGGACCAATACCGTCACCCGGTAGAACCGCAATCTTGTAAGTACCTGCCATGGGGCTAATTTCCTTAAATGTTGTATTTGCTTATATTTTTAGGTCTACTCGTTGTAGTACGAGCAAACAAATTTTTGGCTCGGCTCCGTCTAGTACAGAAGCCGAGTATTAACTTTTATACCGCTTCAACTTTGTTTTGCTTCATCACTTCGATTTGATCAGCACGATGGATACTATTGATAACATGAAGTAGTGCCTGACCTGAAGCCTCAACGATGTCGGTTGAGACCCCCGTACCGTGATATTTTCGGCCTTTGTAGTTAGCGATGATATCCGCTTGGCCTAAGCCATCTTCACCTTCGCCTTTTGCTGTCAAATCAAACTTGTCTAGCACAATGTCGTAACCCGTTACGCGATAGATACATTGGTAAAGTGCATCAACCGGACCGTTACCTACTGCCGCTTCGCATTTCTCTTCGTCACCGCATTGGATCTTAATGCTGGTGGTCGCCATGATGCTGCCTGATTGAACGCTCAAGTAGTTCAACTTAAAGAAGTCGTCTTCTTCGCGCAAGTTAGCAAAGTGCATTAATGCTTCTAGGTCGTAGTCGAATACCTGACCTTTGCGATCCGCAAGCTTCAAGAAATCTTGATACAAGGTATCTAGGTTGTACTCATGCTCGCTGTAACCCATTGAATCCATATGGCTCTTGACGGCTGCGCGACCAGAACGGCTAGTTAGGTTCAACGCTTTGTTTTTTAGACCAATAGACTCAGGCGTCATGATCTCGTAAGTATTCTTATTCTTTAGCATGCCATCTTGGTGGATGCCTGAAGAGTGACTGAACGCGTTCGCGCCAACAATCGCTTTGTTATCCTGAATCGGCATATTACATAGCTGAGACACTAGCTTGCTGGTGCGGTGGATTTCTTGGTGCTGAAGACCTGTGTGCACACCTAAGAACTCTTGACGAGTCTTGATGATCATCGCGATTTCTTCTAGTGAGCAGTTACCTGCACGCTCACCGATTCCATTGATAGTACCTTCGATCTGACGAGCACCGGCTTGTACTGCTGCGATAGAGTTTGCCACTGACATACCCAAGTCATCGTGACAGTGCACAGAGATGATGGCTTTGTCGATGTTTGGAACGCGATTGAAAAGGGTCTGGATGATGCCACCAAATTCATTTGGGACGGTGTAGCCTACGGTGTCTGGAATGTTGATGGTACGAGCGCCAGCATCGATAGCGGCTTCCACCATACGACACAAGTTATCGATAGGGGTACGACCTGCGTCTTCACACGAGAATTCAACGTCATCGGTGTAGTTGCGAGCATGCTTGACCGCTTTTACACCCATCTCAACCACATCGTCGTAGCTGCGGCGCAGTTTGTCTTGAACGTGGACGGTCGAGGTGGAAATGAAGGTATGGATACGGAACGCATCCGCTACCTTCAAGGCTTCGGCAGCGGCATCAATGTCTTTGGCTACGGCGCGAGACAAGGCACATACGCGGCTATCTTTAATGTGTTTCGCAATCGTCTGTACCGATTCAAAATCACCTGGAGAGGAGATAGGGAAACCAGCTTCGATAACATCAACACCTAGACGCTCGAGCGCATAAGCAATTTGCAGCTTCTCTTTCACTGTTAGACTTGCTGAAAGTGCTTGTTCGCCGTCACGCAATGTGGTGTCGAATATAATCACCTGATCGTTCATATTTGCTTCCTCTTTATCCAGGTTAATCGTTTACGTCCAGTTCAATCGATATAAAAAAACCCGCTTGTGTAAGCGGGTTTTTTGGAATTCTTTATGTGGTGTTTTTCGTCCACAACCTACCCGCGCGATTTTTTCACGATAAGGAGGAGGTTCAGGAGTAGAGAAAAACGTAATGACACTGTTATGCGTTCCACAAAAATAAGTTACAAGATTAGTACCGCACTCAGCTTCATGCGTCAAGGGTTAATCTGAATTTTTATGGATATCGGAGCAGTTCGCTCTCTATGCTAAGAGAGGGAGGTGGTCGCCAATTTATAATTAATCATCTGATTAATATTTGATGAATTTAACTGTTCGCGGATTGAACAAGCTTTACTCTACAATTAATCGATGATTAATAAAAGCAAGGATTGGTATGACGAACGCGATTGAGGCCACACGTAAAGTTGGTCGCCCCAAAGAACGCACGGATGCTAGGCACAAGCTGCTTACCCATGCTCGTGATCTGTTCGTAGTAATGCCATATGACAAAGTGTCGACACGCCTTATCGCGCAAAAGGCGGGCGTTAATATCGCTATGATTCGCTACTACTTTGGCAACAAAGAAGGTCTATTCGAGACCATGGTGCGCGAAACCTTGCAGCCAATGAAGAACAAAATGGAATCGCTGATGAAAAATGGCGATTACGGCAATCTCACTGACTTCATGCGTACTTATTATTTTGAAATGAATAAAGTACCGCAGTTTCCACGCTTGATCTCCCAAGTCATGCACATGCCTCCGTCAGCCACGCAGCGTCGCTTGTTTGAAAAGGTGTTTGCAGACATTGGTCGTCCAGACCAAGATTTCATGTTCAATAAAATGTCTGAGCTCGGGTTGTTACGTGAAGGGCTGAGCCCACGTATGTGCAAAATCTCACTCATTAGCCTAATGGTGTTTCCATTTGTCGCACCGCCTGCTCTTCTGAGTTTGCATGGCATTGAAGTCAATGAAGAATTTTTAAACGAACTCCTCGAACATAACATCGCCTTGCTTAAGCGTGGGTTGTTGCGTGACCCATCCTAATTAAAAGAATGTATCTCTATGAAGTCTATTAATAAAAAACTCCTTTTCTTTCCTGCGCTTGCAGTCGGTGTCGTGGCGTTAATCGCTGCCGTGAACCTGCGCCCTGATGTACCAACCAAACCAGCAGGCGATCGTTCACGTGTGGTGGATATCATGCCGCTACAACTTCAGATGTCATCACCAATGGCGATTGGTTTTGGTCGCGCTGAGCCGAAAGTGCAGTGGCAAGCCATTGCTGAAGTGACGGGCGCGGTTACTTATAAGCACCCTAACCTTGAGAAAGGCACAGTGATAGCCGCGGGCACAGAAATTCTCCGAATTGACCCTTTAGATTATGAGCTCAAGCTATCTCAAGCCATTGCTGATTTGAAATCCAGTCAGACTCAACTGGCGCGTCTTGATCAGGAAGAGACCAACCTAAAGCAGACTTTGTCGATTGAGATGAATCGTTTGAAGCTGGCAGAAAACGAGTATCAGCGCCGCGTGGATCTGAATAAGCGCGGGCTCACTTCACAGTCCGATGTTGATACTCAGCAGCTAAATATGCTTTCACAGGAGAAGCTAGTCCAAGAGATTGAAAATCAATTGGCGCTGATGCCAGATGAGCGTGGTGTATCTGAAGCATTGGTTAAGGTCAATCAAGCCAAAGCCGATGAAGCGCAGCGCTCGCTAGAGAAAACTCGCATTGCGCTGCCAATGACGATGCGTATCTCAGAGGTTGATGCTGAGATCAATCAGGTGGTGAACTTACAGCAAACCATGGTCACCGCGCACCTAAACGATGTCATGGAAGTGGAAGCGCAATTGTCTATCCATGACTTACAACTGCTTTCGGACACCCTCTCATGGGATGAAGACCAAACCGAGCGCGGCGAGCTAGGTAAGTTACAAGCGACAGTCGAACTCAGTAGCGGCAACCTTACTGCAACGTGGCCAGCGAAAGTCGCGCGCGTGAGTGAAACGGTTGATGCCAACCAAGCAACCGCAGGAGTGATCCTAGAGGTCTCGCAATTACCAAGCAGTAGTGGCTTGGCAGGGACACCTGTGCTGGTTAATGGCATGTTTGTGAAGGCGACAATTGAAGGTCAAAAACAGCAGTCTTGGTCTGTCCCTGAGCGGGCTTTGCATGGTGATAAGATCTATTTGATGAACGCGGAAAATCGTTTGGAAATGCGCGATGTGAATGTCGAATATCGTCGTGACAACCAGGTGATCATTTCTGGTAATCTTGAAGCGGGTGAAAAGGTGATCCTCAATGATATCTTGCCAGCCATTGAGGGGATGCTGTTGCGTGATAGTCAAAGTGATGATCACGGTGCTGGAGAGGTTACCCAATGATTCGATTTTTCTCCAAACACCCAACGGCGGCGAATCTACTGATGCTGGCGCTGCTGATACTCGGTATCAGCTCGCTGTCGACCATCAAGCGTGAGACCTTTCCTGAGTTCGATCCTCCCTACATTATGGCCGCGATCACTTACCCTGGTGCCTCGCCGCAAGAAGTGGAAGAGAGCTTGTGTGTGCGTATGGAAGATGCGGTTGACGGCCTTTCAAACATCGTAGAGACCAAGTGTGAAGCGATTGAAGGCTCAGCAAGATTGACCCTCAAGCTTGATGAAAAAGCCGACATTGGCCGAATGCTGGTGGATGTTCAAACTCAGATCAACGCGATCAATGACTTTCCTGATGAGATTGAATCACCAGTGGTACAAGAGCTGGATTGGAACGAACCCGTAGTGGATGTTGCGATTACTGCTGAGACCAGTTGGCCAGAGCTAAAAGCGTACGCTGAGCAGTTAAAGCGCACGCTAAAACTCGACTATGGTGTCTCGCTCGTCGATGTCAGTGGCTTTTCTGATCACCAATACCGTGTAGAGCTCAATACTCAAATCATGCGTCAGCTAGGGTTAAGTATCGGTGATATTGCTACCCAGATTGGTCATCAAAACATTAAGCTCCCAAGCGGCAATGTCGAAACGGAAGATAAGAACTTTTTGATTCGCTTTGATGAGAGGCGTATTACGCCTCAAGAGTTAGAGTCGATCGTTGTGGGCTCAAGCCCAAGTGGCGCGTTAATTCGTCTCAAAGATGTCGCCACTATTACCGACCGTTTCGAACTGGATGAACAAAAAGTTCTGTTTAATGGCAAGCCTTCGGCTTTGCTTAAAATCAGTAAGAACAAGGAAGATGACGCGCTACGTGTGAAAGAGAAGGTAACGGAGTTTGTAGAAGCGCAGCGTCTGATTGCCCCTGAGGGGGTTACGCTTGAATTGACCAATGATATGTCATCCATATTGTGGGATCGTCTGACCATGATGGTAAAAAACGGCTGGCAAGGTATTTTGCTGGTATTTGCGACCATGTGGCTGTTTTTCAGTTTCCGTTACTCATTCTGGGTGGCCGCGGGCTTGCCAGTGGCGTTCCTTGGCGGCCTGTTCTTGATGGCGAATCTTGGGCTATCCATTAACATCATGTCTCTGGTGGGGCTTCTAATGGCGATTGGTATCATGATGGATGATGCCATCGTGATCGCAGAGTCGATACAGGCGCACTTAGACCGTGGGCAGAAAATTGATGATGCGGTGATCAATGGCGTTAAGAAAGTGCTGCCGGGTGTTATTTCCTCTTTCTTAACCACGGTGTGTATTTTCGGTAGCTTGCTGTTCTTACAAGGGGAGATGGGCGCCGTACTAAGGGCAGTACCTCAGGTGCTAATACTTGTCTTGTCATTGAGTCTGGTTGAGGCCTTCTTAATTCTGCCAAATCATTTGTCTCATTCATTGCACAAGCATAACCGTGACAAACAGCCTTTGAAGTTTAAACGTGTGTTGTTGGAGCGCTTTGAACACTTTAGGAATACCACGCTTGTGAATGCGGTAGATAAAGTCGTTTCATATCGTTATGCCTTTATGGGTAGCGTGTTTGCGGCGCTGCTTATTTCTGTGAGTCTACTGGCTGGTGGTGTGGTGAAGTTCAACCCATTCCCAGCATTGGATGGGGACATTGCCGAAGCTCGTATTATTCTGCCGCCAGGAGCATCTTTGTCTCAGACAGAGCGAGTGGTCGATAAAATCGTTCTGTCCGCAGAAAAGCTCAATAAGCAGTGGAGTGAAGAGGTGGAAGGTGGTGAAACCTTGGTGAAGCAGATCACCAGTCAGTTCAACACTAACCAAGATGCCAATGAATCTGGCCCCCATATAGCGACGGTCAGGCTGGATCTGCTTAGTGCAGAGATTCGCAATACGCTCATCGATGAGTTTATCGATGCTTGGCGTGAGGATGTAGGGGAGCTTGCTGACCCAATCTCTATGGTATTCAAGCAACCAACGATGGGGCCGGGTGGTCGTGCGATTGAAGTGCGCATTGCACACGACGATCTGGACATGCTGAAAGCCGCGTCGGTTGAAATACAGCAATACCTGAATGAATTTGATGGTGTGAGTGGCGTGCTCGATGACATGCGCCTCGGCAAAGAAGAGATCTTAGTCAAACTGCGACCTGGTGCTGAGAGCTTTGGGGTTAACGGTCAGATGATCGCAAGTCAGTTGCGTGCGGCTTTCTTTGGCCAAACCGCCGATGAGATCCAAGTGGGTGTTGAGAACATTAAGATTGAAGTGAAGCTCGACAAGCAAGATATTGGTGACATTCAGCAGTTATCGAACTTCCCAATTTTCTTAGCGGATGGCTCGCAAGTACCGTTGGCATCCGTCGCGACGCTCGATTTTCAGCGTAACTACGTTCGTATCCAACGCGTCAACGGTTTGAGAACGGTCAGCGTGTTCGGTGATGTTGATACCACTAAAGCGAGCTCAACCGATATCATTAGACAGTTCCAAACCGAAGAAGTGGCGAAGCTGCAACAAGAGTATCCAGGGCTGCGTTTTGACTTTGAGGGTGAAACCAAAGATAGCGCAGAGACGGGCGCGTCGATGGCAAAAGGATTTCTGCTGGGTCTGTTTGGTGTATTCACCATCCTTAGCTATCAGTTCAGAAGTTACCTAGAGCCGTTTGTGGTAATGCTGGCGATACCGCTTGCCTTTATCGGCGTGGTCTGGGGACATTTGCTACTAGGGCACGCGATGAGTATGCCAAGTATCATGGGTTTTGTGTCATTGGCGGGGATTGTCGTTAACGACTCTATCTTATTGGTGCAGTACATACGTCACCACGTTGACGAGGGTGACTCCGTCCATGACTCTGTGGTGAAAGCGAGTCGTGAGCGTTTCAGAGCTGTGTTCTTAACGTCGATGACCACTGCAGCCGGTTTGTTGCCTTTGCTAACTGAAACCAGCTTGCAGGCTCAAGTCATTCAACCTCTGGTTATCTCTATTGTGTTCGGTATTTTTGCGTCCACAGCTTTGGTGCTGTTCATGATTCCTTCTGCATACGCCATCCTCGCGGATTGGGGACTGGTTCATAAACATGAAGAGCTGTAATACGCCATAAATTTCATCTTCTTAATCAAATGAAAGTTAGTGACTAGGGTTCCTCTAGCGCTAACTTTCATCATTTCTCCAATAAATCGTCACCGAATTGTCATTGTTGCTGACTACTTTTTGATCATGAACTGCGCGTCTAACAAGGAGTAGGTTGTGCGAACGATTGAACCCATAGCAAGAATGGATTTGGCTTTTTCATTGTTTTGTCTAAAGCATCGCTTTAACGCTCAAGTAGCATCGGTAAGTCGTTGGGTGTCTCGAACGGGCGACGGTCATTTGTACCTGTTACTTGGCATCGCTGTTTTTTGCTTAGATGAACCGGTTGGCAAGCTGTTTTTTACGGCGGCCTTGTTAGCGTTTGCTATCGAGTTACCGATTTACTGGTTAGCGAAAAACAGCTTCAAGCGTCGCAGGCCTGAAGAATTTTCTCATTTACTGCACGCTTTTATTACCCCCTCTGATCGCTACAGTTTACCGTCGGGACATACTGCGGCCGCTTTTTTGATGGCGACCATTATTGGTCAGTTTTATCCCGAGTGGCACGACGCCGCGCTGATGTGGGCAGTGTTAATTGGCGCTTCACGCATTCTGCTTGGTGTGCACTTTCTCACCGATGTGGTGATTGGTGCGGTACTGGGTATGTCATCGGCTTACGTTGCGCTTGAATATGTACAAGCTTGGCTAGGAGGCGTGTAAATGAAGATACTTTATGGTGTGCAGGGTACGGGTAATGGCCATATTGCCAGGGCAAGAGCGATGAGTCAGGCGCTAGCCAATCATGATGTGCAAGTCGATTTTTTATTTTCTGGTCGAGAGAAAAGTAAGTACTTCTCGATGCAGCAGTTTGGTGATTACCAAACGCGGCGCGGGTTTAGCTTCGTGACGGAAAATGGCCGTGTGAACTATATGAAAACGGCGTTTGAGAACAGTCTGCCCCACTTTATTCGTGAAGTCAGAGAGCTCGATGTTTCTGGTTATGATGTGGTGGTCAATGACTTTGAACCCGTTTCTGCTTGGGCCGCAAAGCAGCAGAACATTCCCACTGTAAGCATTAGCCATCAAAATGCATTTCTGTTTGATGTGCCTCAAAAAGGCGCAAACTGGCTGGATGATTCGGTGATTCAGCACTTCGCTCCGTCACAGTATCAGCTAGGCCTACACTGGTACCACTTTGGCCAGCCTATTCTGCCACCTATTGTGCATACCTCTGGAGAGGATGTGACCTCCGAAGACTTTATTCTTGTCTACCTTCCATTTGAAAATACTGAAGCTATTGTTGACCTGTTGCTTAGATTTAGCCAAAACAACTTTATCTGTTATCACCCAGAGAATATTGAGCACGTTCAGATAGAAAACATTTTGATGAAACCGCTTGGCCACGAGAGTTTTCAATGCGATCTCCATCGCTGTGCTGGTGTTATCGCTAACGGTGGCTTTGAGTTGCCGTCAGAGGCGCTCAGCTTAGGCAAAAAGTTACTCGTTAAGCCGTTGGACGGTCAATTTGAGCAGCAAAGCAATGCAGCAACGCTTGATAGTTTGGGGCTTGCTCAATCTATGGACTTTCTTGATGCCAGTGTGATTCGCGATTGGTTAGATGAGAAACAAGCTGAACGGGTTTTTTATCCAAATGTTGCCGAAGGCATTGCCGATTGGCTAGTAAGCGGGGATTGGTCATGCAGCGCCAATCTGCGTAAGCGTCTTTGGGACAAAGTTGACTTTCCTAGTTACGCCTCAGTTTAAGTTTACGTCACGATAACCCAACTAATCTTGAGGTTAGTTGGGCATAGCAATAACAAGACCCGAATCGCACTTTGATTCGGGTTTTGATGTTATTGTAATCGATTGTATGCAACCTTACGCACCTCTTTGGTTTTCAAAAATATTCTATACCGATAGATATTAACTATATGCTATGCGAATAGTTGTGGTTGCCTTTTGTGCATGTATTAAATAGGCTCTGTTCTCCCCTTTGGTTGAGTGACATAGTGTCTGGTTATGTATCTGGCCGCTCCGTCCAACAAAAGTTATTAAAAATATAATTTATCTTTTTTTATATATGGTGTAACTTATTGTTGTTTAAGGTTATTGCGTTTTTCTCGATAAAATTTGATGATTCTTTGTCAATCTTGTTGGTGTTGAGTTAATTATTGGTGGATAGTTGGTTTCGTCCTCGAAGTATGCAGAGGATTAATAGAATGACGTAAGGTACACCATAGGCGATGACGCTGTTCTCATTGTTCTGTTTTATTGGTTACCTACCCCCAATAGTCGAGATTGAAATTACACGAGGCTTACTAAATGTTAGACAAAAAAGATGCTATGAGCGCAATCGCTAGTTACCGCATGGAAAGCACATTACGCGGCGTAGATCTAAACCTATTGACTGTATTCGACGCAGTGATGCAAGAGCAGAATATCACTCGCGCGGCGCACAATTTAGGTATGTCGCAACCTGCAGTAAGTAACGCAGTAGCGCGCCTTAAGGTGATGTTCAACGATGAACTGTTCATGCGCCAGGGTCGTGGTATTCAGCCAACTCAGCGTGCACGCCAATTATTTGGCCCTGTGCGTCAAGCGCTTCAGTTGATCCGCAACGAGCTACCAAGTTCAATCTTTACTCCTGAGACTTCAACGCGTCTATTTAAGATGGCGATTTGCTCTCCTTGTGATATGCGTTTTGCGCCACGAATCATGCAAACCATCTCTGAGCAAGCACCACACGTTCAGCTTCACCTAGATGCAGAAGCAGACCGTCAGCTAGCTGACCGCATGCGCTTCCAAGAGATCGACTTCGTTATCGATTACGCTCGTTACGACGCTCAAGGCTTCTCAAGCACTGAGATCTTCCAAGATGAATTGGTTGTCGTAGCAGCGAAAAACCACCCACGCATTCACGGTGCAGTAAGCACAGCTCAGCTAGCGAACGAAAAGCACGCTAAGCTATCAAAAGTACACGGTGTTCGTAGCTTCTCAGAGCAAGCTTACCGTGACCTAGAGTGCCAAGCGTCTTACGAAGGTACTAGCCTAAGCAACGTACTTTACGTTGTTGGTCAATCTGAGCTAGTGACCATCGCTCCACGTTGGTTGGTTGAAAACGCAGTAAACAAAGATCAGCTTCAAGTACTGACGCTGCCAACTGAAAACAACAAGATCAGCGGCTTCCTGAGCTGGCACGAATCTAGTGAAAAAGATAAAGGTCACATCTGGCTACGTGATCAACTGATGGTTATCTGTGGCGAAGTGGTTGCTTTGTCATAATCCATTACAACTTAATTCTCAAAGCCCTGACTACTATGTATTCAGGGCTTTTTTCATATTGTTCAAAATCTTATTATCACTGGGCGGTAAAGCTACCAGGAATTATTGATAACTTTGATGTCGGTCTGTTGCCTTTTTCGGCGGCACAGGTACACTTGTGCGCTCAAAAAGGCTTACATGTGTAAGCTAAAAGGTAAGATAGAACATGGCTAATTTAGATTTCCATATCGTAACGAAGATTCGTGAGCGAATCGCACAAGGTGGCGACAAGATCGCCTTACGACATAAAATCAACAATGTATGGCAAGGGATTAGCTGGAAAGAGTTTGGCGTTAGCGTAGATGCGCTGTCACTCGCTCTACTCGGAAAAGGAATCCAACCTCAAGATAAAATTGGTATCATTTCCAATAACATGCCGAAATGGACCATTGCTGATCTGGCTGCGCTTCAAGTTCGCGCAGTGACTGTACCCATTTACCCTACTAATACGCCAGCCCAAACCAGCTACATCGTACAAAATGCCGACGTCCGTATTCTATTTGTTGGCGAGCAAGAGCAATATGAAGCGGCAGTCTCCATTTATGAAGAATGTGAGCAGCTAGAGCTGATCGTCGCGATGAGCGAAGAGATCGTTCTCGCGGACAATGATTTCTCTATGACTTGGCAGCAATTTACTGCCGACGTAAGCAGTGACGTCCAACCAGAATTAGACGCGCGAATTGAACAAGCTAACTATGACGATTTGCTAACACTTATCTATACGTCTGGTACTACAGGCCAGCCGAAAGGGGTAATGTTAGATTACGCTAATATTGCGGCTCAGCTACAAGGACACGATGAAAGGCTAAGCCTTAGCGAAAGTGATGTCTCACTATGTTTCTTGCCGCTTTCGCATGTTTTTGAGCGTGCATGGACTTTTTATGTATTGTACCGAGGCGGCACCAACTGCTACCTACAAGATACGATGCAAGTGCGAGATGCTCTTAGCGAGATCCGTCCAACGGTAATGAGTGCTGTGCCTCGTTTCTACGAGAAGATCTTCTCAGCAATTCACGAACGTGTATCTAAAGCACCGATTCACCGCAAGATCCTATTTACCTGGGCGGTGAACATGGGCGCGAAAATGGCGCAGTGCCGCCAAGACAATGTGGAGCCTTCGTTCTTACTTAAGAAGAGTTACGCGCTGGCGGACAAGATTGTGCTAGGTAAACTTCGTGAACTATTAGGCGGTCGCATTAACTTCATGCCATGTGGCGGCGCTAAATTGGATGAAACCATTGGCCGTTTCTTCCAAGCAATTGGCATTAACGTCAAGCTTGGTTACGGTATGACGGAAACCACGGCGACTGTTTCTTGCTGGGATGATACCTGCTACAACCCAGGCTCCATCGGTATGCCGATGCCCGGCGCGGAAGTGAAGATTGGTGACAATAACGAAATCTTAGTGCGCGGCCCTATGGTGATGCGTGGCTACTATAAGTTGCCAGAAGAAACCGCTAAGACCTTTGATGCAGATGGCTTCTTGAAAACTGGCGATGCAGGCGAGTTTGACGCTGCCGGTAATCTGTTTATTACCGACCGCATTAAAGAACTAATGAAAACTTCAAATGGTAAGTACATTGCTCCTCAAGCAATTGAAGGTGCGATCGGTAAAGACCATTATATCGAGCAAATTGCGGTCATTGCGGACACTCGTAAGTTTGTATCTGCTTTGATTGTGCCTTGCTTTGATACGCTAGAAGAGCATGCCAAAGAGCTAAACATTGCTTACCAAGATCGCTTAGAGCTCATCAAGCACCACCAAGTGGTGGAGATGTTTGAAAAGCGCATCACTGAACTGCAAAAAGAGTTGGCTAAGTTTGAACAAGTGAAGAAGTTTAAACTGCTCCCTAACGGTTTTTCTATGGATAAAGGGGAGTTAACACCGACGCAGAAGCTGCGCCGCAAGGTGATTAACGACCGTTATCAAGATGAGATCGAAGAGATGTACCGCGATACGCCTAACAAGCAATAGGTTTCTAATTACTGAAACCCTCGTAAACTAAAAAGCCCCAAGCAAATGCTTGGGGCTTTTTAGTTTCTGCTGCTAGTTGTTGGCGTAAAGCAGCTCACTGTATCTATCTAGAGTATTGAGGCGGTTTTGCGCATTGGCTAAGAAGGTTTGCTTCGCTTTACCCGTCAGAGACTTCGATTGCGGCAGTTTGACCGTTCTTGGGTTCTTATGCACGCCATTGACCAAGAATTCATAGTGTAGGTGAGGTCCTGTGACTCGCCCTGTTCCACCAAGTGTACCGACAGTTTGTCCCTGTTTCACTCGCTGACCGGTTTTTACCTTACGTTTTTGCAAGTGTAAGTACTTGGTAATAAAGGTGTTACTGTGCTTAATAAATACATAGTTCCCATTAAACTGGTTGTAGCTTGATTTAATAACGGTACCGTCACCAGCTGCCCAAATTGGCGTGCCAACAGGCGCGGCATAGTCAGTGCCCCGGTGGGCACGTACTTTACCGGTCACTGGATGGCGTCGGTTCGGGTTGAAGTTGGAGGTTACACGACGAAAATCCAAAGGCGCACGTAAAAAGGCCTTTTTCATTGCTCGGCCATTTTCATCGTAATAGTTACCCGTTTTATCATCAAAGATAGCGGTAAACGTATCATTCTGGTTTTTAAAGATAGCCGCGATGATCTTGCCGCGACCAATTACTTCACCTTCGACCACTTTCTCTTGGTATAGCAGCTTAAAGTAATCGCCAGAGCGGATATCTAACGCAAAGTCGATATCCCAACCAAAAATTCCCGCCAGCTCCATGATTTGGTTGGCAGTCAGTCCAGCGCCAATTCCCGCATTCCAGAAGTTTGAGCTGATTTCTGCTTGCGCATAGTTATATTGGTAGTCGACCTGCTTTTTGTCCCAGCTAGAGGCAAAGCCTTTATCGGATTTGGTGACCTTAAATGTTTCGTAGTCATTGATGCGGCGCTTTAACTGTACGAAGTCACTGTTCTCATCAAAACCAAAGGTCAATTTGTCGCCTGGACGTAAGCGTGAAAGCTGCTTCTTAATGTCATCGTTGGTATAGATAAGGTCATGAAGTAGGCGAGGGGAAAGTCCAAGACGTTGAAATAAAATTGCGGCACTCTCTCCAGCGCGAACCGTATGTTCTTCCCATTTTAGTACCACGGTTGGTGGAGCTGCATTGCCAGCAGGGAATGCATCGCTGTCAATGGAGAGCGTGTAGTGCTTGCCAATTTCGAGTCGGTCGTTGCTATCGTCGAGCTCTGAAATATCAGGCAGAAACAGTGCGACGACGATAATGGCACTAAAAAAGGCGATGAGCGCGCGGTGTAGCCAAGGCAAGCGCTTTAAAACAGAGACCATGAGCGTTTAATTCAACATTATTTTTGTAATTTCCTAAACCAAATAGTCTAACTCGTTTCAAAAAACATCGCTATTCAAGTAAGATGTCGAACTAAACTATTTTTGCCAAATCTGTGGGAGTGAACAAGAATGGCGAACCTTGAAGCAGCGTTGGCTGAAATCAAACGCGGTGTCGACGAGCTAATTCCAGAAGAAGAACTGATTGCGAAGCTAAAAGAGAACCGTCCTCTTCGCATTAAACTGGGTGCCGATCCAACTGCGCCAGATATTCACCTAGGCCATACCGTAATTCTCAACAAACTACGTGCATTCCAAGACCTAGGCCACGACGTGACGTTCCTGATCGGTGACTTCACCGGTATGGTTGGCGACCCGACGGGTAAGAACACCACTCGTCCACCGCTAACTCGTGAAGACGTACTGCGTAATGCAGAAACGTATAAAGAGCAGGTATTCAAAATCCTAGACCCTGCAAAGACTAAGATTGCATTCAACTCTGAATGGCTATCTGAGCTTGGTGCTGAGGGCATGATTCGCCTTGCTGCAAACCAAACTGTTGCTCGTATGCTTGAGCGTGACGACTTTAAAAAGCGCTACGGCAACAACCAGCCAATCGCAATCCACGAGTTTATGTATCCACTGCTTCAAGGTTACGATTCGGTAGCGATGGAAACGGATGTAGAGCTTGGTGGTACTGACCAGAAGTTCAATCTACTAATGGGTCGTGAACTGCAAAAATCACACGGTCAAAAACCACAAGTTGTGCTGACTATGCCACTACTTGTTGGTCTAGATGGTGTGAAGAAGATGTCTAAATCTGCTCACAACTATATTGGTGTGAGTGAAGCCCCTTCTGAAATGTTCGGTAAGATCATGTCTATCTCTGACGATTTGATGTGGAGCTACTACGAGCTGCTGTCATTCCGTCCACTGGGTGAGATTGCGCAGTTCAAGGCAGACGTTGAAGGTGGTGCAAACCCTCGTGACGTGAAGATCTTGCTGGCCAAAGAAATCATTGCTCGTTTCCACTCAGAAGCAGATGCTGATGCGGCGGAAAAAGAGTTCATTAACCGTTTCCAAAAAGGTGCGATGCCAGAAGAGATGCCGGAGTTCGATTTCGACGCGGGTCTTCCAATCGGTAACTTGCTAAAAGAAGCGGGTCTTGTGAGCTCAACATCTGATGCGATGCGTATGATCCGCCAAGGTGCAGTGAAGATTGACGGCGAGAAGGTTGAAGATACTAAGCTAGTACCAGCGGCAGGCCAGGCGGTTTACCAAGTGGGTAAGCGTAAGTTTGCTCGCGTGACGTTGAAGTAATACTTAGATGCTGTGAGCGCGCTTTGAGAAGATCCCTGCCTGCGCAGGGATGACACAGTTTAGGCTGCAGTGTTTATTAAGTGCGCATCAAAAACCTCCTACGGGAGGTTTTTTTGTATCGGTTGATTGCCGATTTACACGCATAAAAAAACAGACGCTTATGCGTCTGTTTTTTAGTATTCGTTTACTTAGAGTCTCGAATTATAGAGACTCAGTAAAGGTACGAGCGATAACGTCACGTTGCTGTTCTGGAGTTAGCGAGTTGAAACGCACTGCGTAACCAGAAACACGGATAGTTAGCTGTGGGTAGTTCTCTGGGTTAGCTACTGCGTCTTCTAGAGTTTCGCGTTTAAGAACGTTCACGTTTAGGTGCTGACCGCCTTCGACTTTTGGAGCAGCTTCGATGGCTACTTCACGGCTTTCGTACTCACCTAGGTCGCTAACAGCGATAACTTGGTCTGCTTCAAAACCAGCATTTGCTGCAACACAACGAGCTTCGTTTTTCTCACCGTCGATCAACCAGATTGAGTTTAGTAGGTCGTCGTTTGCTGCTTTAGTAATTTGGATACCTTGAATCATCACTATCTCCTAATCCACTTTTAGAGTGGTAAACTTATGGTGTTAATTTTCAAATTTTGTTGAGCTGGTCTATATATAACTCGTTGTGGTTATTTTAGTATTGATTTAGATCAAATTACAACAAAAAACATTAAAAACTTAAGGGTTAATTTTTTGACCAAGGTCAACTAAACCTTTAAAAATGGTGTGTTTAAATGTTATTTTAAGTATTCAAATTTATTTGAGCGCTCATTTTGTTGTAATAAAACAACAAAATGAGCCGATTTATTGCTCTGGAAACCAAAAATCAACGATTTCCATAGCTAAAACTGAAAGTATAAGATCGCTAAATAACAGTTCTAGAATTGTGATCTTGATCGGGTGAAAACAAAGATGAATAAATTTATTGGTGCGCATGTGTCTGCGGCTGGTGGTGTGGATAATGTGCCACAAAGAGCCCATGCGATTGGCGCAAACGCGTTTGCGTTATTTACTAAAAATCAGCGTCAATGGGTGGCAAAGCCGCTTGATGAAAAAGTCATTCAAAACTTTAAAGCGGAATGTCAAAAATACGGCTTCCGCACGGAACAAATTCTTCCTCATGACTCTTACTTAATCAACTTAGGCGCTCCTGAACAAGAGAAGTTAGAGAAGTCTCGAGCGGCGTTTATTGATGAAATGGAGCGCTGTCATCAGTTGGGACTGACGTTACTTAACTTCCATCCAGGCAGTCACCTAAAGAAGATTTCTGAACAGGAGTGTCTTGATCGAATCGCTGAATCTATCAATTTAGCGCACAAGACTGTCCCTGAAGTGATTGCGGTGATTGAGAATACGGCGGGACAAGGGACAAACCTAGGCTGGCGTTTTGAGCACCTAGCGCACATTATCGATAAGGTAGAAGACAAATCACGCGTCGGTGTCTGTCTTGATACGTGCCATACGTTTACCGCGGGCTATGATCTGCGAACAAAAGAGGCGTGTGATGCGACGTTTGCGGAGTTTGATCGTGTTGTAGGCATGCACTATTTAAGGGCTATGCACTTAAACGATTCAAAGATCCCGTTGGCAGGTAAGGTGGATCGCCATCATTCACTGGGTAAAGGTGAGATCGGTTGGGCTTGTTTTGAGTATATTGCTAAAGATAAACGATTTGATGCTATACCACTGATTTTAGAGACAATAGAGCCCGAAATATGGGCCGATGAAATCCAACAACTGAGACATTTTGCTATAAATAGTTAATTTATTACTATTGGATTATGCGTTTTTGGCATCTTTCTTTCATACTGAGTTACATGCATGTTGCATAAATCTGTGACTCTCAAAGGTAGGTGCCATTATGACTCGTCCAGCCGCTCCAAGACCAAACACAACACGCTCATCGCGTTTCCCAAGTCCAAATCGTCATATTCATTGTCACGGGCACTACCGAACACCACAGATGAAGAATCAGCATCATTAATATACTAACGAACTAAAAACAGCACTGACGTTCAAGTTGTGCGTCAAAGGTGCGTGGCGTAAAGCCAAATGACAGTAGTGGTGACCCTCCGTTGAGTGATAGACTACGCCCCAGATTTCACCATCTAGGGCACGACAATGACAACACTCACCTGGCAAGACGTCATCGGTAAAGAGAAACAGCAAGCATACCTTCAGCAAACTTTAGAGTTTGTCGAGGTGCAGCGCGAAGCGGGTAAAACCATCTACCCTCCAGCGAGCGATGTGTTCAATGCCTTTCAATATACCGAATTTGCCGATGTGAATGTGGTGATTCTTGGTCAAGATCCTTATCACGGTCCCAATCAGGCGCATGGTCTCTGTTTCTCGGTTCTGCCGGGTGTAAAGACGCCGCCGTCGCTCGTCAATATGTACAAGGAACTCGCTCAGGATATTCCCGGGTTCGAGATCCCAGAACATGGCTATCTCAAAAGCTGGGCTGAACAGGGTATATTGCTTCTAAACACCGTACTCACAGTCGAGCAGGGGCAGGCACACTCTCACGCTAAGCTAGGTTGGGAGACCTTCACCGATAAAGTGATTGAAGTGCTAAACCAAAATAGTGAGAACATCATATTCTTGCTTTGGGGTGCTCATGCTCAAAAGAAAGGGTCGATGATTGATCGTCAAAAACATCATGTGTTGACTGCGCCGCATCCATCGCCTTTGTCTGCACGTCGGGGTTTCTTTGGCTGTAGCCATTTCTCCAAGACGAACCAGTTACTAGAAGAACTCGGTAAGCCCACTATTAATTGGCAGCCACGACTCGACTAGCTTTATCCTCTGAGTTGGCGGTTTTTCGAGCATCATCAAAACACGCTTCCAGATTCTCTTATACACTTATAAGGAGTATGGATATGGGAGAAGGATTATGATGATCGAAAGGATTAGGCGTGAGCACGGCTATATGGTGCGATTGCTGGCGATATTGAATCGAAAAGTGCACTTGCTCGAGCAAGAGCAATCTATCAATTACGGGGTGATCAAAGAGATTGTTGATTACCTTGCCAATCACTCAGAGAAAATCCACCACCCCAAAGAAGACATTCTTTACCACTACTTTATTGAGAAATATGGCTCACAAGAGCATATCGATAATTTAGAATCGGATCACCAAGCGCTGTCAGAGAAAACACATTCTTTCTTAGACATTGTGGAAATGATTTTGCACGATGCGGTGGTACCGCAAGAGCTGTTCATCGGGCGATTATCTGAGTTTATCCAAGATCAGAAAAAGCACCTCGATTTGGAAGAGCATTCCGTGTTGCCATTGATTGAAAAGCGCTTTACGACTTCAGATTGGCAACAGGTTGAGAGTCTGTGGACGGTAGTAGAGGATGATCCGGTGTTTGGAGAGACGATTGCCGACCGCTATAAACAACTTGCCCAGCGGGTTAGACAAAACGAGTTGGAGAGTGTTTAGGGGTCTATAAATAATAATTCCCTCCGTAGAGGGAATTATGAGTTTCATTTCTGCGAGTAAAGCGCACTGGGAAGACTTAATGTGCTCGACTCATCTGTTGTAGATATTGCAGCCAATCAGCGCTTTGCGTGGTTGGCTTAATTCGGTGTGCTTGTTCGGCCACCTTCGTCGCTTTTGCGTAGTCTTTCATTCCAACATAAGCACGTACCTCCAGTAGCAATCGCTCTTGCTCTGGCATGCCTTTCACTTTGCGAAGTGAAGCCAATGCTTGTTTGAAATCCCCTCGTTGCAATTCAAGTCGCGAAACTTCTTCATAGTATTTCCCATTTAGCCTTGCTGCTGCGAGCCACGCCGTTTGTGCATTTGTCCACTCGCGAGCCATTTGCCAATGTCTAGCTTGCTTGATGATGGTGTCGATATCGGTCTCTTTCACTTGCAAGTCAGCGTACGACTCTGCCGCTTTTTCGGGAATACCTTGTTGAGAGTAGAGCTGCGCTTTACTCAACTTCAAATTGTCAGGGACTTGAATACCTGCTCGCTCGGCGGAGACTAATGTCGCGAGCGCCAACTTGTACTGTTTGGTTTGCATATACAGTGAACTAAGCTGCTGCCACCACATGACATTGTCTGGCTGCAGAGCGAGTAACTTTTGCGTGGTGAGAATCGCACTTTTCAGATGGTTTAGCTGCATCTCAGCACTTAGCTGTAAGCTCAATGGTTGCAGTTTTGGCGTGCTATCGAGCTGATGGTATTGTTTAATCGCTGCAAGTAACGACTTCCACTCTTGAAGTAGGTAGTGAGCGCGAGCCTTGTTTAACCAAACTCCGGTGATCTGCTGCTTCGACAGCTTTTCGTACGAGTTTGCTGTCTTGGTCAAGTTGTTAAAGTGAACCAGCGCTTTCTCTGGCATATCTTCGGAGAGCATAAGCTCGGCAAGCATACGCTCTGTTTGCCAACCCTGTTCATCTTTAAACGCTTTTGTATCGATGGCGATCTGCAATTGCGTGATGGCTTTCTTTGGTTGCTCGGCTTGCCAATAGTAGATACCGAGCATGCGAGCTACATACGCCTTGTCAAAGCTCGCGTTAGGCTTTAACCCTTCTAGTACCGTGATGGCTTCGTTAAGTTTCTCTTCCTGCTCTAGCTCGTAGGCTTTGGATACCTGAGCTGCGGTGCGCATTCCAAGCTCCTGGCTTGCGAATGCACTTCCGGTTAACACGCTAAGAGATAGGGCAAAGAGCGTTAATACACGTTTACTCATTGATTCAACTTAAACTCTAGTTTTACGGTCTGGCCAATACGAGGCGTTGCCTTACCATTGACGACCATAGGCTGATATTTCCACTGTTTTAACGCGACCATAGCTTCTCGCTCAAACATGCGCTTAGGGTTAGCTTCTACTACTTCGATATCGGTTGGACGACCACGCTCATCAATGGTGAAAGACATCACCACATAGCCCTGAATATTGCGCTGCAAAGCACGACGTGGATAACGTGGCTCTTTGCGATGCAATGGCATGACTTGTTGGTTTTGGCCAATGTCCGGCGCAGTCGGTGCGTTTAGCGACACGCCCGCAACCTGAGTCGATACCGAAATATTCGGCAGTTGTGGAGTGCTTGGCGTTTGAACGCTAGATACCTGAGAGCTTTGCTCAACCACTGCTGCAGACGGCGGGGTGGATGGCATTTTTGGTGGCTCTGGCAAAGTACGTTGTCGTCTTGCGGTCTCACTGTCGGGTTCAACCATAACGAGGTCATAGCTCAACCTTGGCTTCTCATCTGGCTTAGATTTTGGGCCAATATCGATCATCCAACTCATAAACGAGAATAGGGCAAACGCGAGGGCGGCGGCCAACGGTATGCTCGCAAGTACTCGAAGCATCTATGGACTCTCCGTAGCCAGTGCAATCTTGGTGACGCCAGCGCCTTTTGCACTGTCCATGACTTCGACAACGGTACCATTGAAGGCATGTTTATCGGCTTGAATAACCATAGAGGCATTAGGTTGTTCTAGAAGCAGCTTCTCAATGGTCGCCTGCACTCGCTCAACATCCACACGGCGTTTGTCGATATAAACGTCGTTGGACGATGTGATTGCGACAAAGATGCCAGCATCTTTTTGACTGACCGCATGGCTCGCTTGAGGGCGGTTAACATCAACACCGGACTCGCGCACGAAGGAGCTTGTAACGATGAAGAAGATAAGCATGATGAAGACAATGTCGAGCATCGATGTCATATCGATGTTGGCTTCATCATTTTGTTTTCTACGGTGACCTAATCTCATTGTGAGTCTCCATCAGCAAACTGACTGGTTTTAGCAATAGCGGTTTGACGCTCACTACGCAGTAGCTGCTCAAGTTGAAGCAGGCTCTTGCTGCTCCATTTTTGAATACGGGAAAAGGCTAGCATGCCGGAAAGTGCAGCAACCATGCCCGCCATTGTCGGGATAGTCGCCATAGAGATGCCTGCTGCCATCAATCTTGGTTGCGCACTGCCTTGCGCTGCAAGGGTATCAAACACGGTGATCATGCCGGTTACAGTACCGAGCAAACCAAGCATCGGACACAGGCTTAATAGGCACTTCAGCAAGTTAATGTTTTGCTTGAGCTTATTCTCTGCCTCGCTAAGCATGGCGTTGCGTTGTGACTGCGCATACCAAGAGTAGTGGTCTTGGCGCGTCGCCCATTTATCCACCCAGGTTTTTCTTTCAGAGGGAAAGATCTTAGCGAAATAGATGACACGCTCAACGGCCACAACCCAGAAGATGAACACCACGGCGGCCAGCCACCAAAGCACTGGCCCACCTTGTGTCATAAACTGATTTAAGTGCTCGCTTCCTGGCAACCAACTAAAGAGGTTATGCGGCATACGCTTGCTTAGTCTCCATGGTTTGCGCTTCAGCTTGCTCAGCCACTAGACCCACACTCTGTCTTTCTAAAACGTTGCGGATCGCTTCTGCTTTTGAGCTCAACAGGTTGTGAGCAAGAAGCAGCGGCATAGCAGTAATCAAACCAAGAACCGTAGTCACAAGCGCCATTGAGATGCCGCCAGCCATCACTCTTGGCTCAGCGTTGCCAAATTGTGTGATGACCTGGAAGGTTTCAATCATGCCCGTAACGGTGCCGAGTAGGCCAAGCATTGGAGCAAGTGCTGCCAGAAGTTTTAACATGCTCAAACCGCGTTCGAGATGCTGCTGTTCATCCATGATAGATTCAAGGAGTCGCAGCTCAAGCGCTTCAACGTGCAGTTTTTTCTCGCTGTTATAGACGCTGAGTACGCGACCTAACGGGTTGTCGGTTGGCGTTTCTGGAGTCTTAAGCTGCTTCTTAATCTTTTGTTCTGTCGTGGTAAGAACCACAGCACGGTACAGTGCAATGATCATACCAATGGCAAAGAGAGCGGCGATGATCTTACCGACAATGCCACCATGGGCAAAACGCTCGCCAAGGGTTGGGTTATCCGCAAGTTGCTTGTAGATGTCTCCGCGGCTTGGGTCGATAAGCGTTGCGGTTTGACCTGTCACGATGCCCGCTGTTTCTGCCGATGTCGGTACTTCTTTTGGTAGACGAGGGAAATCGCTCGCCAGTTTACCGTTCCAGTCAACTGGGCCGTGTTCAGCAAGTAGCGCAAAGTTACCTAGACGAGTCGCGTTAATCGTGGTGATTTCACCGGCGCCGTTAACAAACGGGACTTTAACGTCAGCATAGGTAGCACTTGAAGCGATTTGCGCTTGGTAGGCTTCCCATAGGCCAGTAAGTTCTTGAATCGATGGTAGCGTTTTGGCGGCAACAATGTTGTCAATTGCTTGAATTTGCGCAGACTGCTGCGTGTTTGCAACAGACTGCTCAAGTTCGACTTGCAGCTCTTTTGCTGATTGACGAACCACGCCAAACAGTTCACCTAAGCTGCCTGTTTCTAAATGCAGTTTCTTTTGTTGCTCTGCCAAAGTGCGCTCGTTTTCCGAAAATGCAGTGCTCAATGACTCGATGCTGGCTTCAAGCTCAGCTTTGCGAGTTTCAAGTTGTGCTTTACGCGCGGCAAGCGATTGTTCTTCTTTTTTGAACTTGGCTTCACGTTCACTGTTGTGAGCACGTTCTTGTTGCTGTGCTGTCTGTGCTTTTGATGTCAGAGAGTCCGCAGCGAAGCTTGGTTGTGACAAGCCGAATGCAAGCAGTGCGGCGAGGAATACGGAATTACGCATTAGCTTGGATCCTTTTGTAGAGACACTGGAAGCTCAATTAGAGCTGGAGAGGCTTGCTTGTTGGCAATGGCAAACGCTTTATCAATCTGTGGCGCCAGAGCTGCATCGACAGCAACCCAGTTATTTTGGAGGCTATCCCAAGTCCAGTATTGATTTCGGTCTAGGCTGCGAGCAACTAATGACAAACGACCTAGGTACAATTGTTCTGCTTCGATCTCGCTACCAACATCAATAAGAGAACGGTAGCTACCTAGCTTGATGCCGTAATCCATCTCAATCTGGTAAGCCTCAAGAATGCGGCGATACTTTTCTGCATCACTCACATCAGCCTGTGGCATCAACGCTTTTAGCTCATCGAGTCTTGCTAGGCGAGCTTGCTGGCGAATCGGCTTATCGCTAGCAATGTGCTGTTCCAGACCTTCGAGCATCTGGTACATCAAAGGCACAACACCTTGGCGAGTATCACTGATTTGTTCAAGTTGAACGTCGATACTGGCCATTTCTTGTTCTTGGTTATTCACTACATCTTTTAGGTGGCGCTCATAAACCTCAAGGTTGGCAACCTCCTGCTCAAGCATGGCAATGTCAGATTTAAGCTCAAAGGCTTTGTCGCTGCTTTTGTTGATGCGAGCTTGGCTTTGCGCGCTTTGCGTGATGGTCTTTGCTTCGACGTTGCGAGCAGTGTTGAGATCGTTTGCGTTCGCAAAGCTGCTCAAACTCAGCAGTGGCAGCGAACACAAAGTCAGGCGAAGAGCCGTTTTGTTCATTTTAGAAGCCTATTGTTGCTAAAGGGCGGCCATCACAAGATGGCGACACTGGTGAATACCAGCCTGAATAAAAATGACACTATTCTATTTTAATCAGCAGGGGATGTATAGATTTATTGATAATGAATGTCATTTGTATTTTGTATCTCATTTGTTAACAGAAATAACGTTTAGCAATCATTGCTTGTTGGTTCTTGATGCAAGTTTTAGTAGCAAAAGTAGCGCTCACGGATAACTGGTATTCTATTTAGATAGAGGAGCATTCGGGCACCCCTGGCAATAGCCACCGTCCGCACGTTTGTAGTGTATGCAGCAACTGCGTCGTTGAATATAGTGCTCTCCCTGATTGTCTACTTCAAGACGACCAAAGCGCGTGATGGGAAGGTTGAGTGCTTGCTGCCAGTGTTGCAGTTCATGCGCAAAGGTCGGGCGCATCTGTTCGGCTGGCAACAATTTGCTAGCGACCATATGCTTTAGGCCACGAAGCAGCATCTCCATCAAAGTGTCAGCGAGAAGCTTTTCGCGTGTTGCTGGGCTAAGGCGGAATATACTCTCTACTTGGTTCGCTAGTTGTTCTATAAGTCTTTTTAGTTCGTTAGCGGCAATGACTTGGCGTTGATGCTGATCGCCGGCTTGCCATTTAGAGTCAAGGAAGTCGAAGTTGGCAACCAGACCACTGGAAAGCTGCACGCCCTGACGTAATTGGCTCAAGGGAGGCACGCGCTTAGCGTAGTATGTCGCCACTAGAGCGAGAGTAATTGGTTGCCAGGTCAACATTGTCCAGGTGCGAGTTTGCCAATAGGCACGTCCTGCTTCCGGGTAGTGGGTTTGCCAGTATTGATGCAACTGCTCAATCGTATCGGATGGATCAGACGTCTCGGCCACTGTTTCTGGCAAAATGACGCTATTAGTCTCGTGTAGAACATCGAGCAGCGGTGAAATCTGACTCGATACGTGAGTGAGTGCGAGCAACTGAGCGTGGTGTTCTGTGTTGTTTAACCTTTCCATTTTGACCTTTTATAAACTAGAAAGCAGCGCTTATATAAAGCGCTGCTGCATGACTTGCGTGCGATTTACAAATCGAACTTGACGTTGACTTGTACAGTTTGCTGCTGGCCGTACCAACAGTAACTCTCATTCCAGCACGTGTAGTACTCTTGGTTGAACAAGTTGTTAGCAATTAAGTTAGCTGAAGCCCCTTTCAATGTTGAGCTGACTTCCCCTAAGTCGTAGCCAATAGACAGGTCAACGAGCGTGTACGATGGGAGCGTTCCTGCATTCACGTTAGCCGCATTATTCTTCACTGTTTCGCCTACGTAGCGAACGCCACCACCAATGCGCAGTCCGCGCATGGCACCTTCATGCATGGTGTAGTTTGCCCATAGATTAGCCGCATGGTCAGGTACGTAAATCGCTTTTTGACCTACATTATTTGGGTTCTCATCTTTGGTGATTTCCATATCGGTGTAAGTGTAGTTGGCGATAAGATCTAAGTTGTCGTTCACCAGTGTGCGACCTTCAAGCTCTAGACCTTGGGAACGTACTTCGCCGATGGCTTCGTAAGGAGAGGCGCCATCTTTACGCACACCTACGTTGCGTTTTTTAATGTGGAATAACGCTGCTGATGCGGTTGTTGTGCTGTCATACGAGGCGTATTTAACACCGGCTTCCACTTGTTCGCCTTTCTCTGGTTTTAGGTTGTTGCCATTGGCATCAAGCTTAGCGTTTGGTTCGAAACTGGTCGCAAAGTTTGCAAATGGAGAAATACCATTGTCGAACTGATACATACCACCAACACGATAGGAGAAGTTACTGTCGCGGGTCACCGTGTCTGTTGGAGCGGCGCCGTTAGCAGAGCCGATAGTTTTGGATTCAACCCAGTCGTAACGACCACCAGCAATGAATACCCAATTGTCGATCAACATTTGGTCTTGGAAGTAGGCACCTAACTGCTTCATAGAAACGTCCGTATTTGAATAGTAGTTTCTATTGAAATCGTTAGGGTTGAGCTGATTATTATCTGGGTTGTAGAGATTGATACTCTTCACACCATCGAAGGCGTTGTAGTCTACGTCGCCTTCAATAGAGCGGTAGTCAACACCAAATAGTAAGTAGTGATCTAGAGCGCCAGTGCTTGCGAAGCCAGAGAGTTGGTTATCGACACTGATGCCTTTTGAACTTTCGTCAGTGCTATAGGCTGTGCGCTGTAGTTCGCCTGTCTTCTCGTCGAAAGCACCGCTATTTGTGCTTTTTTGATTAAACTTCGTCGTCATATAGCGGAAGTTTTGGAAGAAAGACCAATCATTGTTGAAGTCGTGTTTGATCTTATATCCTGCCAGCATGAACTCGCGGCTGATGTCGTTGTAGTTCACATCACCTGCAAATGTTGAAGGTGAAATTTTACCAGACTCGATAGCTGCGAGAGGAACGGTAACGTTCTGTCCCAGTTGAGGATCGTTTTGATAGTAGAGGTTGAAATTCACAAACGTTTTGTCTGAAACATTCCAATCGATAGATGGTGCGATGACGTAACGCTCTTCTTGCACGTGATCGACTTGCGTGTCTTTTTTACGGCCAAGAGCGATAAAGCGGTAAGCCACGTTGTCGCTAAGTGCGCCCGTTTTATCAATAGAGGCTTCAAGTAGGTTGTTGAAACCAGTCGCGAGATTGACCTTAGTGCTTTCTTCAAACTTAGGTGTTTTAGCGATGATGTTGACCATGCCACCTGGAGGCATAGTGCCGTACAACACAGATGTTGGGCCTTTGAAAATTTCCAATCGCTCCATCGCGATTGGGTCAATTTGGGGCTTGGCATTCCAACCAGGTAGGCCGGGGAGCATCAATCCATCATAGTAGTTGTTTGATGAATCGAAACCGCGGATTTTTACCCAGTCGGTTAATACGACAGCGCCGCCCTTGTTCTCGGTTGAGACGCCTGGAGCGTAACGAAGAGCTTGCATGACGGATTGAACGCCGCGCTGCTCCATCTGCTCGCTTTCAATGACGTTCAGAGTTTGCGGTGTTTCTTCAGGGGATAACGAAGTCTTAGTCGCAGTGTTGCGGTAAGTTTTCCCCAAAACCGTCATTTGCTCGTCGGTTTGGGTACCTTTTGACTGTATAGTTTCTTCTGCAATAGCGACAGATGGTAATGTCACTAGCATGCTTATCGCCACTGCTATTGGCTTGAGTTTTGTTTTTAACATCATAGAAAAAGAATCGCAAAGAGTATGTAAATGTTATTGATAATTAATTTCATTTGCAATTCTATTCGGTTTGTTGAGTTAATACTTAACAATTTGGTGCAACTTTTATCGCGATACCTGCGCTAGCTAAGGGCAATTCTTTCTATAGGAAGCCAGAAATCCATATGAGCGTGTGGGCTGCTTACGTCATAGTCACGGGGGTAGCGCTCAACTTCAAACCCTTCTTTACCTATATAGCCTGACTGAGGAAGCCAAACATTAAGTACCCATTTTAACGTTTGTGGCAATGTAGAGGTTGGCCCAAGGTGAGTCACGACGGCGTAGCTTTGCTCTGGGACGACGATCGACTCGAGATCTGGATGCGTAGAGAATTGTTCATCATCGCTGGCCGCCCAATACAGCACTTGTGTGTTTGGCAATAAATGAAGGGTGTCGATGATCCCATAATAGTGAGCGCACGGTTTATCAGACTGTTTTAGAACCGTGCGAGTAAATGTTCCCCAAATATTAGCAACTTGGTCACTAAACTGTGGATTGGTGGCATAAAGTGTGTCGATCGGGCCATACACGCCATAGTATGTGCGTTGAGGCTGGTTCTCGATACGAACTACTTGAGTTGCAGCCTGATCAAGAGGGAGATCCGCGCTATTGGTCAACGGTAAGCGAATACCGGTTAGCTTACCGCTTGCTCGGTATTGACGTGGAGAGACTCCAAACTGCTGTTTGAAGGCGCGACTAAAGCTATTCTCTGAGTTAAAGCCAAATTCCAGCGCCAAGTCGGCGATCTTGGTCATGCTACTAAGTAACTGCTCGGCGGCGCGGCTGAGTTTCTGCTCTCGTACGTACTGAGCAAGATTGTGGTTGGTTTGCTCTTGGAATACGCGTTGGAGTTGCCAGCGCGACCAACAGCTTATGTCGGCCAGATCATTGACGGAAAGCGGTTTATCTAGGTTCTGGTGAATATAGTCCACCACTTTTTCAACCCGATTCAGATGTATAGGTTTCCGTTTTGAGACCATTATTGAATCCCCACCTCGTCCAAGAGCCTATTATATTGGCATTTTATTTCGTCAAGGTCGATGCTAAGAGAGGTTGATACTAGAAAGCTAGATAAAACAAAACCCTCAATCTGAGGGCTTTGTTAGTATCGGTAGGGGCGTTTCAGGCTCGCCTCCACCGAAAATTCGTTAATGTGTGTTTGAGTGATAAATTAAAGGTCGACGTCGTCAAGCGCAAAGTCCAGACCGATGTCCATGTCGTTAAGCTCTTTTTGTAGGCGCTGCCTGTCTTTAATAGCCTCAATTTCTCGCCATTTTCTTTTGACAGGTTTCGAGCGAGCGGCGCGCCCTCTAGGTGCGTCTACTTCCGTAATCTCATCCAGTTCAAAGCCATCCATAAGCTACCTCACTTGTTTTGTTCTCCCTACGGAGCCCTTTAAGTACCACATTCTTACGCAGACTAACTTTGATATGTTTCTCATTTGTTTCGAGACTATGAATGTTTTATGCCATTTTGAACTCAATCTCACATTTTTAGAGCTTAGATTCGAATAAAAAATGACCACTTAAATCACAAATTGCAAAAGAGTCCTTCAGTGAGTTTTGTTAACGCTCTGTGCGAATCAGGCTGAAGGGCAACGTTTGCGTGCTACGATAAGCATTCTCATTGCCTGATAACTGCTAAAAAGTACCTCGTTTGGTAAATGAGCGTAGACCCGTTGTGCTAACAAGGTTTGCACTAATTTTGCCTAACCCTAAGCGCTTTGAGGCTAACACCAATGGCTTGTTGTATATTTGATGCTAATTTGAGGCAAAAAAGTGAATCGTTTGCTTTGCTTAGTGTTAACTTTTCGTGATTTTAAGGTGAAAAATAACAATGATATACTACCGGTTGCGTATTGCTTTTTCGTGAGCATGACTGCAAAATCCGCTCCGTCAAAAAATACCCCGACTTGTATGCCGTTCTCAAGTGGTAAGAAATACAAGCTAAGTTGCCGTGAAAAAGAAAGAAATGAACAAAACTTCACGGATGGAGAAGACCATGGCGCTTAGGACGCACTAGGAAGTGCAGCTCGGACTCTAACTTTAAGTGAGGTTTAAAGTGACAGACGTTATTAATCTAATGAACGATCTACTTTGGGGATCGATTCTTGTTTACTTGCTCGTAGGTGTGGGGATTTACTTTACAGTACGCCTTGGGTTTATTCAGTTCCGCCATTTCGGTCACATGTTCAGTGTGCTGAAAAACAGCCGTAAAGCAGACACTGCTGGTATTTCATCTTTCCAAGCACTTTGTACCAGTCTTGCTGCTCGTGTAGGCACAGGTAACATGGCAGGTGTTGCTGTCGCGCTAACAGCAGGTGGCCCTGGTGCTATCTTCTGGATGTGGCTAATTGCAATGCTGGGTATGGCGACATCATTCGCAGAAAGTACTCTAGCACAGCTATACAAAACCAAAGATGACGACGGTAACTACCGTGGTGGTCCAGCTTACTATATGGAAAAAGGTCTAGGCATGCGCTGGATGGGCGTATTGTTCTCTATCTTCCTTATTATTGCTTTTGGTTTGGTGTTCAACGCGGTTCAAGCTAACGCGATTGCCAATGCGATGAATACCGCGTTTGGTTTTGATCCAATGATCGTGGGTGTGGTGATTGTACTTATCTCTGCATTCGTTATCTTTGGTGGCGTACGTAAGATTGCGCGCACAGCGGAGCTTATCGTTCCAGTCATGGCGCTGGCGTACCTTGTTCTGGCATTTGTCGTGATGTTCATGAACATTGAGAAAGTGCCAGATGTGATTGCTTACATCTTTAAGAGCGCATTCGGCTTTCAAGAAGCTGCTGCTGGTGGCCTAGGTTATGCTATCGCTCAAGCGATGATCCAAGGTATCAAGCGTGGTCTGTTCTCAAACGAAGCTGGTATGGGTTCTGCGCCAAACGCAGCGGCATCAGCAACGCCTTATCCGCCACACCCTGCGTCTCAAGGTTACGTGCAAATGCTAGGCGTATTTACCGATACTATCGTTATCTGTACGGCGACTGTGGCTATCATCTTAATGTCAGGTGAATATGTACCGCACGGTGAAATTACAGGTATCGAGCTGACTCAGCGTGCATTGAGTGCTCAAGTTGGTGACTGGGGCGGTATCTTTGTAGCGGTTGCGATCTTCTTCTTCGCGTTTACCTCTATTATTGCTAACTACTCGTACGCAGAGACAAACCTTATCTTCCTAGAGCATAACCATAAGGCGGGTCTTGGCCTGTTCCGCGTTATCGTACTAGGCATGGTGATGTTTGGTTCAGTGGCCACTCTGCCAATGGTTTGGGCGCTAGCGGATGTGTCCATGGGTCTGATGGCCATAGTTAACTTAATTGCGATCATCCTGCTATCGGGTATCGTTATTAAGCTTGCCAAAGACTACAATCAGCAGCTAAAAGCAGGCAAGGTTCCAACCTTTGATGCCAATGACTACCCAGAGCTGAAATCTCAGTTAGAAGAGGGTATTTGGTACGATGCTAAGGATGCAGCGAACAAGTAATCGCTTCTACCTATCTCAAAAATAGAAAAAGCCATGCACTATTTCATTGATGAAAGTGCGTGGCTTTTTTTATACTGAAGCAAACCAATACTAAAAGAGTAAAGTCATGCTTATCGTTGTTTCACCCGCAAAGACCCTAGATTATGAGTCACCGCTCGCCACCGAGCGATTCACTCAACCAGAGTTAATCGAGCATTCTGCAGAGCTTATTCAAGAGTGTCGTAAGCTTACCCCAGCCGATGTCTCTGCTTTGATGAAGGTGAGCGATAAGATCGCTGGCTTGAACGTGGCGCGTTTTGAAGAGTGGTCACAAACGTTTACAACAGACAATGCTCGCCAGGCAATCCTTGCTTTCAAAGGTGATGTTTACACTGGATTGGAAGCAGAAAGCTTGTCTGAAGATGACTTTGACTTTGCTCAGCAGCACTTACGAATGCTCTCTGGCCTTTATGGTCTGCTGAAGCCATTGGACTTGATGCAGCCTTATCGTTTAGAAATGGGTACTAAGCTTGCCAACGAGCGTGGCACTAACCTATACCAATTCTGGGGCGACATTATCACCAACAAACTCAATGATGCTCTTAATGCACAGGGTGACAATGTGCTGATCAACCTAGCATCCAACGAGTACTTCAAGGCAGTTAAGCCAAAGCAGCTCGATGGTAAAGTCATCACGCCGGTTTTCAAAGACTGTAAGAATGGCCAATACAAGGTCATCAGCTTTTATGCCAAGAAAGCGCGCGGCATGATGGCACGTTACATCATCGAGAACCGTGTTGATTCGATCGAAAAACTGACGGCATTTGATGTCGCTGGCTACTACTTTGTTGAAGAAGAATCGACGGCGACGGAACTGGTGTTTAAGCGCGAAGAGCAGTGATTAGATATCGAAGGTGAATAAAAAAGGGTGTCAGACTTGGTCTGACACCCTTTTCGTTTATCTAAGGTTCACGCTTATTTCTTCTTAGCGCTTTTCTTTTTCTTCACCGCTTTTTTCTTGTCGTCTTTCTTCGGTTTTTTCTTTTTAAAGACTGGCTTTTTGTGCGTTGGGCGCATGCCATCGATGAAACGCTCTTTGATGGTCTCTTTAGTGTAGCGAGCGACGCGATCCATCATTGGTTGATCGTGTGCTTCCACAATAGAGATAGCGATGCCTTTTTTACCTGCACGAGCGGTACGACCGATGCGGTGTAGATAGACATCGGCACTGCGTGGCATGTCGTAGTTGATAACGTGAGAGACATCCGGCAAATCGATACCACGTGCAGCGATGTCGGTTGCGAGAAGGACGTTCACTTGGCCATCACGAAAGCGGCTGATAGCGTTGTTACGACGATCTTGTAGCATTTCGCCTTGGATCCACGAACATGGGATCTGCGCGCTATCTAGTTGCTGACGAAGCTCGCCTAGACGCTCGCGCGTCTTTACAAATACGATAGTACGCTGAGCTTGCTCGGTCAGGATGCGTTTTAGCAAGTTCAGTTTGTGATTCGCATCATCGGCGCGGTGATACCACTGGGTGATCTTTTTGCGCTCGCGTGTTGATGGCTGCGCTTCGAGCTCTGCTGGATTTTTCAAAAGATCGGCAGTGAAACCTTCTACACCACGACCTTCAAGCGTTGCAGAGAACAGCAATGTTTGCTTACGCCAGCGACACTCTGCTGACAGGCGATCAACGGTTGGACCAAAGCCTAAGTCCAGCATGCGGTCTGCTTCATCAAGTACTAACCATTCGATAGCACGGCAGTCAAAGCGCTCTGCCTCGATGTACTCCATCAAACGACCTGGCGTTGCCACCACGATATCTTGAGTCTCTGCCAGCGTTGCGGCGTGAGAATCGTACGTCACACCACCGGTAATGGTCGCGACTTTAAGGCGAGTGTACTTCGCGAGTGCAGTCGCTTGTTCTGCTACTTGCATTGCCAGCTCACGAGTTGGCGTGAGGATCAAAATACGTGCTGGACCTGCCTTTTTACGAGGGAAGTCGAGTAAGTATTGGATTGCTGGAATAGCAAAGGAAGCGGTTTTACCTGTTCCTGTTGGTGCAGAGGCAAGAATATCCCTTGCATCCAATGCTTGTGGAATAGCCTGAGCCTGGATGTCAGTTGGGCGGCTAAAGCCCATTTCTTCAATCGCTTCTAAAAGGACCGGATCTAGATCGAGTTCGGCAAAGGTTCTGATCACTATAGTGTCTCCACAAGACGTAGGTTAACCCTGAACAAAAAAACATCAAACAGGGAAAAAGTAGGGCGGCTATTATACTCAAACGAACGCGCGGCGCACTTACATTTTAAGGTAAAAGTCTTTAGTTAGAGTAATAAAGTCCGCAGAATATCCACCGACGTCGCCATGGATAACTAAATGCTCCTCTTTACACTCTTCAAATACCTTACTCAAGGTAAACAGCAGACGGTGACAAGGCTTTTTAGGGGTGGTTTGTACTCGGCATAGGCGTGTTAAATACCAACCTTGCTGCTTAGCCATTGCGATGAACTGCTCACCTTCTGCTGTTGGCAGGACAAAGCTGGCTTGCCCCTCCTCAATAAGTAAACTGTGGCAGCGCTCTAGTAATTGCTCATGCGCTAGGGTGTGAGTATGTCTAGCAGTGGCTCTCTGGGCATTGTGCGAGACTTCACCGCTATTGAAATAGGGTGGGTTACAAATGATCCCCGTAAAACGCTCGCTAAAGCTCTGCTTTAGTACGTCTCCTTGAAGCAGTGTTAGACGCGCACTCCATTCGGTGTCCGCAAAGTTGCGTTTGGCGTCATTAATGGCCGTGCTGTCGATATCGATCGCTGTAATCGCTGCATCTTGATAACGCTGCGCACTCATCAAGGCTAGAAGGCCTGTACCGGTACCGATATCGAGCAGTCGCTCTGCGTTGGTATATTGTGTCCACGCACCAAGAAGTACCCCATCGGTGCTAACCGGCATCCCGGAATGACCATCTAGAATTGCGAACTGTTTGAATTGAAAGCCTTTCGTTTTTGATGTGCTACGAGTCATAAGTTATTTTGTTAATCGTTTGCTTTTAAGTGATAGGTACTGTTGTTAAATTGTTGAGTAGTGATATGTTCTGTATGTAAGTGATGTGTGTGGGAAAATGATCGAGATAAAATTCCAGGTTGGGCATTCACTCTAGTTAATCAAACTGCTTTTGAATCAATTAAACAAATTTATATAGTGTTTATATCTATATCTATTGCTTATTGACTAGTGATTCGTCATTATGCCCGCCTTATTTTACGAGGGAACCAAGATTCCTTCTACAGAAACACAACATAACAAGTAAGGGCATATCTGTGAAACAGACGTTAAAAACAACAGATATTATAGCAGTCGGCTTTATGCTGTTTGCGTTTTTCCTTGGTGCTGGCAACATCATCTTTCCACCACTAGCGGGTCAATTAGCGGGTGAGAATTTGCTCCCAGCAATGACCGGTTTTCTTCTCACTGCAGTAGGTCTTCCTCTTATTACCATTATTGCTGTTGCAGTGGCAGGAGGCTCTTGGGAGCACCTGACGAAAGATTTGCCAAAGAAGGCTGCGACGCTTATTGCGGTACTGATCTTTATTATTATCGGCCCTGCGTTCGCCGCGCCTCGTACTGGTCTAGTAGCCTATGAAATGGCGATTCGCCCATTCTTCGCTGACGCAGCCCAAATGCACCTAACAATTTTCTCAATCCTGTTTTTTGCTGTGGCCATGTCATTTGCTTGGTCGCAAGGCAAACTGATTGATGTTATCGGTAAGGTGCTTACGCCAGTTCTGTTTGTTGGTCTCATTGTTCTAGCCGGTGCGGTATTTATCGATCCGCAAGGCGAGATGATTGCACCTGTCGGTGAGTATCTAAGCCAGCCACTGACCAAAGGCTTTCTTGAAGGTTACAACACCATGGACACCTTCGGCTCTTTGATGTTTGGTATGTTGATTGTGGATGCATTGCGTAAGAAAGGCATTACTGAGCAAGCAGCAACGACTAAGTACCTAATTAGCGCGGCATTCATTGCAGCAGCGGGTCTTGCTTTCGTTTACATCTCTTTGTTCTACCTAGGTGCGACGAGCGCGACGGTTGCAGCAGGTGCAGACAACGGCGGTGCCATCTTGAGCCAATACGTACAAGCGTTGTTTGGTCCATACGGTCAAATCGTACTTTCTGTGATTGTATTGCTAGCGTGTTTGACAACAGCGATCGGTCTGATCTCAGCGTGTTCTGATTACTTCAGCTCACTCACGTCTATCAGCTACCAGAAATGGGTTGTGATCATTGGTGTTGCATGTGCTGTAGTAGCAAACGTTGGTTTGGCGCAGCTTATCTCGCTATCGGTTCCAGTCCTGTTTGCACTATACCCAGTTGCGATTGCACTAGTAGCTTTGACCTTTACTCGTAAGTACCTAGCGAACCCGAAACTTGCTTACCGCGTGGTTATCTTGGTATCACTAGCATTTGCCATGATCGATGCTGCGAAAGTAGCAGGTATTGATGTATCAGCTTTCAATGCATTGCCACTGTTTAGTGTGGGCATGGGTTGGGTAATGCCAACGTTTGTTGCGATTGTCTGCATGTGCTTTATTGGCCGTAGTGACCAAAGTCTTGAGCAAGAAGCTGCCTAGTTGAGCATGCTAATAGTAAAGTCTGCTTGTAAGACTTCATGAGAACTAAAAACGGCGCCTTGATAGGCGCCGTTTGTTTAGAAATTTTTTACTTTGTAAGCATTACAGCGTTTGCTGATACTCTACAAGGATCTGCTCAACCCAGCTTGCGATGCGCTCATCACTAAGCTCGTATTGAGAGTCTTCATCCAAAGCAAGACCGACAAACTGACTGCCATCTTCGGTGAGTGCTTTTGACGCTTCAAATTCGTAGCCTTGATTATTCCAATAACCAATAAATTGGGCGCCGGTTGGTTTAAGTTCATCGTGTAGCATGCCCATGGCATCGAGATACCATTCGCCATAGCCTTCCTGGTCACCTAACCCGAATAAAGCAACGACTTTACCACTGAGTGAGACACCGGAGACTTGATCCCAAATAGCGCCCCAGTCTTCTTGGAGTTCACCAAAATCCCAAGTGGAAATGCCTAAGATAAGCAGATCATACTCGCTCATCTTGGTAATAGGAGTCTCTTTTACGTTGAATATGTCGACGATATCAGGGCCGATGATGTCGCGGATTTTCTCTGCAGCCATCTCGGTGTAGCAGGTGGACGAGCCGTAAAATAAGCCTATTTTCATAACTTCACTGTATCTTGGTTGTGATGATTGGCCAAGATTCTACTCTGAATTCGACCATCTTTGCAGCGCTTATTCGCTAGGGTGTGGTTTTTTATGGCAATCTGGTTTTTTCTCGCTTACTCTGTTCAAAGTACTGTATAAACATCCAAGAGGTAGTCGTGAGCGACGTCAATATCCAAGATCAGGGCTTAGTGGAGCAATTTCTCGATTCTATGTGGATGGAGCGAGGATTGTCAGAAAACACCTTGGCGTCTTATCGAAATGATTTGGTGAAGTTGTTGAAATGGATGCATGAGCATAACTATAAACTGGATTTTATTAGCCTAGCGGGCTTGCAGGAGTATCAAAGCTGGTTGGCGGATCAAAACTACCAGCAAAGCTCAAGAGCGAGAATGCTGTCTGCGATCCGTCGGTTGTTCCAATATCTGCACCGAGAAAAACTGCGCTCGGACGATCCAACCGCTCTATTGGTGAGCCCAAAACTCCCTAAGCGACTACCGAAAGATTTAACCGAAGATCAAGTGATGGCACTCCTGGAAGCGCCCGATCCGAACGATCCTATAGAGTTGCGTGACAAAGCGATGCTAGAGCTGCTCTATGCAACAGGCCTTCGTGTCACTGAGCTTGTGAGCCTGACGATGGAAAATATCAGCCTAAGACAAGGCGTGGTACGTGTTGTGGGTAAAGGTAACAAAGAGCGTTTGGTGCCCATGGGCGAGAACGCCATTGATTGGATCTCTGAGTTTATCGATAAAGGTCGCCCTCAGTTGCTTGGTGAGAAAACCTCGGATGTGGTGTTTCCAAGTAAACGAGCCAAGCAGATGACCCGACAAACCTTTTGGCACCGTATTAAGTTTTATGCCGTGCTGGCTGATATTGATACCGAGTTATTGTCGCCACACGTACTAAGACACGCTTTTGCGACGCATCTATTGAACTATGGCGCAGATCTGCGTGTCGTACAGATGTTGCTAGGGCATAGTGACTTATCTACGACACAAATTTATACTCACGTAGCAACTGAACGATTGAAGAACATTCATAGCCAGCATCATCCAAGGGCTTAATTTAACGTTTTCTATACAAAGGTGATTTTAATGAGCGTATTACGCCGCTTAACTCTACTTTCTCTGCCATTTTTCGTGACGGCTTGCGGTGCAGAAGAGTCTCAACCAAGCCAAGCAACACCAGCAACTGTCGTTGAAGCGGCGGCGGCGAGTTCTGCAGCAGACGAAGCGGCCATTCGTGAACGATTTGCCAAAATCGGCATTGAGGTATCAGAAGTCGTGGCTTCAGATATCGCGGGTCTGATAGAAGTTCGCACACCTGGCGGTATCTTGTTCGCATCACCATCAGGTGATCATTTCATTGCCGGCACACTGTACTCTATCGATGCTGACGGCAATTACAAAGATGTGATTGCTGAGCGCCAAGCGCCAATCAATGCTGAAAAAATCGCATCATTTGCGGATACAGTCATTGAATACAAAGCAAAAGACGAAAAGTACGTGGTGACGGTATTCACTGATATTACTTGCGGCTACTGCGTGAGACTGCACAGTCAAATGGAACAATACAACGACCTTGGAATTACAGTGCGCTACCTTGCTTACCCACGACAAGGAGCGACGGGCTCGGTTGCTGACCAAATGGCGAAAATCTGGTGTTCAGAAAATCCCGCAGACGCGATGCACGATGCTAAAGTTAACCGCAAAGAAGCGGTGTTTGATGGTGACCTGAAGCAGTGTCAAGAGACCGTAGCTAAGCACTATGAGCTTGGACGCGAACTAGGTATCAGTGGTACGCCAGCTATTTTCCTACCAAACGGTGAAATGGTGGGTGGCTACCTTCCTCCTGCTGATCTTCTAAAGCGTCTACAACAAATTCAATAACGATTAGGATTGGGGCCTTTTAAGGCCCCATTGCATTTTATGATAGAAATCCAACGCCGCCCTGACGTCGATATTTCGATACTTCCTGACTCTATACCTGTTTTGCTGCGCCGTCTGTACATCAGCCGTGGTGTGAGTGATGTAGCTCAATTGGAAAAAGCGGCCAAAGGGCTGCATTCCTACCAACAACTAGCGGGAATTGACCCCGCTGTTGAGCTGCTGTTTGAAGCGATTGAGCAGCAAAAGCGCATCATCGTTGTCGGTGACTTTGATGCTGATGGTGCTACGAGCTCGGCGCTTTCTGTATTGGCGCTGCGTATGCTAGGCAGTCGAAATGTAGACTATCTGGTGCCGAACCGTTTTGAAGATGGCTATGGTCTAAGCCCTGAAGTGGTCGATCAAGCTATCGAGATTGGTGCAGAAGTCATCATGACTGTTGATAATGGTGTTTCTTCGATTTCCGGGGTGCAGTACGCCAAAGACAATAACATCAAGGTGCTGGTGACTGACCACCACTTACCGGGTTCAGAGCTGCCGAATGTAGATGCAATGGTCAACCCCAACCTCAATGAGTGTGGGTTTCCATCGAAAGCGCTAGCGGGTGTTGGCGTCGCGTTTTATCTGATGATGGCACTTTGCGTTTATATGAGAAAGCGCAATTGGTTCGCCGAGCAAGGTATGGCTGAGCCAAAATTGATGGAGCTGATTGATTTGGTGGCGCTCGGTACCGTTGCCGATGTGGTGCCTTTGGATGAGAACAACCGCATTTTGGTGCATCAAGGCCTGCAGCGAATTCGAGCGGGCAAAGCTAGACCCGGCATTCAAGCTTTGATTGAAATTGCTAAGCGCGATGCAAGAAAGCTGGTGGCATCCGATTTTGGTTTTGCGCTTGGTCCACGAATCAATGCCGCTGGTCGCTTGGATGACATGTCGTTTGGTGTTGAGCTTTTGATGTCGGATAACATCCACGCTGCTCGCCGGATGGCCAGTGAACTTGATGGTCTTAACCAGACGCGCAAAGACATCGAAGAAGGCATGAAGCAAGAGGCGTTGGCATTTTGTGAGCGCTTGCAAATTAGTGATAAGGCGGCGCTGCCGTATGGCCTAGCGCTGTTCCAGCGTGATTGGCACCAAGGTGTGATTGGCATTTTGGCTTCTCGTATCAAAGACAAATTCCATCGCCCGGTGATAGCGTTTGCCGATGGTGGCGAAGGAACAATTAAGGGTTCTTGTCGTTCTATCCAAGGTTTGCATATGCGTGATGCTCTTGACCGTATTGATACCCAGAACCCGGGATTGATTTTAAAGTTCGGTGGTCACGCGATGGCAGCCGGTCTTACCATCATGGAAAAAGACTTCGAGCGCTTTAGTAAGCTGTTTGATGAGGTGGTGCGTGAAGAGCTGGGTGATACCGCGTTAAAAGGTATTATCTTGTCGGATGGTGAGTTAACGCCGGAAGAGTTTTCCATGCATACCGCAGAGCAGATCCGTGCTGGAGGTCCTTGGGGACAAGCGTTCCCTGATCCTGTGTTTGATGGTGAGTTTAAAGTGCTGCATCAAAAGCTGGTGGGAGAAAAACACCTCAAGCTGATGGTTGAGCCGATGCATAAAGGGTTTGGCACCAATATTATGCTGGATGCGATCGCCTTTAATGTGGATTTACGCCGTTGGCCAGATGCTTCGGTGAAAACCGTCACTCTCGCTTACAAACTGGATATCAATGAGTTTCGTGGAAACCAGTCATTGCAACTGATGGTCGACCATATTGAGCCTCGATAGGGGCTTGATATTTCGGTCAAGGAAAATCGATATTTTCCTGTATCTTCGTCACATTTTTGAGTAGAATTCTGCGGTTAAATTCTACTCATAAATGCTGAGCAAATATGTTTGAAATCAATCCTATCAAAAACCGCCTACAGGATGTGTCTGAACGCACAAATATCCTGAGGGGGTATCTTTGACTATGACGCTAAGAAAGAGCGTCTAGAAGAAGTCAACGCAGAACTTGAACAACCGGATGTATGGAACGAGCCTGAGCGTGCGCAAGCACTAGGTAAAGAACGTGCCTCATTAGAAGCGGTTGTTGAAACCATCGACCTTCTTGACCAAGGTGTGGAAGACGTAGACGGTCTTCTTGAGCTTGCGGTTGAAGAAGAAGACCAAGAAACTTTCGATGAAATTGAACCAGAACTTGCTGAACTGGAAGCCAAGCTAGAAACGCTTGAGTTCCGTCGTATGTTCGCCGGTGACCACGATGCGTCAGATTGCTACATCGACTTGCAATCGGGCTCTGGTGGTACGGAAGCGCAAGACTGGACCAACATGATGCTACGTATGTATCTTCGTTGGGCAGAAGCGAAAGGCTTCAAGACAGAAATCATCGAAGTATCAGAAGGTGAAGTCGCTGGCCTTAAAGGCGCGACTGTGAAGGTCTCTGGCGAGTATGCTTATGGTTGGCTACGTACAGAGACAGGTGTTCACCGTCTAGTTCGTAAGTCACCATTTGACTCAAGCGGCCGTCGTCACACTTCATTTGCTTCTGCGTTTGTTTATCCAGAGATTGATGACAACATTGATATCGAGATCAACCCGTCTGATCTTCGTATCGACGTTTACCGCGCTTCTGGTGCGGGTGGTCAGCACGTTAACACCACGGAATCTGCGGTTCGTATTACTCACGTTCCAACTAACATCGTGGTTCAGTGTCAGAACGATCGTTCTCAGCATAAAAACAAAGATCAAGCGATGAAACAGCTACGTGCAAAACTGTTCGAGCATGAACTGCAAAAACAAAATGCAGAGAAGCAAGCGAACGAAGATGCTAAATCTGACATCGGTTGGGGCAGCCAAATTCGCTCTTACGTACTTGATGACTCACGCATTAAAGACTTGCGTACTGGCATTGAAAACCGTAACACTCAAGCGGTTCTTGATGGCGACTTGGACAAATTTATCGAAGCTAGCCTAAAATCAGGCCTGTAAGCTTTTCACCACTTTTAAAACAGGATACATCGAAAAATGACTGATGCTGTTCAAAACGAAAACGTACAAGAAGAAAACAAGCTGATCGCTGAGCGTCGCGCAAAACTGGATCATATCCGTAAAAGCTGCAAAGCCAACGGCCACCCAAATGATTTCCGTCGTGAACACCTAGCAGGCGACCTTCAAGCGGAATTTGGTGAGAAGACGAAAGAAGAACTAGAAGAGCTAAACCACGTAGTGGCAATCGCAGGCCGTGTTATGGCTAAGCGTGGTCCATTCCTAGCGATTCAAGAAACGTCTGGTCGTATCCAAGCATACGCAGCAAAAGATGTTCAAAAAGAGCTAAAAGAGAAATACCAAGGCCTTGATATCGGTGACATCATCGGTGTGAAAGGTGCACTTCACAAGTCTGGTAAAGGCGATCTTTACGTGAACATGGAAGAGTACGAGTTGCTAACGAAAGCACTTCGTCCACTACCAGAGAAGTTCCACGGTCTAACTGACCAAGAGATGCGTTACCGTCAGCGTTACGTTGACCTAATCGTTAACGAAGACTCTCGTCACGCATTCATCATTCGCTCTAAGCTTGTATCAGCAATTCGTAACTTCATGAGCTCAAAAGGCTACCTAGAAGTCGAAACGCCAATGATGCACGTGATCCCTGGCGGTGCGACTGCACGTCCATTTATCACGCACCATAACGCACTTGATATCGACATGTTCCTGCGTGTTGCCCCTGAGCTTTACCTAAAACGTCTAGTGGTTGGTGGCTTTGATCGCGTATTCGAGATCAACCGTAACTTCCGTAACGAAGGCCTATCGCCACGTCACAACCCAGAATTCACTATGATGGAATTCTACCAAGCATACGCTGACTACAAAGATCTGATGGATCTCACTGAAGAGATGCTAAGCACGGTAGCGATGGATGTTCTAGGTTCAACGTCTATGCCTTACGGTGACGAAACCGTTGAGTTTGGCGGCACTTACGCACGTATGAGTATGTTTGAAGCGATCAAACACTACAACCCAGATCACGCTGAAATCCAAGCATTGACAGAAGAAGACCTAACTAACCGAGACAAGATGGTAGCGATTGCTAAGTCTGTACACGTTGAAGTAGAGACGTTCTGGACATGTGGCCAGCTTCTTGAAGAGATCTTTGGTGAGACGGCTGAGCCTCAGCTAATCCAGCCAACGTTCATCACTGGCTACCCAGCAGATATCTCTCCACTGGCGCGTCGTAGCGATGACAACCCATTCTTCACTGACCGCTTTGAGTTCTTCATCGGTGGCCGTGAAGTCGCGAACGGCTTCTCTGAGCTTAACGATGCAGAAGATCAAGACGCGCGCTTCAAAGCACAGGTTGATGCGAAAGACGCAGGTGATGACGAAGCAATGTACTACGATGCAGACTACATCACTGCACTAGAGCACGGTCTACCACCAACAGCGGGTCAAGGTATTGGTATCGACCGCTTGGCGATGCTATTTACTAACACGCACACCATCCGTGACGTTATCCTATTCCCAGCGATGCGTCCTCAGCAGTAAGCTCTCTGCTAAGGTTATGACTTCCTACAAAGCCTCTCTGCGGAGAGGCTTTTTTTTATGCCAAAATCCTTTGAATGTTTATAGAAAAGTTACAAATCGTGCACTAGTCTTAAATGTGAGACACCTCTGTAGGTTTTAAACGCGATAGTCGTCTTTGATAGATAGCGCCACATGCATAGAATGGAGCTATTGAATCTAAAAACAATAATAGGAATGATGTAATGGGAACCGAATTTCGGATGGATTCAATCCCCGGCTCTTTGGTCGTGGTGGGTGGAGTTTATGAGCCTTGGCTATCTGTTTTAGAGCAAGCGGGTTGGCGCTGCACGCAATGCTCTGATCTTCGCAAAGCAGATGCACTGTTTTCTGAGATTGGACCATGTATTGGTATTGTCGATCTCACGCGGGATGATTTTAGCTTAAATGGTATCGCGAAACTCGTTAGTACGCATAAGCAGGTGCGTTGGATAGCGTTTATCCGTGAGTCGCAACTTAGCTCAGATACGATTTGCCAATTTATCGTCAATTTCTGTATCGATTTCTTCACCACGCCAATTCCAGACTCAAGACTCATGAGTACCATTGGTCACCAGCTTGGTATGCTCAAACTTGAGCAAAAAGTTTGGCCGCACAATGGCAACGATAACGACCTAGGTATAGTCGGGCAATCGCTGCCCATTAGACGACTACGTGACCAAATTCGTCGTATTGGTCCAACAGACGTGAGTATTATGATCCACGGTGAAGTTGGAGCAGGTAAGGAGTCGGTTGCCAAGGCGATTCATCGCTGTTCAGCTCGCTCGCAAAAACCGTTTATTGCTGTCAATTGTCGTGCGTTTTCGGATGCTCGTTTCGAAAATGAGTTTTTTGGTATGCATGACGCTTCTCAGAGTTCATTGCTTGATCAAGCATCTGGCGGCACCATTGTCCTCAACGACATATTTACTCTGCCACCTAAGCAGCAACTTAACTTGTTAAAGTTCTATCAAGATGGGCAAATTGAAACGGCTAAAGGCATCAAGGAATTTGATGTGCGTATTTTAGCGGCGGATTCCTCAGATATTGAGAAAGCCTTGGGTGACGGTACCTTTAACGAGGAGCTCTTCCATTGCATTAATGTGTTAAGAATTAATGTCCCTAGTCTTAAAGAGCGTGCGACAGATATTGCACTATTGGTGACACATTACATAAACCAATTTGCTAAAGAATTTAATTCTCCTGTGAAATCCATTGACGACGATGCAATTAAGTCACTGACTTATTATCATTGGCCTGGAAACGTGAAGGAGCTACTGAATCAGGTGAAGCGAGCGGTATTAATGACTGAAGAAGAGGTGTTATCGAAAAAACACTTTGAGCTACCGGGTACGTTTTCTGGTAAACGTAGTTTGAAAAGTATTCGTGAACGCTCAGAGCGTGATGCGCTTATTTTAGTCCTCGATAGTCACAACGGGCAGGTAACGCAAGCGGCGAAAGAGTTAGGTATTTCGCGGGCGACGATGTATCGCTTGTTGAACAAGCACAACTTGATCACAGAAGAGACTATCTAGCGTAACGGATAGGTTTTGAACAATGAAAGGTGCTTCGGCACCTTTTTTGGTTGAAATTGACGCCGTTTTAAGTGGTTTACATTGCAATTACACGGAAGGTTGATGTAGCTCGCACTAAGTGGGCTTGAAATAATATCAGGTTGTATTTTGCTTAAATAAAATTAATCACCGTATTTTTGTAGGTGATTGATTAAATACTCGGCATTAAAACACTCGTGATTGTCATCACTAGAGTATTCATTTGTTTTTCACTTTTTTGTATATGTTTTGTTGATTTAATAAACGAACTGCATAAGAATTAACCGTGAGCAAGACGCTCATTTACCCAAATTTCAGGATTAATAAAGCCAGTATGGAGGCACAGAAAATGATGAATCGTATTTCTTTTATCAACGCTTGTGCTGTTCGCCGTACTGATGCTGATCATATGTGTGGTCTAGTTTCGACCGCCACTGTTACCGACAAACCGGTAGCAAGTTCAGCACAAGCTTAATTAATCCGTAACCTTATGAGGCTGCGGAAATAGCAGTCACATAAGAGTCTTTATATCTTTCCTAGACTGCTATTTCTCTCCTCTTTATTTCATAATCTGGAGATTATTATGCGTACTTCTGTTTATCTAACTATCGCAACATGGCTAATTAAAGCTGACATTCAAAAAGAAGAGCGTGAGTGGAAAAGACGCTACCGTCGTAGCGCGTATCAATTGCCGCTTCACAACGAGCACCTACTAAGAGACATCGGCTTAGACAAAGAAGGTCGTCCACTTGGTCATGTCGCAGCTCCTCAAGTTGTCGCTAAACGCAAAGCTCGTCATCTACGTCGAGAGTTGCAGTCAAGATTAGCTACGTAACTCAAGGCGGGCAGTGTCACTGCCCGCCGAGTTCTTGATATAGCGAGATTGAGTCATTTTTCCATCCCTCAAAAACGCGCTAGAAAACACGATTAGGGGCAAGGGTTTGAATACCTTGCCCCTATTATTTGTAACTCTTCTAACAGTTCATCGGACAAGGTGACGTCAATACTATCGATATTGCTTTTTAGTTGGTCGAGATTGGTGGCACCAATAATATTGGAGGCCACAAAAGGACGTTGATTCACAAATGCCAGGGCCATTTGTGATGGGTCTAGGCCGTGTTTGTGGGCAAGATCGACATAAGCCTGAGTTGCTTCAATGCCTTGAGGCGTGAAGTAACGGACAAAGCGTTCAAATAGGCTGCAACGTGCGCCTTCCGGTTTTTGTCCATCAAGGTATTTACCGCTCAAGCAGCCGAAGGCTAATGGCGAGTAGGCGAGTAGCTCAACCCCTTCATGGTGACTGATTTCCGACAGTCCCACTTCAAAGCTTCGATTAAGTAAATTATAAGGGTTTTGAATGGAAACGATTCTTGGCAAGTCGTGCTTTTCCGCCAACTTGAGCAGTGTCATTACACCCCATGGCGTTTCGTTGGAGACGCCAATGTAGCGAATTTTCCCCACCTTAATCAGCTCGTTTAGTGCTTCGAGCGTTTCAATTAAGGTAACTTCTTCATTGTCGTCAGGATAAGGGTAATTAAGTTGTCCGAAACAGTTAGTTTTGCGCTGGGGCCAATGAAGCTGGTAAAGGTCGATATAGTCGGTTTTTAATCTAGCGAGACTGTCATCGAGAGCTTGATGTATATTGCGGCGATCTAGGCTCATATTTTCGCGAATGTAAGGGACGTTGCGCGGGCCTGCGACCTTGGTTGCTAAAACGACTTTTTGTCTTTTATCAGAATGCGATAGCCAGTCACCGATATAAGATTCAGTTAACCCTTGAGTGTTTTGTTTGGGTGGAACTGGATACATCTCTGCAGTATCGATGAAGTTTATTCCGCGCTCAACGGCATAATCGAGTTGTTCAAAGGCTTCTTGCTTGGTGTTTTGCTCACCGAATGTCATGGTTCCCAAACAGATTTTACTGACTTCGAGCGAAGAGTGTGGGAGCTTGTGGTATTTCATTGAGCCATCCTTGCTTGTTGTTATTTGATTCCACTATACCCCGTTTTTATAAAAGTTCTGCTCATTTTATGCGCAACTGGCTGTGCCTTGGCTAAACTGATAGTGATAAGTCACGCATTATCCACAAAAGCAGAGGAGGTGGACTATGCAAAAACATCAGCTCGATCGTTGGTTACACGGACATCATAAAGAGAGTTATAAGCCACCTAAGGTGTTTGTGATCGGTTGTGCTGATATTTCACACTATTTACTTGCAGTGGAATACAAGCACAAACTCGAACCCATTAAACAAGATGATGAGCCTATTCATTACGAATCTTTAGATTCTGTAAAAGAAGCACTGACACGTCTCGGTGTAGAAAAAGCCTATCTACGGCTTCATAACGCCTACGATGAGTGCGGCAGCGCAGAGATGAATCGCTACTGTGATATTGAACTCAACTTGCACTGAGCATGTCTCTGTAGCGGCAAACAGGTATTAAGCAAAGTAGGTTTCTAAGATATAGCTCGTAAAACTCGCTCTGAGGTAAAAGCCTCGGGGTAAGGTTTTTATTGGTTGACCATTTGTGCCATACGCTTCCGTCTTCGCTCGGCTGTTGGCGGCCTTTGGCCTTATTTGCAGTACTTCACCGCTTCTGGCGGTAATTTGATTAACATCACCGAGTGCAATCAAATCCATGAGCTCTTCCCAGTCGTTTTTAAGCAATACCTCTTCTTGCTTCGAAGGGCTCCAGATAAGCGGAGATCCCACACGCCTCTCTGCGACAGGAATCTCGCGCTCACCCTCAACAGGTAGCCAAAGGACTCGCGACAGTTTATTTCGAATATGGCTGGCTTCCCAAGTTAACCCGGTGATCCCTGTTAAAGGGGCGACGCAAACGAAGGTCGACTCCAGTGGTTTGCCATTGTAGCCAATTGGGATGCTCTTTAGCTCGACACCAATTTCAGGAAAATCTTGTACAGGTTTGCTGCCAGCCGTTGCACCAAGGTGCCACTCCAGTAATTGACCAACCCAACCCTTGTCTCGCTTGAGATTGTCAGGTACACGCATATTGGCTGGCTTGGCAAGATCGCCAAAGCTCATGCCAGCGATTTGGCGGGCGCGTTCTAACAGTTCGGCTTCGGATTTTGGGGCTGTGTTCATGGGTGTCATGTCGCTGTTTTTTCTAATCGCCGCTAGTTTACCATGAGAACGGATTCGTGCTCTGTACAAAAAAGGATCACTTCGCTGCAAACTTGATCTATTAAATAGTTATCCACAGAGGGAAAGACTAATTGCCATTAAAAATGGATGCATGGATAAATAATCAGTATATTTTAGTCGACAAACTGCTTGAAATATCGAGCTTTGTATGAAAACTGGCATTCCTAATGTGGATAAACCTATCGATGGTTGATCTTTGACCGATCTGAGTGATGGTAAATAAAATGAGTTACGACCACATAGAGTTAATGATTATTTTTTCTTTAAATTATTGATTTAAATTGGTTTGTTTATTTTATCTGTTTTTTGTTCAGTTTCTTTAACTGTGGTTTTTCTATGATTTCTCTGAGAGATCAACGATTCTTCACACAGTTATTCACAGAAAAGGTGAATAAATGTGGCCTATGTCTCATTGTAATGTTGATAACTAAGGTGTTGTTTGAATCTTATCCAGTGCGTGACAAAGAAGTGGTAATTGTTCAAATTTACACATCCATAAGTTTGCTCAAGTTGGGGATATGTGGAAAAATCAAGGTAATGAAAATTTAATTGAGGTTGGCCAGTGATAGATGGCGATGGTTACCGACTGAATGTTGGTATTGTAATCTGTAACAACCATGGTCAGGTCTTCTGGGCTAAACGATACGGACAACACTCATGGCAGTTCCCTCAGGGCGGTATTGACGAAGGTGAATCCCCTGAAGAGGCCATGTATCGAGAACTGTATGAAGAAGTGGGATTGACTAAGAACGACGTTAAAATCGTTGCGGTCAGTCGTCACTGGTTAAGATATAAGTTACCTAAGCGTTTGGTGCGCTGGGATTCGAAACCGGTCTGTATCGGGCAAAAACAGAAATGGTTTTTACTGCGCTTGGACTGTGATGAGTCCAAAATCAATATGCAGCGCGGTAATACCCCTGAGTTTGATGGTTGGCGTTGGGTAAGTTATTGGTACCCAGTTAGACAAGTGGTTTCGTTCAAGCGTGATGTCTACCGCCGTGCGATGAAAGAGTTTGCTTCGCTAGCGATGCCGTTTAAAGAACGAAAATTTAAAGGCAAAAGAAAGCATCGAAGAGGATAAGTATGCTATCGCAACTAAGGGATATAGTTGAACACGTCTCAAAAGTAGAAGACGTGCATGCAGCCCTCGAGATGTTAGTGCAGCAAACGTGTTCAGCTATGAACACCGAGTGCTGCACTATTTATCTTGCCAACGACGATAAGCAGCGCCTAGAGCTCATGGCGACCCAAGGTCTTACCTTCCAAGGTGATACGATTCATATTGGCTTCAATGAAGGTTTGGTCGGCTTAGTTAAGCGTACCGCCGAACCTATCAACCTGGCAGAGGCCGCCAAACACTCCGCATTTAAGTTCTTCCCTGAACTGGGGGAAGACCTCTATCATTCTTTTCTTGGCACGCCTATTATCCATCGCAAGCAAGTGCTCGGTGTGTTGGTCGTGCAGCAAAAAAGCTCCCGACAGTTTAGTGAAATGGAAGAGTCTTTTCTGGTCACACTGTCTGCGCAGATCGCGGTGTTGATTGCTCATGCGATCGCCCAGGGACATGGCTTTTTTGATGACAATGCCGCGCTTGTCATTAAGGGCATCGGGGCTTCTTCTGGTGTTGCGATTGGCCCTATTTGGTGGGACAACACTCAGCCAGACCTGAGTGACGTATTCCCTGCGTCCACGCTTGATGTGGCACGTGAGCAAGAGATGCTCTCGGTTGCGATAGAACATGCGCTGGCGGACTTTAAGCGCATGCGCAAAAAGCTCGATTTGGAGCTCAATAAAGATGCGCTGGCCATATTTGACTTGTTTACCCACTTACTCAACGATCCGATGTTGAGAAACGACCTTAAAGCTCAGATCCAAAAAGGGGATAAAGCCGATTGGGCACTGCGCCAAGTCGTCGAAAGCTACGCCAACCGCTTTGCAAAAATGTCCGACGTGTATTTACGCGAGCGGGCGCAAGACATTAAAGAGCTTGGTCAGCGATTGCTGTTCTTCCTCCATGATACAGAGTACCCCATTCACGAGTTTAACGAGCCCGTGATTTTAGTGGTTCGAGAGCTGACCGCTTCGATTTTAGCGTCTATTCCGAAACAGCAATTGCTTGCAGTTGTGTCGCTGGAAGGCGCGGCTAACTCGCACGCGGCAATTTTGTCTAGAGCCATGGGCATTCCAGCGGTCATGGGGGTGAATACTAACCCTGAGCTGCTTAGTGGCAAGCTCGGTATTGTTGATGGCTACAGCGGTGAAATATTCCCAGACCCTAGCCAAGAGCTGTTATTGGAATACCGAGAGCTGGTCAGTGAGGAGTCGGAACTGTCACAAATGGTGGAGTCGACGGCTGATCTTGAGGCCGCTACCAAAGATGGTCAGCGTATTCAAGTTATGCTCAATGCGGGTCTTAGTGCTGATACCAGTATTTCAATCAACAAAAACGTTGATGGCGTCGGCTTGTACCGCACCGAAATTTCGTTCTTATTGCAGCAGCAGTTTCCATCGGAAGAAGAGCAACTGCATCAATATCGTTCTGTGCTAAGTGCTTACTCGAATAAGCGAGTCGTCATGCGTACATTGGATATTGGTGGCGATAAAGCGTTGCCGTATTTGCCTATCGAGGAAGATAATCCATTTTTGGGTTGGCGTGGGATCCGTTTTACCCTAGATCATCCTGATATCTTTTTGATTCAGTTGCGTGCGATGCTTCGTGCTAGCATTGGCATTGATAATCTGAGCATTTTGCTGCCTATGGTCTCTTCGGTGCAGGAGTTTGATGATGCGGCAACCCTGATTGAACAAGCTTATCAGGAAGTGCATGATGCTCATCCAGAGGTGAAAAAACCACAAATCGGTGTGATGATTGAAGTCCCATCGATGCTGTATATTTTGCCGTTCATGGCACAGCGAGTCGATTTTGTTTCGGTGGGCACCAATGACTTAACCCAATATTTGTTGGCGGTTGATCGCAATAATGCGCAAGTAGCAGACATCTACGAAACGTTGCACCCCTCAGTGCTTGCGGCAATGAAACACATTTTTGCGACTTGCCAAGCCTATGACTTACCTGTGTGTATCTGTGGCGAGTTAGCCGGTGACCCTATTGGCGCGCTTCTACTCGTTGGCTTAGGTTACGATACCTTGAGTATGAACACCTCTAACGTGGCAAAAGTGAAATACTTGCTTGCGCAGAGCTCACTCGATGAGCTTAAACAACTTGCTGACAAAGCGCTGATGCAACCCTATGGAAAAACCATCTACAATCAAATGCGCGATTTCTTTGAGGTCAAAGGTCTTGCAGGCTTCATCCGTGCAGGTAAATTTTAACTCTTATATTTGGTCTTGTTGTGAATTACGAATTGATATTGCTGTTGCTACTGCTTGGTGCTGTAGTAGGAACTATGTCGGGTCTGCTGGGGATTGGCGGCGGCCTGATTGTTGTACCAGCCCTGGCGTTTTTGCTGCCTAAGTTTGGCATTGGTAGTGATTTAGTCATGCATATAGCACTCGCGACCTCTCTGGCTTCGATCATTATTACCTCTGGTTCATCGGCAATAAATCACCTTAAGTTAGGCAATGTTGATTTGTTTGTGATTAAGTGGCTCATACCCGGTGTGGTCATCGGTGGGTTTGCTGGCTCTTACATCGCAGAGTGGATCCCTTCGCATTACCTGCCAAAGGTGTTTGCTTTTATCGTGCTGATGTTAGCGATTCAAATGTTCCTATCAATTAAGTCTCAAACGGTACGAAATCTTCCATCTCCATTTATCACCACATGCTGTGGTGCGGGAATTGGCATGGTTTCGAGCCTAGCAGGCATCGGTGGCGGTTCGATGTCGGTGCCATTTTTGAGTAAACATGGCGTTGAAATGCGCCGTGCGGTGGGATCTTCTTCTGTTTGTGGTTGTGTGATTGCACTGGCAGGCATGTTAGGCTTCGTGTTTCATGGTGCGAAGGCCGAAGGGCTGCCGGAATTCAGTGTCGGCTATGTTTACCTACCAGCTTTGTTTGCGATTGCCGCTACCTCCATGGTGACGACGCGATTTGGTGCCAAGTTGGCGACGACAATGCCAACACCGAAACTTAAAAAGATTTTTGCAGTCTTTCTATTGTTCGTGGCATTTTCTATGATGTTTTAGCCCCATTATTTAATAACTTTAAGTGAGCGTTTTATGTCTCAGGGATATATCCAGTTTCCAAATATTGACCCTGTTCTGTTTGAGTTAGGTCCGCTGTCTGTCCGTTGGTACGGTTTGATGTACTTGATCGGTTTTGCTTTCGCTTTGTGGCTTGCAAATCGACGCGCAGATAAGGCAGGTTCAGGTTGGACTCGAGAGCAAGTGTCGGATCTTCTGTTTGCCGGCTTTCTTGGAGTAGTTATCGGTGGTCGCGTCGGCTACGTATTGTTTTACGGCTTTGAAGAGCTGCTACAAGACCCGCTTTATCTATTTAAAGTGTGGACTGGCGGTATGTCATTCCACGGCGGCTTGCTGGGTGTTATCACGGCGATGTTTTGGTACGCACGTAAAAACGGTCGCACTTTCTTTAATGTTGCGGACTTTATTGCGCCACTAGTGCCGTTTGGCTTAGGCATGGGGCGTCTTGGCAACTTCATGAATAGTGAGCTTTGGGGACGCGTGACAGATGTGCCATGGGCGATTATTTTCCCCAACGGCGGTCCGTTACCTCGCCACCCATCTCAATTATATGAGTTTGCGTTAGAAGGTGTGGTGTTATTCCTAATTCTGAACTGGTTCATTCGTAAACCTCGCCCAGAAGGCTCTGTCTCTGGCTTGTTCTTGCTTGGTTATGGAACCTTTAGATTTATGGTAGAGTACGTGCGCGAGCCGGATGCCCACCTAGGTTTGTTTGGTGGATTTATCTCAATGGGTCAAATCCTCTCATTGCCAATGATGATCATTGGCGGCTTGATGGTCGCGTGGGCTTATAAAGTCAACGGTGCAACCACTCCAAAAGTATCGAAGTAATAGGAATTGTCGTGAAGCAGTATTTAGACTTATGTCAGCGAATCGTTGACGAGGGTATTTGGGTTGAGAACGAGCGCACTGGTAAACGTTGTTTAACCGTGATTAATGCCGATCTTACTTACGATGTTGCTGGTAATGCCTTTCCATTGGTCACAACTCGCAAGAGCTTTTGGAAAGCAGCAGTCGCTGAGCTACTTGGCTACATCCGCGGCTATGACAATGCGGAAGATTTTCGCAAGTTGGGCACCAAAACGTGGGATGCTAACGCTAACCTCAATGAAGCGTGGTTAAACAATCCATATCGTAAAGGCGAAGACGATATGGGACGTGTCTATGGTGTTCAAGGCCGAGCATGGGCGAAGCCGGATGGAGGCCATATTGACCAGCTTCGCAAGATTGTTGATGACCTTTCAAAGGGCGTTGATGACCGTGGTGAAATTCTTAATTTCTACAACCCAGGTGAATTTCATATGGGGTGCCTACGTCCTTGTATGTACAGCCACCACTTTTCTCTATTGGGCGACACCTTATATCTAAACAGTACTCAGCGCTCTTGTGACGTGCCGCTTGGACTTAATTTCAATATGGTTCAGGTGTATGTGTTTTTGGCCATCATGGCGCAAATCACCGGCAAGAAGCCGGGTCTGGCTTACCACAAGATTGTGAATGCGCATATTTATGAAGATCAGCTTGAGCTGATGCGTGATGTGCAGCTTAAACGTGAGCCCTTGGCTGCGCCAGAGTTTCGCATTAACCCAAAAATCAAGTCACTAGAAGATCTAGAAACTTGGGTAACGCTGGATGACTTTGAAGTGATTGGTTACGAGAGTCACGAGCCGATTCGTTATCCGTTTTCAGTATAACGTTTCATGTAAAGAGTCGAATAAAAACGCCGAGCAGGTCAGCCTGCTCGGCGTTTTTTGTGATCAGCTAATATAGCTCTGTTGCTGACTAAAAGCTTTTTTACCAGCTAATGGCTTCACGTTCGGTAAAAAAGCCTGCGGTTGGACCATCTTCTTCTAGTGTCGCTAACCAGATCGCAGTGTCGGCGCCTTCTCGTGGTGTTTTCAGCTTCACCTTGTCTCCGTATTCAGGCAGTTCATCTAGATTCATGCCGGAATCGACCCAACCAGGGCAGTAGGAATTCACCTTAATACCAAATGGTTCAAGCTCTTTGGCAAACAGGACTGTGTTGGCGTTAACACCAACTTTTGAGGACTGATAGGCTGCACAGACATCATCTCTCCAAGGGGAGTTCATATTGGCGAGCTGAGAAAGCTGAGCCGCTTGGCTCGATACATTGACCACACGAGCCCCAGCGGATTTTTTCAGTAGCGGGGTTAAAGCTCGTGTAAGCAAGAATGGGCCAATCTGATTGATTTCAATCACTCGTCGATAAGTGTCCTCATCGATCCGTGATGGATGCTTGCCAAAATCCGCTAAGATTGAAGCGTTGTTGACCAACACATCTAAACGACCAAACTCTTCCTCTATCTTGTTGGCGATAGCCGGAAACATTGAAGACATCGCAAGATCAATTTTAACGTGCGATGCCAGGTAGCCTTTGTGACGGAGTTCATTGGCGAGGGCGCTGCAAGATTGGATGTCCGCCATGATCACGTGGAAACCTTGTTCCATGAGCATTTCAGATGTGGCGAGACCGATCCCTTGAAACGCACCGGTAACAAGTGCGATTTTGTGCATACTGGACCTTTTCGTCGAGTTTATTGATTGCAGTTTATCGCTGGAGGGAGAAGGTTGGCAGTAACATAGGGGGATGTTACCTCTAGGTAACTGCCAAAATGTGAAGGTAAAACGTTAGTCGTAGTAATACTCTTCAGCGATTTCCTCGTCGATGATCTCTTCTTCGATAATTTCTTCTTCAACGACTTCTTCAGCCACGATTTCGTCTTCTACAGCGACATCTGTAACGACTTCACACGCTTCTTCATCGTAAGCGCCATCAACAGTACCTACAACCGCACCCGTACCGCCACCAATTGCAGCACCGGCAGCTGCGCCGCGTCCGCCGTCAACAATACCACCGACAACAGCGCCGGTGATTGCACCATCTACTGCTCCATCGATAGCGCCTTCTGCGGTTTGGTCACAGTAGTATGCAAAGCTTGGTGAGGCGATAAGTGTGCTGAGAAGTAGAATTTTTGTTTTCATGACAGAGTCCTATACATAGTGATTGCGTAATAGAGTAAACAACGACTTAAACTTCGGTAAGTTGGTTAACGTCAATCTTGGGTTAGTTTCTAGTCTTGGTATTGTTGTGCTGTATTGGCGGTCTGCGTCGCTAAGTGATGTGTCAATAATAGGATGCAAAGACTCAACAATAGGTTGTAACTTGCGAAGCGTTAAGCGGTTGACTCATAATGAAATGAGCGAAAAATAGGAGAGCAGAAAATGCGAGCGTATGTATGGATATTGGCAGCCTTGCTGGTGGGCTGCAGTAGCGGCCCCGATGAGATCAAAGTTGCCGATGAAAAGCTGTTGGTCAGTTATCAAGATGCGAGCCCTGATGCGACACCTTATAAAGGTCAGCCAGCGCGCTGGGGTGGGGTGGTTGCAAAACTTACTAACCCGTCGGCAAGCAGTAGTGAGTTGCAAATCAGTTATTTTGAGCTTGATGCGAAAGGGCGACCAGATGAGACCCGGCAGGGAAGTAGCCGTTTTGTCGTTAAGGTAGAGCGATTTTTAGATCCGAAGATCTTTGTGCTAGGTAAACCGATGACTTTTGTCGGCAACATTGAGGGACAAACGGATATCAAAGTGGGGGAGCAAACGCTTTCTGTCCCAGTGTTAAAGGCGTCAAACTACTACCTTTGGACGGAAGATAAACGCATCAAAACCTATTATGTCGGCGACCCGTACTACAACTACTATTATGACCGCTATTACTATTGGGACTACGTCGATGAAGCCGATCTTATCGAGCATTACGACGCGTACGATGCTTATGACGCCTACGATTATGGTGACTTCTAAAAACGAAAACGCTCAGCATCTGCTGAGCGTTTTTTTATTTTTTACTATTGCCATTTAGCGGCGCCAGTGAATTCGTCGTTAAGCAGTCAGGGCTAGAATCGAACCTGGGATAATTACGAAGATAGACACTAGGTAACCCGCCACAACGGCTTTGTTCTTGATAGCCATATCAGAGATAAAGTCGGCGCCTTTCACTGGAAGCTCACGCAGGAACGGAATACCGAAGATAAATACCGTTGCCATGATATTGAACACCAAGTGCACTAGAGCAATCTGCAGAGCAAACACAGCGTACTCACCAGATACCGCAGTGGCAGCAAGCAGACCCGTGATACAAGTACCAATGTTCGCACCTAGCGTGAATGGGTACACGTCACGAACTTTCAGAGCACCCGTACCGACTAGCGGAACCATTAAGCTGGTGGTTGTTGATGAAGACTGAACCAGTACTGTCACGATAGAGCCAGACACGATACCGTGAATTGGGCCACGACCAATTGCGTTCTTTAGAATTTCGCGAGCACGACCAACCATTAGGCTCTTCATGAGTTTGCCCATCACAGTGATAGCAACGAAGATAGTTGCGATACCAAGAACAATAAGTAGTACACCACCGGTCACGTCACCAAATGCACTCAGCGGCTCTTGAATAGCGCTCACTATTGGCTTGGTGATTGGTTTGATGAAGTTAAGACCACCCATGCTCATATCGCCTGTCGCCATCATTGGCGATACAAGCCAGCTAGAGATCTTGTCTAGCACACCGAACATCATTTCTAGCGGCAGGAAGATAGCGACAGCAAGCAAGTTGAAGAAGTCGTGAATCGTAGCACTTGCAAAAGCACGCTTAAACTCGGTGTTGCAACGAACGTGACCAAGACTGACTAGGGTATTGGTGACGGTAGTACCAATGTTTGCACCCATGATCATTGGGATTGCAGTCGTCACAGGTAAGCCACCAGCTACCAGACCAACAATAATAGACGTAACAGTACTAGAAGACTGAATCAGTGCCGTAGCAACCAAACCAATCATCAAGCCTGCTACTGGGTGAGAAGCAAACTCGAATAGCACTTTTGCGTGCTCGCCTGTCGCCATTTTAAAGCCACTACCTACCATAGAAACAGCAAGTAGCAATAGGTAAAGCATGAATGCCAAGTTAGCCCAGCGCAGCCAACGCGTCGTAGTCGACATAGGAGTCGTCGCTGTAGTTGCTTGGTTCATCATAGTTTTCTCCGTTTGGCCTTGGTTAATCTATTTGCGGCCTGTTGTTGAATCTGACGCGATAGTAGAACTCGAATATTACAGAAATATGACGAAACTATTTCTATGTGATTTAAGTGCGATCATCGGTTGATTTTTGTTCTGTAAATTTGTATTTACGCATTTAAATGTTTGATATTTAAGGAGTTGTTTCTTTTTGAGAAAAAGAGATTAATCTGACATGATTGATGAATTAAATCGATTTATATTGACCACTTTGTCATTTATATGACAGTGGTGTGGCAAATGTGACAGTGCTTATTTCGTAAAAATGAAGGGTAAACTGTTTTTGTTGTCGGTTATATCGAACATTGTTGATGTGGCGAGATTTTGCTATAAAAGAGAGTCACTCAATTTAGGCGATTTAGAATGTCTCATCTCAACTATAACCATTTGTACTACTTCTGGATGGTGTGTAAACAAGGTTCAGTTACCAAAGCAGCCGATGCGCTGTTTTTGACTCCACAAACGGTTACCGGACAAATCAAAGCGCTAGAAGAGCGTATGGATGGCAAATTGACTAAGCGAAATGGTCGCAGTGTTGAGCCAACCGAGCTAGGACAACTGGTCTATAAATACGCAGATCGAATGTTTGGGCTGAGTTACGAGATGCTGGATATCGTTAATTACAGCCAGCGCTCCAACCTACTGTTTGATGTTGGTGTCGCGGATGCGCTGTCTAAACGTCTAGTCAGTAAGATCTTAATGACGACTATTCCTGAAGATAACAACATCCACCTTCGCTGCTTTGAATCAACGCACGAAATGCTGTTAGAGCAACTGGCTCAGCATAAGCTGGATATGATTCTGTCTGATTGTCCAGTGGACTCCAGCCAAAGTCCGGGGTTGTTCAGTAAAAAGCTGGGCGAAAGTCGCATGAGCTTCTTTACTTCTGGGCATTTGGAGAACGTACGTTTTCCTGAAGTACTTGAACAGACTCGGCTGCTTATTCCTGGTAGTCGTACATCCATGGGTCGTAAAGTTATCCAATGGTTTGACCAACAGGGGATTCAGCCGAATATTTTGGGTGAGTTTGACGATGTTGCGTTGATGAAAGCCTTCTCTATGTACAAAGACGATGTCATCTTCTTGGCGCCAAGTATCTATATGTCGGAAATAAAAGATAAGCGTAACTTGCAGTTGATTGGAGATATTGAAGACATTAAAGAAGAGTATTACGTAATTTTCGCAGAACGAATGATCCAACATCCAGCGGTAAAAAGTGTCTGTGAAGCGGATTTTACTGATCTACTTGCGTTTTAACTTTAGAGTTAGTTATCAATTTATTCATTTCAACAACAGTTAATTAAACAAAGCGTTAGCATGCGCGTGCTAACCATGTAAAATGTGTCGGAAATTGCCAGCGTTATGATTTTCTGTGGCAAAGACTGGCACATTGACAACGGTATCACCAAATAACTAGAGGTAGATTATGAACTTGCAGGATATGGAGAAAAACGCATCACAAGCGGTAGTACTCTTAAAAGCGATGGCTAATGAGAGACGCCTGCAAATTCTGTGTATGCTACACAATACAGAGTTGTCGGTCGGTGAGTTGTGTGCGCGTTTGGAATTGAGTCAATCAGCACTGTCTCAGCATTTAGCTTGGTTGCGCCGCGATGGATTGGTCTCCACGCGTAAAGAAGCACAAACGGTGTTTTATACCCTGAGCAGCAGCGAAGTTCGCCAGTTGATTGAAACGTTGCATGGTATGTACTGCAGCGATGAGTAAGCCATAACGTTCGCTACTTTGTCGTAGCGAGTGTTTTCTTGTTAACAAAGAAAACTGTCAATATAGAAAATGCAGATACAAAAAAACCGGCCTTAGCCGGTTTTTTTAACACAATACAAAGTCTAAATTATAGAGCTTTGATTGCAGCAGAGAAGCGAGCCTTGTGACGAGCAGCTTTATTCTTATGAATAAGGCCTTTAGTCGCCATGCGGTCAAGGATTGGAGTAACTTCTGCAAATGCTGAAGTTGCTGCTTCTTTGTCGCCAGCTTCGATAGCTGCGATTGTTTTCTTCATGTAAGTGCGCATCATAGAACGACGGCTAGCGTTGTGCTGGCGACGTTTCTCAGCTTGGATAGCGCGCTTCTTAGCAGATTTACTGTTTGCCAAGGGTCTAACTCCCAAAAACTTAGTTCGGTGACAATTTAAGGGCGAGGAATATCCCTCATTTGCGCTCAATTGTCAAATGATTTGTGCAAAAACCCGACGATACAAAACAATTTTTGATATCTGTGGGCTATCGCGGTTAAGATGGCGGGGATTCTAACAGTATTTTTCGACCAATGCTAATACTAATCCTCTCTTCAATAACAAAGGCTATTGAAACCGATAAATAGCAAAGCATTGGCTAGGTAATTCAGAGGTTATCGTGAGTAAACGCCTTCTTAAGTCCGGCATGATTGTCAGTGCCATGACGCTGGTGTCTCGAGTATTGGGACTGGTTCGTGATGTGGTGGTGGCGAATCTAATGGGGGCAGGGGCGAGCGCTGATGTCTTCTTCTTTGCCAATAAAATCCCCAACTTTCTTAGACGCCTTTTTGCAGAAGGTGCTTTCTCACAGGCATTTGTTCCTGTACTTACCGAATATCATGCCTCTGGTGATAAAGATAAAACTCGAGATTTAATCGCTAAAGCGTCCGGTACGTTGGGAGTGATTGTCACTATTGTGACGCTACTCGGTATTCTTGGCTCGAGCGTTGTTACCGCTTTATTTGGTTTTGGTTGGTTTCTTGATTGGCTCAATGATGGCCCTGCGGCTCCGAAGTTTGAACTCGCCAGCTTGATGCTTAAAATCACCTTCCCGTATCTCTGGTTTATTACGTTTGTTGCGCTATCAGGGGCGATTCTTAACACCTTAGGCAAGTTTGCGGTGTCTTCTTTTACGCCCGTCTTTCTCAATGTGATGATCATTGCCTGTGCGTGGTTCCTTTCACCAAACCTGGCACAGCCGGAAATTGGCTTGGCAATTGGGGTGTTTTTAGGTGGCTTTGTCCAGTTTGCGTTCCAAATTCCCTTCCTTATTAAAGAGGGGGTATTGGTTAGGCCTAAGTGGGGCTGGCGCGATCCTGGGGTGACTAAGATCCGTACCTTGATGATTCCTGCATTGTTCGGTGTATCGGTGAGCCAAATTAACCTGCTGTTCGATACCTTTATTGCCAGTTTCCTAGCCACAGGTTCAATCAGTTGGCTTTACTACTCTGACCGTCTTTTAGAGTTCCCGCTTGGTTTGTTTGGTATTGCCATTGCTACCGTGATTTTGCCGGCGCTATCACGTAAGCACGTTGACGCTCAAAGTGAAGGTTTTGCTCACACCATGGATTGGGGCGTACGCATGGTTATCCTACTCGGCTTACCTGCGATGTTGGGATTGATGGTGCTCGCAAAGCCGATGTTGATGGTGCTCTTCATGCGTGGTGAATTTACTCCTCATGATGTTGATCAGGCGTCTCTATCTTTATTAGCTTATGCATCCGGTCTACTTAACTTTATGTTGATTAAGGTACTCGCGCCAGGTTATTACTCGCGCCAAGATACGAAGACGCCAGTGAAATATGGCATTGTTGCTATGGCGACCAACATGGTCTTCAATGCGATCTTTGCTTATTTCTATGGGTATGTTGGTCTGGCAATGGCAACAGCGTTGTCTGCCTTTATTAATATGGTGCTGCTCTATCGTGGACTTCATCGTCAAAATGTCTATCGCATTACCAAGAAAACCGTTGGCTTTGTCGTTCGTCTAGTGATTGCTGTAGCCGCTATGGTGGCGGTATTGCTGTGGCAGCTACAAGACATGCAGCAGTGGCTTAGTTGGGGCTTATCTGAGCGTATTGTTAGCTTGACGGTACTGATTGGTCTTGGAGGGGTGACATACTTGGTGGCACTGCTTATTTTGGGAATTCGTCCGAAAGACGTAAAAGCAGCGACAGATTAACAATGATTGGTTATAATCCGTCGGTTTCACACTCGTAATATTTACTCAAGCAGGTGGTTTGGTCGTTTCATGGAACTCATTCGAGGCATACATAACCTTAAAAATCAGCACCATGGCTGCGTTTTAACCATCGGCAACTTTGACGGTGTCCACCTTGGGCATCAACGTGTACTGAGCCAGGTAAAACAGAGAGCATCTCTGCTTGGTTTGCCTGCGGTTGTGATGACTTTTGAACCACAACCGATGGAGCTGTTTGCGAAAGATAGAGCGCCAGCGCGTTTGACTCGATTACGTGATAAGTACGAACTGCTTGAGAAAATGGAACTGGATCGCCTGTTGTGCGTGAACTTTAATCAACGATTTGCCAGCTTAACTGCGGAGTCTTTTATTCGAGACTTGTTGGTGGACAAATTGGGTGTTAAGTTCCTTGTCATCGGCGATGACTTCCGCTTCGGTAAAGGGCGCGAAGGTAATTTCGAGATGCTTCAAAAAGCGGGCGATGAGTTCGGTTTTGAGGTCGTGAATACGGCAAGTTTTCTTGTTGAAGAGACTCGAGTCAGTTCAACGGCCATTCGTCAGGCTCTTGCCAATGACGAGCTCGATGCAAGCGCAGAAATGTTGGGGCGTCACTATACTTTGTCAGGGCGTGTTGCCCATGGTCAAAAGTTAGCGCGTGGTTTTGGGTTTCCGACCGCCAATATTTCACTTAAGCGCTATGTCGTGCCGGTGCGTGGCGTTTATGCGGTGCAGGTATTCGGTGTGGATGATAAGCCGCTACCAGGCATTGCCAATGTAGGTAAAAAGCCAACGGTCGCGGGGACAACGCCCGATCTTGAAGTGCATATTTTTGACTACGAGGGCAACCTTTATGGTCAACAAATTGAAGTGGCACTGCTTCACAAAATCCGTGATGAGAAAAAATTCGAGTCATTGGAGCTGCTTAAGCAGCAAATAGAATTGGATGCTGATGTAGCAAGGGTGTGGCTACGTCAGTTTAAGGGTTAGCGGAAGATTCCACCGTTAACATAATGTCTAACTTTCGCCCAATACAACGGAATTAAGAATCGATGAGTGAGTATAAAGATACCCTGAACCTACCTGAAACAGGGTTTCCAATGCGCGGCAACCTGGCCAATCGTGAGCCAGAAATGCTTAAGCGTTGGTATAAAGAAGATCTTTACGGTGAGATCCGTAAAGCTAAAAAAGGCAAAAAATCCTTCGTTCTACACGATGGTCCTCCATATGCGAATGGTGACATTCACATTGGTCACGCTCTAAACAAGATTCTTAAAGACATTATTATTAAATCCAAAACACTTTCAGGTTTTGATTCACCCTATATTCCAGGTTGGGATTGCCACGGTCTACCTATCGAACTGATGGTAGAGAAGAAAGTGGGTAAGCCAGGCCAAAAAGTGACCGCGGCTGAATTCCGTGAGAAGTGCCGCCAGTACGCGGCAGGCCAGGTTGAAGGTCAAAAAGAGAGCTTCAAGCGTCTAGGTATTCTTGGTGAGTGGGACAAGCCTTACCGCACGATGGACTTTGCAACTGAAGCAAACATCATTCGTGCACTAGGTAAGATCGCAGACAAAGGCCACCTACTAAAAGGCTTTAAACCAGTTCACTGGTGTACAGACTGTGGCTCGGCACTTGCTGAAGCAGAAGTTGAGTACAAAGATAAAGTTTCTCCTTCTATCGACGTACGCTTTAAAGCGGCCGACGAAGCTGCGCTTTTGTCTAAATTTGAGCTAAGCGAAGGTCATGAAGGCCAGGGCGATATCTCAATTGTTATCTGGACAACAACACCGTGGACACTACCTGCTAACCGTGCGGTATGTCTACGTGACGATCTTGAGTACGTACTTATCCAAACTGAAGGCGACAACCCAGAGCGTATTATCGTGGCTTCTGAGCTAGCGAAAGACGTGATGGATCGTGCTGGTATCGAGCACTTCCACAACCTTGGTTTTGCGAAAGGTGCCGATCTAGAGCTTTCTCAGTTCAACCACCCATTCTACGACTTCACCGTTCCGGCGATCCTAGGCGATCACGTAACGACTGAATCAGGTACTGGTGTGGTTCATACAGCACCTGGCCATGGTCAAGAAGACTTCGCGGTCGGTCAAAAATACGATCTAGAAGTCGCTAACCCAGTAGGTTCAAACGGCGTTTACTTGCCTGATACTGAGCTATTCGCGGGTCAGCACGTATTTAAAGCTAACGATGCCGTTGTAGAAGTACTGAAAGAAAAAGGTGCGCTACTTCATCATCACGCTTACGAGCACAGCTACCCACACTGCTGGCGCCATAAGACGCCAATCATCTTCCGTGCAACACCTCAGTGGTTCGTATCTATGGATCAAGCGGGACTACGTGCTAAAGCACTAGAGTCAATCAAGGGTGTTGAGTGGATGCCTGAGTGGGGTCAAAGCCGTATCGAAGGTATGATTGAAGGTCGCCCTGAGTGGTGTATCTCTCGTCAACGTACTTGGGGTGTGCCAATCGCTCTGTTTGTTCACAAAGAGACGGCAGAACTTCATCCAAACTCGCTAGAGCTGATTGAAAAAGTGGCTCAGCTAGTAGAAGAGAAAGGCATTCAAGCTTGGTGGGATGTAGAAACTGCAGACCTACTGGGCGACGAAGCTGGCCAGTACGAGAAAGTTCTGGATACACTAGATGTTTGGTTCGATTCTGGTGTGACCCACTACTCTGTTGTTGATTCTCGTGAAGAGTTCAATGGCAACAGTGCAGACCTTTATCTAGAAGGTTCTGACCAACACCGTGGTTGGTTCCAGTCTTCGCTAATTTCATCTATCGCGATGAAAGACGAAGCACCATACAAGCAAGTGCTAACGCACGGCTTCGTGGTTGATGGTCACGGCCGTAAGATGTCTAAGTCAATCGGTAACGTTGTTGCGCCAAAAGATGTGACTAACAAGCTAGGTGCAGACATTCTGCGTCTATGGGTAGCATCGACTGACTACACAGGTGAAGTCGCGGTTTCTGATGAAATCCTTAAGCGCTCTGCAGATGCTTACCGTCGTATCCGTAACACAGCTCGCTTCTTCCTGGCAAACCTAAACGGTTTCAACCCAGAAACTGACCTGGTACCAGCAGAAGAAATGGTGGCATTGGATCGTTGGGCGGTAGGTCGTGCACTAGCGGCTCAAGAAGAGATTGTAAAAGCGTACGAAGAGTACAACACGCACGGCGTGACTCAGCGTCTAATGCAGTTCTGTTCTATCGAAATGGGCTCATTCTATCTAGACGTTATCAAAGACCGTCAGTACACAGCGAAACTGGGCGGCCATGCACAGCGCAGCTGTCAGACAGCGCTTTACTACATCGTTGAAGCACTTGTTCGTTGGATGGCACCTATCATGTCGTTCACTGCTGACGAAATCTGGAACGAAATGCCAGCTTCTCTTCCAAATGGAGAAAGCCGTGACAAGTTTGTCTTCACGGGTGAATGGTTCGAAGGTCTATTCGGTCTTGCTGAAGGCGAAGAGCTAAACAACGAGTTCTGGGCTGAAATCCAAACGGTTCGTGATGCAGTGAACAAGCAGCTAGAAGCGGCGCGTAGTGAGAAAACCATTGGTGGTGCACTACAGGCTGAAATCACACTGTTTGCTGATGATGCGCTAATTGCGAAGCTTGGCAAGCTAGAAGATGAGCTACGTTTTGTTCTTATTACGTCTGCAGCAATGGTTAAGCCAATGTCTGAGAAGACAGATACAGCGAAAGCGACAGAGCTAGAAGGCCTATTCGTTGAAGTAGCCGCTACTGAAAACGAGAAGTGTGACCGTTGTTGGCACCACACTCCGGACGTTGGTACGATTGCTGGTCACGAAAAGATTTGTGGTCGCTGCGTATCGAACGTAGACGGTGAAGGCGAAGTTCGTAAGTTCGCTTAATGGTAAGCTAACCGGAACTTTTGAAAGATTTAACAGCCCCAGTTTTTACTGGGGTTGTTTTTATCAGCTAACTGATTGAACATATAATTCATTGAATGTTTGCTACCAAAGGTAGCGAGAAAGGAAACAGATGAGCGAAACGGCAATCACATTTCGACAATCAGGTGTGCGCTGGCTATGGCTAGCGGTAGTGATTTTTATTGCTGATATCAGCATCAAACTCGTGGTCATGGATAACATGGGCTACGGCTGGGCGAATCGAATTGAGATCTTGCCATTTTTCAATCTGCTTTATGTCCATAATTACGGTGCCGCATTCAGCTTTTTGAGTGACCAAGCAGGCTGGCAGCGCTGGCTGTTTACCGGTATCGCGTTTGTCGTCACTGGCATGCTAACGTATTGGATGAGCAAGCTTCCGGCAAAAGAGAAGTGGAACAACATTGCTTACGCGATGATCATTGGCGGCGCAGTGGGTAATGTCTTTGATCGCGTTGTTCATGGCTTTGTTGTCGACTACTTGGATTTCTACTGGGGTAACTATCATTGGCCCGCCTTCAACCTAGCAGACATGGCGATCTGTATTGGTGCGGCGATGATTATTATCGATAGCTTTCGCAATAAAGAGCAAAAGTAGCGCAGATAACGAATAACCTTAAGCGCTGTGCGTTGATATGCACGGCGCTTTTTTATATAACAAGCTAAATGATAAAGAGCTACTGTGCGTAATCAATCAACACAGACTCAATAACACAAGGAAGCCGCAACGTGAGCATCATTTCCAAAGATAGCGCTGTCACCCTACATTTCACCATCAAGCTGAGCGATGGCTCGGTCGCAGATAGCACCCACAATATGGGTAAGCCTGCGAAATTTATTATTGGTGACGGCAGTTTAAGTGAGAATTTCGAAAAGTGCTTGGTGGGTTTGTCATCCGGTGACAACAAAGCGATTGAGTTAAAGGCCGTGGATGCGTTCGGTATGCCAAACCCTGACAATGTTCACCATATGGATCGCGCAAAGTTTGTGGGTGACTCTGAAGTTGAAGTCGGTACAATAATGGCCTTCTCAGGTCCTGATGGCATGGAGATCCCGGGTATCATCACAGACATTGCGGGTGATTCGGTAACGGTAGACTTTAATCACCCGTTGGCAGGGCAAGATGTCACCTTTGAAGTTGAAATTCTCGAAGTAGAATAACGACAAGACAGACTTAGATTAATACGATAAGTAATAGCGGTTCCTCAATGAGTAATGAAATGAAAATTAAACTAGCTAACCCACGTGGCTTTTGTGCGGGTGTAGACCGAGCGATCAGTATTGTTGAGCGCGCGCTTGAGATGTATCAACCGCCAATCTATGTTCGTCATGAAGTGGTACACAACCGTTTTGTGGTTGAAGGTCTTAAGCAGCGTGGTGCGATCTTTGTTGAGGAACTGAGTGAAGTGCCTGATGACAACATTGTGATCTTTTCAGCTCACGGTGTGTCTCAAGCGGTTCGTAAAGAAGCGAAAGCGCGTGAACTGACGGTATTTGATGCCACTTGTCCGCTGGTAACCAAAGTACATATGGAAGTGGCTCGTGCGAGTCGCCGTAATATGGAAGTGGTACTTATCGGTCATGCGGGTCACCCAGAGGTGGAAGGGACAATGGGTCAGTACTCAAGTGAGACTGGTGGCATGTACCTTGTTGAGCGTCCAGAAGATGTTCTAACGCTTGAGGTCAAAGATCCAAGTAATCTTCATTACGTGAGTCAAACCACGCTATCTGTGGATGAAACCGCTGATGTGATTGATAAGCTTCGCGAAGTGTTCCCTGAGATCCAAGGTCCTCGTAAAGACGATATCTGCTATGCAACGCAAAACCGCCAAGATGCGGTTCGTGAACTGGCCGGTGCCGTGGATGTTATGGTTGTCGTCGGCTCAACCAACTCTTCGAATTCAACGCGCCTTAAAGAGCTTGCGGAAAAGCTGGGCACACCGGCATACCTGACAGACACGCCTGATTTGATTGAAGCCGAGTGGTTTGAAGGAAAAGGTTTGGTTGGCGTGACAGCCGGTGCATCCGCGCCAGAAGAGCTAGTCAATCAAATCATAGATAGAATCAAAGCGCTGGGCGCTGATGATGTTGAGGAAGTGTTAGGCCGCGAAGAAAACATGTTCTTTGAGGTACCAAGAGAGCTTCAAGTTAAAGTGGTGGATTAACCCTGACTCCAATCGATTGAATAAAAACGCCGCGTTTTAATCGCGGCGTTTTTGATCGATACTCATTATTGAGTTTCTAGCTATTTGGTTTTCTGGGACAGCAGTGCTTCTGTGGTAGCTAAGCGCCAGGTATTACCCTTATCGGAGCTGACCAGCAATACTGGGTGGTGCTGGAATTGTTGACTGTAACGATTTGGACTACCGGCCAGTATTTCGTTAGGCCAGCGGCGATAATGCTCGCTAACCACATGAATGCAATCCTTAGCATCAGACAGCAGCTCACACTCTTGTTGACTTGATTTTGAAACACGCAGCATCTGGTTAAACCAAGTATCATCGTTAAAGTTTTGGATCTCATAGGTATACAGCAGGTATAGATTCCCGCGTTTATCCTGATGCAGTTTTTGAGTGTAGTTTGAATACTGCTGCCAGTTTGGCATCACGATGACACCTTTGTCTTGCCACTGGTATTGACCATTTGTTTGTGGCGTACCGGCTATCCATTCAAGTCGATAGCCGCTTGGTGCACTTGTAGCGGGCGCTGTGTTGCGCATAGCGAGTAAAATGCTGTCATCGCTTTGGATAACTGCGTGCACATAGGTATAGCGCCCCATTGACTGACCGACGTAATTCACGTTGTTATCGCTGGATGTCTCTTCTGGATAGCGGCCAACGGGCGTTTCTCGTCCGTATGAAAATTTATCGTTTGCTGTTACGTTGCCCCATAAATTATCGCCATTGTTCCAATCGTTATTGGTTACTGGCTCTAACGAGTAGCGATGCCAGATCTGGTGGTTGTGAGCACCAGAAATAAAGTGCAATCGTTTTTGGCTGTCGAGCAAAAGGATAGGTTGGTTGTGACCGTCCGGTGCTGCCTCTGAGGTTGAGCCGCTCCAGCCCATAAACAGGACGTCTGCTTGCTCAGTGCCAAGTTGATAGCGAACGTAGTATTGCCCCGTGTTGTAATCAAGACGATTCAGTGCACTCTCATCGTAGCTAATGGCTGCGATATGTAGGGTATTGCCTTCCCAAATGACGGGCTTGCTACCTCGATACAAGCCTAAGTGAATTGGCAGTGATAGCGTCTCTTCTTGCCAATCGAGTTCATCATTACCAATGTCGATTAAGCGAGAGATGGCGTATTCGCTATTGTTGTTCGATGTGCGGATGAATAGCGGTGGCTGGCTACCATTCCCCACCATTTCAGTTTGTGCTAACCAGTTCTTTTTATAGCCCTGCCAAGTTTGGGTTTGTACCTGATAGCGGATAGCACCATGGTCGAGTTTGAAAAAGACATCACCATTGTCTTGAAAATACACCTGTTCAATATAACGGTAGCGATAGCCATCTAGCCCATCGGCGTTTTGCCTAAAGCCAAACTCTTGCTCCATAGCTCTTAGCGATGTGCTGATCCATTCACCGTTTGGTGTCAATCTCACTAAGTATGAGTCACAGTCGGTACATGGATTGGCGTCGCTATATAGAGATGAATAGACACGGTCATCGTAAGTCAGTGCGTGTAGCGGCTTATTGGTTTTCTCTAGAGTCACCGGATCTTGATGATAGCCAGGCTGACCGTCGCCGACGTTGAACTGATTCATGTTGTTGACGATCATCCATGGTAGGTTATTGGCATCAAAATAGGGACGACCGGGGATGAATCTTGGATTGTAACCATAGCGCTCACGCTCACCATCAAAAATATTCGCGTAGTGAACCGAGGATGAGGCGTCCGAACTTGTCGTGAACTGCGGCGCAGGTTGCGCTGTTTCATCACAATGGTGATCGTATTGGGAGCGAGTCCAGTCTCGGTTGAGATCGGTGAAGCTTTGTTGCCAATCGACATCACAACGATTGGTACTTGGTGGCTGCGAAGGCGCATTCCCTGCGCTATTTGAAGAATCACAGCCAGAGAGCAAAACACCGGCGCAAAGCATTAAAGAGGATGCTAGAAGAGTAGAACGAGACATGTGATATGACACTTATATGAACAAACGTAAAAAATGATTTCCATAGGGGAAAATGGGCTTTACTCATGGGCGTATTTTGGTATCCTACGCCGCACTACCAGTAGGGTAGTTTTTTCGGAGATAACTATGAACAATACCGACCATCCTCCTAGTATGAAAGGAGAAAAATAGCCTCGCGTCGGTAATTGCGATCTTCGTTCCTACCGTTGAGGTAGGTGTGTTTCCCTTCTATAACATCCTGATATTTTTCTCCTTTACTACTATTGAGTCACTCAATGAGTATGCCTTTTGATGCGTGTTTTGGCTGTGTACATGGCCTGACATTGGTGCGCCTAGACTATGTCTTCGTACTTAGCATCTGGTCATGCTTTTGGCATTATTTTGTCAATTAGTGAGCCGACTTTCTGATGGTCGTTACCAACGCTAATCGGGAGATTCGCCATGACGGTAATGAGCAATACATATATTGAAAATACAGCACCTCGCTTCTCTGAAGAGGAGATCAGTGCTGCAACGAAAGCATTTCTGCAATACGAAACAGATCAGCAGTTAAACCTGCTTACGGTAATGCCGATCGATGAAGCGGTAGGTGTGCTGCAACACTGTGCCTTAGGACAAGTTCAGTTCTTGATTGAAGAGCTTGATTTGCAAGGGCACGATAAACGCGCAAGACTGTACGCCCACCATTTGGGGTTGATCCACTCAGAAGCGGAGACCACAGGTGGTTACTTGACGACGGGTGTACTCGAACACGTCAAGCAGCGCATAGGATGGATTGTTACCCTAGCACTGCTAGGCATCGTTTCTGGGCTTATCATTGCACAGTACGAAGATACCTTGAGCCAATTAGTACTATTGGCCGTTTACATGCCAGTGATTGCCGCCGCTGGTGGTAATACCGGTACCCAGGCCGCAACTCTTGTGATTCGCGCACTGGCAACCGGTGAGCTTCGAAAGAGGCAGTGGTTAGAGGTGCTCTGGAAGGAGAGCCGTGTCGCGGTATGTCTGGCTGCCGCAGTAGCTCTGGTGATGGTTGGGCGTATTCTCGTCTTTGGTGATGTGAATTCTGCTGGCGGCTTTGATATCAACCTTATCGCGATGGCGATAGCGGTGGCGTTGTTTATTCAGGTCACGGTATCGACAACGTTAGGCGGCGTTCTGCCTATCATCGCTCGTGTGTTTAAACTCGATCCTGCAGTACTGGTGAGTCCAGTATTGGCATCGATTGTCGATATCTCAGGTATGTGGATTTACTTTACTGTGGTCAATCATTTCCTAGGTTTATCTTAATTGACCACAATCTACTAAGTCGATATTACGATGATAAAGCGCAGCTACGGCTGCGCTTTATTGTTTGAGCGTTCCAATGAATAACTGTAATCAACTACTTGGCGATAATAGGCTTTCTCAAACTGTGTTAACGGTGACTCCACTGGTTTGCTGTTGGTCGCTTTCTTTGGATGGTAGTCAGTGACAAATTGGACAAACAAGCTTTCACGCTCCCCTTTACTGCCAAGACCAAATCCCATCATGTTATAGGTGCCAAACAGAGAGCCACTTTTTGCTACTAATGCGCCTTTAACCGGTGCCTTTCGCATACTTGAACGATACTTTAGCGTGCCGTTGTTGCCAGAAACGGGCATGAGGCGAGCGAGCTTGAGTGTGCTGTCATTGTTGTGGATGTAGCTGAGTATCTCGCGCATTTGACTGGCGGTGACGCGGTTATTACGTGACAGTCCAGAGCCATCTTCCAGCACTGCCAGATCAAGGTTGATACCAGCCTTTTGCTTAATAATGGCTTTTATCGCTTCAGTGCCATTAATAAAGGAGCCTGGCTGGTTAAAATAGCTCATTCCAAGGGTTTTAGTGATGTTATCGGCATACAGGTTATTGGAGTCTTGTAACATCACTGCGAGCAAGTCATTGAGAGGCCGTGAGCGCTGAATAAACAGCGGCTTTTGTCCCTTGATGTTTGGCGTACCCACTTTGACTTCACCGGATAAACTCACGCCGATGCGCGAAAGCTCTGATTTGATGACATCGACGGTAAATTGCTCAGGTGACGAAACGGCAAACTTGAGTGGTATTGGCGACTTTCGCTCAACAGCGCAGCCACTAAGCGAGTATTGATTGTTAGGGCTTACTTCAAGCTGCAGATCGCAATAGCTCTGCTCTTGGTAGTCCTTAGAGACGCTCTTAGCGGAGGTCGACGCACTAATAGGTTGATGTGAAGGCACATTGATGCGTGTCGTACCATTCTTATTAGTGTATAACGCGCCTTGAACACAGTTGCCATCAAGCGTAATCGCAGAGGCTGGTGCGCTATAGCAAACGCCAAGAATATCCCAAGGCCAGCCAACACCGCGCTGGTAACCCGTAAACACGCTGTCATCCAACCAAACATTATTAAATCGAGCTCCCACCTCTGATTTGGCCTGTTTTAGCATTGTGGTGAGTGAAGCACGACTAAATGTTGGGTCACCCGAGTATTTGATAATGAGGTCATTGCCTGAGGTATAGAGCGTGGTCTCAAATCGAAAGCTATCAGGTAGCGCCAGCTTGGCTGCCAGCGCTGTAACGACTTTTAGTGTGCTGGCAGGGGGAAAAAACTGCTCAGTATTGTTCTCAATTAGCGCCTGTTGCGGAGCTGAGAGTGGCGCGATGAGCTGTGCACTGCGGCTTCCGTAAGGAAGGTGTTTGGTTGCATCGACACCGCCTGCAAACGTCGCAGTGGAGAAAATAAGTAAACAGGTGAGTGGGAGTTTGGCTGTCATAGCGAATTCATCAGGATGGGCTTAATTTTTAATGTAGGCTAACAACCTATTAAGTCGAGATAAAGCGTTAAATTTTCGCAAAAAAGTCGCTTCGAATAGTCTTCGTACAGTGCAGCGAAACGGACGCAAGCTCGCTCACACTTTCATACTGTCGTCAGCGTGGTTTACCTTGCGAAATCAAAGCCAACTAGGCTATATTGTTGTGTTGCTCTAAAAGAATAACTCTGATTGTTATCAGAAAGAGCACCACAGCCAGTGCCAGCAATAAGTGTTCCCTTATTAGCTCAGAATCCGAATCACAGTGATTTGTATCCACGGATTGATTACACTAGGCTTAATCCAGTTTATTTTTCAAATTGTACTCAGGCTTGCTTGAGTAGGATTTTATTGTCCAAAGGGTGCTTTGGAAAAGAGGTTGTTATAATGGAAAAGGTTCCAATGACTGTACGTGGCGAACAGCAGCTACGTGAAGAGCTAGATCGTCTACTTAAACTTCGTCCACAGATTTCTGAAGCAATTGCAGAAGCTCGTGAACTTGGTGACCTAAAAGAAAACGCAGAGTACCACGCGGCTCGTGAAGAGCAGGGCATCTGTGAAGCGCAAATTCGTGATATCGAGTACAAGCTATCTGTCGCGCAAGTGATTGACGTGACTAAGCTAGACAACACAGGCAAGATCATCTTTGGTTCTACCGTTACTTTGATTGATATCGATACGGATGCTGAGCAAACTTACCAAATCGTGGGTGATGACGAAGCGAACATCAAAGCCGGCCGTATCTCAGTCAGCTCACCAATCGCTCGTGGCCTTATCGGTAAAATGGAAGGTGACGAAGTAACTATCGTGACCCCAGGCGGTCAAAAAGACTTCGAAATCGACAAAGTAGCTTACGTTTAAACTGCGTTGTTGACTGAAAGGTTGTGAGAAAGTCGCCAAATTGGCGGCTTTTTTTGTGCCTGCATGTTGGTGGTGTTGTCCTCGTTTGGCAAACACACCTTGTCAGAAAAATGAAAAGGCCGCCTAAGCGACCTTTCCCACTTTGAAACAAATTGTTTCTATAAAACCAACTGCTGGGCTAATTACTTGCGTGGCAGTTCGATTTTTTTTTGCTCTGACTGACGGTAAAGAACAAGAGTCTTACCGATAACCTGAACTTTTTCTGCTTTTGTCTCGCGCACAATCGCGTCGATAATCAGCAGTTTAGTTTCACGGTCTTCTGACGCCACTTTCACTTTAATCAGTTCGTGGTGGTCAAGAGCGATTTCGATTTCCGCTAGTACAGCCTCTGTTAGTCCATTTGCGCCCATAAGCACAACGGGTTTAAGTGCGTGTGCTAGGCCTTTTAGGTGCTGCTTTTGTTTGGTGCTTAGGTTCATAACGCGGCCAAATTTATTTACTATTAGGGTTGAAAAGTCGTATTTTAACGCCATCTAATGACGAAGACTATACTTTATTCTAAGGGCATGCCCTTATTGAGTTGGAAATTGAATGAGTAAGCAAAAACATTCGGCCAGTTCGGGTCGTTGGCTAAAAGAGCATTTTGATGATAAATATGCCAATGAGGCCAGAAGAAAAGGCTATCGTTCACGTGCTATCTTTAAGATTGAAGAGATTCAAAACAAGGATAAGCTACTGAAACCTGGGATGACTGTGGTTGACCTTGGTGCTGCTCCTGGTGGGTGGTCTCAGTACGCTGCTAAAGTCGTTGGCGACGAGGGACAAGTGATTGCTTGTGACTTGCTGCCGATGGATCCTATCTCTGGTGTGAGCTTCCTTCAGGGCGATTTTCGTGAAGAAGCGGTGCTTGATGCACTACTAGAAAGAATCCAACCGGATATGGTCGACGTAGTAATGTCAGATATGGCTCCTAACATGGCTGGAAACTTATCTGTTGATCAACCTAGAGCTATGTATCTTGTTGAACTAGCATTAGATATGTGTCATCAAACTTTAGCCCCTGGCGGCAGTTTCGTAGTGAAAGTGTTCCAAGGCGAAGGGTTTGATGATTACGTAAAACAGGTGCGTGAAGCCTTCAAAGTGGTGAAGATTCGCAAGCCGGACTCATCTAGAGCTCGCTCTCGTGAGGTGTTTATTGTAGCTAATGGCTTCAAAGGCTGAACATTAGTTTACAAAGACAAAATTAACAATGTAGCTACAGCCTAAAAACTGTAGTACCCTACCTTTAATTACAATTAGTTATCGAGAGGCTGACACCTTGAGTGACATGGCAAAGAATTTAATTTTGTGGTTAGTCATCGCCGTTGTGTTGATGTCGGTATTCCAAAGCTTCGGACCGGGGGAAAGTAACGGTCGAGCGGTAGATTACACCACGTTCGTACAGGAAGTTGGCAATGGCCAGATTCAGGAAGCTCAATTCAAAGACAGCGAGATAACCTTTACTCGCCGTGGTGGTGGCAGTCGCTTTGTGACTTACATGCCGGTTTATGATCAAAAACTTCTTGATGACCTAATTAACCAAAACGTAAAAGTTTCGGGTACTCCACCAGAAGAGCAGAGCCTGCTAGGCACTATCTTCATCTCGTGGTTCCCAATGATTCTTCTTATCGGTGTCTGGATCTTCTTTATGCGCCAGATGCAAGGCGGCGGTGGCAAAGGCGCCATGTCGTTTGGTAAGAGTAAAGCTCGCATGATGAGCGAAGAACAGATTAAGACCACGTTTGCTGACGTTGCAGGTTGTGACGAAGCAAAAGAGGACGTTAAAGAGCTAGTAGACTATCTACGTGATCCAAGCCGATTCCAGAAACTGGGCGGTAAGATCCCAACGGGTGTTCTAATGGTTGGTCCTCCTGGTACAGGTAAAACGCTCCTTGCTAAAGCCATTGCTGGTGAAGCGAAGGTTCCGTTCTTTACTATCTCAGGTTCTGACTTCGTAGAAATGTTCGTGGGTGTGGGTGCATCTCGTGTACGTGACATGTTCGAGCAAGCGAAAAAAGCGGCACCTTGTATCATCTTTATCGATGAGATCGATGCGGTAGGTCGTCAGCGTGGCGCTGGTGTAGGTGGTGGTCACGATGAGCGTGAGCAAACCCTTAACCAAATGCTGGTTGAGATGGATGGTTTCGAAGGTAACGAAGGTATCATCGTTATTGCAGCAACTAACCGTCCTGACGTACTTGACCCTGCACTACTTCGTCCTGGTCGTTTCGACCGTCAAGTTGTGGTTGGTCTACCTGATGTACGTGGCCGTGAGCAAATTCTGAAAGTACACATGCGTAAAGTACCTCTAGCGTCAGACGTAGAGCCATCATTGATCGCACGTGGTACACCTGGCTTCTCTGGTGCAGACCTTGCTAACCTAGTGAACGAAGCTGCTCTATTTGCAGCGCGTGGTAACAAACGCAACGTATCTATGGTTGAGTTTGAGCTAGCGAAAGATAAGATCATGATGGGTGCAGAGCGCCGTTCAATGGTGCTTTCTGAAGAGACTAAAGAGTCAACGGCATACCACGAAGCGGGTCACGCTATCGTTGGTCGCTTAGTGCCTGAGCACGATCCTGTGTACAAGGTATCTATTATTCCACGTGGTCGTGCGCTAGGTGTAACTATGTACCTACCAGAGCAAGACCGTGTGAGCATGTCTCGTCAGCACCTTGAATCGATGATCTCAAGTCTATACGGCGGTCGTCTAGCTGAAGAACTTATCTACGGTAAAGACAAAGTATCGACAGGCGCATCAAATGATATCGAACGTGCGACAGACATCGCTCGTAAGATGGTGACACAATGGGGCTTCTCTGAAAAACTGGGTCCTTTGTTGTACGCAGAAGATGAAGGTGAAGTATTCCTAGGTCGTAGCGTTACTCAAACGAAACACGTATCGGGTGAAACGGCTAAGCTGATTGACGAAGAAGTACGTCTCTTGATTGACCGTAACTACGATCGCGCTAGAAAGATCTTAGAAGACAACATGGATATTATGCATGCTATGAAAGATGCTCTCGTGAAATACGAGACCATCGATGCAGGTCAAATTGATGACCTGATGGAGCGTAAAACAGATATTCGTGAGCCAGCAGGTTGGGCTGACCAAGCAGCAGCCCAGCAAGAAAAGGCAGAGGCGAAGCCTGAGCCTAAAGCTGAAGAACCGAAAGTAGAAGAGCCAGCAGCGCCAGCCGCGGACTCAGAAACTAAGGCTGAAAATGTGTCTTCTGAGCCAACTAAGAAAGACTCAGAATAACCACTACTGATTAAGCCCCGAGCCTAGCTCGGGGCTTTTGTCGTTTAAAGCAGTTATGATTTTACAAGCAAACCAGAAAACTCTCTCTCTCGATACACCACAAGTGATGGGTATCGTCAATGTCACCCCTGATTCTTTTTCTGACGGTGGCAAATTCAATTCAGTGGATGCTGCGCTTGAGCAGGTTGAAGCGATGATCGCTTCAGGTGTGACGATTGTTGATATCGGTGGTGAATCAACGCGTCCAGGGGCACCTGATGTTGAGCTGCAAGAAGAGCTGGCACGTGTTATCCCCGTGATTAGGGCAATACGTGAGCGATTTGATGTTTGGATTTCCGTCGACACCAGTAAGGCAGAAGTCATGCGCCAAGCCGTAGAGGCCGGTGCCGATATCATCAACGACGTCCGTGCCCTACAAGAGCCCGGCGCTCTGGAGGTAGCCGCAGCCGCGGGTGTGCCGATCTGTCTTATGCACATGCAGGGGCAGCCGCGCACGATGCAAGCCAATCCTACCTATGAAGATCTTCTGACAGACGTGGCGCAATTCTTACAGGAGCGTATCGCAGCCTGTGAAGCGGTAGGTATTACGCGCGAACAATTAATCTTGGATCCCGGCTTCGGATTTGGCAAAACACTGGAACACAATTATCATCTGCTAGCGCATTTGGACAAATTTCATCAGTTTGGACTGCCAGTGCTTGCCGGTATGTCGCGTAAATCAATGATTTTTAAGCTGCTTGATAAAGTACCTGCGGACTGTTTAGCAGGGAGCTTAGCTTGCGCTACTCTTGCTGCTGCGAAAGGGGCGCAAATCATCCGTGTTCATGACGCGGCTGAAACAGTCGAGGCGGTGAAGATCGTCCAGATGATGCAATCAAATCTATAAAAACGAATAAGGAAATAGAATGTCACAACGACGTTATTTTGGTACCGATGGTGTTCGAGGTAAAGTGGGCCAGTACCCAATCACACCGGATTTTGTACTTAAGCTAGGTTGGGCTGCTGGTCGAGTGCTTGCAAAGCAAGGCACTAAGAAAGTGATCATTGGTAAAGATACGCGTATCTCAGGCTACATGCTGGAATCGGCACTCGAAGCGGGTTTATCGGCAGCTGGGCTTAAAGCGATCTTCACCGGACCGCTGCCAACGCCGGCAGTAGCATATCTTACCCAGACGTTCCGTGCGGAAGCGGGTATCGTGATTTCTGCATCTCACAACCCCTACTACGACAACGGCATTAAGTTCTTCTCATCGGAAGGCACGAAACTGCCTGACGCTATTGAGCTTGCAATTGAAGAAGAGCTGGATAAGGACATCGAGTGTGTTGAATCTTCTGAGCTTGGTAAAGCAAGCCGTCTTAACGATGCTGCTGGTCGCTATATCGAGTTTTGTAAGAGTACTTTCCCACACAACCTAAGCCTTGCGGGTCTAAAAATTGTTATCGATTGTGCGCATGGCGCAACCTACAAAATCGCGCCTTCGGTATTTAAAGAGCTAGGTGCAGACGTTATCGCAATAGGGGTTGACCCAGACGGTACCAACATCAACGCGGAAGTAGGTGCGACAGATGTGCGTGCGCTACAAGCAAAAGTAGTTGAAGAGAATGCAGCTCTTGGTCTTGCTTTTGATGGCGACGGCGACCGCATCATTATGGTTGACCACTTGGGTAACAAAGTGGATGGCGACCAAATCGCTTACATTATTGCTCGTGACGCGCTTCGCTGTGGCGAGCTAAAAGGTGGCGTTGTTGGTACTCTAATGACCAACCTCGGTATGGAAAATGGCCTTAAGCAGCTTGGTATTCCATTTGTACGTGCCGCCGTTGGTGACCGCTACGTAATGGAGCAGTTGCTCGAGCGTGACTGGCGTATTGGCGCAGAAAACTCAGGCCACGTTATCCTACTGGACAAAGTGACGACGGGTGATGCCATTGTCGCTGCGCTGCAGGTACTTGCATCAGTGGTTGGCGCGAAGATGTCACTTAATGAGCTTGCCAGCGGTATGACCCTATACCCACAAGTGCTGATCAATGTTCGTTTCAGTGGCGATGCGAATCCGCTAGAAGCAGACGCTGTGAAGCAGGCGGTTGCAAAAGCAGAAGCCGATCTTGGCGATAAAGGTCGTGTGCTGCTTCGCAAATCGGGCACTGAGCCTTTGTTGCGAGTCATGGTTGAAGGCGAAGATGACGCGCTAGTGAATAAATCAGCACAATACATTGCTGATATCGTAAAAGAAAACTGCTAAGTCTCGACTATTTAATATGAGCAAGAACCAAATTAGTTCTTTTGGTTCTTGCTTATTTTTTATATGATTACTCGCTTATTCTTATTGGTAATTGTTCTTTTGCCCTTTTTTTGAGCGGTCAGTTGCTCGGCGGAAGATTTTTGTCATTTTTCTCTTGTCAGTCAGTGCGGCATTCGCTAGTATTGCCACCGCCTTCGCTTAGGAGGTCATAGCCAGGTTTTCAATGCGTTCTGCAAGGAAAGCGGCGCTGGCTCAACAATTAGGAACATAGGTGGACACATGATTCAAGTTCTACTTGTGATTTACCTGTTGGCTGCGCTCGGTGTTATTGGCCTAGTGTTGATTCAACAAGGTAAAGGCGCAGATATGGGAGCCTCATTCGGTGCTGGCGCTTCAAACACAGTGTTTGGTGCTAGTGGCTCAGGAAATTTCCTAACCCGAATGACTGCAGTTTTTGCAATCGTATTTTTTGTTATCAGCTTAGTACTTGGCAACATGTACACTCACAAAGGTGAGTCTCAATGGGTTGACCCTACTCAAGGTCAAGTAATTGAGCAAGCAGCTGATACTGCGAGTGATGTTCCAGCTGAAAACAGCGACGAGATCCCTCAATAAGTAGATTGGTTCTAACGAATCAAGAAACTTAGATGCCGAGATGGTGAAATTGGTAGACACGCTAGCATGAGGTGCTAGTGCCTTTGGTGTGAGGGTTCGAGTCCCTCTCTCGGCACCATTATTTATAAACTTGTAATACAGTTTGGTGAGCGTATAATGCTCAGCAAGTCGGACGCGGGGTGGAGCAGCTTGGTAGCTCGTCGGGCTCATAACCCGAAGGTCGTCGGTTCAAATCCGGCCCCCGCAACCAATACTTTCCAAGTGTTGATGGATTGCAAGTTTAGCAGTGTGAAAAAATCACTGCACATCGAGAAAACACCAGCTATGTTTTTAGGGTGTTACTTTTTCTCGATGATCAGGGTCCAGCAACAAAAAACCCCGACTTTCGGGGTTTTTTGTTATTTGCGCTTTTTAAAAGGCAGCAAATACAAGTGCTTGGAATTTAAATTGGGCTATATGCCCTTTTTTTGTTTCTGGAGTGGTTAAATGACTGGTTTAGAAAGACAACTTACAGAATTGCTCGAAGCGCCTGTAGAGGCAATTGGCTACGAGCTTGTTGGTTTAGAGTTCATCCGTGCTGGTGAGCATTCTACCCTTCGAATCTATATCGACCATGAAAATGGTATTACTGTTGATGCTTGCGCAGAAGTAAGTCATCAGGTAAGTGCAGTAATGGACGTCGAAGACCCAATTACGGTGGCTTATAACCTAGAGGTGTCTTCACCAGGCCTAGAAAGACCACTTTTCAAAGCAGCACATTACCAACAGTTTATTGGTCACGAGGTCAGCATCGTGTTGAAAATGGCTGTCGGCAACCGTCGTAAGTGGAAAGGTGTAATCCAATCTATTGATGGCGAGACAGTGACCATCCTTGCCGATGGTACCGAAGAAGAAATGGCGCTAAGCAACATTTCCAAAGCTAACCTTATCCCTAAATTTTAGGTCCCTAATAATAAAAGCTTAGAGGCTAGATAAATGAGTAAAGAAATTTTAGCGGTAGTAGAAGCAGTTTCTAACGAGAAAGCTGTTCCTCGTGAGCGTATTTTTGAAGCGCTAGAGATTGCACTAGCAACCTCTTCTAAGAAAAAACACGAAATCGAAATCGATGTACGTGTTGCCATTGACCGCAAAACAGGTGAATTCGAAACCTTCCGTCGCTGGATGGCAGTAGAAGAAGTTGAATTCCCAACGAAAGAAATTTCTATTGAAGCGGCACAGTACGACGACGAGTCTGTTCAAATTGGTGACTTCGTTGAAGAACAGATCGAGTCAGTAACGTTTGACCGCATCACCACGCAAACGGCTAAGCAAGTTATCGTACAAAAAGTACGTGAAGCTGAGCGCGCGCAAATCGTTGAACAGTTCATCGACAACGAAGGCGATCTAGTGACCGGTGTGGTTAAGAAAGTTAACCGTGACACTATCATCCTAGACCTTGGTAACAACGCAGAAGCCGTTATCCTACGTGATGACCAGCTTCCTCGTGAAAACTTCCGTCCAGGTGACCGTGTACGTGGTCTTCTATACAAAGTGGCTCCAGAAGCTCGCGGCTTCCAGCTATTCATTACTCGTTCTAAGCCAGAAATGCTAGCTGAGCTATTCCGTGTGGAAGTGCCAGAGATTGCTGAAGAGCTTATCGAGCTAAAAGGCGCGGCACGTGATCCAGGTTCTCGCGCGAAGATCGCCGTGAAAACCAACGACAAGCGTATCGACCCAGTGGGTGCGTGTGTTGGTATGCGTGGTGCACGTGTACAAGCGGTTTCTGGTGAGCTTGGCGGCGAGCGTATCGATATCGTTCTTTGGGACGATAACCCAGCTCAGTTCGTTATCAACGCAATGGCGCCAGCAGACGTTGCTTCTATCATCGTTGATGAAGATGCACACGCAATGGACATCGCAGTTGAAGCTGACAACCTAGCGCAAGCTATCGGTCGTAGCGGTCAAAACGTTCGTCTAGCTTCTCAGCTAACAGGTTGGGAACTGAACGTAATGACGGTTGCAGACCTTCAGAAGAAACACCAAGAAGAAGCAACAGCTTCTATCGAAAACTTTATGAAGCACCTAGACATCGAGCAAGACTTCGCAGAAATGCTTGTTGAGGAAGGCTTCTCTACGCTAGAAGAAGTGGCATACGTGCCAGTTAATGAACTTCTAGAAGTCGACGGCTTAAACGAAGAGCTTGTAGAAGAGCTTCGTAGCCGTGCAAAAGATGCCCTAACAACACTTGCTCTTGCTCAAGAAGAGTCATTCGAAGGTGTTGAGCCAGCAGATGACCTACTAGCACTAGAAGGTCTAGAGCGTGAAATGGCATTCAAACTGGCTGCAAAAGGTGTAGCTACTCTTGAAGACCTTGCAGATCAAGGTGTCGATGAGCTAGAGGGCATTGAAGGGCTAACAGAAGAACGCGCAGGCGAGCTAATCATGGCTGCACGTAACATCTGTTGGTTCGGCGACGAAGAATAATAATCAGCAAGGAGGTAGTTGCATGACAAAACTTACGGTTAAAGCACTTAGCGAAGAGATTGGTACGCCAGTTGAACGCCTAATTGAACAACTTGCTGATGCTGGTCTGAAAAAATCAGAAAGCGATCAGGTGAATGATGAAGAGAAGCAAACGCTTCTTACTCACCTTAAGAAAGAACATGGTGATACATCTGGTGAGTCAGAGCCTACTCGTCTTACGCTTCAGCGTAAAACTCGTAGCACTCTGTCTGTTTCTGCCGGTGGCGGTAAGAGCAAAGATGTACAAGTAGAAGTGCGCAAGAAGCGCACTTATGTCAAGCGCAGTGCGATCGACGAGCAAGCAAAACGTGAAGCTGAGGATGCAGCAAATCGTGAGGCGGAAGAGCGTGCCCAACGTGAAGCCGAAGAGCTAGCCAAACGTGAAGCTGCAGAGAAAGCACAGCGTGAAGCAGAAGAGAAAGCTCAGCGCGAAGCCGAAGAAAAACGTCTAGCAGAGGAAAACGCTAAACGTGAGGCGGAGCAACCTGAAGCAGATACTGCTAAGCGCGAAGAAGCGGAAAAGGCTAAGAAAGAAATGAACGCAAAGAATGCTGAAGCGAAGAAAGAAGCAGACGAACTAAAACGTCGTCAAGAAGAAGAGGCGCAACGTAAGGCGGAAGCTGAAGCGGCTCGTCTAGCTGAAGAAGCTCGCAAACTAGCGGAAGAGAATGCCGCACGCTGGTCTGAAGAAGAGAAAAAATCTAAAGACAACGAAAAAGCAGACTACCACACGACAACCTCTACGTACGCTCGTGAAGCAGAAGATGCTCAAGACCGTAAAGAAGAGAAAGCGCCTCGTCGTCGTAAGAAGAAAGCAAGCCCACAAGAAGACAACCGCGGTGGTCGCGGTGGTCGTAACCAACGTGGTAGAAAAGGCAAACTGGCTAAGCCTACGTCTATGCAGCACGGCTTCGATAAGACCGCTCAAGTTGCTAAGCAAGACGTTGTGATTGGCGAGACTATCGTCCTTTCTGAGCTAGCAAACAAGATGTCTGTTAAAGCAACTGAAGTTATCAAGGTGATGATGAAGATGGGCGCGATGGCGACTATCAACCAAGTTATCGACCAAGAAACTGCACAGCTTGTTGCTGAAGAAATGGGTCACAAAGTTGTTCTACGTAAAGAGAACGAACTGGAAGAAGCGGTACTGTCTGACCGTGATGAAACATCAGAAGCAGTATCTCGTGCACCTGTTGTTACTATCATGGGTCACGTTGACCACGGTAAAACATCGACACTTGACTACATCCGTCGCACTCACGTTGCATCAGGCGAAGCAGGTGGTATTACCCAGCACATCGGTGCATACCACGTAGAAACTGACAACGGCATGATTACCTTCCTTGATACTCCTGGACACGCGGCGTTTACTGCAATGCGTGCTCGTGGTGCTCAAGCGACGGATATCGTTGTTCTAGTTGTTGCTGCGGACGATGGCGTAATGCCACAAACAATCGAAGCGATCCAACACGCGAAAGCGGCTGGCGTTCCTCTGATTGTTGCAGTGAACAAGATCGATAAAGAAGACGCAAACCCAGACAACGTTAAGAACGAACTGGCGCAATACGACGTTATCCCTGAAGAGTGGGGCGGTGAGAACATGTTTGTTCACATCTCTGCGAAACAAGGTACTAACATCGACGGTCTTCTAGAAGCTATCCTACTTCAATCAGAAGTACTTGAGCTAACAGCGGTTGCTGACGGTATGGCATCGGGTGTGGTTGTTGAATCATTCCTAGATAAAGGTCGTGGTCCAGTTGCTACTGTTCTTGTTCAGTCGGGTACGTTGAACAAGGGTGACATCGTACTTTGTGGTCAAGAATACGGCCGTGTACGTGCGATGCGTGATGAACTAGGTAAAGAAGTGACGCAAGCTGGTCCATCTATTCCAGTTGAGATCCTTGGCCTATCTGGTGTTCCATCATCAGGTGACGAAGCAACAGTTGTACGTGATGAGCGTAAAGCTCGTGAAGTAGCAAACTACCGTCAAGGTAAATTCCGTGACGTGAAACTTGCGCGTCAGCAAAAAGCGAAACTAGAAAACATGTTCTCTAACATGACTGCTGGTGACGTTGCTGAGCTTAACGTAGTACTGAAAGCCGACGTACAGGGTTCTGTAGAAGCAATCTCTGATTCTCTACTGAAACTGTCTACTGAAGAAGTGAAAGTAAACATCGTTGGTTCTGGTGTTGGTGGTATCACAGAAACTGATGCAGTACTAGCAGCAGCTTCTAACGCTATCATCCTAGGCTTCAACGTACGTGCTGATGCTTCTGCTCGCCGTACTGTAGATACAGAAAACCTAGACCTACGCTACTACTCAATCATCTACCAGTTGATTGACGAAGTGAAACAAGCAATGGGCGGTATGCTTGCTCCTGAATTCAAGCAAGAAATCATCGGCCTTGCAGAAGTACGTGACGTATTTAAGTCTCCAAAACTTGGCGCAATCGCTGGTTGTATGGTGACAGAAGGTACTATCAAGCGTAACAACCCTATCCGCGTACTGCGTGATAACGTTGTAATCTACGAAGGTGAGCTAGAATCTCTACGCCGCTTCAAAGATGACGTTCAAGAAGTTAAGAACGGTTACGAGTGTGGTATCGGCGTTAAGAACTACAACGATGTTCGCGTTGGCGACCAAATCGAAGTATTCGAAATCGTTGAAATCAAACGTACTCTAGACTAATAGACAAAATCGCTACTCAGTATCAAACTTGAGTATTGATGGTTGTTGAATACGCCATGGGGGGCTGGTTATTACCATCCCCCCATTCTTTCTATAGTGAGAAAAGAAATGTCAAAAGAATTTAGCCGCACACAACGTGTTGCGCAGCAACTACAAAAAGAGCTTGCTCTTATCCTTCAACGCGAAGTTCGTGATTCTCGCCTTGGCATGGTGACGATTTCAGACGTAGAAGTGTCTCGTGACCTAGCTTATGCAAAAGTATTCGTTACTTTCCTATGTGTTGGTGAGCAAACCCCAGAATCAAGCATTGCAGCACTTCGTGAGCACGAAGCTCATATTCGTATGATGCTAGGCAAGCGCATTCGCCTACGCCTAACGCCAGAAGTACGCTTCCAATACGACAACACACTTGTCGAAGGTATGCGTATGTCTAACCTAGTGAGCGAAGTGGTTAGCGAAGACAAGCGTAAGCAAGATGAAGCTGGTCGTAGCGAAGAAAATGGTGCTGAGGGAGAAGAGCAATAATGGCTAGACGTCGCAAGGGACGTCCAGTCAACGGCGTTATCCTTCTAGATAAACCTACCGGTATCTCATCGAATGACGCTCTGCAAAAAGTAAAGCGCATCTACTTCGCTGAGAAAGCAGGGCACACCGGTGCTCTTGACCCGCTAGCAACAGGCATGCTGCCAATTTGCTTGGGCGAAGCAACCAAGTTCTCGCAGTTCCTATTGGATTCAGACAAGCGCTACCGCGTTATCGCTAAACTTGGTGAACGCACCAATACCTCTGATTCTGATGGCGAAGTCGTAGAAACTCGCGAAATCAACGTAACGCCAGAGCTTCTTGATGAGTGCATCGACAAGTTCCGTGGTGAGTCTGATCAAGTTCCATCAATGTTCTCTGCATTGAAGTATCAAGGTAAGCCGCTTTATGAGTACGCTCGCCAAGGTATCGAAGTGCCGCGTGAAGCGCGCAAGATCACTGTGTATGAAATCGTCCTACATCGCTTTGAAGGTGATGAAGTGGAGATGGAAGTACACTGCTCGAAAGGTACGTACATCCGTACTATCGTCGATGATTTGGGAGAAATGCTAGGCTGTGGCGCACACGTGACTATGCTGCGCCGTACCGCTGTTGCTAAGTACCCTTATGAGAACATGGTGACCCTAGAGCAGCTTAACGAGCTATTCGAGCAGGCACAGCGTGAAGAGCGTCAGCCGCGCGAGCTGCTTGACCCACTGCTGATGCCAATGGACAGTGCAGTACAAGACCTTCAAGAAGCGAATGTATCGCCTGAGCTTGGTGATTTGCTTCAGCATGGTCAGCCGGTGCAGGTTTCAGGTTTGCCAGTGAATGCGCCAGTGCGTATGACTATGGGTGAAGAGCGTTTGTTTATTGGTGTTGGTGCCATGAATGACGATGGTAAGCTTGCGCCTAAGCGTTTGGTTGTTTTTCGTGAGGAAGAGCAGCAGTAGGGTGTGTTGTAAGGTTGGTGGTTGAGAGCTTTGAAGCTATAGAGCTTAAGAGCACCCCTCCTAGCCTCCCCTTATTAAGGGGAGGAACTACTGGCTCGCTGCGCATCGCTTGGTTATTTAAGTGCGGTGCGACGATAGGAGCTAGCAGTGGTTCTCCCCCTTAATAAGGGGGAGTTAGAGGGGGTAGAATGCGAGACTCAAAGTGTCTCCACCTTTTTATCTCGTAACCTCTTGCCTTTAATTAATCCCACCCTTATAATCCCCGCTTCGCGTAGCGGCTGAATCAGAGATTGGCTGCTACAACTTTTAAATCTACTCTTATTAGGAGAGAATTATGTCTCTGAATGCAGAAACTAAAGCAGCAATCGTTGCAGAATACGCACAAGGCGAAGGCGACACTGGTTCACCAGAAGTTCAAGTAGCTCTACTTACAGCTTCTATCAACCACCTACAAGGTCACTTCAAAGCACACAAAGGCGATCACCACAGCCGTCGTGGTCTTCTACGTATGGTTTCTCGTCGTCGTAAGCTTCTAGATTACCTAAAAGGTAAAAACCTAGCTCGCTACCAAGACCTAATCAAACGTCTAGGCCTACGTCGCTAATCAGCGTCTGCATAGAAAGTTTGTTAAAAGGGGCTATATGCCCCTTTTTTGTTGGCTAAATTCTTTAGTTAATAGCAAAACTTCCACTAAGTAGTTTATACTACGTCCCGTCTAAACAGAGTTGTCTAACGCGCATTCGTTTAGCCACAATCTGCTCAGTACATTACAGTCCATTTTGTCGACCGCAGGGTCGCGACTATTCCAAGCACATTTGCTCGCTTTAAGCTGTTTAAAGCAACGAGCTAAGTTTGTTTGAACTAGTCGCGATTTGTAATGCATTGAGCGCACAATCAAATGATCTGGACTTGCTCCAGAAAAAAGGAAATACAATGTTCGAAAAACCAGTTGTTAAGTCGTTCCAATACGGCAACCACACTGTGACGCTAGAAACAGGCGTTATCGCACGTCAAGCTACTGCAGCTGTAATGGTAACAATGGACGATACGTCAGTATTCGTTTCTGTTGTTGGTAAAAAAGAAGCTGTGGAAGGTCAAGACTTCTTCCCACTAACTGTAAACTACCAAGAGCGTACTTACGCGGCAGGTAAAATCCCTGGTGGTTTCTTCAAGCGTGAAGGTCGTCCTTCTGAAGGCGAAACACTGACTGCACGTCTAATCGACCGTCCAATTCGTCCTCTTTTCCCAGACGCATTCAAAAACGAAGTTCAGGTTATCGCGACAGTAATGTCTGTAAACCCGAACGTTCAACCAGACATGGTAACAATGATCGGTACTTCAGCTGCTCTTGCTATCTCTGGTATCCCGTTTAACGGTCCTATCGGTGCCGCGCGTGTTGGTCACATTGACGGTCAACTAGTACTAAACCCAAGCAACACTGAGCTAGAAAGCTCTAAACTAGACCTAGTCGTTGCGGGTACTGAAGGCGCTGTTCTTATGGTTGAGTCTGAAGCAGACAACCTAACAGAAGAAGAGATGCTATCAGCAGTGGTTTACGGCCACGACCAACAGCAAGTTGTTATCAAAGCAATCAACGAGTTCGCAGCAGAAGTTGCTACTCCAGCTTGGGATTGGGTTGCTCCACAAGAGAACACAACTCTTAACAACCGCATTGCTGAACTAGCGGAAGCTAAGCTTGTTGAAGCTTACCAAATCACTGAAAAGATGGCTCGTTACGATCGTATCCACGCGATTGCAGCTGAAGTGAACGATGTTCTTCTTGCTGAAGACTCAGAAGCGAATCTTAAAGAAATCCACACTATCTTCCACGATCTAGAGAAGACAGTTGTTCGCCGTAGCATCATCGCGGGTAACCCACGTATCGATGGTCGTGAAAAAGACATGGTTCGTGCACTAGATGTACGTACTGGCGTTCTTCCACGTACTCACGGCAGTTCACTATTCACTCGTGGTGAAACTCAGGCAATCGTAACTGCGACTCTTGGTACGCAGCGTGATGCTCAAATCATCGATGAGCTAACAGGTGAGCGTAAAGATCACTTCCTACTACACTACAACTTCCCTCCATACTGTGTTGGCGAAACTGGTTTTGTAGGTTCTCCTAAGCGTCGTGAAATCGGTCACGGTAAACTGGCTAAACGCGGTATCGCAGCAGTAATGCCTTCTGTTGATGAATTCCCATACACAGTTCGTGTTGTATCGGAAATCACTGAATCTAACGGTTCATCTTCAATGGCTTCTGTATGTGGTACGTCTCTAGCACTTATGGATGCTGGTGTTCCAATCAAGTCTTCTGTTGCGGGTATCGCAATGGGTCTTGTTAAAGAAGGCGACGACTTCGTTGTTCTTTCTGACATCCTTGGTGATGAAGACCACCTAGGTGACATGGACTTTAAAGTAGCAGGTACTAACACTGGTATCACTGCACTTCAAATGGACATCAAGATCGAAGGTATTACTAAAGAGATCATGCAAATTGCTCTTAACCAAGCGCAAGGTGCACGTAAGCACATCCTTTCTGTAATGGATGAAGCTATCTCTGGTGCTCGTGAAGATATCTCTGAGTTCGCTCCACGTATCCACACAATGAAGATCAGCGCAGACAAGATCAAAGACGTTATCGGTAAAGGTGGCGCGGTTATCCGTCAGCTAACTGAAGAGACTGGTACAACGATTGAGATCGAAGACGACGGTACTATCAAGATCGCTGCGACTGACGGTGACCAAGCGAAAGATGCGATTGCTCGTATCGAAGCTATCACTGCAGAAGTTGAAGTGGGTAAGATCTACACGGGTAAAGTTGCTCGTCTAGCAGATTTCGGTGCATTCGTAACGGTTCTTCCAGGTAAAGATGGTCTAGTACACATCTCTCAAATCGCTCAAGAGCGTGTTGAGAAAGTGACTGACTACCTGAAAGAAGGCCAAGAAGTTCAAGTTAAAGTACTTGAAATCGACCGCCAAGGCCGTGTACGTCTAAGCATGAAAGAAGCGGTAGAACAGCCAGCTGAAGCTGCGAATGAAAAAGCGGCACCTGACGCAGAATAATTCGCATTTCTAGACCATTGCGTCTAAAAGCATGCTATAAAGAGGGGGCAATCGCCCCCTTTTTTAGTGCGCGAAGGAAATTACCTGCTATACCATTAAAGCAGCACGGCAAAAAAATTAATAAAAGCCGTCAGTTACGCTTAGCGATAGCAGGCATTAAGGAGAAGAATATAGTGAAGTGGTTTCGAATCTTAGGATTGAGTTTAGTGGCCGTAGTGACGGGTTGTGCATCCAACTCATCAACGCAAGATCAGCAGTGGTTGAATCCACCGATGGCAGTGCCTTTACAAGCCAATGTTCAATATGAAGTCCAGGTTGCAAGACTGACTCAGCTACTTCAGCGCAGCGATCTCGATAACGATGTGCGCGCGAAAATGCATTTCGAGCGTGGTTCTTATTTCAATAGCCTAGGTATGCGCGATTTGGCGCAGCTTGATTTCAACCAGTCGCTTCAATTAAACCCAGCTCAGCCAGTGGTGTTCAACCAAGTCGGTCAATACTTCACTCAGATCGGTGATTTTGACTCTGCGTATGAAGCGTTTGATTCAAGCCTAGAGCTGGATCCTGCCAACTCTTACGCACTTCGTAACCGTTCTATCGCACTGTACTACGGCGACCGTATTCCTCTAGCGATTGAAGGAATGACGCGTTACTACCAAGAGAATCCATCCGATCCGTACCGAGCGCTGTGGCTTTACATCATTTCTCGCCAAGCGAGCCCATCGGAAGCGGCTATTACGCTAAATAAACAGTATCTTGCTCGCAATAACGACTGGGGCTGGATTTTGGTTGCCTTGATGCTTGACCAAGTGTCAGAAGAGCAAGCATTCCAAGCGATCCTAGCGAGCAGCCGAGACAACAATGTATTGGCAGAGCGTCTGACTGAGGTGTACTTCTACCTTGCTAAGCGTCATCAAATCGACGGTGACTACCCAACCGCCGTCTCGCTCTACAAGCTAGCTATCGCACAAAATGTGTATGATTTTGCAGAGCATAAGTACGCATTCCTAGAGCTCACCAAAATCTTTGAAATTGTTCGCGCTCAGCAAGCAGAAGAAGCGAAGAAACAGCAAGAAGAACAAGCGAACGCAGAACCAAGCGACGCCTAGTTTCTCTCAATAAATCCAATACCTTAAAACACCAGCGATAAGCTGGTGTTTTTTTATGCGTTGCAGTTTACTTCCAATATCTCTAAAATAGTTAGCCAAGCTAATTAATAAGTAACGTGAATGTCTATAGAAGTCAATTTAGAGAGAATGGAACGCCTCACTGCTAAGGTTTGGCGCAGTTACTGTAAAGAAGATCCATTATCTCACCTTAGCTTTAATGAATATGACTATCTCAAAACCGTGCAAGCCTCCGAGGAGCCTATTAGGCTCACTGACTTGGCTCGAGAGTTAGAGGTGTCCAAGCCGTCAGCCACCAATATGGTCAAGCGGTTGGAGAAGAAGGGGCTAGTGGAACGTTTAGCGTGTCCAGAAGACGCTCGTGCTAAACGGGTAGTACTGACAGAGAAGGCGCGTATCCCTCTAGCGTCAGAGCTGGAAATTTATAGAGTAGTTGCTGATAAATTAAAGGTGAACCTCACAGACAGCGAGTTTACCGAACTCAATCAGCTTCTGACTAAAGCGTTAAAACCTTAATACCTATTAGTTCTTAATCAACAGTAAGACTCTGAAGAGTCATTTGATAACAAATAATCGTAGTAACGTCGTGATGAATCAAAAATCAATTTACCAACAGTTTTGGCGTTATGCCGTACCTACCGTTGCCGCTATGCTGGTCAACGGCTTATACCAAGTGGTAGACGGCATCTTTATTGGACAGTATATGGGAGGCGACGGCCTTGCGGGCATCAATGTCGCTTGGCCAGTGATTAGTGTCATTCTTGGTCTTGGCATGATGATTGGTGTCGGTACTGGAGCGCTGGCGTCGATCAAACAAGGTGAGAGCGATCTTGTTGGTGCGAAGCAAGCTTTGGCAACCGGTTTAATGGCATTGCTAGCGTTGAGTCCTGTCGTTGCTGTCCTACTTTGGCAATACGCCGACAAGATGATCCTGATTCAAGGCGCACAGGGACGCATGTACGATCTCGCGATGCAGTATCTCGACATCTTGATCGTAGGCGGTGTGTTCACCCTCGGCTCAATTGCAGTGCCGTTCTTATTGAGAAATGATGATAGCCCAAATATGGCGACTATCTTGATGGTGCTTGGCGCGGTGATCAATATCGTCCTTGATTACTGGTTTATCGCTATTCTCGATTGGGAGCTTACTGGTGCAGCGCTCGCAACAGCGATAGCTCAAGCTGTGGTGACAGTGTTGGGTGTAGGATATTTCTTCACCTCAAAAGCGAAAATGCGCCTTTCACTGCGTGACTTTAGGTTACATTGGCCACTGTTACCTAAGATATTTTCCATTGGCGTCACAAGCTTTTTCATGTACGCCTATGGCTCTTTTATGGTAGCACTGCATAACGCTCTGTTTGCGGAGTACGGGTCGATGACCTTGGTCGGTGCATACGCCATCTTGGGTTATATCGTTGCTTTCTATTACCTAATTGCCGAAGGTATCGCTAATGCGATGCAGCCACTATTGAGCTACAACTATGGTGCTCGTCGTGAAGACAACATGCGTAAGCTGTTCAATGTCGCCATGTTCAGTTCCGTACTCGGTGGTGCGGTTTTTGTGGGACTCCTTAACCTGTTTCCTTACCAAGCGGTTTCAGTGTTTAACTCCAGTGAGCCACAACTTATCGAACATACGGTGGTCGGTATCCGCTTGCATTTGTTCTCAATGTTCCTTGATGGGTTCATCGTTGTGGCAGCCGCATATTATCAAGCGATCAGTCACAACCGAAAAGCCCTGTTCGTGACATTAGGAAACATGCTGATCCAACTGCCATTCCTCTACGCCATGCCAAAGCTTTGGGGAGTGAACGGTGTGTGGATAGCGTATCCGCTGTCTAACATTGCGTTGAGTTTGGTGGTTGGAGCCATGATGTGGAAAGACATTCGCAAACTGCGTGCGAATGGCTATGAGACGGCAACGGTTTAACGCCACTGAATTGGAACCTTGCCATTGAAAAAGAGCCTCGCTGATTAGCGAGGCTCTTTGGTTTAGATTTGCTTAATATCGAGGCCAGCAATCTGATGCCAGTAGCCGTTGCATTGACGATCAAGCGACGCTTGTGGATTGCTGCCGTCTTCATTGGCTTTGAAACGATCCACTTCTGCAAAGGTATCCAGTCCAAGTGGACTCAGACGTGCAACGTCGACCAAGCCTTCCATCGACTTAAGATCGTTAATTAGGTTGTACTGATAACCAGATTGGGTTTGGATTCCGTTTAGATTAAATACTGACTGACCTTCTTGGCTCTCCACTTGAAGGCCTGTCGGGTATTTAATACAGCAGGTTTCGCAGTCATCTTTCGCTCGGTTTTCCGCGCGAGCAGTGAAGCAGCGTGCAGAGTAAGCTAACGGCAGATAACCGTGGCTAAACACTTCTACTTCGAATTGACCGCGGATGCCTAAGTCGTCTGCTTGGTTCATGGCGTTCTCAAGCCACTCTCGTGACAGCTCGACTGGCATACACCAACGAATCATGCCTTGCTTAGCAAACAGCTGCAGCGTGCGGGCGTTGTAGGTGTTGACCGCAGGTCCCACGACAAAGGGTACCTTGCTTTCGCTAGCTAGTTGGATAGCGGACACGTCATTAGCTTCAATCGCAAAGTCACCGTTGTCGATGTACTTTTTCATAATATTTACTTCACTCGGCGCTTCGAGCAGTGCCATAGTGGACAGCACCACTTGCTTACCAGATGCGCTGAGCTCTTTAGCAATATCAAACCAATGAGCAGGTTTCATCTCACGGCGTTTGGAACAAACGCTCTCACCCAAATAGATGATATCGGCAGAGCTAGATTTTGCTTGCTCGTAGAAGCTCTCTACATCTTGCTTTGGCCAAAAGTACAGCAGTGGGCCTAATGCATATTTCATGTCGTTTGCTCCTTATTGCCACTTACGGTGGTAAGCACCGAGTGTTGTTTGTGTGCCTTCAGAAACGTTGGCTAGAGCACTGTCCCAGCTTGGTTTAACTTGGTATTGCTCTGGGTTACGTTGGTACATATCAATCGCTTCACGCCACGTGCGAGTTACTTGCTCGACGTAGGCAGGACTGCGTTGACGGCCTTCAATTTTCACTGATGCGACATTCGCAGCAAACAGCTCAGGCAGCATAGACAAGGTATTCAAGCTGGTTGGCTCTTCAAGGGCATGGTAGCGCTTGCGCTCACCATCCACTTCCGCTTCAAATCGGCCTTTACACAAAGTAGGGTAGCCGGCGTTTTCACCTTGTGCGTAGCGGTCAATCAGAATGTCGTTTAGACGTGATTCTAAGCCGGTTTCTGTTTCTTGCCAGCGAACGTATTTTGCCGGAGAACATGCACCTACTGTGTTTGGTGACTCGCCTGTCAGGTAAGAAGATAGGTAGCAGCGACCTTCAGACATAATACAAAGACTGCCGAAGGCAAATACTTCTAACTCGACATCAGAGGTCATGTTTCGAGAAAGCTGTTTTACTTGATGGATCGACAGCACGCGTGGCAGTACTACGCGTTTGACGTTGAAGTTCTTGTGATAGAAGTCGATGGCGGCAACGTTGGTCGCTGAGGCTTGCACTGATAGGTGCAGTTCAAGATCTGGATATTTGTTCGCGGCGTAATCGAGTACAGCGATATCGGCAACGATCAACGCATCCACGCCCAGTTCCGCGGCTTGGTCGACCGCGTTAGTCCAGCGTTCAAATCCATTCGGGTGAGCGAAGGTGTTCAGTGCAATGTGCAGTTTCTTGTTGTGGTCGTGAACATATTGAGCCGCGCGCTCAAGCTTCTTACCTGTAAAGTTAAGACCCGCAAAGTGACGGGCATTGGTGTCGTCTTTAAAGCCGATATAGACGGCGTCGGCACCGCAATCAATTGCCGTTTTTAATGCAGGCAAGTTACCCGCTGGGCATAAGAGTTCCATATGCTCAATACCATAATTCTGTCAGTAGAGCGCATTTTATGAAAAGTTACTGTAGGCGAGTTTGATATAAGGCAGGTTTCGCTTAATAAGCAATGAATTAACACCAAAGAGGTAAGCTTGCTGAAAGGTCAACATCTGGCCTCTTTGGATAACAATTATAACTAGTTTCGGTGGCGACGATTTTGGGCAAATAGCGCTTCCACTTCGTGCTTAGGCTGCGGACGGTGGAAGTGGAAACCCTGAATAGAGTTACAGTTGAGATTTGACAGCAGCGTCGCCTGATGACGCGTTTCCACCCCTTCGGCCACTACAGACAAGTTGAGTGATTTACCTAAGTTGATGATGTTTTCAATCACCGTTAGCTGCTTAGGCAGGGTATCAATATCCATGATGAAAGCGCGGTCGATCTTAAGTTCATCAATAGGGAAATGAGCCAGATACGAGAGCGAAGAGTAGCCCGTACCAAAGTCATCAATCGACAGTGCAAAGCCAAGCTTTTTAATAGAGTTGAGCATTTGCAGCGTGTGCTCACTGTTGCTCATGACGGCACTTTCGGTCAGCTCGAAGGTGATGCAGCTTGGATCAAGCCCAGTGCTGCGCAGTAGGCGCTCCATGTAATCAATGAGTTTAGGGTTACCAAACTGTTCTGGGGACAAGTTGATCGCCACACGTCCAGGTAAAATGCCCTGTAGCTTCCAGCGTTTAACGGTAGTAAACACATCGCGCATGACCACGCGGCCAAGACTTTCGATCAAGCCCGCTTGCTCAGCAACTGGGATGAAAGAGGCTGGGCTGATGTAGCCTTCCACTGGGTGCTTCCAACGCACCAGAGCTTCTGCGCCATTGATGCTGAAATCGCGCGCGTTAACTTTAGGCTGATACCAAACCTCGAGGCCATTTTGTTGCAGCGCCTTTTGCAGTTCAATTTCCAGCCATAGACGCATTCGCGCCTCTTTGTTCATCTGGTCATTGAACTTGACTAATCGGTTACGACCGCGCGCTTTGGCTTCGTACATTGCAGTGTCGGCATTTTGCAGCAAGATACGCGCATCATTGCCGTCGTTCGGCGATTGTACGCTACCGATGGAGCAGGCGAGTCGTTTGCTAAAGTGGTGTAGATCGAAGGGCTGATTAATTAAGCCGATGATTTTTTCTGCCAGTTCGTCGGCAGCGATATTGCTATCGGGTTCCGGCAAAATGATGCCAAATTCATCACCGCCTAAGTGAGCGAGCACCGCCTCTTGCGGCAAGTAGCGCTTAAGACGTGCCGACACTTCTTGGATAACTCGGTCACCAATGTGGTGGCCAAGTGAATCGTTGATATTTTTAAAGTTGTCTATGTCCAGATAGAGCATGACAAACGGCGTACCAGCCTCAATAAAATGATCGAGACAGCGGGTAAAACCAAGGCGATTATAGAGTTTCGTTAGCGCATCAATGTTGGCATCTTCGTGACTGGTTTGTGTCACTGGGCTTGGCTTTTCATCTAGGTCTTGCACTAAGATCAAATGCGCATTGGCACCAAATAAATTCGCAGTGTCGACATGCAACGCCAAGCGTCGTTGGATGCCACAATACTCGCTGGTCATAAAGTGCAGTGGCACTTTGGCATTGACCTGATGCAGATCGAGCTGCACTCGCTGGTTATCACTTTCGTTGCGCAGCAAGCGCGTGAGTGACTCGCCCAGTAAATCACTTTGGCTTGAGTAACCAAATAGTCGTGCCGACGCTGGGTTGGCTGAGATAATACAACCATCTTCGACTAATAATAGCCCGTCAGGAATCAGCTCTGTCAGCTTTAAAAACTTAGTTTCAGACTCTTCGAGTGAACGGGTAATGATCTGTTTTTCAGAGGTATCAATAGCATGAAAAACCACATACTCAACCACACCATTGAGCTCAATGGGAGAGACACTAAAATGCAGGCTAGATTCGATGTCCGATTCGTCGAGTGTGACTTCTGCCTCAATCGACTCACCAAGAAAGGCGCGTTCGTAATAAGGTTTGAGCTGGTGGTAGAAACGGGTGCCAAGTACCTCATGATCATTCATGCCTATGAGGTCGCTGTGAGTAAGTCCGGCCACATCGCAGTAGCGATCATTGACCATCCAATAACGGTGCTCGTCGTCTAAAATAGCAAAAAAGAAGGGGCTATTAGACGTTAACTTAGCAAAGTATTCCTTTAACAATTTGGATGACATCAATGTACTACCAGTTCTCTGAAGCGCTTATATATCAGTAACCCACACACTATAACTGTGATTTATCGGTTAGGAAAGGGTTAAGACAAAAGCAAAAAATTTTTGACGCACAACAGGATTTTTTTTGTACGAATACCGTATTATGGCGTTTCTTAAGTACAAACTAACGGAAAAACCGCGTGTTAGACAAGATTCGTAGTCAACTAGTTAAAAACGCAGCACAAATTTTGCGATCTCCAGTCCATTTTCTGCCGAACAAAATTCAGAATCGTGCCTTGCTTGAAGGACTAAAAACCGTTTTTAAAGAAGCACTTGAGGATGGTGACTTCGAATTTCTTGAAGATAAGTGGTTGAAAGTTCATATTCGTGATCTAAACCTCAGTTGGTACATTTCCTACAGCGATGAATCACTGATTGTTGCCGATTTTGAGCCACAAGAAGATGTCAGCTTCAGCGGTAATCTCAATGACTTAGTTTTGATCGCTGGTCGTAAAGAAGACCCGGATACGTTATTCTTCCAACGCCGCTTAAGTATCGAAGGCGATACTGAGTTGGGTCTAGAAGTGAAAAACTTGATGGACAGTGTCGATCTTGATGCGCTGCCAAAGCCGATGCTATCTGCACTCATGCACTTAGCTGAATTTGTACATAAAGGGTTGCAACCCGACTCTGAGGTGAAAGAGGTGTCCAATGCTTATTCGAACTGAGGCACCTGCCGACATATTGGCGATTGACCGCCTACTGAAGTCGGTGTTTGAAACCGACGCCGAAGCCAATCTGGTCATGGTGCTGCGTGAAAACAGCCGATTAACGCTCTCTTTGGTTGCGTGCAGTGATGAAGGCGAGGTGATTGGTCATGTACTGTTTACACCAGTATCGATAGATGGCGAAGAGCTGTCTTGGCAAGGGCTTGCACCACTTGCTGTGGCGACGTCACACCAAGGTAAAGGTATCGCGAAAGCTTTGGTTAAAGAGGCATTCGAAACGTTACTCGATTTTGGTTATCCTGCTTGTGTGGTGCTAGGTGACCCGAACTACTACTCGAAATTTGGTTTTACCTCTGCCAGTGAGTTTGGCTTAAAGTGCCAGTGGGAAGTGCCAGAGGGCGCATTCCAAGTGCAGTCATTAACCGAACAGACGATTCCAGAGTTATTGGAAGGCAAAACGGGCACCATTGAGTACAGTCCTGAATTCTTAGAGTTGTAATCGACCTCAGCCTAAGTTTGTCGTTAATCGTAGGCCATACCCTTATGGCCTACATACGTTTTTGGAAGGGCTCGTCGTTTGGCTAACCCTATCTGCTCTGTTACACTTCGCTCAATCGCCTCTGACGGCGCAACATCTTTGCTCAACCCTGAGAACAGGCCAATCTATGCATAACCGCACTACGTTACAGTTGATGGGGATCCAGACCTGGGAATTGACGCATCCTGAGCGACTACCGCACAGTGCTCAGGCTCGCTTTTCTTTGCCCGAATCTTGTCAGTTGTTACTTGTCTCGCCGATGAAACCACAAGGTGACAAGGTTGCCTTTTTCGAAAAGATCCTCAAAGCGATGAAGCTTGAACTGTCACAGGCGCTGCATATTACGCCGGACATGCTCAGTCAATTGGATGCAGAGCCGATGCCGGGTTGGATTTGGCTTTGTGGCGTTGAATCGGCGCAACAGCGGCTGGGTCAATGGACAGAACAACATGCCAAGCAGCTCAACCAATCACCACGTACTTTAATCTCGCCACCGCTGGCAGAGATAGAAGGTCAAGATGCCCACAAGCGTCAACTTTGGAATCAAATCCGTGCCAAACAGTAACATTAGCTTCACTCAGATGAGTGAAACACACCTTGATGATGTCATCGCGATTGAGCAGCAAGCCCACAGCCACCCTTGGAAAACGTCGATGCTTACTGAGCTAAATGGACGTGGTGCCCACAATGTGGTGATGCTTGAAGATGATAAAGTGGTGGGCTACTTCTACGCTCAGAATGTGGTAGGGGAAGTTTCATTACTCAACGTTGCAGTGTCGCCGCGTCATCAAGGACAAGGTTATGGCCGTCAGTTGATTCAGCACCTATTGGCCTACTGTGAGTCTTGCCAAGCTGACAGCGCTTGGCTTGAAGTGCGTGAAAGTAATAGCGCCGCAGTGTCGCTTTACCTATCAGAAGGCTTCAACGAAGTAGACAGACGCCGAGACTATTACCCAACTGAGCACGGGCGCGAAGACGCCGTCATCATGTGCTATCACTTCATGTTTTCAGTGTAGTGACGGTCGGACGCTGAGTTAGTGCTATTGTCCATCATGTATAAAATGTAGCGATAGAAGTGGTGTTCATCCTTCTGGTTTGTATATAGGTTACATTACCCAGAGTTACTTCGATTACCCTACCAGTGCTTCATACTTCCCAGCAATTATTGATAATCATGGGATTAAAAACATGAAGCACTTTTCTACTCTTTCTGCAGCAATTCTTGCCGCGCTAGCGTTCAATGCGCAAGCTACTGAAGAGCAAACGAATGATCCTGCTGATGTAACTCGCCCACAAACCTACCTAAAATTCGATTCTGGCGCGAAAGGCAAAGATGGCCTAACTCGCTTGCAATTGAACATGGCAGGTTCGTATAACGAGAACATCGGTTACCTAGGTCAATTTGAAACTGATTTTCAAACCAACCTAGACGGACAAGACGGTAAGTCGAAGGACTTTGGTCTGTCTCGTATCCGTGCACGTTACTTCCAAGTACACGCGACTGGCTCAGAAGTGCTTCCTGAAATTGGTTTCTCGCTTGATTACATCAGCTATGGCTCTAACTGGGTAGCGAAACAAAGCGGCACTGAGCAAACGGCAGCAGTCGGTGCGGTCGCGAAAGTGATCACCCCGTTTGAAAACTGGGTTTCTTACCCAAATGTGGCTTTGATGCGTAACGAGTACGACAACGGTCGTTCAGAGAACGGTTGGCAAGCAAACTGGTTCAACTCGTTCTACCTATCAGAGCAAGGTCACTACGTAACAGTGAACCCACAATATGCTAACTACAACAACGCATTCGGTAAGAACGAGCAGTCGCTTGAGCTTAACTTTGAAGGTGGTGTACCGCTAACATCTGACGGCAGTATTTGGGGTAACCTGACCTACTCAGAGCACTTCTTCAAAGCGGGTGGCGAGTCACGCATGAAACACCTTGATGGCAACCGTGAAGTTCGCATTGGTGCGACTTGGTTCTTCTAACCCGGTAGTCAAAACAGTTCCTCTCAACTCTAAGGCAAGGATGCCTTAGTCTCATACTTCAAAAATCCCTTCATTAATAAAATTCATTTATTTTTCAACTTATTTACTGCCTGTTACTGGATCGTTTCCAGTTACTAACTGCTGTCAAATGCGCTCAATCGTTACACTGGTTCACAGTGAAATTTTAACCCTGTTTAATCAATGAGGACGCAGAACAATGTCTATGCCTTTTCAGCTCACAGACAAAGTCGTGGTGTTAATTGGTGGTACTTCGGGTATCGGTGAAGCGATAGCCAAACGTCTAATCAATGCTGGCGCCAAACTGATGATTGCTGGCATCAATGCCAATGAACCAGAATTGCAAACCCTAGAGGCACACTATGTCTATGCCGACGTCACCGATGAGTTTTCATTAAGTGAGCTGATGGCGATTGCGTTTGAACGTTTTGGGCAAATTGATGTACTGGTGAACTGTGCGGGCTCGACCAATGGTTACAGCACCATTATGGAATCCAAAAAGTCCGAATATAACGCCAACTTTGAAGTCAACGCGCTGGGTACTGCACTCACCATTAAACATGCGGTGCCATACATGCCAAAGGGCAGCAGCATTATTAATATCGCTTCTGTGGCGGGTACTCAAGGGGTGCCATATCTTGGTGCGCTTGCCAGCTCTAAATGGGCGGTGTTAGGCATTACCCAAACCGCGGCACTTGAGCTTGGCACTAAGCAAATTCGCGTCAATGCCGTGTGCCCAACCTCTGTTGATACCCCGCGCGCTTACGCGTCAGGCGGTGAGCCTCAGCTTCGAATGGAAAAACGTGCAGTACCACTTGGGCGCATTGCGAAGCCAGAGGAAGTCGCGGCGGTGGTGCACTTTTTAGCGTCAGAAGACAGCAGCTTTGTGAATGGTCAGTCGATTGGTGTCGACGGCGGATTTAGCGCAGGCATGAGTATCGATGCTTACAATCAGCTTGCGCAGTAGGAGAGTAGAATGAACAAGTTAAGTCTAATTATTGGTGCCTGTTTGATGATGCTAAGCTCGATGAGCTTTGGTTACTACTGTGATCAAGAAGCGGAAGGTGCTGTCGTCGGTGCCGTCGATGGTGCGGTTACAGGTGCGATTGTTGGCGGCATTGTTGATGGCAGTGACGGTGCAAAAACGGGAGCCTTGATTGGTGGCGGCGCTGGTGCGGTTGGCGGTGCAATTGATGGCGCGTATTATGAAGCTGAGTGCGAAGTGGCCACCGATGTGATCATTGAAGATGAGTACATCGCAGAAGAATACTTGGCCGAAGAGTATATCGAAGAAGAGTACATTGCCGAAGAAGTGGTGGCAGAAGAGATCATTGAAGAAGAGTACATTGCCGAAGAAGTGGTGGCAGAAGAGATCATTGAAGAAGAGTACATCGCGGAAGAGATAGTCGAGGAGCAAATCGAAGAGGACTATCTTGAAGAGGCGTATGACGATGATGTCTACGATTACTAGTTCTCACTGAATCGGACACCAATGAACCCTAAACTAAAAAGAGAGCCGCTTGGCTCTCTTTTGCTATCTACTCGTTGCTTTTTATGGCTTACAAACGAGCAAGCCCCTCAAGCAACTTGTTCTTAATCGCAGGGCTGGAGATAAACGCGCCTAGGTAGCGCTCTTCATTGCCCTCAAAGTCAGGACGGATTTGCAGCATCTCTTTGTAGCTTGCTTGCGCTTGTTTGAATTCGCCTTTGTAAACCTGAATCACAGCTTTCAACATCGGCACCCAGAATAGGCGGCGTAGTGACAGTTTACTAATAGACTTTTCCGCGCCGTCAAAATCGTCTTGCATGATTTTGTACACTACAGAAACCAGCGAGAACCATGGCGGACGGAATGGGTTAAGCGCTTTAGAATTCTCTAAAAGCTCAAGGCCGCGTTCAAACTCTCCCGCCATGCACAATGCCCAGCCACACAGACCAATTTGATAGGCTGCATTCGGGTTGATAGCGAGTACTTTATCAACGGTTTCGATAATGCCGCTGACATCGTCTTTCAGCTGATACGCCATCAGCATAGCCATTTGCGCTTCTTGATTGCTTGGCTCAAGCTCCACGGCACGACGAGCGTGATTCAGACCGGTTTCTACCGCATTGTCGACCTGTCCCATACCTAGCATTTCGGCATCGAAATAGAGCACGGCGAGCATCGCATGTATCAGGGCAATATCCGGTTCGTTTTGTACCGCGCTTAGCAGTGCCTGCATTGCCTGAAGGTGGGTATCTTCGGTCAGCGTCATGAGATAGTGACGATAGCGTAAAGTCGCCTCATACGTCGACAGGTGTTCAATCTTTTTCTGATTGCAGCTGGCGTAGATCTCACGGTGGATAATGCCAAAGCTTGAAGCAAGCTCAGCGACGATTTCAGCGATGATGTCATCTTGCACAGAGAACAGATCGTCTGTGGCCAAATCACAGGTGTACTTCTCAGCCCATACCTGCTCGCCACTATCAGTGCGATAAAGCTTAGCGTAAATGCGTATTTTGTTGCCAAGGGCTTGCATCGTACCTGAGGTGATGAAAGAGACATTGAGTTTTTCACCTAGACCTTTTACGTCAGCAGAGGTGCGAGGGTCGATATTGGTGTCACCCAGCGCGTGCATTGATACCACTTTAAGCATGTCAAAACGGGCTAGCTCAGTGGCAAGCTCTTCACCAAAACCTTCTGCGAAGAAGCGCTTTTCGGCATCATCGGAGAGCGACAAAAACGGCAGTACAGTCAGAGTAGGGTTTAGCGCCCTGTTGGTGTCACCTACCATTTGTGCCAGCGTGGTTGATTGACGTGCCGCTTGAGGGATCTGCGGGGTGAAAATCGGGCTATAACGACCTTTAGGGATCGATAGCACCAACGGGTCATTTACCCCTTCCGTTAGGTAATAGGTTTCAAGTGTACGGCGAACACGCCCTGCTTGAATACGTACAATAGGGTCAGCTTGGTGATCAAAGTCGGCATCACGATCAAACACTTCGGTCGCGATGGTGAACTGCTTGAGTCGGTCTCCATTGCCCGCCAAAGTCTGTTCGACGACGAAAGAGAGCAACTGCTTCATCTTCGGGCTTTGGTCGAACGCTTTACTGGAAAGAATACGATTAAGTTGATCTTTCACTCGGGTTTGATTTTCTTCGATTCGAATATCTAATGGAGCTTGTTCTGACACCGTTTCTGACTCTCTTTTTGTAGGTTCTGAGTATTTTGCCACTTTAGGACATTGAAAAATAGTAACGAGTTCACTTCTTAATGAAAAACTCGATATCACTCGCTACTCATACCAATATAAAGGTATGCATGCCATTAAAATAATAATCTGAACCATAAACTTATCATTACTAACTATAGACGAGCTAAATGCTTACAGCGAACCGACAGACTGACATTTTTACTAAAAAGTGCCGCTAACTCAGTGGCTTTTGTTATCTAAGTGTGATTATTATGTAATTATCAATACCCAGTGATATTGTGCGTTTTACGTGCAAGGAGAGGTCATGGAAAAGACGAATAGTAAGATAATTCTGGCAGCTATTTCAGCCTTATGTGTTTCTTTAAATGTAGGGGCGATGCAGCAATTTATCGATCCCAAGGATGGTATGTTCGATGCAAGTCAATGGGTATTAGATAATGCCATTGGCTTTATGCCGGTACCTATCATCATCACTGATCCTGCGGTTGGTGTCGGTGGTGGTGCGGCAATGTTGTTTTTCCATGAGTCTGAAAAGCGCAAGCAGCTTCGTAAAGAAAACCCTGATGAAGTCGTTGGGTTGCCACCTAGCGTGACAGCGGTCGCTGCTGCGGGAACCGAAAATGGCTCTTGGCTCACAGGAGCGTTTCACTTTGGTTCTTGGCAGGAAGATACGTGGCGTTACCAAGGCGGTCTGTTTTACGGCTCGTTCAACTTAAAGTATTACCAAGGCGATGTGCCGTTCGATTTCAACATCGATGGCCTCTACTTTATGCAAGATATCGATTATCGGATTGCCGGCAGCAATTGGTTTGTCGGTGCGAAATACTCACTTCTTTCTTCTAAAAGTACATTTGATATTGGCAATGCCATTCCGGGTATCCCACCGATCGATTTCGATCTTGAAGACGCTGGTGTCGAACTAAAAGTGACTTACGACAGTCGCGATACGATCTTTACCCCTAATGATGGCCTAAAAGCGAAATTCAGTACGGATTTTCACAATAAAGCCTTTGGCGGCGATGTGGATTATCAAAAAGCGCGAGCTCAGGTGAATTACTTTGCGCCAGTGCGAGAGGATCTCATCATCGGTGTGCGTGGCGACTATCAAACGGTGAGCGACGATGCGCCATACTATGCACGTCCTTTTATCAATATGCGTGGTATTGCCGCGATGCGCTACCAAGGCCAAGACATGGCCTTGGCTGAGCTTGAAGCTCGCTATGATGTGACGCCGCGTTGGTCGATTGTTGGATTTACCGGAACCGGCAAAGCGGTAGAAGATGGGCAGAGCTTTTCTGATACGGACTATCAAAGTGTTGTCGGGGGCGGCTTTCGTTATCTAGTCGCGCGCCAACTGAACATGCGAGTAGGTGTCGATGCAGCCAAAGGCCCTGAGGAGTGGGCGTATTATATTACAGTTGGTCATGCTTGGCAGTTATGATCAAAAAAGTGGGCTGGAAGACTCCAGCCCCAAAATCATCGTGACGATGATTCTTGCGGCGCAGCAGTTAACTTCAGAGACAAAGCCTCCCATATCAATCAGCTGTCCGGAGATAAGACGGCCTGAGGGAAACTAGTGATTGAGAATCAAAGCTAGATCGGTGAAAATAGCGCCCATTATTTTTTCGACGCCTTCGAGTAGTGGTTGAGCCAATGCCTTCAAACGCTATTCTACAAATCAAGAAGATCGAGATTCATGTCAAATCCTCAATTTTTGCAACAAGTTTCTAAGCGTAGAACGTTTGCGATCATCTCTCACCCGGATGCGGGTAAAACCACCATTACTGAAAAAGTACTGTTATTCGGAAACGCGATTCAGAAAGCAGGTACAGTAAAAGGCCGTGGCAGTGCACAGCACGCGAAGTCGGACTGGATGGAAATGGAAAAAGAGCGTGGTATCTCGGTAACAACTTCCGTGATGCAGTTTCCATACAACGACTGCTTGGTAAACCTTCTCGATACCCCAGGACACGAAGACTTCTCGGAAGATACTTATCGTACACTAACGGCGGTAGACTCTTGCTTGATGGTTATCGACGCTGCGAAAGGTGTCGAGGATCGTACTCGTAAACTGATGGAAGTTACCCGTCTTCGTGATACGCCTATCGTTACCTTCATGAACAAACTCGACCGTGACGTTCGTGACCCAATGGAAGTATTGGACGAAGTAGAAAGCGAACTTGGCATGATGTGTGCGCCAATCTCTTGGCCAATTGGTTGTGGTAAAGAGTTTAAAGGTGTTTATCACATCCACCGTGACGAAACGATTCTTTACGAATCTGGCCACGGTCACGAAATCCAAGAAGTACGCATCATCAAAGGTCTTGATAACCCAGATCTTGATGAAGCCGTAGGTGCTGATCTCGCAGAGAGCGTGCGCGAAGAGCTTGAGCTAGTAATGGGCGCATGCCCTGAGTTTGACCTAGAGTCATTCTTAAAAGGCGAACTGACGCCAGTTTACTTCGGTACTGCTCTTGGTAACTTCGGTGTTGACCACATGCTAGATGGTCTGACTAAGTGGGCTCCAGCGCCACAAACACGTCAAGCAAATGAGCGTGACGTTGAAGCAACAGAAGACAAGTTCTCTGGTTTCGTATTTAAGATCCAAGCAAACATGGATCCTAAACACCGCGACCGTATCGCCTTCATGCGTATCGTATCAGGTACCTACAAGCAAGGTATGAAGATGAACCACGTTCGCACTGGTAAAAACGTCAGCATCTCTGACGCAGTAACCTTTATGGCGGGTGACCGTGCGCGCGCAGAAAATGCGTACGCAGGTGACATTATCGGTCTTCACAACCACGGTACTATCCAGATTGGTGATACCTTCACTCAAGGTGAATCACTCAAGTTCTCTGGTATTCCAAACTTCGCACCGGAGCTATTCCGCCGTATTCGCCTAAAAGATCCATTGAAGCAGAAGCAGCTACTGAAAGGTCTGGTTCAGCTATCTGAAGAGGGTGCAGTACAGGTATTCCGTCCACTACAGAACAACGACCTGATCGTTGGCGCGGTTGGTGTGCTTCAGTTTGACGTGGTTGTTGCGCGTCTAAAATCTGAGTACAACGTTGAAGCGATCTACGAGAGTGTGAACGTTGCGACAGCACGCTGGATTGAGTGTGATGACGATAAGAAGCTCGAAGAGTTCAAGCGTAAGAACCAAACCAACCTAGCGTTGGATGGTGGCAACAACCTAAGCTATGTTGCACCGACTATGGTGAACTTGAACCTAGCGCAAGAGCGTTTCCCAGATGTTAAGTTCCGTGCGACGCGTGAGCACTAATGCTGGTTGATTGAATGGGAAAGCCGCTCGGGAGAGCGGCTTTTTTTTGTTTGGAGTGTGGGGGAGTTAAGAGCCTACCTCTCCTAGCATCCCCTAATAAAGGGGAGGAACTACTGGCTCGCTAACGCGTCGCCTGACTATAGTTGTTCAGCGATGCGACGATAGGAGCGAGCCCGAGGTTCTCCCCCTTAATAAGGGGGAGTTAGAGGGGGTAAACGCGAAGCGTTAGCAGCGCTCTACTCACGCTCCTTAGTATAAGGCACCCCAATCGCCTTAGGCGCCACCGCCTTACCAATAAACCCAGCCAACAAGAACACCGTCAACACATACGGAATCGCTTCAATCGCTTGTACAGGAACTGGGAAATCACCAATCGATACACCCTGCATACGAATCGCTAATGCGTCTAAGAAGCCAAACAGCAAACACGCAGCCATTGCCGTAAACGGTCGCCATTTACCAAAGATAAGCGCCGCCAGAGCCATATAGCCCTTACCTGCACTCATGTTAGGAATGAACTGCGCCGTTTGTGCTACAGACAAATAAACGCCACCGATACCCACCAGTACGCCACAAATAGCGACCGCAGCATAACGCATACGAACCACTGAGATACCCGCGGTATCAACGGCTGATGGTGACTCGCCTACCGCGCGCAGACGAAGTCCAAAGCGCGTCTTAAATAGCAGGTACCAGCAAGCTGGGACGATGAACACCACCATGTAAACCAGAATCGAGTGACCACTGATAAGCTCTGAGTAAAGCAGACCAAGCACAGGCACATCCGCAACCGCATCAGCACCCGGGAAGGTGATAGGCGCAAATCGTGCGTCGCCAGATAGTGCTGGTGTTTGACCACCTTGTTGGAACCAGTGACGACCAAGGGTAATGGTGAGACCGGCAGCGAGGATGTTGATTGCCATACCACTGACCACTTGATCTCCGCGGTGGGTGATCGAAGCAAAGCCGTGGAGCAGGGCAAGTAACACAGATACGCCAATGCCTGCAAACAGACCAAGCCAAGCCGAGCCAGTAATATGTGCCATAGCTGCACCAGCAAACGCCGACGCGAGCAACTTGCCTTCTAGAGCGATGTTAACGATACCCGAGCGTTCACAAAACATACCGGCAAGTGAGGCAAGGATAAGCGGGGTTGCCACACGCATTGTGGCATCAAGCATGAGAATAATCGTTTCAAACATAATCAAGCGACTCCTTTCTCTGCTTGTTGTTCAGCTTGTTTTTTGCCGAACAGTTTGAGGTAGGTTCTCTCTAGAGAAGGACGGAACATGTGCTCCAGTGCGCCAGAGAATAGGATCACCAAACCTTGCAGTACCACAACGATGTTTCGGTCAACACCGTACTCAAAGCTCAGCTCCGCACCGCCTTGGTATAAGAAGCCGAACAGCAAGCTTGCCAGCAGTACACCTACCGGGTGGTTACGACCCATAAGTGCGACAGCGATACCGGTAAAGCCAAAGCCTTCAACGAAGTTCAGCTTGATTTGGTGCAGTTCACCTTGAAGTACGTTGAGGCCAAAGAAGCCTGCCAACATACCAGAGATAAGCATGGTTAAGATGATGATTTTCACATACTTGATGCCTGCGTAATCAGCAGCTGATGGGTTAGAGCCCACAGAGCGGATTTCGTAACCCCAGCGTGAGTGCCACATCAGTAGCCACACAAACACACAGCATAAAAGAGCAAAGATAAAGCTCAGGTTCATTGGGCTTGGTGCCATCTCAATCCCAACGACCGCGAGGATCTCATGCATCTTTGGTAGCCAACTTGAAACCGCAAAGACACGGCTTTCTGTTGCCATTGTCGTTTCTGGCTTGAGGATATCGACCAACAAATACGCCATCAGCGATGAGGCAATAAAGTTAAACATGATGGTGGTGATCACGATGTGTGAGCCGCGTTTGGCTTGTAAGTAAGCTGGGATAAATGCCCAAGCTGCGCCAAATAAGCCGCCGACAACAATCGCTACCGGAAACACAATATACCAAGGGGCATATTCGCCTAAGGTGAGACAGATAAGACCGACACCGAGGCCACCAATGTAAGCTTGACCTTCACCACCGATGTTAAACAGACCCGCGTGAAACGCGACGGCAACAGCAAGTCCGGTAAAAATAAAGCCTGTGGCGTAATACATGGTGTAGCCAAAGCCTTCGGCGTAGCCAAAGGCACCCGTCCACATCACTTTTGCGGCATCAATCGGATTGATGTCGATATACATAAACAGCAGGGCAGACACTAGGAACGCCACCAACACGTTAATCGCTGGTAGCAGAGCCACGGTTACCCAAGCTGGAACTTTTGCTTGGCTCATGCACTTTCTCCTTGTGGCTGATCGGCGGCTGCCGATTTAAGGTGGTCAGGCATGATGTTTGCCATCATAAGACCTAAGGTTTTCTCATCGGTATCTTTAATCGAAACTTCGCCGACAATCGCGCCATCGAACACGACCAGAATTCGGTCAGAAAGGCTTAAGATTTCATCAAGCTCTACCGAGACTAAAAGTACTGCCTTATCGGCATCACGCGCTGCAATGATTTGCTGGTGGATGTATTCAATGGCGCCGATATCAACCCCACGGGTTGGCTGTCCGACCAAAAGCACATCCGGGTTTTGCTCCATTTCACGGGCAATCACCAGTTTTTGCTGGTTACCACCGGAGAAGTTAGCGGTTTTCAGAGTGGTGTCGTTAGGACGCACATCCCACTTATCCATGCTCGCCTGACAGCTATCTTTGATGGCCTGCTTGTCTTGCAAAAGACCTTTGTTGTATTGCGGCAGGTGATGGTAGCCAAGGATATAGGCTTCCTGCGCTTCGAACTTGTTGATAAGCCCTTGCTTGTGGCGATCCTCTGGAATATGCCCCACACCAATCGCGCGAACTTGCTGCGGATCGAGCATGGTGTGCTTATCAATGTGGCTGCCGTTGATTTCAATGCTCCCAGAATAAGGCTGGAGAATGCCGGAAAGCAGGGCGAGTATTTCTGATTGCCCGTTGCCAGAAACACCAGCGATACCGACGACTTCGCCTTGACGCACTCCGAAGCTCACGCTTTTCACGCGCTCGACGCCTGCGTCATCGAAGTACTGTAAGTTGTCGACTTTGATCAGCTCTTTCTTTGGAGTGGCTTCTGACTTATCGACTTTGAGGCGAACTTTGCGTCCCACCATCAGCTCAGCCAGTTGCTCTTTATTGGTGTCGGCAGTAACAACATGCTCTACCATCGCCCCTTGGCGCATAACGGAGATGTTATCGGTGATCGCCAATACTTCACGCAGCTTGTGCGTGATGATCATAATAGTGGTGCCTTGCTGACGCAGTTTGTCGAGGATCTTAAATAAGTGATCCGCTTCTTGAGGAGTAAGCACGCCGGTTGGCTCATCGAGGATCAAGATCTTTGCTCCGCGATAGAGTGCTTTTAAGATTTCCACTCGCTGCTGAAGACCTACCGGAAGCTCGCCAACAATGGCGTCTAAAGGGACTTCCAAACCATAATCTTCGGCCAGTGCTTTGAGTTTCTTCTTAGCCTTGCCAAGACTCTCTTGTAGCTTCCATCCATCTTCAGCGCCGAGAACAATGTTCTCGAGTACGGTAAAAGTTTCCACCAACATAAAGTGTTGGTGCACCATGCCGATGCCTGCCTTGATGGCTTCTTGAGAGTTCGCTGGCTTGTAACGTTCGCCATTGACGGTCATCTCGCCTGCATCTGCGTGGTAAAAACCGTAAATAATACTCATAAGAGTGGACTTGCCTGCACCATTTTCACCAATGATGCCGTGAATCGTGCCTTGCGGAACTTTCAGGTCGATAGTTTTGTTGGCGTGCACCGCGCCAAATCGCTTATCGATCTGCTTGAGTTCGATGGCAATAGGTTGTCCATGTGTCACTAGATACTGCCTTATAATTATACGCCGCTGCTTGAGGGCAACGGCGTTGTTATGGTTGCCTAGGTTATTGATAAAAATACCAATCCTAGGCCTTCATTCTGAATGAGAAGTCGTTAGATGTTACATGTGTTGTCAGACATGTAGTCGTGAACGGCGATTTTGCCTGATACGATGTCAGCTTTAAGACCGTCTAGGTAAGTCTTCATTTCTGGTGTGATCAGATCTTTGTTGTAGTCATCGTATGCCCACTCAACCGCACCTTCTTTAAGACCTAGTACCTTGATGCCAGCTTCCCAATTGCCTTGCTCTGCATCTTCCCATGTGTTGTAAGCGGCAACGCCTACTTTCTTAACCATTGAAGTCAGCATAGTGCCTGGTTGCAGGTGGTTTTGGTTTGAGTCAACACCGATAGCGAAGTTGCCCGCATCTTTCGCTGCTTGGTAAACACCCATACCTGTGCCGCCAGCTGCTGCGTAAATAACGTCAGCGCCTTTAGAGAACTGAGATTTCGCAAGCTCAGAGCCTTTTGCTGGGTCAGCAAATGCTGCTGGCGTAGAGCCAGTCATGTTTTGGAAGGTTTCGATTTGTGGGTTTGCGTATTTCGCACCTTGGCGGTAGCCACACTCGAACTTACGAATCAATGGGATATCCATACCACCAACGAAGCCTACTTTATCTGTCTTAGACGCTTTAGCGGCAAGCGCACCCACTAGGAATGAACCTTCGTGCTCTTTAAAGACGATAGATTGAACGTTTGGCTTGTCGACTACCATATCGATGATAGTGAATTGAATGTCTGGGAATTCAGTCGCGACTTTTTCAACAGCAGATGCCATGTTAAAGCCGACCGCCACGATTGGAGTGAAACCACGGCTTGCTAGACGGCGTAGGCCTTGCTCGCGCTGTGCTTCATTCTGTGGTTCAAATTCACGTACTTTGATGCCTTTGTCTGCATTGAAAACTTTAACACCGTTTTGGAATACAGCTTCGTTAAACGATTTGTCGAATTTACCGGCTGTATCGTAAACCACTGCTGGTTTTGCTGCGAATGCACCAAAAGAAGTTACTGCCACTGCAAGTGCAGACATTTTTAGAATAGTTTTTTTCACGATCAATTCCCTTATAGTGTCGAATGATGGGGCATCATTGACGTTTCGATAGGCTAGGCGATGTCCAAATTACTCGTGCCTAGAAAGTAGTCGTTTGTAAATATCTGAACAGTCATGCTGATAGCAAACCGTTCACTTTACAAACAATGTGCGACATTTTATCGTTTGCGTGTGCAAAAAAAACGCCTTGCATGGCAGCATTGAGGTGTAAGTCACAACTTAGTGACAAAACACTAACTATTACAGCTATTCTTTGTATATCGGGGCGCAACATCTTGTTATTGCAATCGATTACAATGTTTTTAGATGAAGGAGCGGAGCATCATGTTGAAGTTGTTCAAGAGATGGCTTGCTAGATATGATCAATGGTGTGAGTCACTTGGCTTAACACCAGAAAATAAGCGCAGTTGTGTGCCATACAAGAAAGAGCCGCAAGACGATGATAGATAGTCACTGTCATTTAGATTTACTTGCACAGCAAAAAGATTTGCAGCAAGTGCTAAGCGATGCGAAACAGCAAGGGGTCGAGAAAATCATTGTCCCTGCTATTAATGAAAGTAACTGGGCAACCGTTCAAATACTTAGTGAGCAGAATGAAGACATCTATTACGCACTCGGCTTTCATCCACAGTTTCTTGATGGGTTGAGTGAACACAGTCTGGATAATTTGGCCTCAAGGGTTGTCTCTTCAGTGCCTGAAAAGTGTGTCGCTATTGGTGAATGCGGTCTGGATTTCTACCATGGCCGGGAAAATGAAACGCTGCAAAAACAGTATCTCAACGCTCAGATTGATATTGCTAACCAGAGCCAATTGCCGATTTTACTCCATTGTCGAAAAGCGCATCAGGATCTGGTGGCGTTATTAAAACGCAATCCTCCTAAATATAGTGGTGTGGTTCATGGATTTAGCGGTAGCGTTCAACAGGCAATGGATTTCATCAAATTGGGGTTAAAAATCGGTGTTGGCGGTGTGATCACGTATCCAAGAGCGAAGAAAACACGCGCTACTATCGCCGCGATTCCGTTGGAAAGTTTGTTAATAGAAACGGATGCCCCTGATATGCCATTAAGTGGTTATCAAGGGCTTCCTAACGAACCCAAAATGGTAAACATGGTGCTAACGTCTTTAATTGAGCTGCGAAATGAATCTGGGCAAACGGTTGCCTCACAGTTATCAAATAATGGCAAATTGACGTTTAGATTTTGTGACTAAAAATGCGTTAATTTGTGAATTCGAAATCGTTTGCACTTGCTTTTTGTGATCCAGGTCGCAAATTTTAGTGTATCCCCCATGTGTTCAGGACGAAAGTGTGAGGGGGGTACTACTTTCTTTTCTGTGGGTTTGTATAATCGCCCCCGCTTTTGAGCTTCAAATTTTGTTACACGCCAAATTATTAATTATAAGGAAGTCATAAACTATGAGCCTGTTTATGAGCCTGGTTGGTATGGTCGCACTTATTGCAATCGCAGTACTGCTTTCTGACAACCGCAAAGCTATTAATATCAGAACCGTGGCTGGCGCATTCGCTATCCAATTTGCACTAGGTGCATTCGTTCTTTACGTTCCATGGGGACAAGAAGTACTACGCAGCTTCTCTGACGCTGTATCTAACGTTATCAACTACGGTAATGACGGTACGTCATTCCTATTTGGTGGCCTAGTATCAGGTAAAATGTTTGAAGTATTCGGCGGCGGCGGTTTCATCTTCGCTTTCCGTGTACTACCTACACTAATCTTCTTCTCTGCGCTTATTTCTGTACTTTACTACCTAGGTGTAATGCAGTGGGTTATCAAGATCCTTGGTGGCGGCCTGCAAAAAGCACTAGGTACTTCTCGTGCGGAATCTATGTCAGCAGCAGCTAACATTTTCGTAGGTCAAACAGAAGCACCTCTAGTGGTACGTCCTTTCGTACCTAAGATGACGCAATCTGAACTATTCGCAGTAATGTGTGGTGGTCTAGCTTCTATCGCTGGTGGTGTACTAGCAGGTTACGCATCAATGGGTGTGCCAATCGAGTACCTAGTTGCAGCATCATTCATGGCAGCACCAGGTGGTCTTCTGTTTGCTAAAATCATCAAGCCAGAAACTGAAGAGCCAGTTGATCAGCTACATGACATGAGTGCAGAAGGCGAAGACAAGCCAGCTAACGTTATCGACGCAGCAGCGGGCGGTGCATCAGCAGGTCTTCAACTAGCACTTAACGTAGGTGCAATGCTAATCGCATTCATCGGCCTTATCGCACTAGTTAACGGTATGCTTGGTGGCATCGGTGGCTGGGTTGGTATGCCTGAACTACGTCTAGAAATGATTCTAGGTTGGTTGTTCTCGCCACTAGCATTCCTACTAGGTGTGCCATGGTCTGAAGCGACTATCGCGGGTGAGTTCATCGGTATGAAGACCGTTGCGAACGAATTCGTAGCATACTCTCAGTTTGCCCCTTACCTAAGCGAAGCAGCGCCAGTTGTTCTATCTGAGAAAACTAAGGCAATCATCTCATTCGCTCTATGTGGTTTTGCGAACCTATCTTCTATCGCAATCCTACTAGGTGGTCTGGGTAGCCTTGCGCCTAAGCGTCGCGGTGATATCGCTCGCATGGGTGTAAAAGCAGTAATCGCTGGTACGCTATCTAACCTGATGGCTGCAACGATTGCAGGCTTCTGTCTAACTCTAGCTGGCATGTAATTGCTCGCGTTAGGTTAAACAGTATATAGACGCCATTATAAATCGCCCCGTAGCAAGATATTGCTGCGGGGCTTTTTTGGTTTTTGGGGACCAGAAAACCTCAATAGTCCTTTTGGGATAAGGGATGAATGATGGACAACGGAACTTTTTTGAGATACAAACCGTTTGCGTTTTAATCAGTACTACCGTTTTAGATATCGCTCCTATACTGTATAGGCTACTCAGTAACTCGTGATGTTTTTTCTTTATTGCAGACTCATGGGTTATACAGCCAGAGCCAGTTCTCACCCAGATAGGAATCAGGTGATCTTAACGAGCAGGTACTGTGCGGTGACAGGGATAGCAATTGGTAAGGCAGTGAGTTTGCCCTACCGAGTCTTCAAGGAACCAAGTCCGTTCATTTATTGCTGACGTGTTTGTCAGATAATTAATTGAATATATTGACCGGAGATAGAAATGAGCGATTTAAAATCAGCAGCTCTACGTGCACTTAAACTTATGGATCTAACCACGCTAAATGACGACGACACAAACGAAAAAGTGATCGCACTATGTCACGACGCGAAAACCGCTGTGGGTAACACAGCAGCGATCTGTATTTACCCTCGCTTTATTCCTATTGCTAAGAAAACCCTTCGCGAACAAGGTACGCCAGAAGTACGTATCGCGACGGTAACGAACTTCCCACACGGCAACGATGACATCGAAATTGCTGTAGCAGAAACCAAAGCAGCAGTTGCTTACGGCGCAGACGAAGTAGACGTAGTATTCCCATACCGCGCACTTATCGCTGGCAACGAAGAAGTGGGTTTTGAGCTAGTGAAACAGTGTAAAGAAGCGTGTGGCGACATTCTTCTGAAAGTGATCATCGAAACCGGCGAGCTAAAAGAAGAAGCTCTGATCAAGAAAGCATCAGAAATCTGTATCAAAGCAGGCGCTGACTTCATCAAAACCTCAACAGGTAAAGTGCCAGTTAACGCAACGCCAGAATACGCTCGCATGATGCTAGAAGTTATCCGCGATATGGGCGTAGCAAAGACAGTTGGTTTCAAACCTGCTGGCGGCGTACGTACTGCAGAAGATGCAGCAGCGTACCTAGCAATGGCAGACGACATCTTAGGCGCAGACTGGGCAGACAACATGCACTACCGCTTTGGTGCATCAAGCCTACTGACCAACCTACTGAATACATTAGAAGTAACTGACGAGACGGCGGATCCTAGCGCTTACTAAGTTACTTTGCGGGAGTGTAGGTCGTTGGTTCTGCGCTTTCACCCCCTCTAGCTCCCCCCTTATTAAGGGGGAGAACCACTGCTCGTTACTGACGTAACGTTGCACTTTTTTATAAGGCGATGCGAAAGCGAGCCAGTGGTTCCTCCCCTTAATAAGGGGAGGCTAGGAGGGGTAAAATCCACCACTCCCAAATCCCGCAACTTCTACCCTACACTTATTCTGTACTTCAGCACTTCGCTGTGGAGGCACTAATGTATTTACCACAAGAAATTATTCGTAAAAAACGCGACGGTCATGAACTGAGCGCGGAAGAGATCAACTTCTTCATTCAAGGCGTTGCGAAAGACACGGTATCAGAAGGTCAAATTGCAGCATTTGCGATGACCATCTTCTTCAATGAAATGACCATGCCAGAGCGTATTGCACTGACTTGTGCCATGCGTGACTCTGGCATGGTTATCGACTGGAGCCATATGAATTTTGGCGGGCCGATTGTCGATAAGCATTCAACCGGTGGTGTTGGTGATGTGACGTCGCTAATGCTTGGCCCAATGATTGCCGCTTGCGGTGGCTTTGTCCCTATGATTTCTGGTCGTGGCCTTGGCCACACAGGTGGTACGCTGGATAAACTGGAATCTATTCCGGGTTACAACATTACGCCGACCAATGATGTGTTTGGTGAAGTGACCAAAGATGCTGGTGTTGCGATTATTGGTCAGACTGGCGATCTTGCGCCAGCAGACAAGCGTGTTTACGCAACTCGTGATATCACCGCAACAGTGGATAATATTTCGCTTATCACAGCGTCAATCTTGTCGAAGAAGCTAGCCGCAGGCCTAGAATCTCTGGTTATGGATGTCAAAGTGGGCTCGGGCGCTTTCATGCCAACCTATGAAGCATCGGAAGAGCTGGCGAATTCTATTGTTGCTGTTGCTAATGGTGCGGGTACTAAGACGACGGCTATCCTGACCGATATGAACCAGGTACTCGCATCGTCTGCGGGTAATGCTGTTGAAGTGCGGGAAGCAGTGCAGTTCCTAACGGGTGAATACCGTAACCCACGCTTGTACGCAGTGACCATGGCGCTATGTAGTGAGATGTTGGTACTGGCTAAGCTTGCAGAAGATACAGAGCAAGCAGAAGCTTTGCTTAACGAGGTACTCGATAACGGCAAAGCGGCTGAGTGTTTTGGCAAAATGGTGAAAGGTCTTGGTGGCCCAGCTGATTTTGTTGAAAACTACGACAACTACCTAGAAAAAGCAGAAATCATTAAGCCGGTGTTTGCAGATACCGAAGGCATCGTTTCTGCTATGGATACGCGCGCAATCGGCATGGCAGTAGTAGGTATGGGCGGTGGTCGCCGTGTAGCTACTGATGCTATCGATTACGCGGTCGGTTTCGACCAATTCATTAGGCTTGGCGAAACGGCAAACCAAGACAAGCCACTCGCGATGATTCATGCTCGCAGTGAAGCTCAGTGGCAAGAGGCGGCAAGTGCGCTGAAAGCGGCGATTACTGTCTCAGATGAACCTTATACAGAAACGCCTTGTGTATACCGCCATATTCGTGCGGAAGACCTAGCATAAGGACGGAGAGAAAGTTATGAAACGTGCATTTATTTTAGTGTTAGATTCTTTTGGCATTGGCGCTACCGCGGATGCGGACAAATTTGGTGATGTCGGCTCAGACACAATGGGTCACATTGCAGAGCAGTGTGCGAAAGGTCTGGCTGACAACGATCAGCGCAGCGGCGAATTGAAGCTTCCAAATCTTTCTAAACTAGGCTTAGCGATGGCTCATAAAGAGTCAACCGGTAAGCTTGCTCTTGGTCTTCGCGACGACGTTGAGATCATCGGTGCTTACGGTCACGCGGCTGAGCTATCTTCTGGTAAAGATACTCCGTCAGGTCACTGGGAAATTGCCGGTGTTCCAGTTCTGTTTGACTGGGGCTACTTCACTGACAAGCAAAATAGTTTCCCGAAAGAGCTGACTGACCGCATTCTTGATCGCGCGGGTCTTGATGGCTTCCTAGGTAACTGCCACGCATCAGGCACGCAAGTGCTGGATGACCTAGGTGAAGAGCATATGAAGACAGGGCAACCTATCTTCTACACCTCTGCAGACTCGGTATTCCAAATCGCGTGTCATGAAGAGACTTTCGGTCTTGACCGCCTACTAGAGCTTTGCCAAATTGCCCGAGAAGAGCTAGAGGATTACAACATTGGCCGCGTGATTGCGCGCCCATTTATCGGTGCGGGTAAAGGCCAATTTGAGCGCACGGGTAACCGTCGCGACCTGTCTGTTGAGCCGCCAGCGCCAACAGTGCTGACTAAGCTTGTTGAAGAGAAGCAGGGCGAAGTGGTCTCTATCGGTAAGATTGCCGATATCTACGCCAACTGCGGTATCACTCAAAAAGTGAAAGCAACCGGTATTCCTGCGCTTTTCGAAGCGACGAAAGAGCAAATCCAAAAAGCAGGTGATAACACCATCGTTTTCACTAACTTTGTCGACTTTGATTCCGCATACGGCCACCGCCGTGATGTGGCAGGTTATGCTGCAGCGCTTGAGTACTTTGACTCACGCATCCATGAAGTCATTGAACTGATGCAAGAAGACGATGTGCTGATTCTAACAGCGGACCACGGCTGCGACCCAACATGGCAGGGTACTGACCATACTCGTGAGCATATCCCGGTTATTGTCTACGGCCAAAAAGTACCAGCAGGTTCTTTGGGCCTTCGTGACAGCTTTGCTGATATTGGTCAAAGCCTTGCAAGCTACTTTGGTACATCCTCAATGGATTACGGGAAGAACTTCCTATAATTAACAGTGGCTGAGTACCTTAGGTGCTTGGCCGTATCTTGCTCCAACCCTAAAATTTACACGAACAACATAAAGGAAAAAATAATGGCAACTCCTCACATTAATGCGGAAATGGGTGATTTTGCTGACGTAGTATTGATGCCGGGTGACCCACTACGTGCAAAATACATCGCGGATACCTTCTTAGATGACGCTGTACAAGTGTGTGATGTTCGTAATATGTACGGTTACACAGGCACTTACAAAGGTCGTCGTATCTCAGTAATGGGCCACGGCATGGGTATCCCTTCGTGCTCAATCTACGTGACTGAACTTATCAAAGACTTTGGTGTGAAAAAAATCATCCGTGTGGGCAGCTGTGGTGCGGTAAGCGAAGACATTAAAGTACGCGACGTTGTTATCGGCATGGGCGCATGTACTGACTCGAAAGTGAACCGTATTCGCTTCAAGAACCATGACTTTGCAGCAATCGCTGACTACAAAATGGTGAAAAACGCGGAAGAAGCAGCAAAAGCACGTGGTATCGACGTAAAAGTGGGTAACCTGTTCTCAGCAGAGCTGTTCTACACGCCAGATCCAGAAATGTTCGACGTGATGGACAAATACGGCATTGTTGGTGTGGAAATGGAAGCGGCAGGCATCTACGGTGTTGCTGCAGAATATGGCGCGAAAGCTCTGGCTATCTGTACCGTTTCAGACCACATTAAAACGGGTGAGCAAACCACATCTGATGAGCGTGCAACGACGTTCAACGAAATGATGGAAATTGCACTGGATTCCGTTCTTCTGGGTGACGCTGAGTAATTTAGTGTTCCTTCTGAATAGACAAAGCCTCGCGAATGCGAGGCTTTTTTAGTTTTGACTACTATTTTGTTAAGGCTGCTTGAGCAATAGGTTTTCGCCTTTATTCTTTGGCTGCTTGCGAAGCAGCACCATCAGCAATAGTCCACATAAGAAACTCATTAAGATCATCATGTACATAAAGCGATCACTCTTGCGGTAGTGATGATCAGAGATAGCGGTCACTTTACCGGTCTCAAAGGTAATGCGCACGAAGCCAATAATGGTGTTGTCGTTAATGATCGGTTCGACGAGCTGCTGACGGCCGATACTCGCAGTAGACAGCGGGGTATCGAGTCCCAACACGTCACGAACCGTCTTTGCTGCATCACTGGCTGCAACTTTGACCCCTTCCGAATCATAGACGGTCGCATCAAGTACTAGGCGCTCGCTAGCAAGTTGGTTGGTCAAGGCTCCAAGTCGCTCTTGATCTTGGTCGATCAGCATCTGTCTTGCCGATTGCGAGGCCTGAGAAATCAGAACTTTGGAGAGAACTTCGAGCTGATTGGCTTGAATACGCTCGTTGCCTTTACTGATCAGCACACTATTGGTGGTGATAAAAAACACCATGGCACCAATCAGACAAAGCGCGACTAAGCGTAAAAAGTTTCTAAACGAAAACAGTGAACCATCCATAAAAGTGCAAAAGTACTAAGAAATGACGAATTGGTTCATATTGATGCTTGCACAACTAAATTGCAATAGGTAACGTTTTGGGAGCACATTTAAAGGAAGGATTAGCCATGGATGCTATTAAGCCGCTTGCAATCAGTAAGCGTATTCCACTTAAACAACGATTCCCAGAGACGCTTCTCGCTCATTCTTTAGAGCGACGTACAGCAACATGGATTGTGTACGCACAGTACCTGTCGACAGACATGTTCAACGATTTGGACTTTTACATTGGAGAAACCACTCGCATTTTAGATATTTGGCAAGTCGGTCGTTATGAGGTTGCGCTAATGGAGGGCAACTTAACTGCTGAGCATAGCCAAATATTGGATGAATTGAATGTCGATTACGCACGCTTGTGCGACGTACCTGATCTCAACAAGCCAGGCGTTATTGTGCTGGATATGGATTCTACCGCGATTCAAATCGAGTGTATTGACGAGATCGCGATACTTGCTGGCGTTGGTGAGCAAGTCTCTGAGGTGACAGAGCGCGCGATGCAGGGGGAGTTGGACTTTGAGCAAAGCTTACGTCAACGTGTCGCCGCGCTAAAAGGCGCCGATGAGTCAATTTTGGCCGAGGTTCGTGAGTCACTGCCATTGATGCCAGAGCTTCAAGAGATGATCAAAACGCTGCAAAGCTATGGCTGGAAGACGGCAATTGCCTCTGGTGGTTTTACTTACTTTTCGGATCATCTCAAAGAGATGTTGAACTTGGATTTTGCCCAGTCTAATACACTAGCAATCAAAGAAGGCAAGCTATTAGGTGAAGTCGTGGGTGATGTGGTATCGGCTCAAACCAAAGCGGACATCTTGCTAGATCTCGCCGAAGAGTATGATGTTGAAGCACATAACACTATCGCCGTAGGGGATGGTGCCAATGACTTAGTCATGATGGGCGCAGCAGGACTTGGCATCGCTTATCATGCGAAACCAAAAGTGGAAGCGCAGGCTCAGGTAGCGATCAGGCACGCAGGTTTAGGCGGGATTGTTTGTATTCTTTCGGGGCTGCTGGCAAGGCAGAAAAAAATCGGTTGGTAAGCTTGAGCTTATCCAGTCAAGCTTATAAAAACGGCCCTAGCAGGGGCCGTTTTTCGTAAGCGGTTCAAGGCTTCGCGGTTAGCTATTCATCTCTAGGCGAATCAACACTTCTTCTGTGATATCTACCAATTCGCAATAGCCAATAATGGCGGTCATTTCATTTTCAAGATTTCGCGCATGACTGAGGCTTAACGACAATAGTTCATTGATGTCTTTTTTCATTAGTGTGGTCAAGGCATCATACACTGGGCCTGAAGTAACCCGGAGGATATAGAGCTCCCCCATATTGAGCGCATCTTTAATAAAGTTGATGCGTTGTTGGGTTGATTCAAATTCATCGCGTACTTTGGTGTGAATCGATTGGATCCTATCCCCAAGCTTGAGCACACCTATGTACAGTTCGAATGCGACAGGCTTAGCTCCTGGCTTGCGCTTGAGAGGCTCAGCTAATAGCGAATTGCTGCGGCCTTTGAAGATAGGTTCGAGCGCAAGCTTTTGCTCGTGACCGATACGCTCAAAAAACTGTAAGTAACCAGGAAGTGGGAAGTTAACCCCAACCGAGCGACATTTGACAGATGTGCCGCGTTTATCGACGTAAACGGGTGTCGAGACCATCTTTCCAAGCAGTACATTATGCAGGGCTTCAAGTAGTGATGAGCTTGGCAAGATCTCTTGCTGAGCCACCAATTTGTCCTGATTGCTCTCGATAATACCGCGGAAAAACGCAATGGTTTTGACGGTTTTACCTGACTCGACAATTTTAAGGTGAATGGTCTTCCTATCTGCAGATAAACGAACGATTTCGTAGGGCACCTGGTTAAGTGGAATACGTTGGTTGTAGCGCTTTAGCTCTAGATAGTCGACGGAAATAAGAGAGCCCGAAGGTATGTTAAGCGGCTCGGTAAGCTGAATGCTGGCGCCATGTTTGGATAAGTCGACCGTGGCGCCTGGTATAGTGGTGCCGTCCGGTGTTGTCGTCACCAGTGGGGAGCGAAACTGATATCTGGGCTCCTTGCGACGGGATTTTGCATCAAAATACAGGCCACGCGGCTGCGATTTGACGTTTCTCGGGTGCCTAAACCGGTTCAAAGAACTGGCTGGTAGACGCGGTTTTTCGGTAAACAGATAGTCACTGGCCGACTTGTCGTCACTGATTTCTTGCAAAATACCAAAGTGGGTCAGTTTTTCATCGTGCCCAACCAGTTCGCCGTAATGTTTTGAAATAGTCAGCATGTCGTCGGTGGAAAGTTCAAACACCGATAGACGGAATGCGCGCCAGCTAGCGCGTCGTCCACCCACGTGCCAGAACAGTTGTCGCTCTTGGCGCTCGGCTTCTGGCATCATCATTGAGTAAAACAGCTTCATGCCGTTGTGCTCATGGGTAAAGGTATAAAGAACGTTGCTACAACCTTTGATTCCAGCCTTTACCAACATCTCCATACGTTCAGTGGAGAATAATGAGGCCAGTGATTGCTGGTTACGCTCGTCATTCCAATAACGCCAGATGTCTTGGTTGTTTTCGGTAAGCAAGGCGACCTTAAGATCATTGCCGCTGAAAAACAGCGGTAGATTACAAGCATGCTTAAGATAGGTGTGTTCAAAACCGCGGGTACGGGCACGAGTAATGCGATCTTGGTTGTCATGGCGAACTTTTTTGGACTCAGTATTGAGCATCTTATTAACTACAAGCTCAACCGCGTTAGTGCGAGTTAGTCTTAGAGTTCGCAAGTATTTCACAGGTGAGACGCCATGCAGCCCATCGACGCCTAGAACGCGATACTCGATCGGCTTGGTGATTTCTTTAAGCTGACTGGTTTCGGCAAGCTCATCGAAACTCACACTAATGATCTGGCCTAAATCGTAGTCAAAGGTGCCTGGGACTTTGAATTTGGCACCGGAACTCGATAGGTCGACACTGAGGCCAATGATGGTTTCACCATTTTCTAGTGTTATGGAGACTTGCGATTCCACTTTTAAACGGCATTCTTTGCGTTTTAGGTCATACCCTAAGTTAATTGGGCTGGCAGCATATGGGCTTTGTGGATCGGTGAGATCGCCGCGGTGGGCGTTGCGCTGCTCATCACCAAGGTTACTAAGGGTTTTTTTATCGACCAAAAGCTCCCACACCCCCTCTGTATAACCGCCGTATTTCCGGGTTAGGTGATGGTAGGAGTTAAATGCACGATCGTCGAGCCAGTGAGACAGTCCGTCTAATTGATATTCGTGGCAGTTCGTTGATACGCGACCACGTAAGTCTATACGCTTGTGACACGGTGCCATAAGACGGTTGAGCTCCATTTTTACCAACAACTTGGTAGAAGGAGATTCACCTTCGGTGACTTGATTCAGCACTAGTTCGAAGTCTTCTGCGTGATAGGCTGATATCAAGCGCTCTGCGATGGAAAGTATTTCTGTTTGCTGCATGAGTTTTGTTAAAGTGTCCCTGTGATGATGGATTTCATCAAAATAAGTACAGCGTAATGCCCTATATCGGCTACCATGCCGAAAACCTTAACGGTATGTACAAGAAAGATAAGTTATTCTTGCACCTTATTCTTTGTGTATTGTCATAACTTGACAATACTTTGAGCGTTTGGATGCTCAAAACTAATAGATTAATCAATAATTAATGCAACCCAGTGCATTTATAGCACCAGAGTAAGTAGGTTAGTTCAAAATATGGCAAAAGCGAAAAGAGCTTATGTGTGTAATGATTGTGGCGCAGATTTCCCACGCTGGCAGGGGCAATGTAATGCTTGTGGCAGTTGGAATACGATCAGTGAGGTGCGTTTAGCGGCATCTCCGCAAGTCGCGCGCAACGAGCGACTAACGGGCTATGCTGGTGGTGCAAACGAATCGACGATTCAAACTCTGTCTGAGATTGACCTGCAAGAGGTGCCACGTTTTACTAGCGGCTTCAAAGAGCTAGATAGAGTGTTAGGTGGCGGCGTGGTTCCAGGCGCAGCGATTCTGATTGGTGGTAACCCAGGTGCGGGTAAGTCGACACTCCTATTGCAAGCGATGTGTTGGTTATCCTCACAGATGCCGACACTTTATGTTACTGGTGAAGAGTCGCTTCAGCAGGTAGCGATGCGAGCTTCTCGTTTAGGGCTGCCTAAAGAGCATCTTAAGATGCTGTCTGAAACCAATGTCGATCGTATTTGCCAAATCGCTGAAAAAGAACAGCCAAAGTTGATGGTCATCGACTCGATTCAAGTTATGCATGTGGCTGATGTTCAGTCGTCTCCTGGTAGTGTGGCTCAAGTTCGCGAATCGGCGACGGCATTAACCCGTTATGCAAAACAAAATAATGTGGCGATTTTCATTGTTGGCCACGTAACTAAAGACGGTACGTTAGCTGGCCCTAAGGTGCTCGAGCACATTATTGACTGTTCCGTACTTCTCGATGGGGGCACCGATAGCCGATTTAGAACACTTCGCAGCCACAAGAACCGATTTGGCGCGGTGAATGAGCTGGGTGTGTTCGCAATGACAGGGCAGGGCTTAAAAGAAGTCAGTAACCCGTCGGCTATCTTCCTGTCTCGTGGTGAAGAAGAAACTTCGGGCAGTTCGGTGATGGTGGTTTGGGAGGGGACTCGTCCGCTGCTTGTTGAGATCCAAGCGCTGGTGGATTATAGCCAACTGGCGAACCCGCGCCGAGTGGCTGTTGGTCTTGAGCAAAACCGTTTGTCGTTGCTACTAGCGGTACTGCACAAGCACGGAGGGCTTCAAATGGCGGATCAAGATGTATTCGTCAATGTAGTGGGTGGTGTGAAGGTGACAGAAACCAGCGCTGACCTTGCTTTAGTTATGGCACTGCTTTCCAGTTTCCGTGACCGTCCATTGCCAAAAGATGTGGTTGTGTTTGGTGAAGTGGGTCTTGCGGGTGAAATTCGTCCGGTACCAAGTGGCCAGGAGCGTTTAATGGAAGCGTTTAAACACGGCTTTAAAAAAGCGATTGTTCCAGCGGCGAACATGCCAAAAGGCGGCATTGAAGGCATGCAGATCCACGGCGTGAAGAAGCTTTCAGAAGCGATTTCAGCATTTGATGAACTTTAATGGTGGTTTTTGCTTGAATTCAGGTAGAATACCGCCAACGAAAGTATGATTTTGCGAAATGACATCGAAAAATCACCAAGAGCAGCTAAAATTAACTGCGATCTGGTAACAACTCCCAAACCCGTTGAAGCTTGATGACGTAAGCCTTGAGAGACCATTTCTCCCAAGGTGGCGTGTTATCGAGTCGGGTTCGGGTAACTTTTTTTTAATACACATGCACGCAGAGGTATCGGTCTTTACAGATTGTGATATACTCTGCGCGCAATTTATACCTTATAAACAGAGTAAGACAATGGCAGATTTATCAAAGTACAGAAACATTGGTATTTTCGCGCACGTTGATGCGGGTAAAACTACCACCACTGAGCGTATCCTTAAGCTTACTGGTAAAATCCACAAAACTGGTGAAGTACACGACGGTGAGTCTACAACTGACTTCATGGAGCAGGAAGCTGAGCGTGGTATCACAATCCAGTCTGCTGCGGTAACTTGTGAGTGGAATGGCCACCGCCTAAACGTTATCGATACTCCGGGACACGTTGACTTTACAGTTGAAGTATATCGTTCACTTAAAGTACTAGACGGCGGTATCGGTGTATTCTGTGGTTCTGGTGGTGTTGAGCCTCAGTCAGAGACAAACTGGCGCTATGCTAACGAATCAGAAGTATCTCGTCTGATCTTCGTTAACAAACTAGACCGTATGGGTGCAGACTTCTTTAACGTTGTTGACCAAGTTAAGAACGTTCTAGGTGCTAACCCACTAGTAATGACTCTGCCTATCGGTCGTGAAGACGATTTCGTTGGTGTTGTAGACGTACTAAACCGTAAAGCTTACGTTTGGGATGATTCTGGTCTTCCAGAAAACTACGAAGTTCAAGACGTTCCAGCTGATATGGTTGACGATCTAGAAGCTTACCGTGAAGAGCTAGTTGAGACTGCTGTAGAGCAAGACGACGACCTAATGGAAGCTTACATGGAAGGTGAAGAGCCTTCTATCGAAGACCTTAAGCGTTGTATCCGTAAAGGTACTCGTGACCTAGCGTTCTTCCCAACATTCTGTGGTTCTGCATTTAAGAACAAAGGTGTTCAGCTAATCCTTGACGCTGTTGTAGATTACCTACCAGCTCCAACTGAAGTTGACCCACAACCTCTAACAGATCCAGAAACTGGCGAGCCAACTGGTGAAGTTGCTACAGTATCTGTAGATGAGCCACTACGCGCACTAGCGTTCAAAATCATGGACGACCGTTTCGGTGCTCTTACGTTCATCCGTATTTACTCAGGCCGCTTGAAGAAGGGTGACACTATCCTTAACTCTGCGACTGGTAAAACAGAGCGTATCGGTCGTATGTGTGAGATGCAGGCTGACGAGCGTAACGAACTTACTGAAGCACAAGCTGGTGACATCATCGCTGTTGTTGGTATGAAGAACGTTCAAACTGGTCACACTCTATGTGATCCTAAGCACGAATGTACTCTAGAAGCTATGATCTTCCCAGAACCAGTAATTTCTATTGCTGTTTCTCCAAAAGACAAAGGTTCTACTGAGAAAATGGGTATCGCGATCGGTAAAATGGTTGCAGAAGATCCATCTTTCCAAGTTGAGACTGATGAAGATTCAGGTGAAACTATCCTTAAAGGTATGGGTGAACTTCACCTAGACATCAAGGTAGACATCCTTAAGCGTACTTACGGCGTTGAGCTAGAAGTAGGTGCACCACAGGTAGCTTACCGTGAAACTATCACTCAACCAGTTGAAGATAGCTACACGCACAAGAAGCAATCTGGTGGTTCTGGTCAGTTCGCGAAAATCGACTACCGTATCAAACCAGGCGAAGCGAACTCTGGCTTCACGTTCTCTTCTTCAGTTGTTGGTGGTAACGTTCCTAAGGAATTCTGGCCAGCAGTTGAGAAAGGCTTCGCGAGCATGATGGACAACGGTGTTCTAGCTGGCTTCCCTACGCTAGACGTAGAAGTTGAGCTATTCGACGGTTCATTCCACGCAGTTGACTCTTCGGCAATCGCTTACGAAATCGCAGCGAAAGGTGCATTCCGTCAGTCTATGCCAAAAGCTGGTGCACAGCTTCTTGAGCCAATCATGCACGTTGACGTGTTCACTCCAGAAGATCACGTTGGTGACGTAATCGGTGACCTTAACCGTCGTCGTGGTATGATCAAAGACCAGCAAGCTGGTACTACTGGTGTTCGTATTAAAGCTAACGTTCCTCTATCAGAAATGTTTGGCTACATCGGTCACCTACGTACTATCACTTCAGGTCGTGGTCAGTTCTCTATGGAGTTCGAACACTACGCACCATGTCCAGCAAACGTTGCTGAAGAAGTTATCGCTAAAGCGAAAGAAGACAACAAGTAATTGGTCTTTAACTTCAGATAGTAAAAACCCGCCATTCGGCGGGTTTTTTTATAGCTTAATTATTAGGTTCTACAGAGAGCTTGGTCTTAGAACGTAGTCGGTATCGATGATGGTGAGGTGCGACATATCACAGCGCTTAAACTCATCCACTTCTTTGCTTAGCCAAGATAAAAAAGTTTGGATTTTAGGGCGATTGAAATGATTTACCGGTGCACATACGTAGTAGGCGAATCGAGGCTTTAATGCGAAATCGCCAATACGAACTAATGTCCCTTCTTTAATGTATCGATAAGCCAGGCTATGTTTAATCAATCCGACACCTTGTACAGACAGTGCCCCCTCTACCACAAAGTGCGCCCCATTATACTGGAGCGTTCGCGTGCCAATAGGCGCGCCGACATGATTGAGCCATAAACTCCAATCCATATCAGGCCATGTATCTTCAATTAAGTCGGCTTTATGCAGATCATGGATAGTGTGGATTCCATATTGCTGCTGATACAGGGGATGGCAAACGGGATAGATAATATCCTCCATCAAAAGTCGGCTCTCTACATCCGGGTAATGCCCCTCACCATAGCGAATACAGATATCCACTGAATCGTCTTTGAAAGTAACCAGTTTGTTGTTTGGTTCGAGTAGCAGACTAAGTTCTGAATGCTGCTCACGAAAGCTCTGAATTCTAGGCACCAACCAATGCTGCGCAAAAGAGGGAAGGGTGGAGATTGAAAGCCGATTGGGCTCTGCGTCGTTATGAATGCTCTGAACGCCGCGCAGGATATGTTCAAACCCCTGACTCAACTCCTTAAAGAGCAAGTGCCCTTCAGCAGTGAGCATGACTTTTCTGTGCTGTCGATAAAACAGTTCGCAACCAAGCTGCTCTTCTAACTGCCGTATCTGCTGGCTAATCGCCGCTGCCGAGACATAAAGCGTTGCTGCCGCATCTTTAAAGCTGCCAAGCTTGGCTGCTTGATAGAAATAATACAGCCCTTGTAGTGGAGGGAGTTTTTCTTTCACTTAAGTTTTCCTTAACTCAATGGCAGGATAGATCGTTTGTCAGTTTTCTCTGTGTGCATAAAAATTATACAAAAAGACGGAGGGAAAACAAATGGACAGAACAATTACGAAGCTCGAATGTACAGAGCTGGAAAACGATGGATTTCAACTGAGAAAGAATATCTTAACTGTACTTAGCGTTTGGTATCGAAATTACAGAACTCGAAAAGCACTTGCAGAGATGTCAGACCGATTGCTTGATGATGTCGGCATTAGCCCCTATGAGGCGAAACAAGAAAGTCATAGACCTTTCTGGAAATAAAATAGGCGACCTTGAGGTCGCCTATTCTTGATTAAAGAGTAGTTACTCTTCCCACACCACCAACTGACCTTTAGGCCAGTTTTGACCCACTTCGTGGTATTTCTGCTCGAGAAGATGACGTTTAATTTTCAAGGTAGGGGTTAGCAAGCCATTTTCAATGCTCCATGGCTCCTTGACCATCAACACACCTTTGATTTGAGCATGGGACTCTAGCTCTTGGTTCATACGCTTGATGACGCGCTCTGCGGTTCGTGCGTAGCGCTCACGGTCAAAGTTAGGGAAGTCGTGAGGCACGACCAATAAGATAGGCGCTGGCAGGCCTAGTCCGATCAGACACATCATCTCGACGCGACTGTATTCTGCGAGCTTGTTCTCAATCGGTACAGGAGCAACGAACTTACCTTTTGCTGTTTTAAAAGTGTCTTTCTTACGGCCGCGAATGGTTAAATAGCCTTCGCTATCGATAACACCAATATCACCGGTATGCAGCCAACCGTCGCTGTCAAAAGACTCCTGAGTGGCAATGTCATTTTTGTAGTAGCCGGAGAACATACCCTGACTGCGCACCATGATCTCGTCATCGTCGGCAATTTTCAGCTCAATCCCTGGCCCTCCATTACCCACGCTACCAATTTTGTCGGCTCTGAATGGATGATTAATCGTGCTGTAGGCGAACGATTCGGTCATCCCCCAAGCTTCAGTAATGTTAAGGCCGACACTGTGATACCACTCAAGTAGAGCTGGCGATACTGGCGCTGATCCGCAGCCCAACACACGAGCTTGGTCTAAGCCTAGGCCATCGGCGAGCTTCTTCTTAATAAGTGAATTTACAAATGGGATCTTCAGTAAGATGTTGAGCTTTTTCTGTGGCAGCTTGTCTTGGATTCGCTGTTGGAACAAGTTCCACAATCGTGGTACTGAGATAAACAGCGTTGGGCGCTGCATCTTCACATCTTCGATAAAGGTATCGAGAGATTCTGGGAAAGCTGTTGGTACGCCACCGATGACCGACGAGCCGAAGATGTAGACACGTTCTGTAATGTGTGCCAGTGGTAGGTATGAGAATAAGCGGTCGTTGGGCTCAATTCCTATGTGGTCAATCAACCTTTGTACTGACCAGTTGAATGCGCCATAAGTCAGCATCGCCCCTTTTGGAAGACCAGATGTACCAGAGGTATAAACCAAAGACATCAGTTTGTCGTCATAGTGCACTGGACGCTCTTCACTTGGCTGATGATCCGCTACAAGCTGAGTAAAGCTGTGTTGGCAGCTCGGCGCTGTATCGTAAGGCAGTGAAACGGTGATAAGCGAATCCAGTCCACTGATGACTTCACTGGTTGCCGTTGGGTCATCAAGCTTACCGGCAATAAGCGCTTTACTCTCACTGTGTGTTAAGCAGTACTCAATAGTGTCAGGGCCGGCCGTTGGGAAAATAGGTACGCTGACATAATCGCCAAGCATCATGGCTAAATCACAGATGAACCATTCAGCACAGTTTTTCGATATCAGTGCGACTTTATCACCCGGCTGCACCCCAAGTGATCGTAGTGCGCTGACGAGTCTCAGCGCTTTATCAGCAACATCGGCATAAGTAAATTCTACGAACTCACGATTGATGATCTGTTTGAGGTAAACCTCATTCGGTTTTTCATGCGCCCACTTTAGGATCATTTCATTGGGCGGCGGTAGCGTACAGCTAGAAGTAGTCGTTTCGTTATTAGGCTGTATCATTCTTGAACTCCGTTTGCGTGTAGAACGATAGATTTTATAGTTGTAGTTATGTTAATTGATTGTTAACAATACAATACTAGTCACTGTGATTAGGGACTGCAAGAAGGGAGTGACTGATAAATGAGGCCTTTAGCACATAATTTGAGTAAAAACTCAGATCTGTTTACGAGGAGTCACTTCAACATCGAGCGCAAGCTATGAGATCACTTGCGCTTACATGAGCGTTAAACTCTTGGTACGTGAGCCGACTGCATCACAAGCCTGACAGCGTCTTGCTGGGCTCGAAGTGCTTGTACACAATTACCATCAAGCTTGCCCATGGCCACCATTTTTTCGAGCTCAAGCAGGGCGTGAGTCAATGACCAAGATTCGCTGTAATAGCGATGACTTGTTAGAGCATCAAAAATGTTAGCAACAGTAACAATGCGAGCTGACACTGGTATGTCAGCGTGGCGCAAACCAAGTGGGGCGCCACTGCCATCTAAATATTCATGATGATATTGAATGATGTCACGTAGCAATTGCACACAGGTGTGTTGCTGCTCATGGATTTGTCGTGCCAAATCATTAACTAGATTTAAACCGTGTTGGATTTGAGCGGTCAGTTGTAAGTGATTCCCCCAATCTTCAAGCCATAGACTTTGCGAAGAGGTGCCAAGCGCTGAGTATTTTCCAATATCATGCAACTGAGCAAACTGCACGATATGATCCAAAGTTTCATCATCCAACTGATAAAGCTGCGCAAGCTCGGTGCCGATAATATGAGCAAACTGACCAACCCGGTAGGCGTGATCTAAGCTCTCATCTTGGTGCTCAAAGTTGGTGCGTCTCACTACATGACCCAAGTCTGTCATCGCGTTGACGCAGCGACGTTGATGAGTAATCACTTCGAGCAGAGGTGCTGAGTGGGCGACGAGTTCTTCTCGGGTCGCGGAGTCAAAGTAGTGCGGTTGAGTGGCATCGTAGAACAGCATGCCAAGAAATTGGCCATCATCGAAAATAGGTTGCGTTAACGATGATTGATAGCCTTGTTCGAGCAACCAATGTGAATGTCTACTAGCACTGGTTACGGTTGATGGGATGTCATTGAGCACCCGCGCTTGTTGGCGAGTAATGCTTTTACCAAGAGAGGACTGACTGTTGATTGGCGCACTGTAATGAAGTAGTGGGCTGCCAAGTTCTGTGCTGTGCGCAAAAGTCTTCAGTGTGCCTCGCACATCGTCGTAACTGGCAAAAGCCAGTCGTACAATTTCAGGAGCTTGATGAGAGATTTTGCGATGGGTGTGTTTAATCGCTTCACCAATAGTATCGGCATTTGAGCTCGTATGCAGAGATTGACCTAGTTTTGTGCTATCCATAACTCACCTCCTGAATATCACCCTTTGTCATGGAGGCATATCGAGTGGTGTTTACTCTGATGGAGCATGCATGTCTTAGGTGAATTGAGTCATTAATTGTCTTTTATTACCATTAACCCTTTTATTGCTAGTATCACAGGGGGCATTTGCCCCCAATAATTAGTGTAGAAATGCTTTTAATAGGTTGCGAGCTATCACAGCAGTAATCCGCTATAACTTTGATTTAGATTAAATTTGCAACACTTGGCGCCATGAATCCGGCAGCAGCAAAGTAGATGACCATCCAAACGATCGGTAACTTGAACTGCTTCATTAATAGTGCTCCTAATAGCACCCAGCAAAGATCGAGCGGTGTGATGACTGCGCTAGTAAACACCGGTTGATACAGAGCGGACAGCAGCAGTCCCACCACAGCAGCATTGACGCCAACCAATGCACCGGATACAGCAGGAATAGCAGCCAGTTGTTGCCAGTTTTTCAGCACGCCAACAAGCAGTAGAAAGCCAGGCACAAAAACGCCAAGGGTAGCAATGATGGCACCGAGCAAAGGCGCTGACGGCATAAGCTCATAACCGATATAGGTAGCAAAGGTAAACATTGGGCCTGGAACGGCTTGAGCAGCAGCATACCCGGTCAAAAAGGCATCTTGCGTAAGCTGATCGCCAACAATATTTTGCAGCAATGGCAGAACCACATGCCCGCCGCCAAACACTAGACTACCCGCTTGATAAAAATCGGAAAATAGCTGTACCGATGATGAGTATGTGCCAACAAGGGGAAGAGTGAGCAGCAACACAAAAAAGCTTGCAAGTGGTAGCCATGAAAATGAGCGGGTGGCAGAGGCTGGCTTGTCTTTGGTGACATTACCATGGGCGAGATAGCGCACGCCAACAGCTGCAGCAATCACGAGTACCAACACTTGGCTTGCGACGCTTTGAAATAGCAGTAGGGCAATGGCGGTACCGATACATAAAGTGACAGTGAGCGGAGATTTACAGAAATTCTTGTACATACCCCATGCAGCATCGGCCACCACGAGTACAGCCAATAATTTCAAACCATGTACGACATTTTGAAAATAGCTGGATTCAGTAAGCTGGCTACTGAGTACCGCTAGAAGCAACATAAGTATCACGGAAGGTAAGGTGAAGCCCCAAAAAGCCATGATGCCCCCACCAAGGCCAGCGCGTTGATACCCCACGGCAAAACCAACCTGACTCGAGCCGGGGCCTGGGAGGAACTGACTCAGAGCAACGATCTGAGCGTACTCTTCATCACGTAGCCAGCCGAGCTTTTCAACGAAGGTGTTGCGAAAATAGCCAATGTGCGCTGCAGGTCCGCCAAAGCTCACCCAGCCAAGGCCGAAAAAGATTTTGAAGATAGCAAACAGTGATGTTTGCTCATTGTCATGTGCTTCGTTTTGCGCAGCGGAAGGTTGAGTAGACAAAATATAACCCAATTGATAATCAAATTTTCAGTTGGTACTGATAGTAGAGCCTGAGATATAATGATTCAAATCGATAGTTTTGATATCTACTATGAATAAAATGGGACAAGAAAACTGGACTGGAAACGTATAGATCTCAACTTACTGATTGTATTTTATCGGCTGTATCAGACACGAAGTGTGTCGCTCGCTGCACAAAAATGCTTTGTCAGTCAGTCTGCGATGAGTCATAGCTTGGCAAAACTGCGTGAACTGTGTGGGGACAAGCTATTTGAGCGCAAAGGGCATCAAATGGTGCCCACTGAGAGAGCGAGTGAGCTATTTCCTGCTGTGGAACAAATCCTTAATCTGGTTGAGCATAAGGTGCTACCTAGCAGTGAATTTGAATCTAGTGAGTATCGAGGGGTGTGTAAAATTGGTTTGACCGATTATGCCGAGTTCATTTTCGGACCCGTGATTTACGATGCCATTTTGTCCGATGCGCCTCATTCTCGAGTTAGCTTTGTCAATGTGAACCGAAACAGCTACAAGCAACTTAGTGAGCAGGAGAGCCTAGATATGATCATTGGTAGCATTCCTGAACTTGATGAGCAGTTTGCAAGTCAGAAGTTGTACACCGAGAAGCATGTCTGCATATATGACCAGTCTATGGTAAATATTGAACAGGTCGATATCGAAACCTTCGTCTCTTTACCTCACTGCTTGGTTAGCCCAGAAGGCGCGTTCTCAAGTAATGTGGACAAGCACTTGGATGCCGTTGGACTCAGTCGCGCAGTCACTGCGGTATCACGCAACTTCCTTACGATTGGTCGGCTTGTCAGTGGGCGAGCGATGTTTGCCATCGTTCCAGAAAAAATGGCGCAAATCAGTTTGATGCAATCGCACCTTACTGCTGTGCCTCCTCCTGTTCCAGTAGCGGATTTTGATATTTCCCTTATTTGGCCAAAGCAGTCTCAGCTTAACGATAAGGCCAAGTGGCTTAAAGAAGCATTGTATGGATCCATACTGCGTTCGATACGAGAAAGTAATTTGTAGCTCGAGCCATGATGGCTCGAGCTCTTTATTGATAGGTCTAGGGAGTGCGGAAGGACTAGGTCAGCGCAAAGCGTGTCCAAACCTTTGAGCGCCAGCGACGGATCATCACAATCCCACGCAGCCACTCATCCATACCAATTGCTATCCAAGCGCCAAGTATGCCGTAGCCCCAGTGAATACCGAGTAAGTAGGCAAACATAACGGCAACACCCCACATGCTTAAAATACCCATTTGCACCGGGAACTTGATATCACCTGCACCTTTGAGAGCCGCGATAAAGATCAGGTTAGAGACGCGACCAGACTCAACAAAAATAGAACCACCGATGAGAAGTGCGACTAAAGTAACGATCTCTGGATCTTGAGTGAACAGGTCAATCAGTGGGTAGCGGAAGATAAACAAGCTCACCACAATACTGATCGATGCGGCAAGGCCGACGAGATAGTACTTTTGCACGCGATTGAGAATATCATCAGACCAACCTTTCCCTATGAAGTAGCTGGTTTGGATTTGTCCCGCCTGACCGAGCGCTAAGGCAAAAGCAAACGAGACACGCGTGATGTTCTGTGTGTAAGTGAACGCAGCCAATGACGCGGTACCCATTTGCACCACAAAGTAAACAATCGCCATTTGCGCCATGTTATAAGACAGCACTTCGCCAGCGTTCATAACGCCAATCTTAATGATTTTCTTATAAAGCTGATTTGGAATATCGCGCCATGTGGCAAAGGGTAGCTCGATTTTTTTCGCCCGCACCATACCAATCATCAGCAAAGTACCAATCAGTTGACTCACCACCGTTGCGGTAGCCACACCGCTGACGCCAAAGACAGGCAGTCCAAAAGGCTGATACAGGGCGATGTAGTTACCTGCGATGTTAATCACACCGGCGATCAGGTTGATCATCATAGGTGAGCGAGAATAGCCATGACTGCGAAGAATGGTCGTCAGTACAATACCCAGCGTCACGTTAAAGGTCATTGAACCACTGATGATCAGATAATCGTAACCAAAGTCTGCCACCTGCTCTTCTAGGCCAAACAAGGCAATAAAATGCTCGGCACCTAAAAATAGCGCTAAACTCAATCCAAAACCCACAACAAGTGCCAGCAGAATACTCGCGACACCTGTTTGTGCCGCCTCAGCGAATTTGGAGGCACCATTGTATTGAGCGATCAAGATCCCAGTACCACTGCTGACCATCATTGAGATCACAATGAGGAAGAAGCTGATCTGAGTGATCACACCGACAGCAGAAACCGCTTGATCGGAGTAGCCACTTAGCATGAATACGTCGGTGGTATTCAGGGCTGTGCGCAGCAATACCTCGATAAAAATAGGCCACGTCAGCGCAACGATGTTCATTCTATTACTGAGCGCTGAAGCACGGTTCGACATTGTTTTCACCTAGTATTGTTGGGGTTTTGGTTAAATGGGCGGCAAGTTTACTCTCAATGGCTATAAACACAACACAATAATCACAGCAAAAACTGAGTTTGAAATTATTGTCTGTGAAAAAGCGAATTTTGTTCCATTTGGGGTAAGGCGCACGCCGGCGAGGTTACAATAATGTCGGCGATTGAAGTTAAGTCACATGACACCTTTAGAGTCAAAATGACATAAATACACTCCGTGTCAATGGGACTCTTTTTATGACTAGGTACTTTTTACGTATCTGATAATTATAGTTTTTTTAATTGGTACATTTTGTGCTTTAGTCAACAAGATTGGATTATAGAGTGATTGGTATGATTAACATCGTTGATAAAAAGGCAGAAGAAGCCATTCCTGCGTGGCTGCGTTTAGGGTTTCGTCCTTTTTTCTTATTGGGAAGCATCTACGCGGTATTTGCGGTTGTCGCTTGGGTTGTGATGTTTCAGCATGGTCAGCCGAGCGCATTGGCGGTACCTGCCTTGTGGTGGCATGCTCATGAAATGATTTTTGGTTTTTCGATGGCGATTGTGGTTGGTTTTGTGCTCACTGCCGTGCAGACCTGGACGGGAGTGAACGGCACTAAACATTATCGACTGTTGTTATTGGTGGCACTTTGGACGATAACGAGAGTACTATTTTGGACATCAACGCCTTTGTGGCTAATCTCATCGATTGAATCACTTTTCATTGCATTGGTGGCCTATGAAGTCGGCTTTAGAGTTTATCGATCAAAAGGCTGGCGTAACCTGTTTTTTGTCCCGCTGTTTATGTTGGCCATTTTTGCTAACTTTGCTAGCTACGCAACGATCAAAGGCATGCCTCCGTTTAGCTCAAGCGCAGTATGGCAAGCAATGTTATGGTGGTTTACCTTATTGCTGTCGATAATGGGCGGTCGAGTGATTCCGTTCTTTGCTGCTCGCCGTTTTCAGTATGACAAGCCTCAGCCTATTGTGTGGTTGGAGTGGGGGGCAACCTTGCCGTTGCTGGCCCTGTTTGTATTGAGCTTTTTCCCCCTCTCTTTTGCGACGTTAGGTCAACCGTTGATGCTGGTCGCCGGTGTCGCTCAGTTGGCTCGTTGGGCTCGATGGAAACCTTGGTTAACTCTCTCTGAACCGCTAGTGTGGTCATTGATGCTGACGTATCTCTGTTTGCCGTTAAGCTTGTTAAGTCGCGGGTTACTCTCTGATGCGTTTGCGTCTCATGCAATGTTGCATCTATTTGCGGTTGGTGCTCTGGGTGGGGTGGTGCTTGCGATGATAAGCCGAGTGACGATGGGGCACACAGGGCGAGCAATATATAAAGGCCCGAATATGACGATTGCGTTTGTTGCCGTAATTGTAGCGGCGGTGATACGTAGTGCTGGCGTAGCCTTGTGGCCGCAGCATATGTTCATTCTTGTCGATGTGAGTGCGGGTCTCTGGACGCTGGCGTTTGCCATGTATGTTTTCTATTTTGGAAAAATGCTCGTGACGCCAAGGGTAGATGGTCATCCAGGTTAAGTTGTAGACACAAAAAAACCAGCCGAGGCTGGTTTTTTTGTGTCTAGCGATTAGTAAGCGTCGTTATGCACCGTTTGTACCGCGCGGCCCGATGGGTCGACACAGTTTTGGAACGACTCATCCCATTCAATCGCTTTCGCTGAAGAACAAGCGACAGATGGACCACCCGGTACACATTTCGCTGCTGACTCTAGCGGGAACAACTCTTCAAAGATTTCACGGTATGCATAACCTTCTTTCGTTGTCGGTGTGTTGTATGGGAAGCGGAATGCCGCGGTTTCCATTTGCTGGTCTGTGATCTTCGCTTCCGCGACTTCTTTTAGCGTATCAATCCAGCTGTAGCCAACGCCGTCTGAGAACTGCTCTTTTTGACGCCATGCGATAGACTCTGGTAGGTAATGCTCAAAACACTCACGAAGGATGTGTTTTTCCATCTTACCGTTGCCACACATCTTGTCTTCAGGGTTTAGACGCATCGCTACATCGATAAACTCTTTGTCTAGGAATGGCACCCGACCTTCAACGCCCCAAGCTGCTAGAGATTTGTTAGCACGAGCACAGTCGAACATGTTAAGGGCTAGCAGTTTACGAACCGTCTCTTCATGGAACTCTTTCGCGTTTGGCGCTTTATGGAAGTAGAGGTAACCACCGAAGATTTCATCAGCACCTTCGCCAGACAGTACCATCTTGATGCCCATTGCTTTGATCTTACGACCCATTAGGAACATTGGTGTGGATGCGCGGATTGTCGTCACGTCGTATGTTTCGATGTGATAGATAACATCACGGATCGCATCCAAACCTTCTTGAATGGTGTACGTCATTTCGTGGTGTACGGTACCGATTTGGTCAGCCACTTCGCGAGCCGCTTTCAAGTCAGGTGCACCTTCTAGACCTACCGCAAATGAGTGAAGCTGAGGCCACCATGCTGCAGATTGCTCATCATCTTCAATACGCATAGCTGCAAAACGTTTAGCCACCGCTGAAGTAATAGAAGAATCTAGACCGCCAGAGAGTAGAACGCCGTAAGGTACGTCAGTCATAAGCTGACGTTTTACTGCTGCTTCAAGTGCTTCAGTTAGCTCTTCTTTGCTGGTGGAGTTGCCTTGCACTGCTGCATATTCGTTCCAGTCACGAATGTAGTAGCGCTGAGGTTCAGCATCTTTAGAGCCGTAGAAACAACCAGGAGGGAACTCGCTGATGGTCTTACAAACAGGCACTAGGGCTTTCATTTCTGATGCCACGTAGTAGTTGCCGTGTTCATCATAACCTTGGTAAAGCGGGATGATACCAATGTGGTCACGACCTACTAGGTACTCATCTTTCTCTTCATCGTAAAGTACGAAGGCAAAGATACCGTTTAGTTCTTCAAGAAGGTCTGCACCCATGTCTTGGTAAAGCGCTAGGATAACTTCACAGTCAGAGTCGGTTTGAAACTCGTACTTACCTTCATAGCGTGCACGAATTTCTTTGTGGTTATAGATTTCACCGTTAACAGCAAGGATGTGTTTTTTATCTTGGCTATACAGAGGTTGAGCGCCACTGTTTAGACCAACAATCGCTAGACGCTCATGCGCTAGAATTGCTTTATCTGAGGCATAGATACCGGACCAATCTGGGCCACGGTGACGAAGTTTCTTAGACATTTCAAGAGCCACTGGACGTAGGGCAGCGGCATCGCTTTTAATGTCTAAAATACCAAATACTGAACACATACAACTTCCTTTTAGATGAAATTTAACGCTGTTGAGTTCAATTTGCCATCTGCTCAAAAAAAAGCAACCGTGAGGAATGAAAAATAAAATAAAAGTGGAGTCTTTTTAAAATTCATTTACCAAAAACTGATTTATGGTGAATATTTTCTAACTTGGGCTATTTTTTGACCAAAAAGGAAAAGTCAGCCACTAAAAAGTGGCTGACTGAAGGCGATTATTTAAGGTTAGGTTGCAGCTGTTCACATACGTGGCGAGCAAAACCGCTGCCGGCTTCGCTGTATATGTTAAACGCAGCGCTTACGCCCATCTCTTTGAGTTCAGCAAGTTGGTCTGGGTAAGCTGCAATCGCAGCAACCTGACCTTTAAACTGTTTGGTTTGCAGCAGTTCAAGCGCCGTTTGGTTCCCTTGGTGGTGGGGCATGGCGAGTAAAACCAGTTTTACATGAGCCGTATCGAGGATGCGCTCCCAAAAGTCTGGGTCGGTGGCATCACCTGCTATGACGTTGCGACCTTCTTGCTGATGCTGCTTAGCCGCCTCTTCTCGCACCTCGACGCCGAGACAAACTTTGCCATAACGCTCGAACAGTTCATCGTAGGCACCACTGCCAATACGACCCATACCTAAAATCAACACTTGAGCTTCACCAGGGTTGATAAATTGATCGCGAGTGTTGATATTCTCAGCGGCTTGCTCTTTGAGCCACTTGGCGCTGCGCAGATAAATGGCGTGACCAACACGATTTAGTGGTGCTGAGATGATAAACGACAGCGATACTGCAATGGCGAGTGCGACTAAAATGTCTCCCGAGATCCAACCAAGCTTGAAAGCCAGGCCGCCAACAATTAGACCAAACTCGCTAAAGTTGAATAGCGTGAGCGTGGTAAGAAGGCAGGTGCGAACGCGAAACTTAAAGGCGTTGATGACAACGAAGTAGAGTATGCCTTTGAGTGGCAATAGTAGCACCAGTAACGCACCAAGTATAAAGCCCTGCATGGTGGGTTCGTCGGCCAAGCCAATGTTTAGGAAGAAGCAAACGAGGAACAGCTCTTTTAAATTAAAGAGAGACTTTGACAGCTCGGAGGCTTTGCGATGCGAGGCGAGCAACATGCCAAGGATTAGCGCTCCTAAATCCGCTTTCATCCCAACAAGTTCGAACAGACCGGCTCCCATCACTAGTGCAAAGAAAATACCGCTTAGTACCAGCATTTCGCCGTGGCCGGCTTTATCAAGGAACTTAAACATCAGCGGGCGCAGTAGCGGTAAGCCAAACAGTGCGATGGCATACCATTCTGGGAACTTACCGGTGGAAGCGGTCAAGAAAATCACCGCGAAGATATCTTGCATCACCAAGATACCGATAGCGAGCGTGCCGTAGGTGGCGTTCATTTCGCCTTTTTCCTGCAAGGTTTTGACGGCAAATACGGTACTTGAGAAGGATAGGGCAAAGCCAAGCAGAATGAGTTGGTTGATGTCTAGGCTGGCAAGGCTAGTCACTCCTAGGAACTTAAGCCCCAGCAATAACAGTGCGAACAGTAATGTGGAGAGTAAGTTATGCACGGTGGCACCTGCCCATATTTCTTTGGACAGTAAGGTCTTAATATCGAGCTTCAGGCCGATGGTAAACAGCAATAGCGTCACACCAAGATCGGCAAGAGTGGTAATAGTGGGGGTCGACTCAAAGCCAAAGTCATGCAAAAGGAAACCAGCGAGCAGGAAGCCCACTAAAGGGGGGAGTTGGCATTTGAGTGCGAGAAAGCCTGCGACGAAGGCGACAGTGATGAGAATTAATTCCATATATTTTTTATTAACTATCCACGATAAAAAAGACCGCACGATTGTGCGGCCTATATTCTACTCGAAATTGTCTTCAGCGTGCTGAGTTATTTCGCAACATTTGTTCAATCTTCAAGGAGTTTTTGTAACAAAACGCCGTTAAGCATAGCTCGCTTGATCATCGCAAAAGCGCCCATCGTTGGTTGCTTATCAATTTCAGACGCCACAATCGGAAGGTCAGTGTGGAAGGTCGTCAGAGATTGGTTTTCAACGTTACGACGAATAGCCGGGAATACAATGTCCTTCGCCATGGTGATGTCACCAGCGATGATCACTTTTTGTGGGTTGAACAAGTTAATCGTGATGGCAATGGCTTTACCGAGCTGGTTGCCCACGCGAACCAGGCTTTGTTTCGCCAGTTCGTCACCATTGAGTGCGTGTGAGCAGACATCTTCAATGGTGATGTGCTCTTTGAGCGCCAGTGTTGACTCGTAGCCTTGGTCGATCAGTGTGCGTACGCGCTTAACGATAGAAGGATTTGATGCGACTGTTTCAAGACAGCCAAAGTTGCCACATTGACATTGCTCACCGAGCGGATCAATTTGGATGTGCCCAATTTCACCGACGTTGCGGTTATGGCCTAGGAATACTTGACCGTTAACGATAATACCTGCACCGGTACCACGGTGAACACTGACCAAGATTGAATCTTGGCAATCGCGGCTCGCACCAAAGTAATGTTCGGCTAGCGCAAGGCCACGCACATCGTTACCAACAAAACACTCGACTTTGAAATGCTGTTTGACCAGATCGGCGAGCTCAAGTTTATCGATGTCGGTATTCGGTACGTACTCGACCACACCTGTTGTCGGGTTAACCAAACCTGGCAGAGTGACGCCAATAGCAATCAACTGTTCGATTTTAGGGCTGTGCTCTTTTAGGAACTCACGCAGCTCAACAAGTAAGCCTTCGCTTAGCTCGTTTTGATTGGTGTAGTAAAGCTCTTTGTGAGAAAACGCGAGCTCTTTGCCACCTAGGTCATACAAAGAAAAAGAGATGTAGTCTCGACCTAAGCGAACAGCTACTGAGTGAAATGGCTCCACCGCGGTTGTGAGGGAGATAGCGCGACGGCCGCCGGTTGAAGCTTGCTGAGCGACCTCTTTAATGAGGCCGCGCTCAAGAAGTTGGCGGGTAATTTTGGTAACGCTCGCAGGCGCCAGCTGGCTGACATCTGCAACTTGAATACGCGAAATAGGCCCTTGCTGGTCTATCAAACGGTAAACCGCTGCGCTATTGAGTTGTTTTACTAAATCTACGTTACCTATTTGTCCGCCATTCATGCTTAATTTTGCTCGTATTGTCCGTTAACAACCGTGCCTTGAACATTGAAGTCTCTATCAAATACCGTCAGGTTAGCCACCATGCCGTTTCTGATGCGACCAAGTTTATTGTCGACCCCCATGGCTTTTGCTGGGTAGAGCGTTGCCATGCGAAGAGCTTCGTCCAAAGCGATACCAGCGTGTTCAACTGTATTTTGAACCGCTTCTATCATGGTCAGTGCGCTGCCACCTAGGGTGCCGTTTTCATCTACGCACTTACCATCTTTGTAATATACTTTCTTACCGACAAAAATAAAGTATTCCATGTCAGCACCCGCCGGAGCTGTGGCATCCGTCACTAATACGAGCTTTTCACCCTTCACTTTATGCGCGATGCGAATATTAGCGTAATCGACGTGGAAACCATCAGCAATGATACCCGCGTATACGTCAGATGAGTCGTAGATTGCACCTACAACCCCTGGTTCACGGCCTGTCATTGGCGTCATCGCATTGAACAGGTGAGTGGCGAATGTGATACCTGCGTCAAAACCTTTACGCGCTTCTTCATAAGTGGCGTTGGTGTGACCGATAGAGACAACAATGCCCGCGTCACGAAGCTTCTCGATATGCTCTGGTGCATTTTGCTCAGGCGCTAGCGTTACTTTGGCAACCAAATCACGATGCTCGCAGATCAAGTCAATCATCGCTTCGTCAGATTGACGAATGAAGTCCGGGCTGTGGATGCCTTTTTTAGCTACATTTAAGTAAGGACCTTCAAGGTGCAGACCTAGAGAGTGATTTTGGTACTGGTTGTGGTAGTCGCGCGCTGCTGATAGAGCTTGACGCATGTTCTCATCAGAAGATGTGATAAGCGTTGGTAGGAAGCTAGTACAGCCAGATTTTAGGTTGGCTCTATGCATGATATGAATGGTTTCTGCTGTGATTTCGTCATTGAACATCACACCACCACATCCGTTGAGCTGTAGGTCAATGAAACCTGGGCTTAGGTTCGCACCGTTAAGGTCGATACGCTCAATAGAGGCAGACAGCTCTGATTCGTGGACGATAGATTGGATGGTGTCGCCATCAATGATCACCGCATGATTGGTCAGAACATCAGTACCTGTGAAGACCTTACCGTTCGTTAATGCATACATAGTTAGTGAATCCTTGTGTTGTATTCTCTCTAGCCCGTTACGACGCAATGCTTGAATCATATTGATTTATAGCTCTTAGTAACGAAACAAATTTTTTAGTCAGCAAGTTGTAAATAGTTAAAGTAATCAAAGTAACTCAATGATTACATGAGAGTTATTATCATTTTTTAGCGTTTCAATACGGTATAAAACTTGATTTATATCGCAATTTAACTGCTTGTGTTTGCAACTCTCATGGCCAGAATCCTACTTAGATTTGGCTATTTTTTCGTATGATAAAATAAGTTTTATGATCTCGCTAGCAAAAAGCCTGTATTTTGGCAAAAACTGGTGATTAGGATCACAATTGATAAGGTTTTAATTTGCGGGGCGAATTTAATTCCATACACTGAATAGGACTAAATTGAACGGCTAAAATAAGTCGTCCAAAAATTCAAATCCTATAGGGGGAACTTAAGGTGAATATTCTAGGATATGCGCAGAAGCTAGGTAAGGCATTGATGCTACCTATCGCAACGCTACCAATTGCGGCGCTTCTACTACGTTTGGGTCAAGGCGACCTTTTAGACATTCCATTTATGGCACAAGCTGGTGGTGCGATCTTCGGCCAATTGCCTCTTCTTTTCGGTCTAGGTATTGCAATTGGTCTTTCTAAAGATGGTAACGGTGCAGCAGGTCTTGCTGGTGCGGTTGCTTACTTCGTACTGACAGCAACAGCAACAACTATCAACGCTGACGTAAACATGTCGTTCTTCGGCGGTATCTTCGCAGGTATCATCGCAGGTCACTGTTACAACGCGTTCCACGCAACTCGTCTGCCTGAGTGGCTAGCATTCTTCTCTGGTAAGCGACTTGTACCTATCATGGCAGGTCTGTTTGCTCTAGTCGCAGGTGCAGTATCCGGTGTGGTTTGGCCTTCAATCCAAGGCGGCCTAGACGCGCTAGCACATGCAGTATCTACATCTGGCGCAGTTGGCCAATTCGTATACGGTACACTTAACCGTGCACTTATCCCTGTAGGTCTACACCACGTACTAAACTCGTACTTCTGGTTCGGCATGGGTACATGTCAAGAAGTTCTAGTAACTGGCGCTCAAGCTGCTGGTCAAGCACTTCCTGCACTACAACAGCTTTGTGTTGACCCTGCTCTTGCTAAGACTCTAGTCGCTGGTCAGTCTCACACATTCGAATTTGCTAACTCAGTAACGCCTGAAATCACTGCAACAGTGAAAGAAGTAACTGAAACAGTTAAGTCTGGTGACCTACACCGCTACTTCGGCGGCGATAAAGGCGCTGGCGTATTCATGAACGGCTTCTTCCCTGTAATGATGTTTGGTCTACCAGGTGCGGCACTAGCAATGTACCTAGCAGCGCCAGCTGAAAAACGCAGCCAAGTTGGTGGCGCTCTATTCTCAGTAGCTTTCTGTTCTTTCCTAACAGGTATCACTGAGCCACTAGAATTCATGTTCGTATTCCTAGCTCCAGCTCTATACGCAATGCACGCAGTATTTACTGGTCTTGCTCTAGTGGTTGCTAACATGTTCGGTACGCTACACGGCTTCGGCTTCTCTGCAGGTCTAATCGACTTTATCCTAAACTGGGGTCTAGCAACTAAGCCATTCGTACTACTACTAATCGGTCTAGCATTCGGTGCTCTATACTTCTTCACATTCAGCTTCGCAATCCGCGCATTCAACCTGAAGTCGCCTGGTCGTGAAGACGATGACGAAGCAGTAGAAGTTGCAGCTGGTGAAGGCAAAAGCGGTGACCTAGCTCGCCAATACCTAAAAGCTCTAGGTGGTCACGATAACCTAACGTCTATCGATGCTTGTATCACTCGTCTACGTCTAACGCTTAAAGACCGCTCTGTTGCTGACGAGAAGGTTCTTAAGAAACTAGGTGCTAAAGGTGTGGTTAAACTAGGTGAAAACAACCTACAAGTTATCCTTGGCCCTCTAGCAGAAATCATCGCTGGCGAAATGAAGTCTATCGGCGCTGGTGAAGACCTATCAGAAGTGAAACTGCCATAATCACTCTCTGACTCATTGATTTCCATACCAAAGCCTCTCTCCCGAGAGGCTTTTTTTATGCCTTCCGAACCTTGCGAATCACCTGTCTATAAATCAGTACTAAAATAATCTAATGAAAATGCGAGTTCTTGTTGAGGTTTCTCAAAGAATTGTGGATCATTAGCGTTTATATATCTGACAATACTTAAAACATAGAGGTGTTATAGATGAGTGAAGCTGAGGCTCGTCCATCGAACTTTATTCGCCAAATCATTGATAAAGATTTAGCGGATGGCAAGCATACTAGCGTGCATACTCGTTTCCCGCCGGAGCCAAATGGCTACCTGCACATCGGTCACGCGAAATCTATTTGTTTGAACTTCGGTATTGCTCAGGACTATCAGGGTCAGTGCAACTTGCGCTTTGATGACACCAACCCTGAAAAAGAAGACGTTGAATACGTTGAGTCAATTAAGAATGATGTAAGCTGGTTGGGCTTCGATTGGTCTGGTGAAGTGTGCTATTCATCAAACTACTTCGACAAGCTCTACGAGTATGCGGTTGAATTAATTAACAAAGGCTTAGCGTACGTTGACGAGCTAAGTCCAGAGCAGATCCGCGAGTACCGTGGTACGCTAACCGCACCAGGTAAGCCAAGCCCTTACCGCGACCGTTCAATTGAAGAAAACCTAGCGCTGTTTGAGAAAATGCGTGACGGCGGCTTCAAAGAAGCTACGGCATGTCTACGTGCAAAAATCGATATGGGCTCATCGTTCATGGTGATGCGCGATCCTGTTCTATATCGTGTTCGCTTTGCTGAGCACCACCAAACAGGTGACAAGTGGTGCATCTATCCGATGTATGACTTCACTCACTGTATCTCAGATGCGCTAGAAGGCATTACGCACTCACTATGTACGCTTGAGTTCCAAGACAACCGTCGTCTATACGATTGGGTACTTGAGAACATCACTATCGATTGTCAGCCTCGTCAGTACGAGTTCAGCCGACTAAACCTTGAATACACAGTGATGTCTAAGCGCAAGCTAAACCAACTTGTAACTGAGAAATTGGTTCACGGTTGGGATGACCCACGCATGCCGACGATCTCTGGTCTGCGTCGCCGCGGCTTTACGCCTTCATCAATTCGTGAGTTCTGTAAGCGTATTGGTGTGACTAAGCAGGAAAACATGATCGAGTTTGGTTCTCTAGAATCTTGTATTCGTGAAGACCTAAACGAGAACGCACCTCGTGCGATGGCGGTACTTGACCCTGTTAAGATTGTTATCGAAAACTACGAAGGCGAAGGTGAGACGTTAACGCTTGCTAACCATCCAAATAAAGAAGAAATGGGTACTCGCGAAGTTCCATTTACTCGTGAAGTTTGGATTGAACGTGAAGACTTCCGCGAAGAAGCGAACAAGAAGTACAAGCGTTTGGTGCTAGGTAAAGAAGTTCGTCTACGTGGCGCGTATGTGATCAAAGCTGAGCGTATCGAGAAAGATGACGCGGGTAATATCACCACTATCTTCTGTAGCTACGATTCAGAAACGCTAGGTAAAAACCCAGCAGACGGCCGTAAAGTGAAAGGCGTTATCCATTGGGTATCAGCGGATAAAGGTCTTCCTGCAGAGATTCGTCAATACGATCGTCTGTTTACCGTAGCAAACCCGGCAGCGGCAGATAACTTTGCTGAAACCATCAACCCAGATTCACTGGTTGTGATTAACGGCTTCGTTGAGCCAAGCCTAGCGGCAGCGAAAGCTGAGCAAGGTTACCAGTTTGAGCGTATGGGTTACTTCTGTGCGGATTCTAAAGATTCTACTGCTGAGTCTTTGGTGTTTAACCGTACGGTTGGTCTTCGTGATACTTGGGCGAAGATTGAAGGGAAGTAGGTTTAAGAGCTGTTAAGAGCTTACCCCCTCTAGCTCCCCCTTATTAAGGGGGAGAACCACTGCTCGTTACTAACGTAACATTGCACTTTTTATAAGGCGATGCGCAGCGAGCCTATGGTTCCTCCCCTTAAAAGCGGGGCGCGTAGCCGGGAGGCTAGGAGGGGTAAAAACAGCACCCACCAAACCCAACCCACAAAAAAACCAGCCACAAGGCTGGTTTTTTCATATCAAAATAAAGACTTACTTAGGCTTATGTGCCTTAGGATCAGTCTTACAAGCACCGCCAATACACTTACCGTATAGGTACAAGCTGTGGTTAGTCAGCTCAATGTTGTATTTCGATGCGATTTCTTTCTGACGAGTCTCGATAAGGTCATCAGAGAATTCAATCACTTCGCCACAGTCTAGACAGACTAGATGGTCGTGGTGGTGTTGAGTTGATAGTTCGAATACTGATTTACCGCCTTCAAAGTGGTGGCGAGTAACGATACCAGCATCATCAAATTGGTTAAGTACGCGATAAACTGTCGCTAGACCGATCTCTTCGCCAAGGTCGATAAGCTTTTTATACAAGTCTTCTGCGCTAATGTGTTGGTACTCTGGCTTCTGCAGTACTTCTAAAATTTTTAGTCGAGGCAACGTGACCTTCAGTCCCGCGTCCTTAAGTGCCTTGTTATTGTCTGACATAAACTTTCCTGTGATGATCTGCAGCAATAAACAGATTTCATGTATCCGTCCATTATAGGGTACTAGCGCGTAACAATAAACCGTGAAGTTCAAAGGGTTACTAACTATTAACATAGAAGTGGAACTGTGTCACTTTACAAACACATCTGACCAGTTACAATCTGTTTACATTTAATGGACTTGCAGTAATGGATGAATCAGATGGATAAACGACTCGCCAAAATATACAAACCTAAGTACGTTAAGTTCGCGCTAAACATCTGGCCGCCATTCTGGGGAGCGGGTATCCGTATAGAGGAGATCAGTGATGATTTTCGCAGTGTCAAAGTGCGCTTGAAATTGCGATGGTGGAACAAAAACGCCAATCGATCTCAGTTTGGTGGCAGCATTTTTGCGATGACGGATCCTATTTACTCATTGATGTTAATGGGAATTTTACGTGAGCAGTATTATGTTTGGGATAAGGAAGCCAGCATTGACTTTATTAAGCCGGGGTTTTCTGATTTGCGAGCAGAGTTTGTCATCAGCCAAGATATGCTAGAGGACATTTTGAGGAGCACTCAGACCGGTGAGAAGTGTTTTCCTGAGTTTGTCAGTCATATTCAAAATGACAAAGGTGAGATAGTGTCGACTATCCAGCGTAAGCTCTACATTCGTAAAAAGGCGCAGTTCCGGGATGTGGAATCAGAGTCGGTTAATGCCTAGAGGTAAGATTTGTTGTTGCCATATTCAGATACAAAAAAACCTCCGTTAGGAGGTTTTTTTAAAGCGTAGAGATTAGTCTTCTAGCTCAGCTAGGCACATCTCTTCGTAAATCTGTTTAGTCCAGTTTGATACGCGCTCGTCAGTAAGCTCTGGCTGGCGATCTTCATCGATACATAGACCAACAAATTGAGATTCATCACCCTCAACTAGCGCTTTAGATGCTTCAAACTCGTAACCTTCAGTTGGTGTGTAGCCGATGATAGTGCCGCCTTTCGCTTCAACGATGTCACGCACTGTGCCCATCGCATCACAGAAATACTCTGCGTAATCTTCTTGGTCACCACAGCCAAAAATAGCGACTAGCTTAGTTGAGAAGTCGATGCCTTCAAGTTCTGGGAAGAAGTCATCCCAATCTGCTTGCGCTTCGCCGTAGTACCAAGTTGGGATGCCAAGTAGAAGCAGATCGAAGTTGTCGATGTCTTCTTTGCTGCTTTTAGCAATGTCTTGAACGTGAACGAGCTGTTTACCCAATTGTTTTTGGATCATCTTTGCAATAGCTTCTGTGTTGCCAGTATCGCTACCAAAGAATAGACCTACACTTGCCATAAATTCAGTACCTTTTTATCTGTCTTCGTTGGACTCAGGAATGGAGATAGTTAGCCTAGTCCTGTACCTTCCCAGCTTAGCTGAATAATGCCTTTCGCGACAAAACCTGCACAGCCTAAGAACAGCACAAGCCACACAATACGTCGACCAAACACCGGGACATTGCCTTGTTTTAGTACATCTTTGATTGCCATGCCGATCAGAAAAAAGATCGACGCAAACAACAGATCCAAACCAATGGACTCGAGTTTATCTATATAGTCGTAAAGCATGGTATTCCTTTGTGCCAATATGCTTGCGCGGAACTATACCATTGTTACTCGGTAAAGTTAATCCATGGAAATCAACCCGGTTACGATACAGGTCAAATTAAATGAATTTGCGTATCGCGCGCAGTACTTCGTTGGGCTTTTCTGCGTGCAACCAGTGCCCGGTATTGGCAACAATATGCACCTTAACTTGCGCAAATTGCTGTTGGATTAGTGCTTGGTGAGCGGCTTGTAGGTAATCGGAATCGGCTCCTTTAAGAAACAGAACTGGCGTGCTGGTTTTGCTGATTGGCTGCCAGTCTAGAATGTTCCAATAATTTGCTTCCAACCCCTTAAGGTTAAAGCGCCACCCCATGTGCTCACCCGCATTATATAGTGACTTGCCCAAGAACTGACGCACGCCCTCTATTTCAATATGTTCACTCATGACTGCCATGGCGTCGGCGCGAGTCTTCGGAGTTTGCTGACAGACTGCGTTGAGGCCAGCGAGCACATTATCGTGACGGCGGGTGGTGTATTTAACTGGGGACATGTCCATCACCACAAGCTTCTCAATCGGGTAATCAAAGTCACACAGTTTCATGGCGACTTTGCCGCCCATTGAGTGGCCGATAATAATAGGCCTTTCGACGTTGAGATCTTCTAGTAACGTAATGATATCACTCGCCATTAATGCATAATCGTGATCGTCACTATGAAATGAGCGACCATGATTTCTTAGATCAACACTAATGACGTCATGATCCTGTTTCAGTTCTCTGGCGAGCACGCCAAGATTATTCAGGTCACCAAACAGTCCATGGATTAGAACGACTGGCGTACCTTGACCTTCTCTTTTGTAGTTTAATAAAGCTGACATTTTCTGTTATTCGTGATGTGTTTAACGTGGAGGTTCATCGCGGAACTCGTTATAATCATCCAGAGTTTAAACATAGAGATTGTGAAAAGCGAATGAAAACAATTGAGGTTGATGAGGATCTATACCGTTACATTGCAAGCCAGACCCACCACATTGGCGAAAGTGCTTCAGATATCTTACGACGTTTATTAAAGGTAGATGCAGCCGAGACGGAACAGAGACCCGCTGCCGCTAAGACGATTGTCGTGAGTAAACAGGCACCAAAAGCAGAAACCGTTGATTCAGTAAAAGAGATGCGCTCTCTACTGATTTCTGACGAATTCGCTGGACTGAAAAAAGCCATTGATCGCTTTATGCTGGTGCTATCTACGTTGCATCGCTTGAACCCAGAAAGCTTTTCTGAGGCGACACAAGTAAAAGGCCGCAAGCGAGTCTACTTCGCAAACAATGAAGCGACGCTACTAGAAAGCGGTAATACGACCAAGCCAAAAGCCATTCCAAATACGCCGCTTTGGGTGATTACCAACACCAATACTAGCCGCAAAAGGCAGATGGTCGAACAGGTGATGACCATGATGGAGTTCCCCGCTGAGCTCATCGAGAAAGTCACGGCTTCTATCTAAGATTTTCGATTTAAACCTCATAATGTTCAAACTTAAACGAGTATTATGAGGTTTTTTGTATTTTTAAGCTTAAATTTGAAAGGACGTCAGTTATGGCTATACACCCACGCGCGGGCCAGAAGGCTTTGCAACAAGACCTTCATAACATTCCAGCGCTAGTATCCAATTATTTCCTAATTCAACCAGAAGCGGACAACACGGCACAAAGTGTTCAGTTTGGCACCTCTGGTCACCGCGGCAGCGCGGACAAAGCGACGTTTAACGAAAACCACATTCTTGCTATTGCACAAGCGGTAGCAGAAGTGCGCGCAGAGAAAGGCACGACAGGCCCACTGTTTGTGGGTAAAGATACCCACGCCTTGTCTGAGCCAGCGTTCGCGACTGTGGTTGAAGTATTGGTTGCGAATGGTGTTCATGTTATTGCGCAAGTAGATAACGGCTACACGCCAACACCAGGTATCTCACATGCGATTTTAACGCACAATCTAATGAGCGATAAAAAAGCCGATGGCATTGTGATCACACCTTCGCACAATCCACCGCAAGATGGTGGTATCAAATACAACCCAACTCACGGTGGTCCTGCTGAAGCAGAGCTCACTCAAGCGATTGAAGATCGTGCTAACGAAATCATCAGCAACGAGATGAAAGATGTGAAGCGTCTACCTATCGCGGTTGCTAAAGCGGATGATTTGTTTGAAGAGCGTGACTTGGTGAAGCCTTATATTGATGACCTAGTCAACGTTATCGATATGGAAGCGATTCAAAAAGCAGGCCTTAAGATTGGTGTTGATCCATTGGGCGGTTCAGGCATCGACTACTGGCGTCAAATTGGTGCAGCGTACGACCTAGATCTAACCTTGGTAAGTGAAGCCGTTGATCCATCGTTCCAATTCATGTCGCTTGATAAAGATGGTGTGGTTCGTATGGACTGCTCATCGCCATATGCAATGGCAGGCCTTCTAGCGCTTAAAGATGATTATGATTTGGCATTTGGTAATGACCCAGATTATGACCGTCATGGTATCGTCACACCAAAAGGTCTAATGAATCCGAATCACTACCTAGCAGTATGTATCGATTACCTATACCGTCATCGCAGCGAATGGCGTGATGATGTTGCTGTGGGCAAGACGCTGGTATCAAGTGCACTGATTGACCGTGTTGTTGCTGACCTTGGCCGTACACTGTGCGAAGTGCCAGTTGGCTTCAAGTGGTTTGTTGATGGCCTTTATAACGGTGAGTTTGGCTTTGGTGGTGAAGAGAGTGCTGGTGCGTCTTTCCTTCGTAAAGATGGTACGCCTTGGTCAACAGACAAAGATGGCATCATTCTTTGCCTGTTAGCAGCAGAAATTACCGCGGTAACGGGTAAGAACCCACAGCAGTACTATGAAGAGCTAGCGGCTAAACACGGCGAGTCTAAGTACAATCGTATTCAAGCTGTGGCAAATACAGAGCAGAAGAACGTACTTAAGAAGTTGTCACCAGAAATGGTATCGGCGGAAACACTGGCTGGCGATGCGATTACCGCTCGTCTAACTCACGCTCCTGGTAACGGTGCAGCCATCGGCGGTCTTAAAGTGACGACGGCAAATGGTTGGTTTGCTGCGCGTCCTTCAGGCACAGAAGATATCTACAAAATCTACTGCGAAAGCTTTAAGGGTGATGAGCACCTAAAACAGATCGAAGCTGAAGCACAAGAGATTGTGAATCAAGTCTTTGCTGATGCAGGTCTGTAAGACTAATCCGACGAAAAACGATTAGCTCAGCTATTAACAAAACTATAGAAAGCGGTCACCTTGGGTGGCCGTTTTTTTATGGGACAATTTATCACTGAGTAAGTGAATAAAATTTAGATAAAAAAACACCGCCATATAGGCGGTGTAAGAAAATTTGACAGACAGGTCAAAAATACAGGAAGTACACACATCAACTAGGGGATAACTAGCCAAGGTGTGGTGGTAGAATTCTACCTAACTCGAAAATCGAGATTGCAAACACAACATCGCAAGCGCAAGTCAATCGGTTCTAGAGAGAACCGAGCCGTTCAGACTCGCGTTTACGGGGTGAAATATAGAATTTCTCTGGCTGTTCGGCAATGGACAAATTATAATGTTTCAGATTAAAAAAACTAATGCATTAGAGAGTCGTTATGTCGAGACGTTTGCCTCCCCTCAATTCGCTCAAAGTTTTTGAGGCCGCCGCGCGCCATTTGAGTTTTACTCGAGCGGCGGAAGAGCTGTTTGTTACTCAAGCGGCAGTCAGTCATCAAATCAAAGCGCTTGAAGAATTTTTAGGTCTAAAGCTGTTTCGCCGTCGAAATCGCTCGTTGCTACTTACCGAAGAAGGCCAAAGCTACTTTCTTGATATCAAAGATATTTTCACATCTTTGGCCGAAGCGACCGATAAGGTGCTAGAGCGCAGTGAGAAGGGCGCTCTGACCATCAGCTTACCACCTAGCTTTGCCATTCAGTGGCTTGTGCCTCGCCTCGCTGACTTTAATGAGCAAGAGCCTGATATCGATGTGCGTATTAAAGCGGTGGATATGGATGAAGGGTCGTTAACCGACGACGTTGACGTTGCGATTTACTACGGTCGCGGCAACTGGCCGGGACTGCGTGCTGACAAACTATATCAAGAGTTTTTGGTTCCCTTGTGTGCCCCCGCTCTTTTGCTCGGCTCTAAACCACTCAATACGCTTGAAGATCTCTCTAAGCACACATTGCTGCATGATACCTCGCGTAAAGACTGGAAGCAGTTTACTAAACAAAATAACCTTGAAGGCGTGAACGTCAATCATGGTCCGATCTTCAGTCACTCCACTATGGTTCTGCAAGCCGCAGCACACGGCCAAGGCATTGCATTAGGAAATAATGTTCTCGCTCAGCCAGAGCTGGATGCTGGTCGACTTATTGCGCCATTTGATGAAGTATTGGTCAGTAAAAATGCGTTCTATGTAGTGTGCCATGATAAACAGGCCGACATGGGACGAATCGCTACATTCAGAGATTGGATGCTAGCTAAAGCACAAAGTGAGCAAGAGGTATTATTAGATGACTAAGCTTATTATTGATGGACCAGAGCGCGGTCCGCTGTTTTTATTTGCTCATGGTGCTGGCGCGGGTATGGAGCATGACTTTATGCAAGATATGGCTGCTCGTTTATCTACAAAGGGTATCCGCGTTGTCAGGTTCAACTTCCCTTACATGGTGAAACGTGCAGAAGACGGCAAAAAGCGACCGCCAGATCGCGCGCCAAAGCTACTTGAGGCGATGACAGAGGTAATAGAGCACGTTGCTAACGGCGCGCCTATTGTCATTGGTGGCAAGTCGATGGGCGGACGAATGGCGTCACTGCTCTCTGAGCACGAACTAGTGAAATCAATTGCCTGTTTAGGCTTTCCTTTTCACCCGCCGGGTAAGCCAGAAAACTTCAAAGGCGACCACTTGGCGACGATGACAAAGCCATGTCTTATCTTACAAGGTGAGCGTGACACCTTTGGTAAGCAAGAAGAATTTGCAGACTTTATTCTATCAGATAAGGTCGAAGTGAGCTTTGTACCCGATGGCGACCACAGCTTTAAACCAAGAAAATCGTCGGGTTTCACCGAAGCGCAAAACCGCCAAATGGCCGCCGATCGTTTAGCGCTGTTTATTAAAGGCATCAATGATATGGAAGAAGCCAGTGCGTAGTCGTACACTCATTATTATTGCTGCGTTGTCGGGACTTCTTAGTGTCGGGCTAGGGGCATTTGCGGCTCATGGCCTTAAAAGCTTTCTGTCGCCTTATCTTCTGGGCGTTTTCGAAACGGGTGTGACCTATCAGTTTATCCATACCCTAGCACTGTTGTTATGTGCGCTTTTTGCATTACATAGCCGGGCAGAGAAAGCGCAAAAGGCATTTCATCGCGCCGCGATTTGCTTTATCATCGGCATCCTTTTCTTTAGCGGTAGTCTATACGCCCTTGCGCTAACAGGAGTGAAGTGGTTTGGTCCCATTACTCCACTGGGCGGGGTGATGTTTATGGTAGGTTGGGGATTCCTCGCTTATGCTGGATATCAGATGACTGACGAAACAAACAAAGATGGAGTCAATCAGTGAAACAGGTAATGCTTTATTGCCGCTCTGGATTCGAGAAAGAGTGTGCAGGCGAAATTCAAGACAAAGCGACAGCCCTAGAGGTATTCGGCTTCCCGCGAGTCAAAAACAACTCAGGCTACGTGATTTTCGAGTGTTACCAAGACGGTGATGCGGACAGGCTTATCCGCGATATTGATTTCCAATCGCTTATCTTCGCTCGTCAAATGTTTGCGATTGCTAGCGAGCTTGAAGCTTTGCCATCCGATGATCGTATTTCTCCGCTACTGGCTGCGCTCGATGAAGTGGAAGATTTCCCTCGTTGTGGCGATATCCGTATTGAAACTCCAGACACCAACGAAGCGAAAGAGCTGCTCAAGTTCTGCCGTAAGTTTACCGTGCCAGTGCGTCAAGCAATGCGTGGCAAGGGTTACTTGTTTAATAAAGAGCATGCTAAAAAGCCGGTATTGCACATCTGCTTTATCGCACCGGGCCATTGTTATGTGGGTTACTCTTACCCGAACAACAACTCTGCGTTCTTTATGGGCATTCCACGTCTTAAGTTCCCGGCAGATGCGCCAAGCCGCTCAACGTTAAAGCTAGAAGAAGCATTTCACGTGTTCATTCCCAAAGAAGAGTGGGATGAGCGCTTAGCATCAGGCATGTGGGGTGTTGACCTTGGTGCGTGTCCTGGTGGGTGGACGTATCAGTTGGTTCGCCGCTCTATGTTCGTCCATGCGATTGATAATGGCATGATGGCAGATAGCCTAATGGAAACTGGTCAAGTTAAGCACCATCAAGAAGATGGCTTTAAGTTTGAGCCACCGCGCAAGAACGTCACTTGGTTGGTGTGTGACATGATCGAGAAACCGTCTCGCGTTGCACAGCTAATGGGTGAGTGGTTGATTCGTGGCTGGGCGAAAGAGACGATCTTCAACCTTAAACTGCCAATGAAAGGTCGCTATGATGAGGTTCTACAAGACATTGAGAACCTAAAGATCTTCCTGATTGAGAACAAGGTGAAGTTCAAGCTGCAAGCGAAGCACTTGTACCATGACCGTGAGGAAATCACGGTGCATATTCAAGTGCTATCCAATATCTCACCATACTAATTTGGTGTAGAGCGCCTCTAAAAGGTCTAGGTATTCGTGCCTAGGCCTTCAAATCGAATATCCTGCAAATTAAAACCGAGCTCAATATCTGTTTTGAGTGCCGATACTTGCTTTGATTTTCTCGCCATCTCAATATGCTCGTCGAGTTTCTTGCGATATTTAGCTGCAAGCTCATCAGAGGCATACGCCGACTCAATGTCGTTGTACGTGGTCAAAATCTCTTTTGCTGCCTTTGGGCCAACTCCAGCAACGCCCGGTACCTGTGACGAACTCACGCCTGTTAGTCCCCAGTAATCGGAAAGCTGTTCTGGTTTTACGCCAAATTCTTGCTCAATGAAAGGCGCATCCAGCCAGCGATGTTGGAAGTAATCTCGTATCTGTAGAGTCGGGGAGAGTAGTTGGCAATAACCTTTGTCGGTCGAGATAATCGTGACTTTCTCACCATGGCTGGCAACTTTAACGGCAAGTGTTGCTACCAAGTCATCCGCTTCATCGCCTTCGGAGAGCAGTGAATCAATACCGAGCTGCCACCACGCATCTTGGATTTTATCTAGACCATTGTAGAGCGGCTCTGGCATTGGCTTTCTGTTCTGCTTGTATTCAGGCAGGATGTCCCCGCGCCAGCCTCTGTCTTGTTCGTGGTGATCGAATACCGCAATAATATGCGTCGGTTGCGCTTCATCAACGATGCGGCGTAGTGTACGAGAGGTAGTCTGTATGGTTCTTTCTATGTCAGTGGGATCGGGTTGCACCGCATGGACTCGGCGGATCAGGTTTAGAGCATCGATGATAACAAGATGAATTGACATAAAATTAAAGCCACGAGGAAACGTGGCTTTATTGTAAATAAAACGCTACTGAGTTTCAGGTTTTATTCGCCATTCGCGATGCGATAACACGGAATGTACTCAGAACCCGGTAGTTTCATGCGCTGTTGAGTCACAAAATCGCTGAGCAGTTTGTCCATTTTCTTCATCAAGGCTTTGTCTCCATCAATCATAAATGGTCCATGGCGCTCAATTTCTCGGATACCCTCTGCTTTCACGTTACCAGCGACGATGCCTGAGAAGGCTTGACGCAGTGCTGCCGCCAAGTTTTCTGGGCGCTGATTCAGATGAAGATCGAGTCCAGCCATGTTCTCGTGGGTTGGATCGAATGGCAGTTGGAACTCCGGCTCGATATGCAGTGACCAGTTGTAACTGTAGGCGTCGCCATTTTTCTTGCGGTGTTCTTTTACTGCTGGCATGGCCTGCTTCATGATCTTGGCGGCTTTTTCTGGGTCAGCAATGACGATCTCGTAGTATTTGGTGGCTTCCTCACCGAGTGTCGAGCGCACAAACTCATCAATAGAGCGGAAATACGCTTCACTCTCTTTTGGACCCGTTAACACGATTGGCATCGGCTGCTCAGTATTATTCGGGTGCATCATGATGCCCAGTATGTAGAGCAGCTCTTCGGCTGTACCCGGGCCACCAGGGAAAATGACAATACCGTGAGCGATACGCACAAACGCCTCAAGACGCTTTTCAATGTCTGGCATGATGACCAGTTCATTAACGATAGGGTTTGGCGGCTCAGCAGCAATGATGGACGGTTCAGTTAGGCCTAGATAGCGCTGGTGGGTATAACGCTGCTTGGCGTGGCCAATCGCTGCGCCTTTCATCGGGCCTTCCATCGCGCCAGGACCACAACCGGTACAGATGTTCAGCTCACGAAGACCAAGCTCGTTACCTACTTCACGGGTGTACTGATACTCAGTGGGATTGATGGAGTGACCGCCCCAGCAGACAATCAAATTTGGGTCGATACCGGGAATCAAAGTGCCTGCATTACGCAGGATACCAAACACCAGATTGGTAATATGGGTCGAGTTGGTCAGATTTAGGCGCTGATTGTCTGCAAGGTGCATGTTGACGTAGACGATATCACGCAACACCGAAAACAAGTGCTCTTGAATACCTTTGATGATTTGACCGTCGACAAACGCATGCTCTGGTGGGTTGGTGAGTTCGAGCTTGATGCCGCGCTCACGACGCATGACGTTGACATCAAAGGATTGGTGTTTATCCAGTAGCTCTTTTGAGTTATCGGTGTGGCTGCCAGAGTTAAGTACCGCTAACGTACAGTTGCGATACAGCTGATATAGGTCACTAGACGCGGTCTTTTTAAGGCGCTCAACTTCGAGTTGAGACAAAAGATCCATGCTACCCGCGGGACTAATGTGAGTGATCATAAGCAAATTCCTTATCTAGAACCGAATACTGCGATCTTTTGTGTGGGGCAAGAGAAAGTTGGTTGTTCGGGTGCCCACTGAATCGAGAACGCAGGTGTTTTGGGTTCATTGTTATAGTTATCTATCGCAAGGTTTATACGGGCGCTTTTGGCCAAAATTTACAAGCGATTAACTATTAGAGTAGCAAATGTCAGGAAGGTTTCTATAACTATCTGAAAAATATAGCGAGATTATGGGTTCCACGCGAGCTGGTTCGGGCCAAGCTTTTGTGTGTGGGACAAGGTTTTGTGTAGACGCTCTAACACATCTTCAGGAATGTCATTTTGGCTAAACAGCGCACTGGTTGCTGTTAAGGTAATCGTGAGCAGTTGGTCGCGGAACTTAAACGGCAAATTACTGACTTTTTTCTGGATCTCACGTACTTTTGCCAAACTTGTTGCTTCGTTCTGCTCGGGCATGATCAAAATAAACTCTTCACCAGAGAAGCGTGCGACGGTATCGGTTTTGTCGACCGAGTTGGCGATGGTTTTGGCGATGATCTTTAGTGCTTTATCACCGGCACTGTAACCAAAGTTGTGGTTGATGCTCTTAAACTTATCGATATCAAATACCACAACCCAGAGTGGGTGCTGATTCTTCAGCCAGCGGCGGTATTCAATTTCAAGCTTATCTAAAAGAGCTGTGCGATTATAAACCTTGGTCAGTGGGTCGAGCAGCATACGTTGAGACTGGTCTTCTAAACGGCGACGATAGTCTTGTGTGTTATCGTAAAGTGCTTCAAGCTGGTTCTTGTTGTGTGCCATCTGCTCAATCAGCGCAGCTTCTCTTACTTCGGCATGTTGCAGACGCTCCGTTAATGACGCAAGCTGAGCAAACAATGGCGTCATCGCACGTTTGGCTTCCTCTAAGTCTTGCACTGAGGCAATGCCACGTTTACCACTAGAGACCAGGTTGTGCAGCTCCTTGCTCATATTTTGGCGCTGCTCAAAGTAGATTTGGCTTTGGTCGAGGTTTTGCGAGTTGTTCTTCAGTGACGAAGAAAGTGAGCCGTTGACTTGTTCTAGGAACTGCTGCGAGGTGCGGCGTTCATATTTAGTGGCGTCAATGACCAGTCTTAACACCTGCAAGGTATGCTCGAGTAATTGATTCGATGAAGCGTCCGTGAGTAGCTTATAACGGATCTCGAATAACTGTTCACCCGGTTCACCATCGAAATCAAGTTCAGTAATGAGGTTTTGCAGCTCTTCATTGAGATTCTGTAGTAAACCACTATTCTCGGTTGGCTCCGATTCTTTTGGTAATAATGCAGAGTTGGAAGTGATTATCTTGGTCGCGCGCTCATAAATGGCCAGCAGCTTGACGGCATTGTCAGTGAGCTTCAACGAACTTTTATCGTTGAAAGCCAATACGTTCCTCAGGTCGCGTTTGATTTGAGCAGGCAAGCCACCAATGCGCTGCAGTGTTTCGCCACTGCGCCTTGTTTGCTCTTCCAATGATAGCTGTTGTTTTTCCATCGAAACGGACCTTTGGCCGATGAGACGCTCCAAGATGGCAAACTTGGGCACCAGAGTACTAATGTCCTTGTTATGCTCTAATTCTTGGCGGAGTTCAATCAGTTTATCGTCAATGCGCGAGTGGGCACCAATATGACTATTGCTGAGTGTCGAAATGAAACGTTTGAGGATGGCTTGTTCACGACGCGACTTAAGCGAAGCATCGCGATGAGCTACACGTAATTGCTCCACCTGCACTTTAAGCTGGTGGAGATGCTCTAATGTCTCGCTATCCTGTGAGCTCATAAATCCTTTAAAACAAACCAGATGGGAATCTTATTGATGTATTGATCGATAATATCAAAAAACATCACAACGTCACGTTATTCAGTGTTCAACTGCGGACTTTTTACTCACTCATCAACGATTTTTTGAACCCGTCCTCATTCTGAGAAGAAGAGTGAACTTTTATTAACCCCTGTTTTATCGCTGTGCGACAGGCTTGTCTGACATTGTCGGTGGCAAGACTCGCTGCTGGAGCATTATCAATCGCCTTGAGGTAAACCCAATGACTTTGGCTTTCGCGCATGCTGACTTCGCGCGCCATGTGTGTGGCGACTAATAAGATATCGAGCAGCTCTTTGTCGTTGATGGCAGTGTAGGCGCGAGGTAGGAATGGGTAGTTGGCCATGCCGACTCGTACGATGCGATTGATCTTCCGATCCTGCTCAAAATCATTGATCCAACTTTGAATCTCTTCAAACAGACTTTCCGCCGTGCGTGGCTTGATACTTGGCTCGATATACAGCAAGTTAGCATCAGAAAAGTGATAGATACGAGCTGGCGCTTCAATTTTGCTACGAATAAACTCACCAAATGCGCGTTCCAACTTTAAGCCTGCTTCGTAACCGTTTTGCAGATACATATTGCGAAGAAACGGGACATCAATCATCACAAAGCGTAAGCGGTCACTGAGCGGCTCATTGATAAGTTCGCCGACTTGCCACTGCTCAAAGTAGCGCTGAGTACGTTGCAGAGAGCTTGGCAAGTTAGCATTGAGAAGACGCAGATTCGGCAGACCTGAACGCGCGTGGGTAAACAGGTTTTCATTCAGCTGTTCAACCTCATTCTTATTGCGCCTATTGGTGTAGCTTAGGCGCAGTACCATCAGTGCCAACAGCGAGGCTATACAGAATAGACCAAGCGCCACTTTTTGAAATTTGTTTTGTTTTTCTAGCGCTTCAGCAAGCTCTTGCTCTTGGATTTCGTAATGCAGACCTTGCTCGACAAACTGTCTTTGCTTACGGAATGCTTCTTCACTGATTTGATTGAGCTGAGCCTGTTGATAAATACGCAGTGAGTTGGCTTTTTTAATGTTGCTGAATGCTTGTTTAAACTTGCCACTTTGCTCATAACCGAGTGCAAGTAATTGATACGCTTGCTGCTCGAGTGAAGCTTGTTCAATAGACTCGCTCATGGCGAGTGATTGGCTGAGTGTCAATGCTCGTTTCGCTTGCTCAATCACTTGCTTGTTATCTTGCTGGAAGTAACCAAGTCCCGCATCAAGCAGCGCCGCTTTGGTCTCAAGCTCTGGTAGATCTGAGTAGCTAAGTAGTTTCTCAGCACGTGCCAAATACTGCTCCGCCAATGGGTAGTTGTAGAGCTGCAAATAGGTGGACGCAAGACTCAGGCGAATATCGATAACTTTTTCGATGTTCTTATCAGTCTTCTTTTGATCGATCACGTTGAAGTAGTGCACTAACGCTAGGTTGTATTTACCTTGCAAATAATACACATCCCCCATTTGCTTGAGCACATCAGCAAGAATTGGGGATTCTGGGTAGGTACCGTAGAAGTCAGCCGCCTGTGACAAGTGCTCAAGCGCTTTGTCGAGTACTTGGCGTTGCATAAATAGTTGTGCAAGCTGTTGGTTGATACTCGCTAGCTGGTCGCTACTGTTAAGCTCAATGGCAGACCAGTAAGCGAGTAGCAGTTCAGACAGGGCTTCGTTGTATCGACGGTGATGTAAATAGTGCTTACCAAACTTGGTATGAAAGTCGATTTGCCATTTTGATAGCTTGTCATTCGGGATATAAGACAGCGCCGCTTGGAACAGGCTATTGGCTAGCTCAAAATCGTTTTCGTTAGAAGCGATCTGCGCTTGCAAAATCTTGATGCGATAGCTGGTTCGATTGGCAATGTTTTGTCCTTTGCGAATTGATACGAGATCACGCTCAACTTGCTCGAGTGTCGCCAAGGCTTTGGTTGCTTCGTTCGTGGTAAGCCAGTGCAGCCTAGCTTTCAGGATACGCACATCCAGCGCCAAAAACAGCAATTGGTATTTTTCGGTCATCGACTCAGCAAGCAGCAAACTCTGCATGGCAGCTTGGCTATCACCTAGATTGAACTGAGCCTTGGCAACGATCTGCAGCGCATTGACACTGCTTAGCGGTGTGCGAATACGCTGGTCAGTGTCATCACGCTTGAGTTTCGGTAGTCGGTCGTCATTAGGCTCAGCAAAGGTACGATCGGTCAGATACTTGTTGGCAATCTCCAGTGCTTTTGCCGGTTCAATATCTACCAACTTATCCGCCTCTACTAAAATCGGAGACGTAAAGGACGTTTTAGCGTGCGCTGCTCCTGCAATCAGTGAGCAAAGCAGAGCCAATACTGTCCAAATTTTTGAGCCCATGACGGTTTCCATTAATTGAGAGTGCTTACTGTCGTGCCATACGCATGTTGTGAGAAGGTGCGCTGTGCTGGTTTGAGCGGTACGGGTTGATATCCAAACCGCCACGGCGCGTGTAGCGAGCATACACGGTTAGCTCTGTTGGCTTACAGTACGCCATAATATCTGTGAAGATACGCTCAACACATTGCTCGTGAAACTCATTATGTTCACGGAACGAAACAAGGTAGCGTAGCAGGGCTTCACGGTTGATCTTTGCGCCGTGATATTGGATCTCGACACTGCCCCAATCAGGTTGATTGGTGATAAGGCAATTGGATTTTAGCAGGTGGCTATGTAGCGCTTCTTCAACCACTTCCTCTCCAGATGCACCTTCCAGCAGTGCTGCATCAAAGTCGTAGCTGTCGATACGAATATCTTGGTTGTCGATGCACTCGCCCTTCATGCCAACGATCTGGGTGTTTTCAAAGTCACCTACTGGGATAAGCTTTACCGTCACCGTTTCACCGGCACAGATTGATAGATCGCCGGCGATGGTGCTTTGCACCTCATCCCATGAATCAAATCGCGTTTGGTTGTAGCTGTTGAGATACAGCTTAAATGACTTAGATTCGATAAGGTTGGTACTGGTTGCTGGGATGTAAGCTTCACCAACAGCGACCTGTGGCAAGCCATTGGCATTGAGCCAAGAGATCTCATACATAGTCCAAATATCACAGCCCTGGAATGGCAAGCTATCACCGAGTTCAAGGTCGTCACGGTTTAGGCTTCGTGGTACAGGTTGCAAAAGGGTAGCATCATACTGGTTGGCATAATCGGTCTTTTGACCCAGTGTGAGTCCTGAAAGCTCTTTCGCGTTGGAATATTTGCTCATAATTGTGTGATATTTCGATTAGAATAAAACGAATTTTACGAGATCCCTGAATAGCTGTCATCCTTTGTGCTCGGAAATCGCCGAACAATTGAAGGATGAGTGGAGAGCATATGAATCAAAGTGTACAACAAGCTTTAGAGGCGTTTTCACAGCGCTATCAACAGGCTTGGCAAGAAAAGCATCAAACACTACCGGCCAGTGAAGAGCTTCATGGCTTAGTGTCCCCTTGTATTGATCGCAAAGATGACGAATCGGTGTATTGGCGTGCCTGCGTCCGCGACGTCCCTGAGCGTTTGGAAAATATCGAGCAAGGGATAGAGCTAACGTTACACGATGACATTAAAGCTTTCTATGGGCATCAGTATAGCGCAGATATGAATGCCACATGGCAGGGCAACGAGTTGACGCTGCTGCAAGTGTGGAGCGATGATGATTTCACTCGCCTGCAAGAGAACATTTTGGGTCACCTAGTGACTCAGCGCCGCCTTAAGCTCAAACCAACCGTATTCATTGCGGCCACCGATGCTGATATGGATGTGATTTCTATCTGTAACATCTCTGGTAACGTGATTCTTGAGCGTCTGGGTACTGATCGCCGCGATGTGGTTGCCGAGAATATCGAGACATTCCTCAACGGTCTGGAGCCTGACGTTTAATTATGTATGTGGTAGAGCTTCATTTTGAGTGTTTTGATAACACAACGATCAGCGCGGTAGAGAAGGGCATTAACGGTCTGATGGACGCGCTGCGCTATAACGGCCAAGTGTTAGGGCGCGAGTTTCCGGTGGTGATGGGGGAGGGGGAATTCTTTGTTCGCGCGGTATGTCCTGAGCAAGATAGCTTGCATCCAAGTAACCACTCAGATTTCGTAAAAGTATGTTTAAAGCGTTTATCGGATGCTTGCCTGTTGGCACCTAAGGTTCGCTTGCTGGGTCGTGATATCAATTCAGAGCAAGCAGCAGAAGATGAAACGCCGAGCTGGCAAGTGCTGTACACCACGTATGTGCACACCTGTTCACCGCTTCGAAGTGGTGAAACCTTGCTGCCAATCCCGCTGTACCGTAACCCACCGACACTCAATGGCGACCATAAGACGGTGATTAAATGGCAAACCGAGTGGCAAGCTTGCGATGAAATTCAAATGGCAGGTGGCTGTAAAGCAGAGCACGCAGCATTGCGAGAGCTGTCTGAGGTAGGCAGTGACCTGTTCCGTCGTGGCTGGGATATTCGCGGTCGTATCGAGTACATTACCCAAATCCCAACGTACTACTATCTGTACAAGGTGGGCGGTAAGAGCCTCGAGGAAGAAAAAGCACGTACGTGCCCGAAATGTGGTGGAGAGTGGTTGCTTGATGAGCCGCTGCACGACATCTTTTACTTTAAGTGCGATTCTTGCCGAATCGTCTCCAATATTTCTTGGGATCACCTAAAGTAAGCAGATTTATCGATTGAAAATACAAAAGGGGTTGAAGCTAAGCTTCAACCCCTTTTTGATGTTTGGTGCAAAGGTGGTGAGATTACCAGCCTTTAACAACGCCACCTTTGAAGATATCAGAAGCTGCGTTGTACACATCTTCTGTTTGGTACGCTTTTACGAAGTTCTGAACGTTTTCTGCGTTCACATTGTCTTCACGCGCAACGATTAGGTTTACGTATGGCGACTCTTTGTCTTCAACAAACACACCGTCGCGTTGAGGTGTTAGGTCGATAGAGCTTGCGTAAGTTGTGTTGATGATAGATAGCGCTACGTCATCAAGAGAACGTGGTAGTTGTGCTGCGTCTAGCTCAACGATAGTGATGTTCTTTGGATTTTCTTCGATATCACGAACTGTCGCCAGTAGACCAACACCTTCACGTAGAGTTAGTAGACCTTGTTGCTCAAGTAGCAGTAGTGAGCGACCTAGGTTTGTTGGGTCATTGGGTACTGCGATACGTGCGCCGTCTTGGATTTCATCCACAGACTTAACTTGCTTCGAGTAGCCCGCGATAGGGTATACAAACGTGTTGCCTGCGATAGTCAGCTTGTAGTTACGATCCGTTACTTGCTGGTCTAGGTATGGCTTATGTTGGAATGCGTTAAGGTCGATAGAGCCATCGTCCAGTGCTGCGTTTGGTGTTACGTAGTCTGTGAAGGTGACTAGCTCAACGTCTAGACCGTATTGCTCTTTAGCAACCTTCGCTGCGACCTCTGCAACTTGTGCTTCTGCACCTGCCATCACACCGACTTTGATCTTGCTGGTGTCGACTTCTTTTTCACCACAGCCAGATAGAATAAGTGCTGATGCAGCAGCTGCAATTGCGAGTAAATTCTTAACGTTGAATTTCATGACTCTCTCCTTGTTATAAATCTTAAAATCTCGATTATCTGTGGTCTACGCGGCGAACAACGGCATCACCGATAGACTGAATAATTTGTACCAATACAATGAGCATCACCACGGTCACGGCCATAATGGTCACATCGTATCGGTGGAAACCATAGCGAATGGCTACGTCACCTAGCCCGCCACCGCCGACGGTACCCGCCATTGCTGAGTAGCTTACTAGAGTCACTAGGGTGATTGTCACCGAATTGACAATCGTAGGTAATGCTTCTGGAAGCAGTACCTTAGTAATGATTTGGTATGGTGTTGCGCCCATTGATTGTGCGGCTTCTACCAGACCTGTTGGCACCTCAAGTAGTGCGCCTTCAATAAGGCGTGCCACAAATGGAATCGCACCAACCGTCAGTGGAACAATAGCTGCCGTGGTACCGATAAAGGTGCCAATCAAAATCTTGGTCAGTGGAATGATCGCTACCATTAATACTAAGAAAGGCACCGAACGACCCACGTTAACAATGGCACCTAGCACACTGTTTAAACGCATGTTTTCTAGCAAGCCACCTTTTTTAGTGGTATGCAGAATAACACCCAGTGGGATACCGACGGCGAAGCCAACCACTCCTGCTACGGCAACCATATATAGGGTTTCCCATGTTGCCCCTAATAGTAGGTTACTGTTTAGAGATAACCAGTCTGAGACAGTGTTAAAGGACATAGCCAAGTACCTCTACTTTTACATTGTGGTCACGAAGATATTGAATCGCCGCGTTGTCGTCTTGCTCATTACCAAACAGCTCTGCCACCATCATGCCGAATTTTACGCCGCCCGCGTAATCAAGATCGGAGCTTAGGATGCTGACATCAATATTGTATTTGCGTGCAATTTGCGTCATTAGCGGTGCATCTACAGTAGCACCGGTAAACTCTAGGCGAACAAGCGGGTAGCTGCCATCAACGCGCTCAGCTTGCAGCCTTGCTTGATAGTCTTCTGGAATCGACAGGTCGAGCGTTGAACGGATGAATTGGTGCGCAAGTTCAGTTTTCGGATGGGCAAAGATTTCACCAACAGTACCTTTCTCAACTAAGTGACCGTCGCCAATGATTGCGACTTCATGACAGATGCTTTTTACCACGTCCATTTCGTGAGTAATTAGAAGAATGGTGATCTTAAGCTTGCGGTTGATTTCTTTCAGTAGCTCAAGAATTGATTGAGTCGTCGCAGGGTCGAGTGCGCTGGTGGCTTCATCACAAAGCAGCACCTTAGGATCTGACGATAGTGCGCGAGCAATCGCGACACGCTGCTTTTGACCACCACTTAGATTGGCAGGGTAAGTATCGCGCTTATCTGCCAGCCCGACGAGCTTTAGAAGATCCGTCACTTTGGTTTCGATGTGTGAGCGCTCTTTGCCAGCAAGCTCAAGTGGCAGTGCCACGTTTTCAAATACGGTGCGAGATGAAAGCAAGTTAAAGTGCTGGAAAATCATGCCAATGTTGCGGCGCGCTTCTGAAAGCTCGGATTTCGATAGCTTAGTCAGGTCAACACCGTCAACGATGACTTCACCCGACGTTGGCGCTTCAAGCATGTTTACGCAGCGAATCAACGTACTCTTACCCGCACCAGAGGCGCCAATCACACCAAAGATGGTACCTTCTGCGATATGCAGATTGATGTCTGCCAAGGCGTTGATTTCCTTAGTGCCTTGATAAAACACTTTGTTTACTTGATTAATTTCGATCATCTAAGCAACCTGAAGTCCGTGAGTAGCATAAAAGTTTGAACTACATCTCAATTGATAGAAGATGCTATGGTTTTCCCCTTTTAGTGTCAATAGATATTTTTACGTCTAGACGTCTAAACGGCATTTTCATAGTGCCGTGACTATAAAAGCGTGTAATAATTCAGGTTATTAGCACCTATCTATAACAAGAGAGTGAACTGTGGCAAAACCAGCTGTTTTTTTGGATCGTGATGGCGTCATTAACGTTGATCATGGGTACGTTAGCGATGAACACGACTTTGAGTATGTTGAAGGCGTTTTTGAAGCGACGAAAAAACTGCAGGACATGGGCTATATGCTGGTGTTGGTGACCAATCAATCAGGCATTGCTCGCGGTATGTTCTCCGAAGATCGCTTCCTTTCTTTAACTCAATGGATGGATTGGAACTTCTCTGATAATGGCGTCGAGTTCGATGGTATCTATTATTGTCCACATCACCCAGAGCATGGCATTGGTGATTACAAACAAGATTGTGACTGCCGTAAACCAAAACCGGGCATGTTTATCTCTGCTCGTGATTTCCTAAAGATTGATATGGAAAACTCAGTCATGGTCGGCGATAAAGCCGAAGATATGATGGCAGCTGAAGCAGCTGGCGTTGGCACCAAGATCTTAGTACGTACTGGCAAACCGGTCACCGAGCGCGGTGAGTCTGTCGCAACTGTGGTACTTGATAGTATCCGCGATGTGCCGCAATACTTAACTAAGTAATCGTTTGATCCTAAAGGAGTCATTATGAGTGCATTAGTTAAACATGGATTGGTTACGGCTATGATGGTTGGCGGTTTGGTGGCGTGCAGTAGTTCGGATCAGGTGGAACCTGAAAACCCTTATCATGTCCTCCAGTATCAGTGCGATAACCAGAGCTTTCAGGTAACCCAGTTATCGAGTGAGCAAGTCTTGCTGCTTATCGATGGCGAAGAATATCATCTGCACCGCGTCCCTTCTGCGTCAGGCGTGAAGTATTCACTTGATGGTCAATCTCAAGTTGAATCAGAGGTTGAGCTGTTTAGTAAGGGCAGAAAGGGCATGCTTACCATTGCGGGTGAAACCGATAAAAGCTGTATGATGACCACACGAAGCATACCAAAAAACGGATACTAAGCTTTTAGATAACCATGAGCAAAAAACTCACCATACTTGATATTGCAAAGCTGTCGGGAGTCGGTAAATCAACCGTCTCTCGCGTGCTCACTAACGATCCTAAAGTAAAACCTGAAACTCGCGAGAAAGTGGAGCGTGTGATTGCAGAGCATGGCTATGTGCCCTCTAAGTCGGCGCAATCGATGCGTGGGGGCGGAGTGCAAAAGGTCATTGGTGTCATTATCTCGCGTCTCGACTCGCCTTCAGAGAACAAAGCGGTGAGCAGCATGCTCAATGTGCTTTACTCTGCAGGTTACGATGTGGTTATCATGGAGAGTCAGTTCGACCCCGATAAAACCAACGAGCATCTAAGCGTACTGCGTAAACGCAACGTTGAAGGTGTCATTGTGTTTGGTTTTACGGAGCTTGATATCGATAGAGTGTCTTTGTGGCAGGAGAAGGTGGTGGTCATTGCCATGGATACCGATCAAGTCTCCTCCATCAACTACGACAATCAAGGATTGATCCAAGCGGTTTTGAATAAATTGCAGGCGCAAGGCGTCAATCAACTTGCCTATATTGGTGTCGATCCTAAGGATAAAACCACGGGCTTGGCACGCCTTAATGCATTTCAAAAATGGTGTGATGATAACGATCAACACGCCGTTTATCGTACCGGTGAGCTTCATCATGAGAGTGCTTACCAGCTTGTTGATGAGGTAGTGACAGACTCATTACAAGCGATCGTGTGTGCCAGTGATTCCTTAGCGCTTGGAACCATTAAACGCCTTCAAGAGCTTGGCCGAGAAGATATCGTGGTGACTGGCGTCGGTGGTAATGAACTGCTCTCTTTCCTGTTCCCTAATATTTACAGCATTGATCCCGGCTATCAGCAAGCGGGAGAAAAAGCAGCTAACCTATTGATTAGTCAGCTTACTGGCAATAAATCCATCTCTCATCTTACGCAAGAAGCAGTGTAATCACGGCTTCTTTTTCGTAGCAGTTCCACTAATCAACTTGACGCATTTATCAACAATTATTGTGATCACACTCAATTAATGGGACTGTTCCCATTTCTGTTCTGATTGTTCCATGGCACACTTAACTCAAGTTTTGGGAATGTTCCCATTCGCGTGTTGCGATATTATTAATACAACGAGACAAATGGACCTAGACGTCTTAACCCTACGTCTCTATATCAGGAAAAGGTGTACAAACGATGAGCAAAATAGCCCAGCAAGACATTGCCGCGATCATCGACGGTGTTGGCGGAGCTGACAACATTGCCAGTGTTAGCCACTGTTTAACTCGCTTAAGATTCGTTCTTAACGATACCGATAAAGCCGACAAGTCGGTACTAGAGAGCCTCAAGATTGTTAAAGGCTGCTTTACCAATGCAGGTCAGTTCCAAGTGGTGATTGGCACTGAAGTTGATGAAGTCTACAAAATGTTGATTGACTCAACAGGTAAGAAAGCGGCATCTAAAGACGATGCCAAGCTGGCTGCTCGCCAGAACATGAACTTTCTAGAGCGTGGTATCTCGCACTTAGCCGAAATTTTTGTTCCCCTTTTGCCGGCGATTATCACAGGTGGTTTGATTCTTGGCTTCCGCAACGTTATCGGCGACATCCGTATGTTCGATGGCAAAACCTTAGTGGAAATCAGCCAGTTCTGGGCAACTGTTCACTCGTTCTTATGGCTTATCGGTGAAGCTATTTTCTTCTTCCTACCGGTTGGTGTGTGTTGGTCTACGGTGAAAAAGCTTGGTGGTACGCCCATTCTTGGTATCACGCTGGGTGTCACCTTAGTATCGCCCCAGCTGATGAATGCTTATCTCATAGGTAAAGAAGTGCCAGAGGTTTGGGATTTCGGATTGTTTGTGATTGAGAAGGTGGGCTATCAGGCTCAGGTGATCCCGGCGATGCTGGCAGGTGTGGCACTGGCGCTAATTGAAACCAACTTAAAGCGTATTGTCCCAAGCTACTTGTATCTGGTTGTGGTGCCATTCGTATCAATCATTCTGTCGGTCATTCTTGCTCATGCTTTCATCGGCCCGTTTGGTCGCGTGCTAGGTGATGGTGTTGCGTTTGCGGCAAAAGCTGCGATGACGGGTGATTTTGCGGTACTTGGCTCTGTGGTCTTTGGTTTCCTATACGCACCGCTGGTTATTACTGGTATCCACCACACAACCAATGCGGTTGACCTTCAGCTTATGCAAGACCTAGGCGGTACGCCAATCTGGCCTTTGATCGCACTGTCTAATATCGCTCAAGCATCTGCTGTTGTTGGCATCATCATTATCAGTAAGCGTGAGGGTGAGCGTGATATCTCAGTCCCCGCTGCTATCTCGGCATACCTAGGTGTCACTGAGCCTGCTATGTACGGTATCAACCTGAAATACAAGTTCCCAATGCTGAGCGCAATGATTGGTAGTGCAATTGCGGCAGCTATCTGTGGCAGTGCAGGCGTGATGGCGAACGGTATCGGTGTCGGCGGTCTACCAGGCATCCTATCGATTCAGCCGCAATACTGGATGGTGTATTTCATGGCGATGCTAGTAGCAATGGCCGTGCCGATTCTACTTACTTTGTTCCTGTACAAACGCGCTCAATCAAAAGGTGAGCTAGAGCTTGCGAGCGCGTAACCCCCATTAGTGGCTCACATTGAGCCACTTCTTTGCTTTTTATTTTGACGAATTTCCAAATTGGTAAGTGAGATTAAACCTATGAGTCAAACTGCTCAAAAAGACTGGTGGAAAACAGCCACGATTTATCAAATCTACCCTAAGAGCTTTTGCGATAGCGGTGATAAAGGAATGGGCGACATCAAAGGGATTACCTCGAAGCTTGATTACTTATCGAAGTTAGGTGTAGACGCGATCTGGCTTACTCCAGTGTATGCCTCACCAATGATTGATAACGGTTACGACATCTCTGATTACTATGCGATCAACCCTGACTTTGGCACCATGCAAGATTTTGATGCGTTGCTCGCTGCTGCCCATCAGAAAGGTATCCGCATCATTATGGATATCGTTGTTAACCACACCTCAACCGAACATCAATGGTTCCAGTCGGCACTTGGAGATAAACAAAGCCCGTACCGTGATTACTACATCTGGAAACCCAATGAAGGCAAATTACCCAACAACTGGCAGTCAAAGTTTGGTGGCTCTGCATGGGCATTAGATGAAGCCACCGATGAATACTATCTGCACCTATTTGCCAAAGAGCAGGCTGACCTTAATTGGGAAAACCCAACAGTTCGTGAAGAAGTAAAACAGGTCATCGAGTTCTGGGCACAGAAAGGCGTGGATGGTTTTAGGCTTGATGTGATCAACCTTATCTCAAAACAGCAAGACTTCGCTGATGATGATATTGGTGATGGTCGCCGTTTTTACACTGACGGTCCGCGCGTTCATGAGTATTTACAGGAGATCAGCGAAGCGGTATTCCAGAAGTATGGCTCGGTCACCGTTGGTGAAATGTCTTCAACGACTCTAGAGCATTGCCAGCAATACAGTTCACTCGATAACAAAGAGCTTTCGATGGTGTTCAATTTTCATCACCTAAAGGTCGATTACCCAAATGGTGATAAGTGGACGAAAGCGGACTTCGATTTCCTGCAGCTAAAACAGATTTTTAACCACTGGCAGACAGGTCTAAATGGGAAAGGCTGGGGCGCACTGTTCTGGTGTAACCACGACCAACCTCGCGTGGTCAGTCGCCTTGGCAATGATCAGCAATACCGAACTGAGTCAGCAAAAATGCTGGCAGCGTCTGTCCATCTGATGCAAGGCACGCCATATATTTATCAAGGTGAAGAGATCGGCATGACCAATCCGAGCTTCACGGATATGAGCCAATATCGAGATGTCGAAAGCCTTAATATGTATCAGCTGATGGTTGAGCAGGGCGATACCTCTCATGATGATATGATGGCTATCTTGAGACAGAAATCTCGTGATAACTCTCGCACACCTATGCAATGGAATGACAGCAAACACGCTGGCTTTACCCAAGGTACGCCTTGGATTGGCGTCGCTGAAAATTATCCTCAGATCAACGCTGAGGCAGCGGTTGAAGATGAGCAGTCGGTATTCTACTTCTACAAAGAGCTCATTGCGCTTCGTAAGCAGTTAGCGGTGATTACTGACGGTAGCTATGTGGATTTGTTCCCAGAGCACACTCAGGTTCATGGCTACTTGCGTGAGAGTGAAGATGCGATGCTGCTGTGCTTGAACAACTATTATGGTGAAGAAACTAGCGTGGTGTTGCCGGAGCAGTTTGATGGCTTGGTGAGTCGTGCTGTGTTGAGTAATTGTGGGGTTGTTGGTGAAGTTGAACTGAAGGGTGAGGTGGTTTTGAGGCCTTATGAGACTTTGGTGTTGTTGGTTGATAAAGGTTAAGAGCTAAGAGCCAAAAACACAGGTCAAGAGCTTGACCCCCTCTAGCTCCCCCGGCTACGCGCCCCGTTATAAAGGGGGAGAACCAGTGCTCGTTACTTACGTAACATTGCACCTATACGTGAGGCGATGCGATAGCGAGCCAGTAGTTCCTCCCCTTTATAAGGGGAGGTTAGGAGGGGTAAACGAGCGAAGCGAGTAAAGCCCCAACCTCACCCATAAGTCACCACATAACGAGTCGGCTTATGATTCATCGCCAGCACCAAGTTCAACATCACCGCACCAAGAATCGAAATCGCAATAATTGACGGCGACACAAAGAAGAACGACGCAACAAGAATGGCACTATCAATCGCCATCTGCGTTTTACCGACCGAAATTCCAAACTTGTCCTGGATAAACAGACACAACACATTAAAGCCACCTAGGCTTGAGCGGTGCCTGAATAGAATCAGCATACCAAGACCCATCAATAAGCCACCGGCGATCGCGCAGTAGATAGTATTGACGTTATCCAGTGTGACCACTCGATGCATGTTGTCCGTAATAATAGATACCAAGGCACCAGAAATGGCGCTGCTAGCCGCAAAGCGTTTACCGAAGCGTTTCCAAGCAAGTAGGTAAAACGGGCTGTTTAGGGCGAAATAAAGCGTACCAAAAGAAATTGGTACAAATTGGCTCATAAGAAGGGCAAGACCTGTGGTGCCGCCAGTTAAAAGTTGAGCCGACTGAAGAAAGAATATTCCCTGAGCAACGATAAAGGTGCCAGTTAGAATCGCTATCCAGTCTTCTTTGAGTGTGTGTTTTTGCATCAATTTTAAATTCTTCTAATCAATAAACGCCGCAATATTATTGAAAAGTTGATGTTTTCGGTAGCTTGAAGGGTAAATTTACGGTAAACCTATGTAATTCAATTTTTACACTGTGTAAATGGAATTATTGACACTTAGCGCATTCGAACGATGCACTTTATCGGGGCATATGATGAAGCCTAAGGTTCACTATGAAAAAACTGCATGAGAAAATTCCAATTTTCTCTTTATGACCTAGATCAAATTATGTATCATGCGAGTCATCAAATGTGGTGACGAAAACGTTTGCTTTTGGTCATTGTGTGGTTTTTTTGAAACTTTCAGAACAATCTGAGTCAGGAGATACAGATGCTTAAGCGTGATATGAACATCGCTGATTACGATGCGGAGCTATTTGCAGCAATTCAAGAAGAGACACTACGTCAAGAAGAGCACATCGAGCTAATCGCTTCGGAAAACTACACCAGCCCGCGCGTAATGGAAGCGCAAGGCTCTCAGCTAACCAACAAGTATGCTGAAGGCTACCCGGGTAAGCGCTACTACGGTGGTTGTGAGTATGTTGATAAAGCGGAAACACTAGCGATTGATCGTGCGTGTGAGCTATTTGGTTGTGAGTACGCGAACGTTCAGCCGCACTCTGGTTCTCAAGCGAACAGCGCAGTGTACATGGCGCTGCTTAACCCAGGCGACACAGTTCTAGGTATGAGCCTAGCGCACGGTGGTCACCTGACTCACGGTTCACCAGTAAACTTCTCTGGTAAGCACTACAACGTGATTCCTTACGGTATCGACGAAGCGGGTCAAATCAACTACGACGAAATGGAGCAGCTTGCTGTTGAGCACAAGCCTAAGATGATCATCGGTGGTTTCTCTGCATACAGCCAAATCGTAGATTGGGCTCGCATGCGTGAGATCGCAGACAAGGTTGATGCTTACCTATTCGTTGATATGGCGCACGTTGCGGGTCTTATCGCTGCAGGTGTTTACCCAACGCCAGTTCCACACGCTCACGTGGTAACAACAACAACGCATAAGACTCTAGCGGGTCCTCGCGGTGGTCTTATCCTGTCTAATGCAGGCGAAGACATGTACAAGAAGCTTAACTCTGCTGTATTCCCTGGTGGTCAGGGTGGTCCTCTAATGCACGTTATCGCTGGTAAAGCCGTCGCGTTCAAAGAAGCAATGGAGCCAGAGTTTAAAGAGTACCAAGCGCGCGTTGTTAAGAATGCAAAAGCGATGGTTGCACAGTTCCAAGAGCGCGGTTACAACATCGTATCTAACGGCACTGAAAACCACCTGTTCCTTGTTGATCTAATCGACAAAGACATCACAGGTAAAGAAGCGGATGCCGCTCTTGGCGCAGCAAACATCACGGTTAACAAGAACTCAGTTCCAAATGACCCACGCAGCCCATTCGTAACGTCTGGTATCCGTATTGGTTCACCTGCGATTACTCGCCGTGGCTTCACTGAAGCAGATGCGACTGAGCTTGCTAACTGGATGTGTGATGTTCTAGACAACATCAACGATGCATCAGTGATTGAAGCAACGAAAGCAAAAGTACTAGAGATCTGTAAGCGTCTGCCTGTTTACGCGTAATTCTCTACGGCTTTAAAGCGAACAAAAAAAGCGAGCTAAATGCTCGCTTTTTTAGTGCTTGAAACTTTTAAGTCGCAGGTAATGTTACTTATTAATGTTGAGCAGAGTGCCTGATTTACAGCGGAATGAGTAATATTTACGACTTTCGCTAAACTGACCTAGGCCTTCGCCATTACAATAATCAATATTGATATCGCGCATGATATCCAGCGTCTTCTCGCTGTTCAGTGCGAACTTAGCGCCGTCCTTACAAACGATACGAACGCGACCATCGTCGCTAACCGAGTATAGGTTTACTTCAGTATTACATAGCTCGAATGACGCTTCTAAATAGTTGTCTTGCTGGGTGTTCTGCGCACAGCCTGCAATCACAGTTGCCGCGAGAATAGGCAAACCAATTTTCAATAACTTCATGTTACGTCCTTGATTGGGTGAAACTTTTTATTTAAGCCTACCTAAAAATAGCAAAAATGCGAGTATGAGATTGTCATGTTGCATATTTTTCTCAAAAAAAACACGGATTGCTTCAACAGCGAATCCGTGTTTTATGTCCGAAAAAGGCAATGTTACTTCTAAAAAGTAATGCTATTTCACTTCTTCGCCTTTTGCTTGTAGGTCTGCATGGTACGACGAGCGAACAAATGGACCACAGGCTGCATGGGTAAAGCCAAGTTCAAGGGCGATCTCTTTTAGCTCGTCAAACTCTGATGGCGGTACATAGCGCTCAACCGGTAAATGGTGACGACTTGGTGCTAGGTATTGACCCAGTGTTAGCATAGTGACGCCGTGAGCACGGAGATCTTTCAGTACTTCAACAATCTCTTCTTTGGTTTCGCCCAAACCCATCATCAAGCCAGACTTAGTCGGTACGTCAGGGTGCATCTCTTTAAACTTCTGAAGAAGCTGAAGTGACCATTTGTAGTTCGCACCCGGGCGCGCCTTACGATATAAGCGTGGAGCTGTCTCTAAGTTGTGGTTAAACACATCTGGCGGGTTATCTTTTAGTGCTTCAAGCGCTACATCCATACGGCCACGGAAATCAGGCACCAGGGTCTCGATGCGGATCTCTGGGTTAAGTGCGCGGATTTCACGGTTGCAGTCTGCAAAGTGCTGAGCACCACCGTCACGCAGGTCGTCACGATCCACAGAGGTAACCACTACGTATTTAAGCTTCATGTCCTTAATAGTTTGCGCAAGCTTTTGCGGCTCACCCGCTTCAGGCGCATTTGGGCGGCCATGAGCTACATCGCAGAAAGGGCAACGACGAGTACAGATAGCACCAAGGATCATAAAAGTTGCTGTGCCGTGATTAAAGCACTCAGCCAGGTTAGGGCATGAGGCTTCTTCACATACCGAGTGAAGATCGTTTTTGCGCATTGCAGACTTGATGTCTTGAATACGCTGACTGTCCGCTGGCAGCTTGATCTTCATCCATTCAGGCTTACGAAGGATTTTTTTTTGCTCGGTAGGCATGTTCTTTACGGGAATCAATGCCATCTTGTCAGCGTCACGGTACTTGACGCCTTTTTCCATTTGGATAGGTTTGCTCATCGTCTTATGCTTCTTCGCTGAATTCTACTTGCTCGTAATCAAGTATTTCTAATAGTGCTTTGATCATTTGGTCTTCGACAGTCGAGACCTCATTTGGACCACCCAGTTGGCTCACTTGAACCATTTCCATCCCAGCATAGCCACAAGGGTTGATACGAAGGAAAGGGGAGAGATCCATATTAATATTTAGCGCCAGTCCGTGAAATGAGCACCCTTTACGGATACGCAGACCAAGGGAGCAGACTTTTTTACCATCGACATACACTCCAGGGGCATCGGGCCTAGCCGCTGACTCAATATCATACGCGTTAAGTGTGTTGATAACGAGGTTTTCGATGTGCGTAACCAGCTCGCGAACGCCAAGCTTTTTACGACGCAAATTGATAAGAAAGTAGGCAACGAGCTGACCAGGACCATGATAGGTGACCTGTCCGCCGCGATCGCTTTGAATGACTGGGATATCACCAGTGTTGAGTAGGTGCTCTTCTTTACCTGCCTGTCCCTGAGTAAAGACAGGGTTGTGCTCCACTAACCACACTTCGTCGCGTGTATCGTCTGTTCGATTGTCAGTGAAATCATGCATGGCTTTCCAGACTGGTTCGTAGTCTTTTCGCCCAAGCTTCCTTACAACTAGCTGATTTTCCACCAGTCACCTCGCTGCTACTTAATAAAGTATTCGCATTATAAACATGTTGATGGTTTTGAACTACTAATAAATAACGAATTCTTAACCATTACATGATGCTGGATATTTATCTGATTGATAAATAAAAAGAAAGCAGCCTAAGCTGCTTTCAAATAAATTTGAAACTTTCAATTTATTATAGAACCATACGAACAATGTCGATATCACCAAGTTCTTTGTAAAGGGTCTCTACCTGCTCGATTGAGGTCGCTGTAATGTTAATAGATACAGCGTGGTAGTTGCCTTTTGCACTTGGCTTAATGGTTGGGCTGTAGTCCCCTGGCGCGTGGCGTTGGATCACTTCCAGCACTTTTTCAGGAAGCTCTGGTTTAGCGTAACCCATCACTTTGAAGGTAAAAGAGCAAGGGAACTCGAGTAGGTCTTTGAGTTTTGCATCAGAGTTGATGGTCAACATAGTAGGGACTCCAAAAAATACCAATTCTTTATAACGGTGCGAATAGTAATGCCTTACGTGGACGATCTCAAGCCAATGAAAAAGTAAAGCCGCTTATAGCGGCTTTACGATGACTCGATTACTTTGGCGTTAAACGCTAGGGCTTAGAAAAAGCTCTTGAAAAGTAATACGATGTAATCCCACAAGCGACTGAACAGGCTACCTTCTTGAACATCTTCAAGAGCAAGCAGCGGATACTCAGCAACGTCTTCGCCTTCTAGTTGATAGTATAGCTTACCAACGACATCGCCTTTAGATATTGGTGCTTCTAACTGCTTTTCAAGTACGAAGCTTGCTTTTAGGTTTTTCGCTTGGCCGCGTGGCAGTGTGACATAAGTGTCTTGGTTCACACCTAACGCGACTGCGTCTTTGTCACCCATCCATACTTTTTCTTCAACGAAGGTTTCGTCTGCTTTGTGTGGATTAACCGTCTCGAAGAAGCGGAAGCCGTAACTCAGTAGCTTTTTACTTTCCGATTTACGAGCGTTGGCGCTCTTAGTACCCATCACGACGGCAACAAGACGCATCTTACCTTCAGTTGCCGAACTCACTAGGCTGTAGCCTGCTTTGCTTGTGTGGCCAGTTTTGATGCCATCAACGTTCATGCTCTTGTCCCAAAGTAGACCGTTACGGTTGTATTGGGTGATGCCGTTGTAGGTGAATTTCTTCTCAGAGTAAATACGGTACTCATCTGGCACGTCTTTGATAAGCGCGCGACCCAGAAGAGCCATATCATAAGGGGTTGAGTACAGATTCGGATTGTCTAGACCGTGCACGTTAGCAAAGTGCGAGTTGGTCATGCCGATAGATTTCGCCCATGCATTCATAAGGTCAACGAATGCATCTTCTGAGCCTGCAATGTGCTCAGCCATCGCGACACAAGCATCATTACCCGATTGAATGATGATGCCTTTGTTTAGCTCATCAACGGTAACCTTGGTGCCTACTTCAATGAACATCTTTGATGAATCAGGGAAGTTCTTTGCCCACGCATTTTTGCTGATGGTCACTTCATCTTGTGGTGAGATGTTACCGCGCTTTAGCTCTTGGCCGATAACATAGCTGGTCATCATTTTGGTCAAACTTGCCGGGTGGAGCTGAGTATTCATCTCTTTCTCAGCGAGAACCTTACCAGAGTTGTAGTCCATCAAAACGAAGCCTTTCGCTGCGATTTGAGGTGCATCAGGCATGACAACAGGTGCCGCAAAGGCAGAAGTTGCTGCCAAAGTTGCGGAAAGAGCAATAGTGGTTACAAATTTCATAGAAGATTTATTCTTATTCATTTCGAATGCGTTTGAGTAATAGTTCGTATAGTAACAGAATGTTGCCTGCAAACTAGATAGCTTACACTAAGTAACAACGGTTATTTATGTCAATGATGTTTACAGTTTTTTGACGAAAGCTGAGGGGTAGCCAATCTTTTGCACCTGCTCCAGTACGTCTTGAGTTTGCTTGTAATCTTTAAAGGGGCCAAGCATCAGTCGATAGTTCTTGTTTACCGGGGTAAGAAAGGTGTCGACAGATAGCTTTTCACTCAGTTGCTTGGACAAGTTGTCGATGCGATCTTTATGAGGTGAGGCAACGACTTGAATAGTGTACTCCGGGTGCTTGCTCAGCTCATGTTGACTAGATGGTTTTTCGACGATAATCACTTCAATTTCGACGTTAGCCGTACCCGTTTTAATCACATCTAGCTTGTTTGCTGCTGCATAACTTAGGTCGATAATACGGCCGTCATGGAAAGGACCACGGTCATTAACACGAACAATGGTCTCTTTTCCGTTATCAAGATTTTTAACTTTAACATAGCTCGGTAGAGGCAAAGTCTTATGGGCTGCCGACATTGAGTACATGTCGTATACTTCGCCATTCGAGGTTAAGTGTCCATGGAACTTTTTGCCATACCAGGATGCTTCGCCACGCTCTGTAAAACCTGCTGGGTCTTTAATCACGGTGTAGCTTTTGCCGCGCAGGCGGTAACTCTTATTACCCCCGAGACTGTATGGTTCATACTTTGGCACCGCGCCTTCAATATGATCGACAGAAATAGGCGCGCTAGGTGCCACATCGTCTTTCAGGTCATAGCGACTGTCTGATGACGAAGAGCACCCAGCTAGGGCGGTCAGCCCTAAGGCCAAACCCAGCCAAGAAAGGCGCTGGCGCCATGTGTCATTCCGTTTGTTCATTAGGTTGCCTTTGAGAATGCTTTTCGGTGTGTATGAATTGACATCAGAATGCCAAATCCAGCCATGAGGGTCACCATGGAGGTGCCACCGTAGCTGATCAGCGGCAATGGTACACCAACTACCGGTAATATACCGCTCACCATACCAATATTTACAAAAACATAAACGAAGAAGCTAAGAACGATACTGCCAGCCATCATTCGACCGAACGCAGTTTGTGCGGAACTGGCTAGATATAAGCCTCGCCCGATAATGAATAGATAGAGAGTAAGCAGCAATAGAATTCCGAACATTCCCCACTCTTCAGCAATAACCGCAAAGATGAAGTCGGTGTGACGCTCAGGCAAAAACTCGAGCTGTGATTGAGTGCCTTGCATCCAGCCCTTACCAGTGATCCCGCCAGAGCCGATAGCAATTTTACTTTGAATGATGTGATAACCCGCGCCCAGTGGATCCGATTCGGGGTCAAACAAGGTACGTACGCGTACTTTCTGATACTCACGCATCAAAAAGAACCAAAGCACCGGGACAAAAGCACTTAGCGCAAGCACGGCTCCAAAGATAATTTTCCAGCTGATACCAGCTAAGAAGACAACGAAGATCCCCGAGGCGGCAATCAAAATGGAAGTCCCAAGGTCTGGCTGCTTGGCGATTAATATTGTGGGTACGAACACCATCACTAGCGAGATGATCAAGGTCTGAAACGTGATGGGTAGTGAACGCTTACCAATGTAACGAGCCACCATTAAGGGTACCGCCAGTTTAAGAAGCTCCGAGGGCTGAAAGCGCACAAAGCCCAAATTTAGCCAGCGCTGAGCCCCTTTTGAGGCTTCACCAAAGAACAGCACGCCAAACAGCAGCATGACGCCCGCAAAGAACATTAAGGGCGCTAAGGTTTCATAGGTTCTTGGCGATAGCTGGGCGAGGACAACCATTACCACTAGAGCAAGTACCATACGCATTGCTTGCCTGTCCATCATAGCCATACTTTGGCCGCTGGCGCTGTACATCACTACAAGACCAAAACCCATAAGTGCCAGAATTCCGAGCACCAAAGGCAAATCGATGTGGAAGCGTTCGAACATCACTCGGCTTTGACCGGTGGAAGGATCAAATCTCATTCTTCTTCACTCTCTTCCTTTTCTGCCAATGCTAAGTCGAACAGCTGTCGAGCGACTGGCGCTCCGTTGCTAGAACCACCACCGGCGTTCTCAAGTACGACAGTAACCACGACCTCAGGGTTCTCAAACGGGGCGAAGCCGGTAAACAATGCATGGTCTTTCAGATGCTCTGCGAGCTCTTCAGCGTTGTACTCTTCGTCTTCTGCCAAGCTAAACACCTGTGCAGTCCCCGATTTACCACCACTTTGAAAAGGCATATTGGCGAACGCGCGTCGAGCTGTGCCTTTAACGCCGTGGTTTACCCGGCGCATACCTTCTAAAGCAATATCCCAGTAGCGCTCTTGTACACCGGTAATAGGCGGTCTCGAGTCAACTTCACTTAAGGTTTGATGATCAAAGCTGTCGCCATTATTTATGGTCGCACGCAATAGATGTGGAGAGAGTACTTCGCCGCGATTAACCAGAACTGAGGTTGCTTTGGCTATCTGCATTGGCGTTGCTGTCCAGTAACCCTGACCGATACCGACAGGGATGGTATCACCTTGATACCATGGTGTTCTGTGTCTGGCCATCTTCCATTCGCGAGTTGGCATATTGGCTTTGCTCTCTTCGAAGATATCAATGCCTGTGTAGTCGCCGAAACCAAACATCATCATCCACTTCGATAGGCGATCAATGCCCATGTCGTAAGCAATTTGGTAGTAGAAGGTATCCACCGACTCTTCAATCGCTTTGAGAATATCAACCTTACCATGACCCCAACGCAACCAATCACGGAATGGACGTGTCTTCGAGTTTGGAATACGCCAGTAGCCCGGGTCATTACGTGTAGTTTTGGTGGTAATGACGCCCTCTTGAAGTGCGCCGACCGAGATAAACGGCTTAACCGTTGAAGCGGGTGGGTAAATACCAAGGGTTGCGCGGTTTACTAGTGGTCGGTTTTTATCTTCCAGTAGTGCGCGATAGCCTTTGCTCGAAATGCCGTTCACAAATGCATTTGGATCGTAGCTTGGGCTGGATACCATTGCTAATACACCGTTATCACTTGGATCAAGAATGATCGCTGAGCCACGTCTGCCATCGAGCAGTTTGTGAACCTTAAGTTGAAGCGTTATGTCCAGGTTCAGAACGATGTCTTTGCCAGGAAGAGGTGGCACGAACTTGAGGGTTCTTAATACGCGTCCACGGCTGTTCACTTCCACTTCCTGATAGCCAGCAGTGCCGTGCAAAATATTTTCGTAGTAGCGCTCAATACCGAGCTTACCAATATCGCGTGTCGCCTGATAATTTGCGTCTTGCTCTTCGCGGATCAGGCGGCGCATGTCTCGATCATTAATGCGGGATACATAACCAATTACGTGAGTAAGCACATCACCGTAGGGATAGAAACGTTTTAGGTTCGCAGCTATTTCAACGCCAGGGAACTTATGTTGATGAACGGAAAAGATCGCGACTTGGTCTTCAGTCAATTGGGTCAGAAGCGGGATCGATTTAAAACGGCGAGTACGCTTGCGATCGCGATTGAAGGCTTCTTCACGCTCAGGTGAGATATCCAGATATTGTCTTAGCGCCTGGATGGTTGCATCCATGTCTTTGACTTTTTCTGGTGTGACTTCTAGGTTGAAGACAGGACGGTTCTCCGCCAGCAAAATGCCATTGCGGTCGTAGATGAGCCCGCGATTAGGCGCGATAGGCACGACTTTGATGCGGTTATCGTTCGAGCGGGTTTTATAGTCTTGATACTGGTTGATCTGGATGTTGTAGAGGTTAGCGACGAGCACCAACATCATCACAACGATACCAACAAACGCCACAATAGCGCGACTTTTAAATAGTCGCGCTTCGGCCTGATGATCCCGTATCTGGCTGCGTTTACGTTTCATCGCTAGCTCAATTACTCTCTGTGATACGGATGATTAGCGGTAATTGACCACGCTCGGTACAAGCTCTCCGCCATGACAATGCGCACCAGCGGGTGAGGAAGGGTTAACGCAGACAAAGACCAGCTTTGGTCTGCGGCTGCTTTACAAGCTGGAGCCAATCCTTCAGGACCACCAATCAGAATGGAAACATCACGGCCGTCGAGCTTCCAGCTTTCCAGCTGCTCGGCGAGCTGTGGCGTATCCCATTTTTTACCGGGAATATCCAAGGTGACAATACGGTTGCCCTTTGGCACGGCAGCAAGCATCGCTTCACCTTCTTTTTGAAGGATGCGCGCGATGTCGGCATTTTTGCCTCGCTTACCTGCGGTTATTTCGATGAGCTCAAGTGGCATGTCGTGTGGGAAGCGGCGGCGATATTCTTGAAAGCCTTCTTCTACCCACTTAGGCATTTTAGTGCCAACGGCGATCAGTTGAAGTTTCAAACTGTTAGCTCCAAAGCTTTTCTAGTTGGTATAGCTCACGGTGCTCTTCTTGCATTACGTGTAGCATGGTTGAACCCATATCCAGTACAACCCATTCACCCTCGGTGCTGCCATCGATACCTAGTGGTTCTAGGCCTACCTTTTTCACTTCTGCAGCAACATGATCCGCAATTGAAATGACGTGTCTTCTAGAAGTGCCGGTACAGACGATCATGAAGTCTGTAACGCTAGACTTGCCTTCAACATCTAGGGTGACAATGTCTTGTGCTTTCATATCGTCCGCTTTATCAGCTAGAAAAAGTTTCAATTCTTCGCGTTGCAAAAGAGATTCCTCAGTATGTATATAGTTAGGGGAGTATCGCTACTCAATCGATCGGTAATTATATCACGATTTTATGGTTGCAAAGACAGACCGCTGTCAGCACTGCTCAGGTTAAGCGAGAGTTGCTGCAAGTATGGCCAAGGACTTTGCTCGTATTGGGTTTTCACCTGAACCTCAATGGCGCTGAGCAATTGGATATTTTTGCGCAGTTTTTCTGGTGATAACCGGTTTAGTGCGGCGCTATAGATCGGCTTTTTATTTTGCCATACTCGAAACTGATCAAGCACCTGACCAAGTGACGATTGAGCTAACATGGCTTGCATCTTACCAAGCTGTACCAGTTCTTTTTGAATCGTACGGAGTAAAATTGTTGCTTCTACACCTTCAGCCTCAAGTTGGGTTAGCACGCGATGGGCACGCTTTGGTTTGCCTTCCAAAACAGCATCAACCCAATGAAATACAGTGAAGTGATTGTGTCTGCTGAGCGACTCTTGAACTCGCAGCAGAGTCAATTGGCCATCAGGGAAGAGCAGGCCGAGTTTTTCAAGGCTTTGTGACAAAGCAAATAGGTTGCCTTCATGCCATTGGCACAGTAGTTGAACGGCTTCCCCGTCAGGCATTAATTGATTTGCTCGACAGCGTCTCATGACCCACTGTGGTAACTGTTTAATATCTGGCGTGTTACAGCTAACTAGGCAGCCGCCCAGCGCCTTAAACCATTTCGCAGACTCTTGCGCTCGGGTGAGCTTGGTGCCAGTGATGATAAGCACAATATCTTCATGCAGAGTAGGTGCTATGTCCGCGAGCTGTTTGGCAATACTGGCATTAACACCAGTCTCCGGCATGCTGAGTTCAATGATCTGCTTTGACGAGAATAGACTCAGTGCTTGAGTACAGTCATACACTTCATTCCAGTCAAGTGAGTTATCGACGCTAAAGCGGTGATGCTCTTCAAAGCCAAGCTGCTTAGCGTGGCGAATAACCGCATCTCTACTCTCTTGAACGAATAGTGGCTCATTACCAAACAATAAGAAGCAGTGGTGCCATTGCTTCGTTAGGTGCTCAGAAAGGCGGTCAGCAAAAATTCTCACAATCGGTTACCTATTAAGACGGTGAGTTGTCTTGCGTATTGCTATTCGATTCTTCAAGGTGTTGCTTTTCTTCAAACTCTTGAATTTCAGTTTTAAGTCTTGCCATTTGACGCATCATTTGCTGCGCAGAAAACTCGCGCATTTCATCTTCGATAAGCTTACGCTCAGCCGACTTAGCGAGCGCTGAAAGTGGGTTGTCTAGGTAGCTGCGAGTCATAGTCGCAGTAAAATCTTTTGCGCCCAGATCAGGAACGGTGACTCGATAGTTGACTTCGTACACTACTTCTTTCTCGGCAGCACGTGTGTTTTGGTACAGAGATAAAGTACGGTCGGTAATGGTTTCACCAATGATATGAATATTCGGAACATCTTTGTTTGGCGTCACTAGCTCAATTTGGCTGAGGCGCAGTTGCTCTTTTACCAAGCGAGTGATTTTGCTGTACTTATCATAACTCGTGACAGAGATAGCGGTAATGTCTTCGGGTACAGAGTACTCGCCACGTAGCTGAAATCCACATGCTGTCAGTAGAGAAGAGAGAAGAAGAATAAAACTGGCTTGTGTTAGTTTTTGTTTGAATCGAAACATAGCTACCGAAGGCTCTCGTTGAAAAGGCTTATGTAAATTTCCGAAGTAGAAACTTAAATAAGGCTTTGCTTAAAATGGACGAAAGAGCCGCAGTTGTTCGCTGCGACTCTTAGTATCATAAAGTGATGATGATTAGTTCGCTACAATATTCAGCAGCTTACCAGGTACATAGATCACTTTACGAACAGTTTTACCGTCTGTGAATTTGGTGACGTTCTCGTCGTTCAGACCAAGCTCTTCAACTTGCTCTTTAGACGCATCAGCAGGCACAGTCAGCTTAGCGCGCAGTTTGCCGTTTACTTGAACAACGATCAGCTTCTCGTCTTCGACTAGTGCTTTCTCGTCGTGTGTTGGCCATACTGCGTTGTCGACGTCCGACTCACCTAAAGCGACCCACATTTCGAATGAAATATGTGGAGTGATTGGGTAAAGCATTGCCACTACCGCTTTTAGTGCTTCATCTAGAATCGCACGGTCTTGCGCTGACTCTTGAGGCGCTTTCGCTAGCTTGTTCATGAGTTCCATGATAGCTGCAATAGCTGTATTGAACGTTTGACGACGGTCGATATCGTCCGTTACCTTCGCGATAGTCTTGTGAACGTCGCGACGAAGTGCTTTTTGGTCACCAGAAAGAGCGGCAGTATCTACTGCTTCTGCTGCGCCTTTCGATGAATGCTCATTCACCAGTTTCCAAACACGTTTTAGGAAGCGGTTAGCGCCTTCAACGCCCGACTCTTGCCACTCAAGTGTCATATCAGCAGGAGATGCAAACATCATGAATAGACGTACTGTGTCTGCACCGTACTTGTCTACCATCTCTTGAGGGTCGATACCGTTGTTCTTTGACTTAGACATCTTGATCATGCCCGAGTGCTCAACGTCACGGCCTTGGTCGTCTTTCGCTGAAGTGATGCGACCTTTACCGTCACGCTCAACAGCAACGTCAGTCGGTGCAACCCACTCTTTGCCGCCTTTGTCGTTTTCGTAGTAGAACGCGTCAGCGAGTACCATACCTTGACATAGTAGCTGCTTAAACGGCTCATCAGACGTTACGTAACCTGCGTCACGAAGCAGTTTGTGGAAGAAGCGCGAGTACAGAAGGTGCATACAAGCATGCTCGATACCACCGATGTACTGGTCTACTGGCAGCCAGTAGTTTGCTTTTTCTGGGTCTAGGATGTCATCTGCTTGTGGTGAACAGTAACGTGCGTAGTACCAAGAAGATTCCATGAACGTGTCGAACGTGTCTGTTTCACGAAGTGCTGGTTCGCCGTTAAATGTGGTCTTCGCCCACTCTTTGTCGGCTTTGATTGGGCTGGTAACGCCATCCATCACCACATCTTCTGGAAGAATAACCGGTAGTTGGTCTGCTGGTACTGGATGAACTTCACCATCTTCAGTGGTCACCATTGGGATTGGAGCACCCCAGTAACGCTGACGAGATACACCCCAGTCGCGTAGACGGAAGTTTACCGTCTTGTGGCCTTTGCCCTCTGCTTCCAGTTTTGCTGCGATGGCATCGAATGCCGCTTGGAACTCAAGACCATCGAACTCACCAGAGTTAAATAGAACGCCTTTCTCGGTATAAGCTTCTTCAGAGATGTTTAGCTCGCTGCCATCGGTAGGCTGAATCACAGGAAGAATGTCTAGACCGTATTTAGTCGCAAACTCAAAGTCGCGTTGATCGTGACCAGGAACCGCCATCACCGCGCCTGTGCCGTAGTCCATCAGTACGAAGTTAGCCACGTAAACTGGCACTTCACGACCGTTCAATGGGTGAATAGCAGTAAGGCCAGTAGCCATACCTTTCTTCTCCATTGTCGCAAGCTCAGCTTCCGCAACCTTATTGTTTTTGCACTCTTCGATGAACGCTGCAAGCTCAGGGTTGTTCTCAGCCGCGATCGCCGCTAGAGGATGACCTGCCGCAATACCTACGTACGTTACACCCATTAGAGTGTCTGGACGAGTTGTGTAGACTTCTAGATCTTGTTGACCGTTAACGGCAAACTTAAGCTCAACACCTTCAGAGCGACCAATCCAGTTGCGCTGCATGGTCTTAACCATTTCAGGCCAACCTTCAAGGTTGTCTAGGTCATCAAGAAGCTCTTGTGCGTACTCAGTGATCTTAATGAACCACTGTGGAATTTCTTTTTGCTCAACTGGAGTATCACAGCGCCAGCAGCAGCCATCTTCAACCTGCTCGTTTGCAAGAACGGTTTGGTCGTTTGGACACCAGTTAACCGAAGAAGTCTTCTTATACACTAGGCCTTTTTCGTATAGCTTAGTAAAGAACTCTTGCTCCCAACGGTAGTACTCAGGCGTACAAGTTGCGAACTCGCGGTTCCAGTCGTAGCCAAAACCCAGCAGTTTAAGCTGGTTTTTCATGTATTCGATGTTTTCGTAAGTCCAAGGCGCAGGAGCCGTGTTGTTCTTAACGGCTGCGTTTTCTGCAGGCAGACCAAATGCATCCCAACCGATTGGTTGCATTACATTTTTACCTTGCAGGCGCTGGAAACGAGATACCACATCACCGATGGTGTAGTTACGTACGTGACCCATGTGCAGTCGTCCGCTTGGGTAAGGGAACATTGACAGGCAGTAGAATTTTTCTTTATTTGGGTCTTCACTTACAACAAAGGTTTCATTGTTGTCCCAATGCTGTTGAACTTTACGTTCAATGTCTTGTGGGTTGTATTGTTCTTGCATCGATGATGTCCGGTTATCTTGGAATTTGTGAGTTCTGTTACTACAGAGACTAATAGATCGTCATAGAATACCTAAAGGAAGCTCGGTCAACAATAGCCAATAACAGGGGGATGTATGCCTAAGCGTAAAACCAGTTATGAAGAAATGATCGAAGATGTGGTTGAGAACCTCAAACATAGTCCAGAAGAGTTACAGCACGTGTTTGAAAAGTCGGGACAAGTGGTGGAAGCTGCGAACGACATGACCAAGGACGAGATGGCGCTGATCTCCGCGTATGTTAAATCGGATCTCAAAGAGTTTGCTGATAATTACGAAGAGAGTAAAAGCGGTCCCTTCTATCTAATGATTGCTAACTCAATTTGGCAAGGGTTATTGGACATTACTGACCGAACGAGAGTGGAATGGGTCGAGTTGTTCCAAGATTTAGAGCATCAGGGTGTTTACACGTCAGGTGAAATGATAGGGCTTGGAGTATTGGTGTGTGAGCAGTGTGGTCATAAAACCGAGTACAATCATCCAACCGTGATCGGCGATTGTGCTAAATGTGGTAATCAGTCCTTTAGTCGTAAGCCATTAAAACCTTGAGTGATACCAAGCCCCAATCAAGGGGCTTATGTTTAGTTGTTTGTGTGCTAGCTATGTTGTTTAAACTCTTGCACCCACATTGCCGTCGCGCCACATACTGAGACAGGGACGATAAACAGATTTAAAATTGGAATAGCAGTAAACAAAGACACCAGCATGCCAAAGCCGTAAGCCTTACCTTGTTTTTGTTTCATCGACAGGCGCATGTCGTTGAAAGGGACTTTGTGGTTATCAAACGGGTAGTCACAATATTGAATCGCCAACATCCAAGCGGTAAAGATAAACCATGCGAAAGGGCCGATTGTCTGGCCGATAGCTGGAATCAAGAGTAATAAGAACAGCCCAATAGCTTTAGGCAAGGTGTAGAGAAGCTTGCGCCATTCGCGCGCCATAATTCTCGGCACATCTTTGACAACGCTCATGAGTCCTTCATCATTAATTTTATTACCAGTGAGCATTTCTTCTACTTTCTCTGCCAGCAAGCCGTTAAATGGGGCGGCTATAAAGTTAGCTAGAGTGCTAAAAAAGTAGGAAAAGGTCGCTAGGATAGTAAGCGCTAACAAAGGCCACAAGATATAGCTTAGCCAAGATAAAAACTCAGGTAGGTAGCCAAGCCAACCTTCAATCCAAGCGTTCAAGTGGGAGAATAAATAATACATCGCGGACCCCACCAAAAGGATATTGGCTAAAAGGGGCATCAGCACATAGCGTCTGATCCCGGGCATAAAAGCGATTTGAAAACCTTGCATGAAGTAGCCAAACCCAGTGTTTGCTTTGTTCAAAATTGGTGTCCTTTATCTGGTTTTTGCGTTGCTTATGATTTCGACTATAACAAAAAAGGGTTTACGAAATCACAAACTTCTTATACTTAGGTGTTCTAATCATCTATAGAGTTTTGGTAAAGTAGACAAAGTTGAAGTGTGTAAGCGCTTCTTTAAGGACTATTTTTAACATTGAGAGCAAACAATGCAGGAATTGCGATTCGTACTCATTATTGTCGGTGCCTTAGCTATCGCGGCGCTGTTGTTTCACGGCTTGTGGTCGAGTAAAAAAGAAGGTCAAAAGAAATTCGGTGACAGACCGCTAGGAAAGTTGGACGACAATGATAACGCCGACGATGAATACGTCGCTCCTGAAGATGACTTTGAAATCATCAGAAAAACGCGCACCGAGCCTGATTTTGGATTGGATGCGCAAAAGCCTGCTTACGATCCGCTAGAGGCTAGTTCTTCTGATAGTGACGTTTCAGAGCCTTTGTATAAAGCCGAATCTCTGGTTGAAGAGTCTTCACACCAGCCAAAACAAGCTGAAGAAATTGAGCCAGATTTTGTCTCTTCTCAAGAAAAAGATGAACAAGAGCCATTGCCCTCATTTACCGCAAGTAAAGAAAATGACGACATTGATGTGAGTGAACCTCGCATCGATCTAGATTCATTGGATGAAGACTTAGAGCAAGAGCCTCAAGCCGTGGTTAACTTAGCGGATAGCGCGAAAGAGGTTAAGGAAGAGCCAAAAGAGCCTGAAATGCAGGTGTTGGTTCTTAATGTCCATTGCTCTGGCGAAGAGCCATTTAACGGTATTCAGCTATTTGATAGCATGCGTCAAAACGGCCTGAACTATGGCGAGATGGATATTTTCCACCGTCATACTGACCCCTCAGGTACTGGTAAGGTACTATTTAGCGTCGCTAATATGATGCAGCCAGGCACGCTTAAACATGATGACCCTGCAACCTTTACAACGAAAGGCATCTCATTTTTCATGACGCTGCCTTGCTTTGGCGAAGCTGATCAAAACTTTAAGCTTATGCTGCGTACCGCACAACAGATCTCTGACGATCTTGGCGGCAATGTACTTGATGATCAGCGTAATCTAATGACGCCACAAAGACTGGATGCTTATCGCCAGCAAATCAAAGATTTTAACCGAGCGAAAGCCAGCGCTTAAACCAATAAATTCGAAGCAAAAAAGGCTCCTTAGGAGCCTTTTTTATCAATACTATCAAGGTATAACATGTCGCAACAACGATTAAACGAACTCAAGCAACAGCTCCACTATCATGGTGTGAAGTATTATGTTGAAGACAGCCCTGAGATCCCGGACGTCGAGTACGACCGCCTGATGCAAGAGCTGATCGCGATTGAAGCGGAGCATCCTGAATGGGTGACGGTGGACTCTCCAAGTCAGCGAGTGGGTGGTTTACCGTTAGATAGCTTTAGCCAAGTTCAGCATGAAATCCCTATGCTCTCTCTCGATAATGCGTTTTCTGATGAAGATCTCGATGGCTTTAATAAGCGAATTTGCGAGCGCCTCAATCGAACCAGCATCGGTGATTACTGTTGCGAAGTGAAACTCGATGGTTTAGCGGTGAGCCTTCTCTATGAAAATGGCATCCTTGTTCAAGCGGCGACACGTGGTGATGGTACGACGGGTGAAAACATTACTGAGAATGTTCGCACTATTAGTGCTATTCCACTCAAGCTGCAAGGCGATGATATCCCTGCTCGTATCGAAGTGCGTGGTGAAGTCTTCATGCCAAAGGCAGGCTTTGACAAGCTCAACGAAATCGCTGCGAAAAAGGGCGAGAAAGTATTCGTTAATCCACGAAATGCGGCAGCGGGCAGTCTGCGCCAGTTAGATTCGCGCATTACTGCTAAAAGACCGCTTAGCTTTTATGCCTATAGTCTAGGTGTGGTTGAAGGCACTGAGCTACCGACAAGCCACTATGATCGCTTCCTGAAACTAAAATCACTGGGTTTCCCTATGGGGCCAGAGACCAAACGAGTGAGCAGTATTGAGGAAGTGAAGCTATACCATAAAGCCATTCAAGAGAAGCGCGATGAGCTAGCGTATGAGATTGATGGTGTGGTTATCAAAGTTGACGAGATTGCGCTTCAGGAGCAGCTTGGCTTCGTCGCTCGTGCTCCGCGCTGGGCGATTGCATACAAATTCCCAGCACAAGAAGAGATCACTGTGCTGAACTCGGTCGACTTCCAAGTGGGTCGCACAGGCGCGATTACGCCAGTGGCGAAGCTTGAGCCTGTATTTGTTGGTGGTGTAACGGTAAGTAATGCCACGCTTCACAACGCAGATGAGATTGAACGTCTTGGCGTTAAGATCGGCGACAGTGTGGTTATTCGCCGTGCGGGTGACGTTATCCCTCAAATCGTTTCTTACGTGCCAGAGCGTCGTCCTGACGACGCCAAAGAGATTACGTTCCCAGCACACTGCCCAGTTTGTTCCTCGCTCGTTGAGCGCATCGAAGGTGAAGCTGTAGCAAGATGTACCGGCGGCCTAGTTTGCCAAGCTCAGCGTAAAGAAGCGCTAAAGCACTTTGTATCGCGCAAAGCGCTCGATGTAGATGGTTTAGGTGAAAAAGTAATTGAGCAGCTGGTGGATAAAGAGATGGTAGAAACGCCAGCCGATCTGTTCCGCTTATCTGCTGGTCAACTGACAATTTTGGAACGTATGGGGCCTAAATCGGCACAAAATGTGGTGAGTGCCCTCAACGTATCTAAAGAAACGACGCTAGCTCGTTTTCTTTACTCACTGGGTATTCGCGAAGTCGGGGAAGCCACCGCTGCTAACTTAGCTGCACACTTTAAAACGCTAGAAGCCATAAGCAAAGCTACTCACGACCAGCTTATTGAAGTTCAAGACGTGGGTGAAATTGTCGCTAAGCACATTCAGTTCTTCTTTAAAGCGGAACTGAATCAATCAGTGATCACCGCATTAATTGAAGCGGGTGTAAACTGGCCAGCTATTGAAGAACTCGCAGAAGACGCTCCTCAGCCACTTGCTGGGAAGGTAGTGGTATTGACCGGTTCACTATCAGTATTAAACCGCAATGATGCTAAAGCAGCGCTACAAGCACTGGGAGCGAAGGTGACGGGCAGCGTATCTAAGAAAACAGATATTTTGTTTGCTGGTGAGAATGCGGGTTCTAAGCTAGCGAAAGCGCAAGAATTAGGTATTGAAATAAAAACAGAAGCAGATTTGATTACGTTAATTAATTAAAACTGCTTTATTGGAAACTAGCCCTGCTTTTAGCGGGGCTTTTTTTTGCGAGTAATATCAAATTATTCTGCCCTAGTGCAATGGTTATTGAAAATCAAATATCACGATCTCTATATTTTTAATAACTCAAATAAAATAAATACCATGCGAGTCACTTCACGGAAATGTATTGACAAACCACCAGAATAGCGTTGTTTTATCAGTGTAAAGCATTTCATTAAAGTGCGTCTAAAAAATAAGATCTCCATCAATAACTCGCCCAAAAATTTGTAGTGCCTCCTATTTTTTTTACCCAAAATAAGTCTTGAATTGATATTTTTTCTCGCGAAGTTAGTCTAGTGAATATGGATACACACAGTGTAGACAGCAAAATTAATCAGAAGTTCTGATTAAAATAAAAAGGAAATGATTCACTCTTCGGCGGCCAACTTAAGCGTGAATTATGGAAAGCAGCTATACCCATTTTTAGGAGTTTAATTCCATGGAAAAAATGTTTAAACGCACCCTTCTAGGTGCAGCAGTGGCGTCATTAACAATGGCAGGGGCGGTTCAAGCGAAACCAGCAACAGATTCAGTTGACCTATATGGTCAGGTTGCGCTTTCTGTTTGGCAATTTGGCGAAGACAAAATTGGCGGCGGTGATGCCCCAATTAAGTTAGAAAACGAATCTCGTTTTGGTTTGCGCGGTTCTCATGAGCTGGCTCGCGGTCCTAAGTTCATTTGGCAACTTGAAGGTGGTAACGTTGGTGACGATGGTGCTGGTAGCGGTCTGGGTGTTCGTGATACCTACGGTGGTTTTGAGTTTGAAGATGCAGGTCGTATCCGTATCGGTCGTATGCTAACGCCTCTATACGAAATCATTGACTGGCCATACTCAGGTCAGCGTGCTGGTGCTGTCTTTGACTGGGGCGGTGACATCATCGGTGGTGCTCGTTATGACCGTCAATCAAACATGGTTCGTTATGACTCTGCAAACCTTGGCGGCTTTACGTTTAACGTAGCTGCAGGTCGCGGTGCAGAAGATGTTAAAGATTCTAACTTTGTTGGTTTGGGCGCTCACTACACAGCTGGTTTCTTTACTGTACATGGTGGTTATGAAGCAGGCCAAGACCGTCAAATCAGTAAGCTAGGTGATCTAGTTAAGCGTTGGCAGAACCAAAACCCTGGTGAAGGTCCAACAATTGGCGAAGAATTTGATGCGAAAGGTGAGTCTGATACTAACGCAGCGCTACTAGGCTTCGAGCTAAACTTTGATACATTTGCATTCTACGGTGCCTACAAACGTGAAGCTGCAGACTACAGCAACATCACAGTCACATTCAAAGACAACGGTGATGACAAAACTGAAACGTTTGAAAACACTAAGCTTGAGCAAGATAGCTACTCTCTAGGTGTTGTATTCAGTGGTGTGGAGAACTGGCAATTCAAAGCGAACTATGCTGCAAACATGGACGTGAAACTTGACGGTGATTCAGTTGCTGATTCAGCAGACAGCATCGTTTCCGCTCAAGCTCTATACTTCCTAGATGATTCTGCAGTGACTTATGTTCGTCCATACATGATCTCTAAAGATGGTTCTGACAATGAGTTTGGTTGGGGTCTAGGTGTAGAATACTACTTCTAATCTCAATACAATATACTGCCTAATTCGCCGGCTCTTTGAGCCGGCTTTTTTACGTGCTTGAATCGCTAAAAATAAAAAACTCGCTATATGAATAGCGAGTCTATTGTTCTTGTTAAATAGCTTCGTTAGTCATCGAGATTACTAATAGCCCAAGTTAGGAATTTCTTTCTATCTTCTAATGATGCGGACTTAAAGGTTGTTTTCAGGCTGTCATAGTGGTCGGTTGTTTTTTCGCTTACTAGTAGCGTTGGATTGCGGTAGTTTTTCAAACTTGCAGGTAAGTCAGTTTGATTGTAGTTTTCAATTTCTTTTACCATGTCTGCTGCAAGGCTAAAAGTAAGACCTAGTTGACCCTTGTTAACATTAACAACTTCACCAGAGCTCACGTTAATATCAAATGTTGGGTTGTCATTGAACATGCTGCCTTCATAGAGGGTTTTTATGTTGGGCACATCAAATGATAAAACGGCATCTTTACCTTCAAATGTTGCTACCAAAGGCTGAGATTTATACTTTGTCTTTTCTGAACCAGTCTCCATGACGATTTTGGAGATACGGAATACGATCTGATTGACGCCATCTTCAAGTTGAATATCGCTCTTAGAATCAAAGCCAAAGCTTGAGTAGCCAGAGTCCTTTTCGTTTACGGTTAATACTTGAATGCCATTTGGTACTTTAACGGTAACGGCTGAGAATGCGATTGATGGTGCGAGCATGAGACTCGCTAGCATAGGGTATTTTAGCTTCATTGCCACTCCTTTAGACTTTGCCTGTATGGCAATCTTTGTGTAGGGTAACCATGATTTTAGTTTTTTTGTTTCGCGAATAATAGCAGTGCTATGTAAACTGGAGAAGGAAGAACATATTTTTGCGAGACAGTTATCACTCTGTTGTCCAATGTGAAACGAAGGTAAGTAATGAACATTAGTGAAGTGGCCAAGCGTACCGGGCTAACGGCAAAGTCGATCCGCTTATATGAAGACAAGCAGCTTATCTCATTGCCCGAACGAGAAGGTAATGGGTATAGAGTTTATGGTGAGCATCATATTGAAGAACTTAGGGTTATTGCTAGAGCTAAAGGTGTAGGTTTTACTTTGGATGAGTGCCGTGAGTTGGTACTTATTTCGATGAACGAACAGCGCATGAGTGCCGAAGTAAAACAAAAGGCGACTGAGAAATTAGATGAGGTTAGGAAAAAAATTCTAGAACTGCATACCATAGAGAGTCAGTTAATTGATTGGATATCTCTATGTCCGGGTGACGAAAACTCAACTTGCCCGATTGTTGACGATTTAAAAAAGGGCTGCACGCGCTAGTTGCATACAGCCATAGATTGTTGAACAGAGACCGATGACCTAAAACAGTTTCTCCCCACCGGCTCGCTGACAAACCACAAGTGGTACAAAAGTACGAGAGCCATCCGGTAATTGGCAGTCTACAAATGGACCGGCTGCTGAACTTTGGTATGCTGCGCTTGGCAATGAGAATGCGAGTACACCTCCTAACAACAGTGCTTTGATGTATTTCATAACCTTCCCTCTCAATCGATACAGATAATGTGACATATCTCGCAAATTTGGCGAGTCGTTTTAAGTATGAGTATCAGAGAATAAAGATCAAAAAATATTGAAAAAATAAAAAAATTTTTATTTCCAAATAAGTATGACTTAATTGTTTGCGAGAATAAATAACATGCTGAAATTAAAAAGAATTGTTTTAGAGTAGCAATATTGACTAAATGAATGAAATCGAATAAACAACCTATCTAGCATTACTTTGTTTCTAACAATATCTAACTCAGGATGTGGTTAATAATTTGATTTATAGCGTTTTTTTACTAACGTGCACAGACTTGTTGTGACAAAAGCAGTCAATTCCAAAAAAGTCGCTCGTCTTTGCAGTTTTTCATCGTTTTGTTGTCTTATAGTGTCTCAGGTTTAAGACGCTATACATGCGTTTTCATACTGCAGTGAGCCGATTTTGAATGACTTATCTGTTCAATAGTAAATCCTTGCCGCTTAAGTAACGCCACCACACTCTCTTGCCCAACTAAATGCAATGCCCCTACCGCGATAAAATATGTCCCCTTTTGATACTCCGATGACGTTACTAAGCTTCGAACCCAATTTTTGTTTCTGTCGATTAGAAACCGCTGGTAAAAGTCGTCGTTATCACTGTCGATATGCAGCATCGCCTCAAGGTTAGCGACATCGCCATGACTCCATGACTTGATCAAACATAGGATGTTGTTTTCGGTATACGGCCATTCTTCGATTGTTTGAAGCAGCATTTGCTTTCCGCCTTGCGGCTGATTCGCAAGTAAGTCTATTTGAAATTGTAGCGACTCGAGCCCTTTGACAGGGAGGGCATGAGTTTGTGCCCAGCTGCTGAGCTGGTGTTCTACGCCAAACTCAGCATGAAAGTCGAGTGCTGTAAAAACATGTTGCTGTAATACCAAAGCGGCTTGCCATGAGGGCAGGGACTTTAGCATATCAATATTAAGCTGGGTCTCTGAGGCAATTTCATTGAGCTGCGCTAGTTCGTTATTTGTTAATACATCCCTCACTGAATGTTCAACAAGGCTGGGAAAGTTGATATTGCCCCCGAGTTCAGCTTCTAAGATGAGCGCGTCACTTTGCTTGATTGCCATTTCTACAGGCTGGTTTATCGCTTGCTGAGACCTAGAACCAACATGAACGGTGCCGAATAAATACAGTGTTTGTGACCCCTTTTGTGCTTTGTATAGCAGAGGCTCTGCGGAGACAACAAAAGAAAGTAATGAAATCAGTAACGTAGAAAACGTCAAAATGGACTTTTGGGGTTTAAATGCTGACCAGGTGAATTGCGAGACGACTAACATTTTTAAGCTCAATGAAAATAAGGGATAACCAAAGGATATCAATTGGTTTGAATATGGGGAAGAAGTTCTAAAATTCACTGTAACAAAAGCGTCATATTGTTGGGCGGGCATTCTGAAAAATTACGACAGAATGGGTTTAAGTTGCTGTAATTATTGATTTTACTTTTTGTTTGTTTTTCTGATAACGATGGAGATCACAGTTATTTGGAGGGCTAATTGAAGCTGCTGAAGGGGAAGATAACTTGTGCCGCATAATTTACTTCCATCCGGAGAACTCATGTTCCGTAACAGCATGATTAGCTTAGCCATCTTGGCATCAGGAATGTCCCATGCGACGCAAACGCCACAACAACTGGTGGATCGTATTTCAGAAGATCTGTTGATTCATTATCAGGTTGAGGCCAACACCTCAGACGTGAATAACTTGCCTTGCCAAACATTGGGAGCTGATTGGGCGCTATGCAATAAAAGTGTGATGACGCTTAGCAATCAAGGTCAAGCTATCAACAACAAAGACTGGTCTTTGTACATACACAGTGTGCGTATTATTTTGTCTTTGGATAGCGAACAGTTCACGATAGCACGCCTTACAGGTGACTTATATGAGCTTAAACCAACAGCTGCGTTTAAAGGTCTTGAGCAAGGTGAAAGTCTAGATATTCCGGTGATCGGCGAATATTGGCAGTTGTTTGAGTCGGACTTTATGCCGCGAGCATTTGTGAATCATGAACAGGCAGAGCCTAGAGTGCTCAAGCAAATGGACACTGAGGATCTAAGTCAGTTTGTTAAACCCATTGCACCGAGCCTATTAAAACGTGTGTCGACGGATAACAATACCCTGATGACGCCAAAAACGCGATTCGAGCAAAACCAAGACTTAGACCAACTCGATATCGCAAGTCATATAGTACCAACGCCTAATCAAGTTCGCTTAAGCAAAGGAAATTTGGACATAAGCCAAGGGCTAGATTTTACATCATTGCCACTCTCTAACGAAGCGTTAGAAGCCATTGAGCATCGAGCGGTGATGTTGGGACTGGCTGGGCAAGGTGAGCAAAAGGTTTATGGCGATATTGATCCCAATGCACTAGATAGCAAGCTTCGGGTCAATGGCGGTTACCAACTTTCGGTTACCGATCGCGGCATAGCCATTACCGCTTTTGATGAGACTGGTGTGTATTATGCGGTTCAGTCCATTTTTTCTCTGGTGGATATCCAAAAACCGACAGTGTTACCTTTGGTTGATGTCGCCGATGCTCCACGGTATCAGTATCGCGGCGTGATGGTGGATGTGGCGCGAAACTTTCATTCCAAGTCCGCAATTTTCCAAACCCTAGATCAAATGGCGGCGTATAAGCTCAACAAACTTCATTTGCACCTTACAGATGATGAAGGTTGGCGTCTAGAAATCCCAGGTTTGCCTGAACTTACAGACATTGGTGCTAAGCGATGTTTCGATAAATCGGAAACTCGCTGCTTGTTGCCTCAGCTTGGCTCTGGGCCTACTAGCGATAACTTTGGATCGGGTTTCTTCAGCCGACAAGATTACATCGATATCTTGCAATATGCCGCAGCGCGTCAAATTGAAGTCATTCCAGAAATCGACATGCCAGCGCACGCCAGAGCGGCTGTAGTGTCTATGGAAGCGCGCCATCGTAAGTACGCTAAGCTCGGTGAGATGGAAAAGGCCAATGAGTTTCGATTGCTCGATCCTCAAGATACATCCAATGTCACGACGGTTCAGTTCTACGACCGTAAAAGCTTTCTAAATCCATGCCTTGATTCGTCTCACCGCTTCGTGAAAAAAGTAATGGCTGAAATTTTAGCTATGCATGAGGCAGCAGGAGTGCCATTGACGACTTGGCATTTTGGTGGAGATGAAGCGAAAAACATCAAAAAGCTAGGTGGTTATCAAGGTGTAAGCTCGAAAGCTAAAGTGCTTGGCAAGGGTGAGATTGAGCTCAGCGCAGAACATCATCCATTTGAGAAGTCGCCAAAATGTCAGGCGCTTATTGCTAATAACACGGTTGACTCAGTGCAGGCACTACCGAGTTATTTTGCCAAGCAGGTTGCCAAGTTGGCGGCAGAATTGAATGTCGGCGCATTTCAAGCTTGGCAAGATGGCCTTAAAACAGCGAACAGCGCTGCTGAATTCGCCACGAAACAAACCCGTGTCAATTTCTGGGATACGCTTTATTGGGGTGGTTCAGCGTCAGCGTATCAATGGGCGAACAAAGGTTATCAAGTGATCATCTCGAGCCCAGATTATCTTTATATGGACTTTCCATATGAGTTTGATCCAAAAGAGCGCGGTTACTACTGGGCGACACGGTACAACCATTCAAGAAAAATGTTTGCCTTTGCACCTGACAACCTTCCGCAAAACGCCGAAACCTCTGTTGATCGTGATGGAAACGGATTTAGTGCCAAAGGATCAGTAGAGGCAGCGCCATTTTATGGCATGTCAGCGCAGTTATGGTCAGAGACTGTTCGCACTGACGCACAATATGAATATATGGTGTTCCCGCGTGTCATCGCAGCGGCTGAGCGTGCTTGGCACAAAGCAGAGTGGGAGCTGGATTATCAGGCTACAAGAACGTACAGCCAAGAATCTAACTATGTAGACGAAGCGGCACTAACCAAAGATTTCAATCGATTTGCCAATGCTCTAGGGCAGCGTGAACTGAATAAGCTCGCTAAAGCCAATGTTCACTACAGGTTGCCAGTGCCAGGCGCTGTGATTGAGCAAGGTAAGCTCTATATGAATAGCGCCTTCCCCGGCGTGGCACTTCAGTATTCGCGAGACCGCGGCGCAAGTTGGCAAAGCTATGAGGTAAACCGTGTTCCAAGTGTTTCCGGCGAAATTTGGATACGCAGTGTTGATTATCAAGCTAAAAGAGCCAGCCGCGTGACCACCTTAACCTCTGAAAACTAGATCCCTTTCCTCCAACGCTTCCCTTTCTTGCGCACAACAAAGGATGTTTGAGAAAGGGAGGCCACAATTAAGAAAAAGCAATGAAACAAAAAACAGTACTAATGCTGACGTGTTTGTCGGCAGGGGCTTTTGCGTCCGATAACATTGTCGATATTGAAGCAATCAAAGCAGGCATGAAATACGAGGTATACGGAAAAATTGCTCTGCAAGCTCACGTTCGTGATTATGAAAACTCACCGAACTTAGAAGGTTTTCAAACCAATAATGAAAGCCGAATAGGTTTTCGAGGCAGCAAACAGTTTGCCAAATTTAAGCCTCTGTTTATATGGCAGATAGAATCGGGCTATGTTGACCCTTCCTATAAGAACCATGAAGCAAGCGGTGGCTTGGGGGAGCGTGATACCTTTGTCGGTTTCGAAGATTGGGACTCGTTTGGGCAAATTCGCTTAGGTCGAGTGCTGACGCCTATGTATGAAATTGTTGATTGGCCTGGTGCCAACCCTGGTATGGGTGACGTTTGGGATTGGGGGGGACTAATTGGTGGTGCTAAGTTCCAAGATCGCTCATCCAATACAGTCCGTTGGGATTCACCGGAGTGGGGTGGCCTATCTGTTGACCTCGGTTACGGTCGAACTAAGGCAGCGGCGGTTGGTAATGATCAAGGCTGGTGGCAGGGCGGTGCAGCGCACTATAAAGTTGGGCCGTTTTTGGTGTCGGGGGCGTATGAGCTTAACCGCAATACCAAGGAAACCTTGAGCTATGAAAAGCCGGGAACGACAGAAAAGAAGGTTTCGGATAGCCGAATTTGGGATAACAACACCTACTTAGCAAGTCTACAAGGGTGGTTTGACAACGGTATTTCATTCTTCACTCAGTACCGCTGGCAAGACGCTTCAGTGACCTCGGGTATCGACACGGGACGAAAAGAGAAACAAAACGCTTTATCAAGTGCCATCATGTACGACATTGCTGATTGGCAGTTCAAACTGGGTTATGCGAAAAATGAGGAACTGCACGTGAATGGCAAAAAGCTTGCCGGTACTGATGATGACGTGATCTCATTCCAAGCTATGTATTATGTTGACCCAACAGCGGTTCTTTATTTTCGTGCCAGAGATGTGCGTATGGGAGACAACAAGGTGCCAGTACGAGGTGGGCAAGATGTTGCTTACCGACGCTGGAAGTCGGACTCCTTTAATGAAGTTTCTGTAGGCGTAGAGTACGTTTTCTAATCGTTGGTTAATTTCAGGGAGGCAATGCCTCCCTATCTAGAGGTAAAGCATGAAAAAGATAGTAATGGCTCTGATGGCATTGTTAGTCACCTGTGGTGCAAAAGCGAACGAGGACAGTGTTCTATCGCTGAGTAGAGGTATCGTGGTACATGTGGTTAATGGTAAAGCGGTCGATAAAGAATGGTTAGTCAGCCAGCAATTGCTGAACTTACCTAAAGGCGAGAATCAGATTCTAGTGACACTTGAGCAGCCAGTTCCCTATAACACCATGAAGGAAAAACATCGCTCAAACCCTATAGTGTTGGAGTTTACCCTGCCAAAAGGCGAGAGCCAGTTATCTTATCGTCTATTTCGTGACAAAGCGGATGCACGAGCGTTTGAACAAAGCTTAGACTTTTCACTGTTAGATACAGCTGGTAGCCCAATGGATTTTGACGCGACGGTGCTACATGCGTCAGGTTTTGTCGGGTTTGAAGACTTTCTTGAGCTGATTAACCAGCATAATCAAAAATAGACACGAACATAGTCGGCTTTGTTACCCCTTAGTCGACTAAGTCGGGCATTTAATACTTATATTTCGTGGTGAATTAAGTGGTGTTGCTAGTTAAAAAACAGCGTTGTTTTTTCTAAAATTAATCACCTAGATCACAGTTTTAGTGTCTGTTGTGAGTGGGATGTCTACGGTTTTCTGCCATTTTCAGTATTTGTTGTAGATTTCTAGGGCTTTTTTTGTGATGATGATCTTGTTACATCGCTTTACAAAAATAGATATTGGTTTTTATATTCATTTAAATCTATGTTTTTATTGTGTTTATATTTTATTTGATTTGTGTTTGGTGATAAAGATCACTAAAGGGCGCTTATTATTTGTTGGCGCGAAATAAATGTCGTTATATTGTGCTCAAGCCAAATCGGCAATGTAACAAGACGACAACATAAGTCGCCCACACACAATCAATTAAAGGTGTTTTAACCATGAAAAAAGTTCTCGCTCTTACCGCTCTAGCAGTAGCTTCAACAAGCGCATTCGCTGGTTCTTCTTACGTAACAGGTAACGTTCAATTTCACTCTACTTACCTACAAGGCGCAAAACAGACGTCTACACTAGAAGCGGGTCACACTTTTGATTCTAACACCACACTATTAGTGGAGTTTGATGGTATTCCTCTAGGCAAAATTGACCCAAGCGCTGCAAACAACCCTCTTCCGTTCACGACTCTTGGTGCAGAGCAAGTGTTCAACATCAATGACAACTTCTGGGTAGCAGCAGGTTACCATCACCTAATTCAAGCGGGTGAGACGTTCCAGTACCGTCCACTTATTAAAATCGGTTACAACTTCGACAACGGTATCTCTCTAAGCAACCGTACTCGTCACCACATCCAAGCGGATGACGTACGTGGCGGTGTAAAAACTAACGACGAAACTCGTCTAGACAACAAAATCGCTTACGCTTTCCAAGATCAGCCTCTAGCGGTTAGTTACAACAACATCTATGTGATCAAGCAAGGTGATGCTGACAACTCTATGGATCACGAGCTTCGTGCAACTTGGACGCGTAGCGGCGTTCAACCATACATCGAGTACCGTAACCAAGCGAACAACGAAAACAATGCATTGGTATTCGGTGCTTCTTACGGCTTCTAAGAAGTTATTTGCCCCTGAAAAAAGGCTCCGTCGGGAGCCTTTTTTGTATGTAATGAATGTAAAATCTGGTGTTAAATTCAAGTGATGTCTCGCAATAACCACCGCTTTGGTCTCTAGGGTAGTGAAGACTTTTTTTGAATACGTGATAATGAACACATTCGGTGCGTTTTCGTACAAACGCTCAAATCACTCAACTCTGACGTTTGGAGGTGTTCATGAGAAACTGGACGACACTGGGAGCCATGTTACTCACCATGGTATTAGCGGGATGCGCGGCGACAAACTTACCAACGGATGGTTCTACTGAGTCATGGAGTCAATTCGGATATGAAGAAGGCCAAAAAGGATTTATTAAAAAAGATCAGGAGTGGCTAGAGCTCACACAGGAATCGCTTTTTGCTGCTTATTTAGATGGCTATGAGAAAGGTCGAGAAGAGTATTGTAGTCAGGATGCCTATAAGTTAGGGATTATGGGTAAGCCGTATGCTGGAGTGTGTGATGAACTAGATTGGCGATTTCGCATGAGATACAACGATGGTCGGTCAAACCAAAGCCTTGGCCGATTGTGAGTTCATAAATATCGTGAGATAAGCCGGTTCAGCCCGGCTTATTTTTTTTGGTAGTTTTTTTCAAAGTTTTAAAGCACACAAGAGTTGTATAGTAGGGCAGCGGGCAAGTCAGTATTGTGTATGAACAGTCGTCAGCGATGACGTGCATCTGACTTGCACTTTTGATTTTTGTTTTTAAGTGTTTGAAAAATACGTTCTTACATGTATTTTTGTTCTTTTTCAATTAGCTTGGCGATGACAATGTCAGAACTTGCGTTTCATTCATATCCCCTCATTATTGCCGCAAATTTTTAAGCACAAGGAAGCTTTTTTGCGACACTTATTGATTGCGCTTTTCACTCTCTCGAGTTTTGGAACCAGCGCCGCCTCTTCGTACATCGAGGGCAATCTCCAATTCAACAGCACCTATCTCTATGAATCAAAAACCACCGCTAAAATGGAAGCGGGTCACACGTTTGATACGGATACAACCGTTCGCTTTAAGATTGAAGATATTCCAATTGGTCAAACGCCACACAGTCACCATCATCACCATGATAATGTCTATTACGGTCACTCAGCACGGGCACCTCTGACGACTTTGGGGATCGAGCAGAAGTTTCAAATGTCGAAAAACTTTTGGCTAGGAGCCGGGTACGAGCATTTGATGCAGCTTGGCGAGACAATGCAGTATCGACCTTTATTTAAGATTGGCTATGACTTTGATGAGGGGGTTTCGCTTAGTCACCGTACACGTGTGGAAGCGTATGCGCAGCATGACCGTTTCGGTTATAAGCCGGACATCGATTATCGCTTTGACAACAAGATCGCATACCAACTGAAATCACATCCCATTAAATTACACTATAACAATGTGATTCATATGGGCGGAGCTTACTACCCTTATTACAATTATCGCGACAATGCGATGGATCATGAGTTTAGGCTCACGCTAACCAAGTATGCGTTTCAGCCGTATTTTGAATACAAAAGCCAGGGACACTTTAGAACGCCTTATTACCCGCGTGGTACTGCAAACTCGGCGTTTGTTGTTGGTGGTAGCTACCATTTCTAACCAACTGTTTGATGCATTGGCTCCATGTAAAAACGCCCACGGTAACGTGGGCGCTTTTGATTACATGTTATGCGAGCGGTAAGAAAAAACCTGCCCCTTTTCATTGTAAGCATAGACATGGTATGGGTCTTTCTGATCGCCATACTCCATACCTGGCGAGCCTACTGGCATGCCAGGTACTGCAAGTCCTTTGGCGCCTTTAGGTGGGTTGTCTAAAAATGCTTTGATATCGTCTGCTGGGATGTGACCTTCAAATACATAATCACCGATCACCGCGGTGTGACAGGAGGCGAGCTCTGGTGTGACCCCTAATTTTTGCTTAATCGGGTTCATGTTTTTATGGTCTTCTACCGTGACGTTAAAGCCAGCATCTTCCATATGAGTAACCCAATCCTTACAGCAGCCGCAGTAAGGAGATTTGTAGGTCAGTACGTTGGTTGCAAACGCCGAGCCAGTGAATACGGCCAGTGATAATGTAGCCAGTTTTATCATTCGTTTAGTGGTCGACATAATCCTTCCTTTTAAGTAATTATCTTTAGAAACAATGAGCTGCAAAGCTATCAATATCGCATATGGCAGCGGTTAGCCTTTGTGCTGAAACTTTCTCAATCTATTGGCATTAGTTACGACAGTAATCGACGAAAGTGCCATTGCTGCGCCTGCAAAAACCGGGCTAAGCAAAAATCCGAACAGAGGATACAGTACACCTGCGGCAATAGGGATCCCTAGGGTGTTGTAAATAAAGGCGCCAAATAGGTTTTGCTTAATGTTACGTACCGTCGCGCGCGATAGCGAGATGGCATAACTGACACTGGCTGGATTGCTGTTGAGTAGCGTCATAGGAGCGCTTTCTATGGCGACATCACTGCCAGTGCCCATTGCAATGCCCACATCGGCCAGCGCAAGTGCTGGTGCATCGTTAATACCATCGCCTACCATTGCAACATGTTGATGGCGGCCCTTTAGTGAGGCAATGTGCGCGGCTTTCTCGTCCGGCAGTACCTCAGAAATGACTTCATCTATGCCTAGTTGTTCTCCAATGACACTAGCAACATGCTGGTTGTCGCCAGTTAGCATAATAGTGTGAATACCTTGTGCTTTTAGAGAGTTGACGGCATTCGCGGCATCGGTTTTTATCCCGTCTGCAATTGCAATTAATGCGACGGCTTGACCCTCGATAGCAACGACGATTGGTGTATGTGCTTGATTGGCGGCCTGAGCAAGAGGGATTTCAAGTGCCTGTAGGTCGATACCCAGTGTTTTAATGTGATTGATTGAAGCAATAACGATTCGCTTTCCATCTACAATGCCTTGCACGCCTTTGCCTTTTAGGTTCTCAAACTGCTCTGGCTCAAGGGGATTAGCGCCACTCCAATAGTCGGTAACCGCTTTAGCGAGCGGATGCTCCGAGCGTTTTTCAAGTGGCACAACCCACTTAGCCAGTTCTGTTTCACTGATACCGATAGGATGGACGGTTTGCACTCTCGGCTGCCCGAGCGTTAAGGTGCCGGTTTTATCAAATACCACGGCGTTGACTTTGCTGAGTTTTTGCAGCGCATCCGCATCTTTAATCAGTATGCCTGCTTGGGCTGCTTTACCTATACCCACAGTGATGGATAGCGGCGTCGCTAACCCAAGAGCGCATGGGCAGGCGATTATGAGTACTGTGGTGGTCACAACAAGCATATAGCTTGCCTTAGGCTCTGGCCCAATGAAAAACCAGACCAAGGCAGCAAGCAGTGCAATAGCTACGACAACGGGAACGAATACCGCGGAAATAGAGTCCGCAAGCTTGGCGATAGCAGGTTTGCTGCTTTGAGCATCTCTTACCATGTGGATGATTCTCGAAAGCATGGTATTTGCGCCAATCCCAGTCGCTTTGATCACCAAGCTGCCATCGGTATTTACGGTTCCAGCGGAAACGTTATCCTTAACGCCTTTTAAAACCGCAATTGGCTCACCCGTTAACATCGACTCATCCAGATAGCTATGACCCTCAATGACTTCGCCATCAACGGGCACTTTTTCTCCCGGTTTAATGCGCAGCAACATCCCTAGTTGAATGTCACCCACCGCAAGGCTAATGTCTTGACCGTCGATAATGGCCGTCGCGACTTGAGGCTGCAAATTCATCAGTGCCTGTAAGGATTGGTTGGTTTTCGCTTTTGCTTTCGCTTCAATAAAGTGACCGAGGGAGATCAAACCGATAATCATCGCGCTCGCTTCAAAATAGACATGGCGTGATGCTTCTGGAAACCAAGATGGCATGAGTACAACCAACATGGAATAAAGCCAGGCTGCACCCGTGCCAAGGGCGACTAATGTATCCATAGTTGCGCGTTTGTGCTTAAGGGCTTGGTATGCGTTGGCATAAAAGGCACGACCAGCGGTGGCAAGAAGCCACAGACACAGCAAGCCAACAACGCCCCAAGCAAGCTGATCCGTAGAGTTTTGTATCGTCATGCTGCCACCAAGTCCCCCCCACAGCATGAGAGGTGCGCCCATGGCCAATGCCCAATACGTATTGCGTTTTTGCAGCGCTTGATGCTGTTGAAGCGCTTGCTGCTGTTTTTTCTGTGTTGAAGCTAAGTCTTCAACTATCTCACCTTGATAACCCGCTTCTTTGATCGCCTGAAGCAGTGGTTGCTCAATATCTGAGTTAGTTAAGCTAGTAAGTACTAACGCGCTTTGTTCTGCAAGGTTGACTCGTGCTTTGTCGACGCCAACTACCGATTGCAGCGCTTTTTCGACGGACGAGACGCAGCTGGCACATGTCATCCCTTGAATAAGTAGTTGAATGCTGGAATCTGATTGAGATGAAGCCGGTGAGCTGGTGGCTGAAGCCTTCACAGAATCACTAGGCTTGTTTTCTGTCGTATTGCTTAGCTCACTGCTAGCGATCTCGGCTTGCGAGGCATCGCTCAATAATGCTCGGAAGCCCACTTGCTCAATGTTGTCTTGGATGAGATTAACACCAAGATTTGATTCAATGGTAAGTGACTGCTTACTTAACGCGATAATATTGCTTGAGTCGAGTGTTTCAAGCTGAGCCTGAAGCTTTGCGACGCACTTGCCACAGTTAAGACCTGATAACTCAAAATACCATACAGGTTTTGCCTCAAAGCCTAAGTTGGCGATAGGCTGGATAATGTCATCGATGTTGGCATCAGTCGAGACAGTTAACGCGTGTTTATCAAGCTGTTTGATTTCAATGTTAGCCGATGCCTGTTCCAGTGCATTGCGCACTTTTTTTACGCAACCCATACAGGATAAGCCTGATAAATTGAGTGTGTAAGTAACCATAACCAACCTCGATACTTGTCTATTAATGCTAAACATAAACCTTCCCTCAAGGGTAAGGTCAAGTGGTTTCATCTCATTTAGGTATAGAGATTGTAGAATTAGTGTAAGGTGATAAAATAGCGCCCAAAATTTGCAACGCACGATGACAAGCATTGTGCGACGTTGACAACAAGGTACTTTCGATGACGGTTAAAACACGTTTTGCTCCAAGCCCAACTGGCTATCTTCACGTCGGTGGTGCGCGTACTGCACTTTACTCTTGGCTATTTGCTAAAAACCAAGGCGGTGAATTCGTTCTACGTATTGAAGATACGGATCTTGAGCGTAACTCTCAGGAAGCGGTAGATGCGATCCTTGAAGGTATGCAGTGGATGGGACTTGAGTGGGACGAGGGCCCGTACTACCAGTCGAAGCGTTTTGATCGTTACAACGAAATGGTCGACAAGCTACTTGCTGAAGACAAAGCTTACAAGTGCTATGCACCAAAGGAGCTTCTCGAAGAGATCCGTGCCGAGCAAGAAGCAAGCAAAGAGATCCCTCGTTACGATGCAAACCACCCAAAAATCGTTGCAGCGAATGCGGCGGCTAAAGATGGTGACCCATGTGTGATTCGTTTCCGCAACCCGAAAGAGGGCAGCGTAGTATTTGATGATCAAATCCGTGGTCGTATCGAGATTGCGAACAGCCAAATGGATGACCTTATCATCCGCCGTACCGATGGTGCGCCTACTTACAACTTCGTAGTGGTCGTAGATGACTGGGATATGGGGATCACTCACGTGGTTCGTGGTGAAGATCACATCAACAACACGCCACGTCAAATCAACATCTACGAGGCACTCGGTGCACCAGTTCCGACATTTGCTCACTGTGCAATGATCCTAGGTGATGATGGTGCTAAGTTGTCAAAGCGTCACGGCGCCGTGTCTGTTATGCAATATCGTGACGAAGGCTACTTACCAAATGCACTAAACAACTACTTGGTGCGCCTAGGCTGGTCTCACGGTGACCAAGAGATCTTCTCTCAAGAAGAGATGATTAACTTGTTCTCACTGAATGCGATTTCTAAGTCAGCATCAGCGTTCAACACAGATAAGCTGAACTGGCTGAACAACCACTACATCAAGACATCTGAGCCTGAATACGTTGCTAAGCACCTGCAATGGCACCTAGATGAGCAGAAACTAAACACAGAGAATGGTCCAGCTATCACAGAAGTGATCAAGCTAGTAGGTGAGCGTTGCAATACGCTTGTTGAGCTTGCAGAGCAGATCCGTTACTTCTACGAAGATTTCTCTGAGTTTGAAGCGGGTGCTGCGAAGAAGCACTTGCGTGGTGTTGCTAAACAGCCACTAGAAGTTGCGCTTGCTAAAGCAGAAGCGCTAGAAGAGTGGACAACAGCAAACATTAAAGATCAAGTGATTGCTGCGGTTTGTGAAGAGCTAGAAATCGGCATGGGTAAAATCGGTATGCCACTTCGCGTTGCAGTGACTGGTGGTGGTCAATCACCTTCAGTTGATGCTGTTATGGAGCTTGTTGGCAAAGAGCGCGTGATTGCTCGTATTAAGATGGCGCTAGAGTTTATCGCTGAGCGTGAAGCAAACGCATAATTGCCATGCAATGAATTTGAAAAGCCGCAACTTAGGTTGCGGCTTTTTTTGTGTTTTCTGAACGAGACAAACTAGCAATAAAAAAGCGACCCTAGAGTCGCTTTCTTTGCTTAACTTGTGGATGCGTCTCTACTTGGAGATGTAATCGCGAATAGAGGCTTCGATGCCAGCAGCATCAAGGCCGAGTTCAGCGTGAAGCTCATCTTGTGTGCCTTGTGCGATAAACTTGTCGGGAAGACCAAGGTTAAGCACTGGCTTCATTAGCTTCTCACTCATCATAAACTCAATCACCCCAGCGCCAGCGCCGCCAGCGATAGCGTTTTCTTCGAGAGTGACGATCACATCATGATTGTCACACAGCTCACGGATAAGCGCCTCATCGAGAGGTTTAACAAATCGCATGTCAGCCACGGTAGCATTGAGATTGTCTGCTGCAACCAAAGCGCTGTCCAAGAAGGTACCGAATGATAAAATCGCTACTTTCTCACCTTCGCGAACAATACGGCCTTTACCGATCTCTAAAGCGGTAAACTCAGCTTCTGGTGCCGTACCATTACCGCTGCCACGAGGATAGCGAACAGCACTTGGACCTGTGTGCATGTGACCGGTGTAAAGCATCTGACGACACTCGTTCTCATCACTTGGTGCCATGATCACCATGTTCGGAATACAGCGCATAAAGCTAAGGTCAAACGCGCCTTGGTGGGTTTGACCGTCTGCACCAACAAGGCCTGCACGGTCGATGGCGAACATCACTGGCAGGTCCATAATCGCAACGTCGTGGATCAGTTGGTCGTAGCCACGCTGTAAGAAAGTCGAGTAAATCGCGACGATTGGTCTATTACCAGCAATAGCCATTCCTGTTGCTAGTGTTACAGCATGCTGCTCAGCGATAGCAACATCGAAGTACTGACCAGGATATTCTTTAGAGAAACGAACCATACCCGAGCCTTCACGCATCGCTGGCGTAATCGCCATTAGCGATGGATCTTTAGCTGCCATATCACATAAAAAATCGCCAAAGATTTTCGAATATGTTGGTTTGCTTGAGCTGCTTTTCGGTAAGGTTGAGTGCGACGGATCAAATTTAGGCACGCCGTGATAACCGATAGGGTCTTTCTCAGCAGGCTCATAACCTTTACCTTTCTTAGTCATGATGTGCAGGAACTGAGGGCCTTTAAGCTCACGCATGTTTTTTAGCGTTTTTACCAGTTCATTTACGTCATGACCATCAATAGGGCCAATATAGTTGAAACCAAGCTCTTCAAACAAAGTCCCAGGTACAATCATGCCTTTGAGATGTTCTTCGGTTCGCTTAACCAACTCTTTGATTGGTGGCAGCCCTGATAGCGCTTTTTTGCCGCCTTCACGAATAGAGGTATACAGGCTTCCAGATAACACTTGAGCGAGGTGGTTATTTAGTGCACCAACGTTTTCCGAAATCGACATCTCATTGTCGTTTAGGATAACGAGCATATCAGGATGCACATCGCCAGCGTGGTTAAGCGCTTCAAACGCCATGCCCGCTGTGATTGCGCCGTCACCAATGACGCTGACGACTTTGCGATCTTTACCTTCTTTGGCGGCAGAAATCGCCATGCCCAGTCCAGCGCTGATCGATGTCGAAGAGTGACCAACAGACAGAGTGTCGTATTCACTCTCTTCACGCCACGGGAATGGGTGCAGACCATCTTTTTGACGGATGGTTGAAAGTTGCTCACGACGACCCGTTAAGATCTTATGCGGATAGGCTTGATGGCCAACATCCCAAATAAGTTGGTCGAAAGGCGTATTGTAGACGTAATGCAAGGCGACGGTGAGTTCCACCGTGCCAAGTCCGGAAGCCAAGTGTCCACTAGACTGGCTCACTGAATTTAGCAAATACGTCCTAAGCTCTTCACACAGCTTAGGTAAAGATTCCTTCGGCATTAGGCGAAGTTCTTCTGGCGTGTTTGCTAATGTCAGTGTCGGATACTTTGAAATATCAAGTGTCATAGTTATTTAGCGCTTTAATATAGTCTAGTTGTTGCGCTCGATGACGTATCGGGCGAAGTCTTCGAGAAGTTGAGTATTGTAGGGTATCGCTTGCAAAGCACAAAGTGCTTCTTCAAAAAGCTGTGTGGCTTTTTGTTGAGCGCCTTCCAATCCCAGCAATGCAGGGTAGGTGCTCTTGTTCAGTTCAACATCTGAGCCCTGAGGCTTACCAAGGGTCTCGGTGTCACCCACAATGTCTAAAATATCATCTTGAACTTGGAACGCGAGGCCAATGGCTTCAGCGTAGGTTTCAAGCTGTGGCAAGTATTCGCGACCTTTATCACCCGCTGCCAATGCGCCCAGTTGAACCGCGCATTTTATCAGTGCGCCCGTTTTGTGGCGATGGATACGCTCAAGCTCATCCAATGTAACTTGGCGGTTTTCAGCTTCGAGATCCAATGCCTGTCCGATGCACATACCCGCAGCACCAGAAGCACGCGCAAGCTCTTTTACCATAGTAATACGTTGCGACTCGGCAAATGGCGCCAAAGTACCTTCTGATAATATGGTGAAGGCTAGCGTTTGCAGAGCATCACCGGTCAAAATCGCGGTGGCCTCATCAAATTCTATATGGCAAGTTGCTTTGCCGCGGCGTAATTCATCATCGTCCATAGCCGGCAAATCGTCATGGACGAGAGAATAGGCGTGAATACACTCAATCGCAGCGGCTGGTGTGTCGAGCTGCTCTTCACTGCAACCAAAGATAGAGCCAGTGGCATAGACTAAGAATGGTCTCGCACGCTTGCCACCCAAAAGCAGGGCGTAGCGCATGGCTTCAATCAGTCGTTGCTGCTGAAAGGGGTAGCCATCCAACCAAGCGTCCAGTTGCTGGTTGTTACGGGTTTGATAAGACTTCAAAGTCTCAATCATGGGGATACTCACTTTTGAAATTATTCTGACGGCTGAGTAAAGTCTTGAAGATCGGCGTCATCATCCTTAGCCAATAAGATGCTAACTTTTTGTTCCGCTTCGGTCAGCTTTTGCTGTCCAGCTCTCGCTAGGGCGATACCACGCTCGAACTTCTTCAGCGCATCGTCCAGTGCCAGATCGCCGTTTTCCAGTTGTTCTACGAGTGTATCGAGCTCGTCTACTGTCGCTTCGAACGACATGTTCTCAGGTTTCTTAGTCGCCATAACGTACTTATTTTTTATGAAATGATCGAACGTTACATGAGCGGCTAGCGATGGTCAAACTTATGGTGCGAAAAATGCTGTTAACAACCACTGTGCGGATTTTGATTGCTAAAAAAAACGTCAATATTGCCAGCTAAGCCGTTATCTTCTCTGTAGAAAGCGAATGGAAGCGAAGGAGTTCTGACAGTTGGCGACGCAATTTTGTGATTTTGTGGTCATAAATCACTTAAAGATATGGCTACTTGGTCGATAACCTAAAAGTAACGAGATAGACTCGGGCTGCTTTTCGGTTCGTCTGAGTGGCTAAGATGTCAAATTTTCTATGGAGTGTTGAGTGGATTTAGCAACGCTGATAGGCCTCATTGGTGGGGTCGCTTCGATAATTATTGCGATGGTGCTCGGTGGCAGCATCATGACTTACTATGATACTACGTCGGTATTTATCGTTATCGGGGGATCGACATTTGTCGTCTTGATGAAATTCACGCTAGGGCAATTCTTTGGTGCCGCCAAAATCGCCAGTAAAGCGTTTATATTCAAAACCGATGAACCAGAAGATCTGATCGCTAAGATTGTTGAAATGGCTGACGCAGCGCGTAAAGGTGGTTTTCTAGCGCTCGAGGAAATGGACATTCAAAATAGCTTTATGCAAAAGGGCATTGATCTTCTCGTCGATGGCCATGATGCAGAAGTGGTGCGCAATGCGATGCAAAAAGACATCGCCCTTACTGACGAGCGTCACGAAAAAGGTGCGGCAGTGTTTAGAGCTTACGGAGATGTTGCGCCCGCAATGGGCATGATTGGTACCTTGGTTGGTTTGGTTGCGATGCTATCGAATATGGATGACCCTAAGTCCATCGGTCCTGCGATGGCGATTGCACTATTAACCACGCTTTATGGTGCGATGCTTGCGAACATGTTGTTCTTTCCAATTGCCGATAAGTTGACTCTGCGTAGGGAACAAGAGAATCTTAATCGTCGTCTAATAATGGATGGTGTGTTGGCAATTCAAGATGGCCAGAACCCTCGCGTTATCGATGGCTACCTTAAAAATTACATCAATGAAAACAAGCGCGCGTTCGATCTCGATGGCGAGTAGCGTTTCCGTGGTGACTAGTAACGGGATTAAGTGATGGAACAGAAAGGCAAATGTAAATGTCCACCTCCAGGTGCTCCGGCTTGGATGGCGACCTTCTCTGATCTCATGTCGCTGTTGATGTGCTTTTTCGTTCTGCTGCTGTCGTTTTCCGAAATGGACGTGCTGAAGTTTAAACAAATAGCAGGTTCGATGAAGTTTGCGTTTGGTGTGCAAAACCGCCTTGAGGTGAAAGACATTCCTAAGGGCACCAGTATTATTGCTCAAGAATTCAGACCAGGCCGACCTGAACCGACGCCAATTGATGTGATCATGCAGCAAACCATTGATATCACTCAGCAGACGTTAGAGTTTCAAGAGGGAGATTCGGATAGGGCGGGGGGCAATCAGCGTGATGATGGCAAGATCACCGGCGGCCAAACCGCCGACCGTACTCAAAAGAATCAGATTGGTACTGCATCTTCAGATAGTGAACAGCAAAACGAAGATCTTGAAGAGTTGGAGCAAGTGATCAAGCAGGCGCTGCAGCAAGAGATCAACCAAGGTGCCGTCGAGGTGGAAAACCTAGGGCAGCAGCTTGTTATTCGTATTCAAGAAAAAGGCGCATTCCCTGAAGATTCTGCGTTCTTACAGCCTAAGTTTAGGCCCTTGGTAAGGCAAGTTGCCGATCTTGTTAAAGACATTCCAGGCCAGGTTCGTGTTTCCGGGCATACCGATAACCTGCCACTCGATTCTGAGCTCTATCGCTCAAGCTGGGATCTCTCTTCACAGCGCGCGGTATCGGTAGCGCAAGAGATGGAAAAGGTGAAAGGTTTCTCTCATCTAAGGCTAAGGGTCATCGGCGTCGCCGATACAGAGCCGCTAGGACCGAATGATACCGAGCGACAACGGGCTCGAAATCGCCGAGTTGAAATCAGTATCATGCAAGGTGAGCCGGTGTATACCGATGAGGTATCGGCCGATGGCAACTAATGGTTAAGTGATTGCCATGACTTCTAAAAACGCTAGAGCTTTGCTCTGGCGTTTCTGTTTTTTTATCGCTGAGTACCCCCCTTTTTTTGAATTGGGTGGATTGCTCGCATCTTATAAAGGTTGCGGGTATACTTGCGCCCCTAATGAACAATCGCTCAGTGAAGTCTCATTGTTTGCACTCTGAGTTGAGCGAATTTGTACTACAGTTGATATGTGTTTCCCCATACTGTCGCGCTCAGACAGCATTGCAACGAGATGTGAAAAGACTATGAGATTTATCGTAAAGCCCCATCCAGAGATTTTTGTAAAAAGCGATTCAGTGCGTAAGCGCTTTACAAGGATCCTTGAGTGCAACCTGCGAATCATTATCCAGCGCCGTACGGAATCGGTGGCGGTGTTTAACCGTCGTGATCACATTGAAGTGAGTGCAAGTTCAGACCAATATCATAGAGAAGTATTGGAGATCCTGACTCAGACCCCTGGTATCCACCATGTGCTTGAAGTTCAGCAATCTGACTTTACTGATATGCACGATATCTATGAGCAAGTTCTTGATCTTAATGGCAAACGTATCGAGGGAAAAACCTTCGTGGTACGTGCGAAGCGTCGTGGCAAGCATGACTTTACTTCGATTGAGCTTGAGCGTTATGTAGGTGGTGGCCTTAACCAAGCGGTAGAAAGCGCTCGTGTGAAGCTGTCGAAGCCTGATGTGACCGTCAATATCGAAGTGGCGAACGACAAGCTTAATCAGGTTATCGCACGTCACAAAGGTCTTGGTGGCTTCCCGCTAGGAACTCAAGAAGATGTGTTGAGCCTTATCTCGGGTGGTTTTGACTCAGGCGTGTCTAGTTACCTACACATTAAGCGTGGTTCAAAAACGCATTACTGCTTCTTTAACCTTGGCGGCCCTGCGCACGAGATCGGCGTAAAGCAAGTAGCTCACTTCCTTTGGAACAAGTACGGCTCGTCGGCGAAGGTGAAGTTCATCTCGGTAGACTTCGAGCCGGTTGTTGCTGAGATCCTTGAAAAAGTTGAAGACGGCCAAATGGGCGTTGTCCTCAAGCGCATGTTCATGCGCGCGGGTGGTATGCTTGCTGAGAAGTACGGCATTGAAGCTTTGGTTACTGGTGAGGCTTTGGGTCAGGTATCGAGTCAAACACTGACTAACCTTCGCCATATCGATGGCGTGACAGATACGTTGATCCTTCGTCCTCTTATCAACTGGGACAAAGAAGACATCATCGATCTTGCCCGTGAAATCGGTACCGAAGATTTTGCTAAGACCATGCCTGAATACTGTGGCGTGATCTCTCGTAAGCCAACGGTCAAAGCAGTTAAAGCGAAGCTTGAAGCGGAAGAAGAGAAATTTGATTTCGCTGTACTTGAACAAGTGGTGCTTGATGCTCGTATGATCGATATCCGTGATATCGAGAAAGAGAGCCAAGAGCAGGCGCCGGAGGTTGAGCAAGTGGAATCGGTTGAAAACGATGCAATTGTACTAGACATTCGCAGTGCAGAAGAGGAAGAAGCAAGCCCGTTAGAGCTTGATAACGTAGAAGTGAAACATCTGCCGTTCTTCAAGCTAGGCACTAAGTTTGGTGACCTCGACCAATCGAAAACGTACCTGTTGTATTGTGACCGTGGCGTAATGAGCCGTTTGCAAGCCTTATACTTGCAGGAACAAGGCTTCAGCAACGTTAAAGTGTACCGCCCATAGGGAGGCGCGCCTCGCTCACTCAACGAGTTTAATAGAAAAACGCCAAGCTAACTGCTTGGCGTTTTTTTGTTTAAGTCTTTTTGAACGATCAACGGGTGTAAAAAAGCCAGTCAATAGACTGGCTTTACAATTTATAGAGCTGAAGTAACGGTTAGGCGCTGGTTTTAGTGACGTCAACGTACAGCTTTAACTTCTGACCTGGTTTAAGGTATTTATTTTTCTGAAGGCTGTTCCACTTCACTACATCATTGGTACGCACTTTAAATTTGTGAGCAATACCGCTAATGGTGTCGCCGCTGCGAACCGAGTAAAAGATGGTGCGAATGATAGCGCCATCGCTAGCACTCTTCCAAATCACTAACTCTTGACCAACACGCAATGTGTCTCTTGGTCCCATACCATTCCATTTTGCCAATGATTGGTGTGACACCTTGTTCGCTTTCGCAATCGACCACAAGCTATCACCGCTTTCTACCTTATGGGTGACTTTGTAGTTACCGCGTGAGGTGGATTGTGTTTTGGCTAGGCGATTTGACGCACTCAAACTGTATGTGGAATCGTCTTTGGTTGACGTCGGCACCAACAAGTATTGACCAGCGCGGATATTATTGTTGCTTAGGCCATTCGCGTTGCGAACAACTTTAGTGGTGGTTTGGTGGCGCTGAGCAATAACACTGAGTGAATCACCTGATTTCACCTTGTAGCGTACTAGACGCATACCTTTGCCACGGTTCTTCTCTAGCTCAACGCGGAACTTTTCAACGCTATTGACCGGCAGCAGTAGGGTTTGTGGACCATTTGGTGCCGTTGCCCATTGGTTGTATGCCGGGTTGTAGCTCTGTAGCTCCTTCACTGAGATACCCGCGTATTTTGCCGCAATCGCTAGATCAAGCTGCTCATTTGGCTCGACAAGTTCAAGAGCGGGTTGGTTTGGAATCGCGGGGATATCAACACCGTATTTCTCAGCGTTGGCGAGAATATCAGCCAAAGCCAATAGTTTCGGAACGTAGCCACTGGTCTCTTTCGGTAGATCTAGCGAGAAGAAGTCGATAGGTTTACCTGCATTGCGATTTTTTCGAATCGCGCTAGAGACTCGGCCGCCGCCGCTGTTGTAGGCCGCTATCGCATGATTCCAGTTACCGTCAAAGCGTCGGTTAAGCTGTGTCAGGTAATCGAGCGCAGCATTGGTCGACAGAGTTACGTCGCGGCGACCATCAAACCAGTAAGTTTGATCTAGGCCGAACGCTTTGCCAGTGGCTGGAACAAATTGCCACAATCCCGCTGCACTACCGTGTGAGTATGCAAACGCATCAAACGAGCTTTCTACGATAGGAAGTAGTGCCAGTTCAAGCGGCAAATCACGCGCTTCGATCTCTTCAGTAATGAGATATAAAAACGGTTTAGCGCGCTGCGAGACCGTTTTTAAGTGATTAGGGTGCTTGATGTACCATTTGCGATAGTAATCGACTTTCGCATTATCCGGGATCTCCATCTCCAACTGCATCGCGATACGCTTCCAAACGTCCTCTTGTTGTTGAGGCGTGAGTGCTTTCGATGCAGGTTTTACTTCAGGAGTGTTAACGGAAACGGGCTTTGTTGTTTTAGTTGTCGCTGTTTCTGCAGGAGAGTTGGTTGGCTCTGTTGTGGTGCTGCTTGTATCTGGCTGCGTCATTTGACAACCAGCCAGCAACAGGGCAAATGCCCAACTGTATTTCTTATGCATTGTGTTTGCTACAACCTCTTACTTGAACGGCTGAGCATAATACTAATAGGCGTTGGGCCAAACAAGCAGCAAAACGTTAAAATTCGTTCTTCCACTCACGCAATGCGGTAAAAGTGGCTAAAGGATCATTATTCGCACTACGATTTGCTACCGAGTTCACAACTTCGGTTTGCGTGGTACGCAAGAACGGGTTGATGCGTTTTTCCACGGCAATTGATGTAGGTAAAGTCGGAAGTCCTTTGGCTCTTTTCTGATTCGCGTCATCGCGATATTGGTGCAAGAACTCATTATGCGGCTCAACGGCTAGCGCAAAAGCGAGGTTGCTCAGCGTATATTCGTGCGTACAGTACACTTCGGTTTCTTCCGGGAGAAGCGTGAGCTTTTGCAGTGAGTTGTACATTTGCTCTGGCGTGCCTTCAAAAATGCGCCCGCAACCGGCTGAGAATAAAACGTCGCCACAAAATAGCTTACCATCACCGACATAACCAATGTGATCGAGTGTGTGGCCAGGCAAGTTCAATACTAGAAACTCTTCGTGGAAAAGGTTAATGCGGTGACCTTCGGCTACCCTATGGGTCAGGTGTTCGGTAGCAGAGTGTTCAGGACCAATGACACTGATAGAAGGAAATTTCTCAATCAGTTTGGCGATACCGCCGGTATGATCCCAATGATGGTGGGTCACAAGAATAGTTACAAGCTCAAGCTCGTGCTGCTCTAGGTAGTTAATTACGGGCTCTGCGTCGCCTGGATCGACAACGGCACACAAGTTTTGGTTATTTTGAATAAGCCAGATGTAATTGTCATTAAATGCAGGTATGCTTTTGATATGTAACATTGTTGTTTCTCCAGTTCGGTTTGGGAGATTGCCCGAATATGAAACCAGCTCGCAGCAAGAAAAAAGTAGACCATCCTCATTCCTGGGATGAACTCGCCAATGGGCAATGGGTATCAGAGTCGATTCAAACGCGCCTTGACGAGTGGTGCCCTAAGTTATTTGGTTACCACTTACTTAAGTTAGGTGGTTTGAGCTGCGAGTTAACCAGCTGCAATTGCAATATTCAGCATCAAGTTAATCTTGATGTTAAAAACCCTCTTCACAATGTTATCGCTGACCGCTACGAATTGCCATTTTTAGAAAAGAGTTTTGATGCGATAGTGATGTCGCACCAACTTGAGTATGCGGAAGATCCACATCGTTTACTGCGCGAAGTTGATCGGGTGATGATGGATGATGGCTATTTGATTTTGACCGGGTTCAATCCCATGAGCTTTACGGGATTGGCAAGCTTGATGCCATGGCGTAAAAACAATTTTCCTTGGAGTGGCCGCATGTTCACGCCGGGTCGCATTAAAGATTGGCTTGGGGTACTTAATTACCAAGTCGTGTATGCCGACACCTATGCGTTGTTTCCAATGAAACGTTATCGCACGATGTGGACTTGGCTAGAGAGCAGTATGGGTGATTGGGCATCGTCAATGGGCAGTTTATATTTTATCGTCGCGAGAAAGCGTACCTATCCGCTAAAGCCGATCAAACCGCACTGGCGCTTGAAAAAGAAACTGACGCCCGCAAGCGTCAGTTACCGAACCGCAGATAAACAGCAGTCTGGTGATGTACGTTAGCTAGGCTGATAACCGGTATCTTCTTCGGTTGGGTTTTCCGCCGCCGCTCTGGCAAGCTCATCACACATCTCATTTTCACGATGACCTGCGTGACCTTTAACCCAGCGCCAATCAACCGTATGACGCGCCGTTTCGGTATCGAGTGCTTTCCAAAGGTCAGCGTTTTTCACTGGCTTCTTGTCCGCGGTTTTCCAGCCACGTTTTTTCCAGTTATGGATCCATTGCGTAATACCTTGACGCACGTACTGGCTGTCGGTGGTAAGGATCACTTCGCACGGCTCTTTAAGCGCTTGCAATGCGACGATGGTGGCCAGCATTTCCATACGATTATTGGTGGTGAGTGTGTAGCCTTTGGCTAGGGTCTTTTCATTCTGCTTGTAACGCAGCACAATGCCGTAACCGCCAGGGCCAGGGTTGCCTAAACAAGAGCCGTCTGTGAAAATTTCAACCTGCTTCGTCATGATTTGATACTATAGAGTCTTGAACGTTTATCCACATAGTCTGACATACAAAACGCCATGAATACCAGTCACAATCCAGAACAGCGCCGAATCGTGGTACTCGATACCGAAACCACGGGTATGAATCGTGAGGGTGGTCCTCACTATATGGGACACCGCATCATTGAAATTGGTGCTGTTGAGATCATCAATCGCAAACTGACTGGTCGTCACTTTCACGTTTATCTTAAGCCTGACATGCCAATCCAGCCTGATGCGATTGACGTTCACGGTATTACCGATGAGTTTCTACTCGACAAGCCGGTTTACAAGCAAGTGCATGAAGAATTCTTAGACTTCATAAAAGGCGCAGAGCTTGTGGCGCACAACGCGCCCTTCGACGTGGGCTTTATGGACAATGAGTTCGGAATGTTGGATGCCTCAATAGGCACCACAGACCAATATTGTAAGGTCACCGATACCCTTGCCATGGCAAAGCGCATGGCCAATATGCCGGCGAGAAAAAACCTCGATTCTTTGGCAAAACACTACACCATCGATACCTCGGCACGTATTCTCCACGGCGCATTGCTCGATGCGGAGATCTTGGCTGATGTTTATCTGGCGATGACCGGTGGTCAAACGTCAATGCAGTTTAATGCGGGGCGGTCAGATGGCAGTGATGCTGATGGCGAATCTATTAAGCGCCTCACATCTTCAAGAAAATCATTAAAGGTTTTGATGGCCTCTGCCGATGAATTGGATGCGCACAGTGCGCGTTTAGATATCGTTGAAAAAGGCGGCAGTTGTCTCTGGCGTCAGTAGGAGAGAGTCATGCAGAGGATAATGCTAGCGATAGCCATGTGGTTGTTGCTGACAGTGGGTGCGGTCGCGAGTGAATCCTCAATGCCTTTTCTCGACAACCGCTTTCGGGTCGATGAAACCGTCGATAGGATTACTTTCTTAGTCTATCGGCAAGAGCGCTCTAAGCCTGTCACACTCGTTAGACCCGATGGTAAAAAATACTATGCTTGGCGTCACCCGTCTCATGTTCGCTGGATAGAAGAGCCTACGGTTGATGTGATTACTATCGAGCGCCCTATGCCGGGGCCGTGGCAGGCGATCGGCAAAGTAAGTCCGAAAAATCATATTCAAATCATTTCTCAGTTAAGCCTCAAAGCAGAGACGCTCCCTCAACGTATTTATCAAGGCGAAAAGCTAAAGTTCACCGCTCGGTTGATGAGTGACGATGAGCCACTAATTGTAGAAAACATTCTTGATAGGGTTAACCTTCGCGTGGTGATGACCCGTTATCTAGAAGAGCAGACCCAGAAAAATAGCCAGCAGAGTGAAAAGATAGCGCCGGTGCCTATTGTCATTGGCGAGTTCTTTGATAGTGGTGAGGGGTTAGATGAGCGCTCCGGTGACGGTGTGTTTACCGTAGAGTTGCCTATCTCGGTCGAGCCGGGAAAATATAACGTTCGAATTACCACTGGCAACGGTGTGTTCTTGCGCGCGCTTGAACAAGAAGTCTTTATCTACCCAACACCATTTGTCACACGCTTTGTTCAAGGGGAAGATGAGAGTCCGCATCAGGTGGTAGTCCGCGGTGAACCTGCGACTTTGGAGACCGGCTCGCTTGCCGCGTCGATTGAACTGCAACAGCCAGATGACAGCCAAAGCGTCGCTCAGAGTCAAGCAGATAAAGATAAAAATGACATGGTAGTGTCGTTTCACGATAGCGATCAAATCGGTACTTATAGCTGGTCTGGTAACGTCTATGCCAATGAATCGGCCTCCGGACGACCTCTAGTGTTTGAGTTGCCAAATCGTACCTTTAGCGTAGTGGGCACTATTGATCTTGCGAAAGCGGAGCAAATGCAGCAGGCAGCCCGTGAGGCAAGGAAAAAAGCGGAGCAAGAAGCACAGGTATTGGCACATCGCCAACAGGTGCGTCAAAACGCCATCATCGCGATCGCGGTGGGTAATGTGGTGTTGGTTGTGGTGGGTGGTTTGATTTGGTGGTTCGTCAGACGCCGCAGAGTCATTAAAGCGTCGTTGCCAGAAATGCAGTTGAAAATGCCAGGTTGATATTAGCCTTGGCCAAATAGCGACAGACTAAAAAACGATAAACTGAAAGCTATGTACCAAAAGTTGTCAATTAAAAAAGCCAGCAAGGTTTCCCTTGCTGGCTTTGTTTTGTTTGTACGTTAATCAGCGATTACGCAACTTCCTCCATTGCTGGATAAACGGGCTTTGCTGCCAGTTCCTCCGGTGAGAAGTCATCAACGTTAATGGTGTATAGACGATGCGCTTCTGCTGTGGTCAACAGCTGTGCTTCTTCTTGAGTAATGATGCCTTTCTCTAAGCCAATTGCCGCTATTTTATCCAGTTGGGTAAATGGACGACGCTGCTCAATGGCTTTACATACTTTAGTAAACACAGGCTCGGCGCGTAGAATAATGTCTAGCGCTTGCTCAATGCGACCAACCGCATTGTACTCAGTTGGTTCGAAGTACTGACCATAACCTAAACGGGTACGTGCTGCGCTAGGAGTTTGCAGAATACGCGCAACCTGGCTGTCTAGTTTGTCAGACGGCGCTTTACGTACTGTGCCAAACGGTAAAACAATTATGCGCAATAGACGGCCAATGACTTTGTTCGGGAAATTCGCTAAGAAGTCATCCAATGCCTGCTCGGCTTGCAGCAAGCTATCTTGCATGCCCCAGTGCAGCATAGGTAAATCTTCACTGTTGCGTCCTTCAACGTCATAGCGTTTAAGCGTTGCACTGCTTAGGTAAAGCTGACTCAAGATATCGCCTAGGCGAGCAGATAAGCGCTCTTTGCGTTTCAGTGAGCCGCCAAGTACGGCCATGGAGACATCCGATAGTAGAGCTAAGTTCGCGCTGTAACGGTTGAGCTGTTGGTAGTAACGTGTAGTGACATCTTTATGGGGTGCAGAAGAACCACGACCATCGGTTAGACCTAGCCAGAAACTGCGCACTAGGTTACTCACTGTAAAGGCAACGTGACCGGCTAATGCTTTATCAAATTTGTCCACGGCATTTGAAGCCGTTGAGTGAGCGGCTTCCATTTCTTCCAACACGTAAGGATGACAGCGAATGGCACCTTGACCGTAGATGATCATCGAGCGAGTTAAGATATTGGCACCTTCTACCGTAATGGCTACGGGCGCGCCTTGGTAGCCACGACCGAGGAAATTTGAAGGACCAAGACATATACCTTTACCGCCAACAATGTCCATCGCGTCGATGATGCTGCGCTGTCCTCGATGAGTACAGTGGTATTTAACGATGGCGGAGATAACCGATGGTTTTTCCCCTAGGTCGATGCCTGTCACGGTTAGGTGACTTGCTGCGTCCATCACGTACGCATTGCCACCTAGGCGTGCTAGTGGCTCTTCAATGCCTTCCATGTGACCGATAGGCTGTTTAAATTGACGACGAATGCGAGCGTAAGCGCCGGTTGCGAGAGCTGCAGTCTTGATGCCACCCGTTGAGCTTGATGGCAGGGTGATACCACGGCCAACAGACAAACATTCTACCAACATGCGCCAGCCTTGGCCGGCCATCTTCTGGCCACCAATAATGAAATCGATCGGAACAAAGAGCTCGTTAGCTTGGGTTGGACCATTCTGGAAAGGTACATTAAGTGGGAAGTGGCGATTTCCGATTTCCACTCCTTTTAGGTGAGTCGGGATAAGAGCACAGGTAATGCCAAGATCTTCTTTGTCACCTAACAGAGCGTCAGGGTCTCTCAGTTTGAAAGCAAGACCCAGCACAGTGGCTACTGGCGCGAGGGTAATATAACGCTTGTTCCAAGTGAGCTTCATACCCAATACTTCTTTGCCCTCCCATTGACCTTTACACACGACGCCAAAGTCTGGAATCGAGCCCGCATCAGAGCCCGCTTCTGGACTGGTTAGGGCAAAACATGGGATCTCTTTACCAAGGGCAAGTCTTGGCAGGTAGTAGTCTTTTTGTTCTTCTGTGCCATAGTGCTGCAGAAGCTCACCTGGACCTAATGAGTTCGGCACGCCTACTGTTGACGAGACAACGCTCGATACGCCACACAGTTTTTGCAGCACGCAAGACTGTGCGTAAGCGGAAAATTCAAGACCGCCATACTGCTTTTTGATGATCATCGCGAAGAATTTATTGTCTTTTAGGTATTGCCAAATCTCTGGTGGAAGATCCGCCAGTTCGTGGGTGATTTGGTAATCGTTGATCATCGCACACACTTCATTGACAGGGCCGTCTAGAAAAGCTTGTTCTTCTTCTGTGAGCTTTGATGGAGTGATGTTTTGCAGCTTTTGCCAATCAGGCTTACCTTTAAATAGTTCCGCTTCCCACCAAACCGTGCCTGCATCCAGAGCTTCTTTCTCGGTTTGCGACATAGCAGGGAGGACTTTTTTGAACATTGCGAGCGCTTTAGCAGAGACAAGTGATTGTCTAATCGATGGTACACACAGCACGGCCACAGTGGCGATATAGAGCGCCCATGAGATAGCACCGAATACACTCAGTAGCGTGCCAAGCACCATTGCTGAGGTGATTAACAAAAGGGATTTTGCCAGCGACGCTCGTTGATAAAAGCTGATACCAATAGCGCCGAGTAAGGCGACGAGAGAGAGCAAGATGTCCATGATGGTTCCTTTATCTAGGTACTTATTGTTGTTTTGGGTCAGTTTGCGGTGGCACTGACTCTTATCTGTACGTTGAAGGTAAGAGGTCGTACCAGTAATAATTGTAATTAAAATATTGCACAGATGTAAAATCTGTCAAGTAATTGCTCTAGTTGATTGCAAAATAAGCGGCCTAGGCAGCACTTTGTCTGCCAAAGGTCAATTTGAGCAACAATAATGATGAAATTGGTGCCGTGGTCATATGCCATCTATCGACAGAGTTGACGGTTTATAGGTAAACTCAGAATCAACAGCCATCGCATAGGTATGGCGAAAAAACAAAGAGAACAACACTATGTACCAAGACTTGATTAGAAATGAGCTAACTGAAGCTGCTGAAGTACTGAATAAATTCTTAAGTGACGACCACAACATTGCTCAGATTGAAGCAGCTGCGAAGATGATCGCTGATTCTTTTAAGCAAGAGGGTAAAGTGCTGTCTTGTGGTAATGGTGGTTCGCACTGTGATGCCATGCACTTTGCTGAAGAGTTGACGGGTCGCTATCGTGAAAACCGTCCGGGTTACGCTGGTATTGCGATTTCTGATCCTAGCCACCTTTCTTGTGTGAGCAACGATTTCGGATACGACTTTGTCTTTTCTCGTTACGTAGAGGCAGTAGGTCGCCGTGGTGACGTGCTGTTTGGTCTATCAACGTCTGGTAACTCTGGTAATATTCTTAAGGCGATAGATGCGGCGAAAGCAAAAGGTATGAAAACCATTGCTTTAACGGGTAAAGATGGCGGTAAAATGGCGGGTCTGGCGGATATTGAAATTCGCGTACCACACTTTGGTTACGCTGACCGCATTCAAGAAGTCCATATTAAAATCATCCACATCATCATCCAGCTGGTTGAAAAAGAGATGGAATAGCCGCTTGCTATTGTGATGACAACTAGGAATCAAAAGAGTAGGGAACTCAATGTGTGAATTGCTTGGCATGAGCGCCAATGTGCCAACAGATATTTGTTTTAGCTTTACCGGTCTAATTCAACGGGGCGGTAATACTGGCCCTCACAAAGATGGTTGGGGGATCACCTTCTATGAAGGGAAAGGTTTTCGCACCTTTAAAGATCCGCAGCCAAGCTGCGATTCGAAGATAGCTGAGCTGGTACAAAGCTATCCGATTAAAAGTCGATCTGTGGTGAGTCATATCCGACAAGCCAACCGTGGCCAAGTGAATTTGGAAAACACCCACCCGTTTACTCGAGAGTTGTGGGGGCGTTATTGGACCTTTGCTCACAACGGTCAGTTGACGGATTACCAGAAACTTAATACGGGGCATTTTCGACCCGTGGGTGAAACGGACAGCGAGCTCTCGTTTTGTTGGTTGCTTCAAAAGCTAGAACTGCGCTTTCCAGAGCCACCGCAAGATATGGAGGCAATGTTCGCCTACGTAGCAGAATGTTGCGACGAGCTAAGGGAGCTTGGTGTCTATAACATGCTGCTGAGTGATGGTGAATACGTCATGACTTATTGCACCAATCACCTTTATTGGATTACGCGAAAAGCACCGTTTGGTAAAGCAACTTTATTGGATGAAGATGTCACGATTAACTTTCAAGAAGAGACGACCCCGAATGATGTTGTTTCGGTCGTGGCAACTCAGCCGTTAACAGGTAATGAAACGTGGCATCGAATGAAGCCAGGAGAATATAACCTGTTCCACTTTGGTGAGCGTGTTGGTGGTAATGTGGATAAGCTTGTAGACGTAGAATTTGCAGAAGCTAAGCCCAAAAGCCAAGCACCTATAGAGCCGTTGTAGTTCGTACAGCTATGCCGTTCTTAAAACGTGGTTAGAAAAATGAAAAAGCGAGTGATGAACATCACTCGCTTTTTTTGATTGGTTTATACAGCCGTATCGTGGTTTAGCTATTTGTCTGCATAGCCTTGTGGCCCAAGAGCGACACCATCTAATAGGGCTCTACTTCCATCCATGACCAAGCGATCTTCGACAAACCATTTCACTACCAATGGGTAAATCTTATGCTCTTGGCTTTGAACTCGTTGCTCTAGTGTTTCAACCGTATCGTCATCGAACACAGGGACCTTCGCCTGCAGAACAATCGGCCCACCATCTAGCTTTTCTGTAACGAAGTGGATACTGGTGCCGTGGTGTTCATCGCAGTTATCGATCGCACGTTGATGCGTATTCAAACCTGGATACTTAGGCAATAATGATGGGTGAATGTTAATCATTCGACCCATATAGTGACGAACAAACTCACCACTAAGAATACGCATATAGCCCGCTAGTACTAATAGATCAGGATTGTGCACATCGATTCGACGCATCAATTCAGCATCAAATGCTTCTCGTGTTTCGCTTAGCTTAGGGTCGAGAAATTCCGCCTCGGCGCCAGCATTACGCGCACGTTCCAGTGCAAATGCCGATTCTTTGTTAGAAAAAACAGCACGCACTTTCGCATTCGAGATAGTCGACTCACAGGCATCAATAATGGCCTGTAAGTTGGTTCCATTACCTGAAACTAAAACAACGATATTCTTCATGAAATTAATTGATCTCTACTTGCTCTTCACCAGCTTCTGCAGTTGCGATCTCACCAATAACCCATGCGTTCTCGCCTTCTGCTTTTAGAAGTTCAACCGCTGCATCTGCTTGTGCTTTAGGAAGAGCAACAACAAGACCTACACCACAGTTGAAAGTGCGGTACATTTCGAACGTATCAACGTTGCCTTTCTCTTGTAGCCAGTTGAAGATAGCAGGCCATTCCCAGCTAGTACCGTCGATAACAGCTTTAGTGCCTTCTGGCAGTACGCGTGGGATGTTTTCCCAGAAACCGCCGCCAGTAATGTGAGAAATGGCATGGATATCGTGTTCAGCGATCATCTTAAGAGCTGATTTGATATAAATTTTAGTTGGCTCTAGTAGGTGCTCACCGATAGTGCGCTCACCTAGTTTCTCGTTTTTATCTGCGCCAGATACTTCTAGGATCTTACGGATAAGCGAGTAGCCATTTGAGTGTGGGCCGCTTGAACCCACGGCAATAAGTGCATCACCAGCAGCGACTTTTGTACCGTCGATGACGTCTTCTTTTTCAACGACACCTACACAGAAACCTGCAACGTCGTAGTCTTCACCTTCATACATGCCTGGCATTTCTGCAGTTTCACCACCAATGAGTGAACAGCCTGCTTGGATACAGCCTTCGGCAATACCGGATACCACGTCAGCTGCAGTATCAACGTCAAGCTTGCCCGTTGCATAGTAGTCGAGGAAGAATAGCGGCTCAGCACCTTGAACAATCAGGTCGTTCACACACATAGCAACCAGGTCGATACCGATGGTGTCGTGCTTGTTCATGTCTAGGGCTAGGCGCAGTTTAGTTCCTACACCGTCAGTACCAGATACCAATACCGGGTGTTTGTATTTTGTTGGCAACTCACATAAAGCACCAAATCCACCGATGCCTCCCATTACTTCAGGGCGACGAGTGCGCTTAACCGCGCCTTTAATACGGTCAACTAATGCGTTACCTGCATCAATATCTACACCAGCGTCTTTATAGCTTAGGGAAGTGTTGTTTCCGCTCACGGGACAGTCCTCGATAAATAAATGGATGTGAAAGCGGCGCTATTCTAACAGGGGTTTATCCAAAAAGGAAAACGTTTGCGTAAGAAAATACAAACTATTTCCTCGAAGCATCAATCTGTGTATTTACAGTCTGTTGTGACATTTTATTGCGTACAAATACCATTTTGCCCACATTGCTAACTGAAATAGTTAAAGAAACCATGTATAATTTGCAGGTTTTGTGAAATTTTGCCGGAGTTGGAAATGAAAGTTGTTGAAGTTAAACACCCCCTAGTAAAACACAAGCTTGGTTTGATGCGTGAAGGGGACATTAGCACCAAGCGTTTCCGCGAGCTTGCGACGGAAGTGGGTAGCTTGTTAACGTACGAAGCGACAGCAGACTTTGAAACTGAGAAAGTAACGATTGAAGGTTGGAACGGCCCAGTTGAAGTTGACCAAATCAAAGGTAAGAAAGTGACCGTAGTGCCAATCCTGCGTGCAGGCCTTGGTATGATGGACGGCGTTCTTGAGCACATGCCTAGCGCACGTATTAGTGTGGTTGGTATCTATCGTGATGAAGAAACACTTGAGCCAGTGCCATACTTTAACAAGCTAGCATCAAACATTGACGAGCGTATCGCTCTTGTTGTTGACCCAATGCTAGCAACTGGTGGTTCAATGATCGCGACTATCGACCTTCTAAAAGAGAAAGGCTGTAAGCACATTAAAGTTCTAGTATTGGTTGCTGCACCAGAAGGTATCGAAGCACTAGAAAAAGCACATCCTGATGTTGAGCTATACACCGCAGCTATCGATGAGTGCCTAAACGACAAAGGCTACATCGTACCTGGTCTAGGTGATGCTGGTGATAAGATTTTCGGTACTCTATAAGTTCCGGCTTTCTAATAGTAAATAGGAAATAGTAAAAAGGCTGACCATTGGTCAGCCTTTTTTTGTGTCAGTAGGAATTAGTCTTCCATCTGAGCGTTATCAACAACTTTATTCTCACCGAGATCATGAGGCAGAATTTGGTTCAGGATAATCGCAACGATACCACATAGACTCACGCCTTGAAGGCTGAAGTCACCAATACCAAATGCCATACCACCGATACCAAATACCAAGGTAATCGCAACGATCACTAGGTTGCGTGATTTATGCAGATCCACATTGTTTTTGATTAGTGTATTCAGACCAACAGTTGCGATAGAACCGAATAGCAAAATCATGATGCCGCCCATCACTGGAACAGGAATGGTTTGTAGAATCGCACCAAGCTTACCAACTAGTGCAAGCACGATAGCGGTGACAGCAGCCCATGTCATGATTACCGGGTTAAATGCTTTAGTCAGCATTACAGCACCTGTTACTTCACTGTAAGTCGTATTTGGCGGCGCACCGACCAAAGATGCTGCAATCGTAGCCACGCCGTCACCTGCAATTGTGCGGTGAAGACCTGGTTTCTTCAGGTAGTCTTTACCGGTTACGTTTGAAATAGCTAGCATATCACCCACGTGTTCAACCGCTGGAGCGATGGCAACTGGCAGCATGAACAAAATCGCGTTGATGTTAAATTCTGGCGCAGTGAAGTTAGGTAGCGATAGCCAAGATGCTTCAACAACAGGAGTGAAATCAACCACACCATAGAAGAGGCTCGTTACGTAACCTGCCAAAATACCACTTACGATAGGTAAAAGTTTAAGGAAGCCTTTTGCGAACACGCTGACACCAACGGTCACAATAAGAGAGATTGCAGAGATCCACAGTGCTGCGTTGCCATCGATAAGCTGAACGGCACCATCGCCTGTTTTACCAAGTGCCATGTTTACCGCGACAGGGGCAAGACCCAGGCCGATAACCATGATTACAGGCCCAACAACGACGGGCGGTAGCAGCTTGTGAATGATTTCCACGCCTTTTACTTTGATTAGTGCCCCCATAAGGACATAGACGACCCCCGCAGCCATTAGGCCGCCCATGGTGGCACCGATACCCCAAGTCTGCACACCAAACATAATCGGCGCGATGAAAGCAAACGAAGAGGCAAGGAAAATTGGCACACTGCGGCGTGTTACTAATTGAAACAGTAAGGTGCCGACACCTGCACCAAATAGTGCTACGTTAGGATCGAGACCCGTTAAAAGGGGTACGAGTACCAAGGAGCCAAATGCGACAAACAGCATTTGCGAGCCTTGTAAGATCGTTTTCATAATGATTTTCCAAGCAAGTCAAAAAGAGTTAAGCAAAACGGATGGGATTCTAGCATCTTGTAATCGTTTACTTAATGATCTAGTTAAAGAGAACGCCGTTTTTGTAGCCTGAATCTCAATAGCTTGAGTGAGTTACTATTTGATCTATAGATGCGAGCCAGTAAACCCACTTATTGACCAAACCTTGAAGTAGTGAGCTTGCTCCAAAACGCATACTTGCTTATCATTTCCGCTTATCTGTTTGTAATTTAGGATGCTTATGCGTTATTTAGCTTGGTTGTTGGCCGCCGCGTGTGCTTTGCCAGCGTATGCGTTGACAAAAGTCGATATCTATTCGACGGAAGTAGTGGTGGATGCCCAGCAGCCGAATGCCGATGAATTGGCACGCCAAAAAGGCATGTTAGAGGTGTTGATTAAGGCCAGTGGCGATCTCAATGCAGCGTCCAACCCGGTTGTCAAAAAGGCATTAGGTAAGAGCTCTCAATACATTACTCAGCTTGGTTACACTCAAGTGGATGGTGAGCAGGCGATGCGCTTGAGCTTCAATAGCCAGCAAATCAATACGCTACTGACGCAAGCTGATTTACCGTCGTGGCCTGTTGATCGTAAGAATGTCATGGTATGGCTGGTGGAAGACAGTGGCTATGACCGCACAATCGTTTGGGAGCATAGTAACTCACAAGCCGCTAGCCAGCTGAAAAAAGAAGCGAATCGCCGCGGGTTGCCAATTACGTTCCCAATTGGTGACTTTGACGATATCACAGGGATCCAAACCACGGATCTTTGGGGTGGGTTTGTCGACCCTATTGCCGAGGCAACGGCGCGCTACCCGGTTGATGCTATTGCGGTGATTCGTCTGCAAGGCAATAATCTTCGCTACACCCTGTACGACCAAACGCCAGACAAACTAGGTAGAAATACACTAGCGCCAGTGACGGGTTCAACATCCGGTGAACTGGCTATGGCTAGCGCTATTGATGAGATTAGCGATTACTATGCCTCTCAAAATGCAGCGACGACGCTTGGAGAGAGTGCAGGCATGGTTACCGTGTCTTTCTCACGCATGAGTAGTGCAGATGCCTTTTTCACACTTGAGCGTGCTCTTGGCCGCTTAGCCTCAACAGCTAAAGTCGATGTAGCTGAAGTGAGTGGTGATGTTGTGACAATGCGTGTGTCTCTGCTTGGCTCACTAGAAGCGTTTGAAGAAGAAGTACTGAAATTGGGTTTGGTGAAAAAACTTGAGCAAGCACCAGTCGAGGTTCCAGTGCAAGCGCCCGTTCAAGACAGCGAAGTGCTAGCAACGGAAGAGGCAAACGCATCAGAACAAGGTTTGGCAGTTGAACAGAGTGAGAGCGCGGTAGCGCCAGTCGATACAGTGACCGAAGAATTTGTGACTGAAGGTGTGACCGAGGTGGGAAAGCCGGCGCAGCCTGAACTTAGCTTTGAGTGGCTGTATTAAACGGTAACAATAACCTTCGTTATCCCATTGAAAAAGGAGGCATGATGCCTCCTTTTTTGTATTTATCGCTAAACTCTTCAATGACTCAACTCATTTCTACGAGTGCTTTGCTATTTTCCAAAGCGCTCTCGCTCTTTCTTTTCTACCGATGACAACCTAGGTAGCTTCAATCCCATGTCTCGGCCTTTCAGGCGAGCATAAACGGTATTACCTACAAAGGCGAAACTGGTGAGAATTAGCTCCACAAGAGCTAGCCATCGCTCGCCCTCATCGGCGTATAGCAGAGTCAGCGCATGTAAAAAGTACAGCATCAACACAAAGTTTGCCCAAGCGTGGGTATAAGGTTTCCCCGCTAGTATACCTGGCAGAGGTAGCAGCAAAGGGATCAACCAGGCCACAGTTAAAGCGTACGGATTGATGTGCGGGTGCGGCGACAAATAGCCGTGCCATAAGCCTACCCAAAAGAGCAGGGCAAAGTTGGCACTTAGGGCAAAGGCGCGCATGTTTGCAGTGTTGATTAGGGAATTACGGCTCATCGATTGTACCTAGTCCTTGATACAGATTAGTCTTTAGTTAGCGTTTTTTAGCTTGCTTGCGGTGAACGCCAATCGTTGGCCAAGCGCCGTCGCTAACGTGTACTCTTCTTCGCTCAGCTGTACACCGTTGTTCGCTACATGAGAAGCACCGTATGGGGTGCCGCCAGTGGTGGTCGAGTGAAGTTTTGGCTCACTATAAGGAATCCCCATCAGCATCATGCCATGGTGCAGTAACGGCAGCATCATACTCATAGCCGTGCTTTCTTGTCCGCCATGCATCGATGATGATGAAGTGAACACACAAGCCGGCTTATCGATGAGACTACCGCTGAGCCAAAGCGAGGTGGTTTGATCCCAGAAATGTTTCAATGGCGCTGCCATATTGCCAAACCAAACTGGGCTTCCCATCGCGAGCCCATCACAAGCTTTTAACTCGGCGAGAGTAGCGATAGCATCGGTTTGTGATTCTCGCTCACCTTCCAGCTCTGGCACGGTTCGCAGCAGCGCTTCGCAGCCCTCTATCGACTCAATACCGCGGGCTATGGCGCGAGCCAGCCGTTGGGTACTCCCATGACGGCTATAGTACAACACCAATATTTGGCAAGACATTATAGGATCTCAAGCACTTGCTCTGGTGGGCGGCCGTGTTTGGCTTTGCCGTTAGTCACGACGATTGGGCGCTCGATAAGCTTAGGGTTCTCAAACATCGCTTGGAATAGTTGGTCATCGGTCAAGCTTGGGTCAGCGAGGTTGAGCTGCTTGTAGATATCTTCTTTGGTACGCATCATCGCACGCACGCTTTCTAATTCAAGCTGTTCAAAGATCTCTTTTAGCTTTTCAACCGTTGGCGGTGTGTCTAGATACTTCACAACCTCTGGCTCAATGCCTTTTTCTTCTAATAGCGATAGTGTTTGACGGCTTTTTGAGCAACGTGGGTTATGAAAAATGGTGACTGACATAAGGTTTCCTTTCTGTTTTTATTGTAGTGCCATGAAACGGTCACGGGCGACCAATAGTTGGTCTATTCGTGCGTCATAGCGAGCTTGTTTTAAACTTCCGAGTTCGGCGAGTTGGCTGGCCTGCGAGTAGAACTGAATCGACTTATCCCACTGAGCGTTTAACGCCATGAGTTCAGCGCGTGCTGCCAAGTCTTCTGCACTGTTACCCAGTTTAATATTGGCCTCAGATAGCAAGTGCCAGCCGTTGGTGTCTTTTGGCCTATCGTGGGTAAAGCGCTGCAATACCTTGATAGCCTCATCCGTTTTGTCACTTTCAAGCAGCGCATTGGCGTAGTTGATAGTGATAACCGCATTATTCGGTTTGACCTTGAGTGAGCTTTCCATCAGTTTGACTGATTTTTCAGGCTGCTTTTTCGCGATGTAAAGATCTGATGCTGCATCAAGATAGAAGTTGTTGTTCGGATCATGTTCGAGCAATTTATCGAGTATTGCTTCGGCTTTGTCTAGCTGGTTCGTGTCGAGATAGACCAACGCCTTACCATACTCAAACGAGTTCTGAATTTTCGGTGGTGCCTTTCTGGCGGTACGCTTAAACCAATCCATTGCCGCATCGGATTTGATGCCCGCATGGCGAGCAACAATGCGTGCTCTAGCCAAGTGGTAACTGATTGATGGCTGTACACGCAGCGGTGGGTAAGCCTGAGCACGTTCACGGGTATCGGTAATACGATCTTCTGGCAATGGGTGAGTCAGCAGCATTGGTGGTGGCTTACTGGCGTATCGATATTCATCGGCGAGGCGGCCGAAAAAGCGAGGCATGTCATTCACATCGAATTGAGCGCGCGCCAAGGTGGCAATGCCAAAACGGTCTGCTTCTTTTTCGTTACTACGGGTGTAGTTGATAGAAGCCTGCATTGAGCCTGCGGTTGTTGCCGTTAGCGCCGCCATGCCTGCTTGAGGGGCAGCGATAGCGAGCAGCAGTGAACCTACTAGCGCGGCAACCGTTGCCGGAGAGCGGCGTGCTTCGTCTTCCATTCTGCGTGCCAGGTGACGCTGGGTCACGTGGGCAATTTCGTGCGCCATAACAGAGGCAAGCTCACTTTCTGAGTGAGCATGCAGAAATAAGCCTGAATGAAGCGCAACATATCCGCCAAAGAAGGCAAATGCGTTGATGTTTCGATCGCGGATCATAAAGAAAGTGAACGGCGTTTTCACATCGTTAGCGCTGGAGACTAAGCGATGTCCAACCGAGTCTATGTATTCGTTGAGCACAGGGTCGTTAATGATGGGTGAGCTGGCACGAATCATACGCATGTAGGCATCGCCATAGATAAGCTCTTGATCTATGGTTAGGGTTGCACCCGCAGCCGTGCCAATATCGGGCAGATCCATTTCGGCGTACGACACTTGGGGAGTAGATAATGTGGCTGCAATACATAAGCAAAGCAACGAACGGGTACGTTTCAACATGCTGGTGAGGTAACTCCTTTATAGTTGGTAAGTAAGACCACAAAACTGACGCTGGGTTTCCTACCATATCCTCTAGGGCAACATTTTTGCATACGGATAGGCGTTAGAAAAGGACTTATCCGTGACAAAGATAGACTTTAGTTATTGTTTGTTGGTGATACATTGCTGAGGTAATTGGCGTTCTGTAACACATACAGGTTGGGGATGCCTGAAAAAGTCTTTACAATAGACGCATTGAAGGTAAACCACATACTGCGTGTGCAAGATGACGAGTGAAAACAAGCTGATGACGCACATTGAACTCGATTTAGAGCAAGAGCGTTGTCCTATGTCGTTGCTTTTGGTGAAGCGAGCTTATAAAGCACTCGGCTTCAACCAGACACTAAAGGTTCGAATCGTAGACAGTCAGTCCGTTCGTGATTGCAGCAATTATCTGCTCAGGCATAAAGCTGACGTGCAGTGCCAGCAGCAGGGTGAGGTTACCGTAATGACGATAGTTAATAAGAAGGATAGCGAATGCTAGACATGGTTCGTCGTTGGTACAAACGACGTTTTTCAGATCCAGATGCGGTAAGTCTGGTGGTTATTTTGCTATTTGGTTTTATCACCATTTACTTCTTTGGCAACTTGATTGCCCCACTGCTTGTTGCGATTGTTCTGGCCTACTTACTCGAATGGCCGGTAAGTCAGCTAAGAAAGCTCGGGTTACCGCGTACGGTTGCTGTCATAACCGTGATTCTAGCGTTTATTGGTTTGATGCTGATGGCTATCTTTGGTTTGGTACCGACCATATGGAATCAGATCGGTAACCTTCTCAATGATATTCCCAACATGTACAGCGGTTTACAGCAGTTTGTGGCGTCTATTCCAGAACGCTACCCAGACCTTGCTGAAGTGCATATCGTCGAGACTATTTTTAGTAACGTTAAAGATAAAGTCTTGCTGCTTGGTGAGAATGTAGTTAAAGGTTCAGTGGCGTCTTTAGTGAGTTTAGCTGCGCTTGCCGTGTATTTGATTCTGGTACCGCTGTTGGTGTTTTTCTTATTGAAAGACAAAGACGAGATGGTGGATATGGCGAGCGGCGTGCTACCAAGAAACCGCCGCTTAGCCAACAAAGTATGGATTGAGATGAACCAACAAATCTCTAATTATATTCGCGGTAAAGTGCTGGAAATCCTCATAGTAGGTACAGTCAGTTACATCACCTTTGCGATTCTAGATTTGCGCTATGCGGTACTGCTTGCTGTTCTTGTCGGCTTCTCTGTACTTATTCCTTACATTGGCGCTGCAGCTGTCACTGTGCCTGTGGCGATCGTTGGTTTGTTCCAATGGGGGTTAACACCACAATTCTACTGGCTGCTGGTGGCTTACGGCATCATTCAGGCGCTGGATGGAAACGTATTGGTGCCGATCTTGTTCTCTGAGGCGGTAAACCTTCACCCTGTGGCGATCATCGTTGCCGTATTGGTGTTTGGAGGCCTATGGGGCTTTTGGGGCGTGTTCTTTGCGATACCGTTGGCGACGCTTGTGAAAGCGGTATGGAATGCACTGCCAAGCCATGATGACCCAATACAGCCCGCGACATAGAAGCAAATAACATTCATAGTAAAAAGCCGCTCAAAAGAGCGGCTTTTCTATAAGCAAACTTTACGGAAGGTTTAGCTGTTCAAGTAATCCAATACAACTTCGTGGTGAGTCTTAGTTTTGAACTTGTTGAACACGTGCTCTATCACACCTTCTTCATTGATCAAAAAGCTGATGCGGTGCAGGCCGTCATAGACTTTGCCCATGAACTTCTTCTCGCCCCACACCCCAAACTGCTCTGCGACAGCGTGGTCTTCATCTGACAATAGCGTGAAGTTAAGTTGGTCACGTTCGATAAATTTACCTAAGCGCTTTACTGGGTCAATGCTCACGCCCAGTACAACCACATTGTGAGCGTCTAGTTCTGCTTTGGTATCGCGAAGGCCTTGGGCTTGAACGGTACAGCCAGGTGTCATCGCTTTAGGGTAAAAATAAAACAGGACTTTCTTGCCTTTAAAATCTGCCAAAGACACCGTATTACCATCTTGGTCGAGCAGTGAAAATTGTGGGGCTGGTGTGCCCGCAGTCAATGTGTTCATTGAAATTCCTTTGAAGATCGAATTGTTATTTTTAGTGGCCGCCGCTGATGAAGTTTAGCGACCCTTTTACAGAAAGTTGATTGCAAAGCGCTTCAAATTCTTCCTGAAGCTGCATTAGATTGCAGTCTTCTTCGACGTTGGCACTTAACGCAATTTGGAACTGATCAACGTCGGTACCCGCCCTTTCTTTAACAATGGTTTGCGCGCTGAGCGAGGCGAGGCCAATGTTTTTATCTGCGAAGAACTGGGTAAACTCCTCGGTTAACCCAACGCGATCCTCGGATTCGATAAACACTTCCACAGTGTATTGATTCGGGATTGAGTCGTGTTTGGAGGTACGTTTCATCATGGTGATCAGATCATGTTCCTGACCTAAAAGCGGCAAAGTGGTTTCTACGCGAGTGATGTAGCTTGGGTTACCAGATATCAGCATGATGAGCGTGAACTCATTGCCGAACATGGCGATGCGACTATCGATGATATTACAACCTGCGTTGGCAACGAGGTGGACGATTTCATTGCAGATCCCTGGTCGGTCTGAGCCAACTGCGGTAATCACTAAATACTGATTCATAGTGTCACTCTAAGTTCCTTGTTGGCTATATGTTAGCATAGCTATGGGCAAAGCTCTTGTGATTGATGTAACCGATTCTCGCAAATCAAAAATCTTAATACCCGTGGTGAGTGCTAAGGTGCCGATTATGTAAGCAGCTTGGGTGCCCAAGAGCAAAATTAACCCGCCACTGACACCTTTTAGGCGAAATAGCGCATCTTACACCTGCCTCATATCTGAAATCTGACATTATTCATCCACTTCTTGATGGGATCTGTTTTTCAGCTCTTGTGTTTATCAATAGCATTACAGTACCATGCAGTAAGTATCAATTTAGGGAGATCACCATGTTTTCAGGAAGTATTGTTGCGCTTATAACCCCTCTTACCACCGATGGCGAAGTCGATTTTGTTAGTTTACGAAAACTGGTCGAGTATCATATTGCTGCGGGTACGGATGGCATTGTTGCTGTTGGTACAACTGGGGAGTCAGCAACATTAACGGTTGAAGAACATGTAAAAGTCGTCGCGAAAACCGTTGAGTTCGCTGATGGCCGCTTACCAATTATTGCTGGCACTGGTGCCAATGCCACTCATGAAGCGATTACGTTTAGCCGTCTATTTAACAACGTCGGCATTGCAGGCTGCTTGAGTGTGACTCCTTATTATAACAAGCCGACACAAGAAGGCTTGTACCAGCACTACAAAGCGATTTCTGAAGAAACTGACATTCCACAGATTCTTTATAATGTACCAGGCCGCACTGGTGTGGATATGCAGCCAGAAACCGTTGCGCGTTTGGCAGAGATTTCAAACATTGTTGCTTTGAAAGATGCGACGGGTGATCTGTCTCGAGTTCAAATTCATCGTGAACTTTGTGGCGAAGATTTTATCTTACTAAGTGGTGATGACGCGACTGGCCTTGATTTTGTTCAAATGGGCGGTAAAGGCGTTATCTCTGTGACCAACAATATCGCAGCAGCAGACATGGCAAACATGATGCATTTAGCATTAGAAGGTAAGTTTGAAGAAGCTAAGCTTATCAATGAGCGCCTGATGACTCTGCACAAGAATTTATTTGTTGAATCAAGCCCGATCCCAGTTAAGTGGGCGGCGCACAAAATGGGTCTCATCGCAAATGGCGACCTGAGACTGCCAATGACAGAGCTGTCTGAAAATGCGAAACCGATTGTGGCGAAAGCACTGACAGAAGCCTGCATTTACTAAATTGTATGAGTAAGAGGAGCGATACGCTCCTCTTATATAAGGGAGTATCAATGAAATTTTCACGTCAGCTAGCGGTCTCTACGTTAGCTGTTATTGTTTTAGCCGCGTGCTCAAGTGATCCGAAAAACCGTCGCGAAGCCAAAGATGACTTCAACTACCTTGAATCACCAGATCTAAGAAGCTGGACTTTACCTGAAGGCGCGACTCCTCAGTTTTACCCTAACTATGAGATCCCTCAAGGTGACTTTTCTGGTGGAATCGGTCGTGACGTCGATATTCGTCCACCGCAACAAGTCTTAGAGCTGATCCCAGGCGCTCGTGTAGAACGACAGGGCTCAGAAGTAACGCTATGGCTACTTCAACAAGATGAAATGGACAAGGTTTGGGCAACGGTGAAAACCATGTTAGCCGAAATCAATGTTCAGGCGGTTGAAGAGGCAGACGATCGCATCGAAACCGATTGGGTATCTTGGGTGTCGGAAGACGAAGATGTTGAAATTGGCAGCCGTTACGAAATCACTCGTTTTGAGGCCAGCAATCGTTATGGTTTTAAGATGAAGCTGATCGATTGGCGTGAAGGTGGCTCAGTGAAACCAGTTACCCGCGTCAATGAAGAGCGTTACAACACTTTGATGACGAACTTAGTCACGGCGCGTTATGACCGCGACCTTCGTGAAGAAGCGGCGCTGCGAGCTCAAGAGTTGGTTAAATCTATCCCAATCAGCATGGGTACAGACCGTAGTGGCTTGCCGGTCATCATTGCACGTACGCCGTACAATGTCTTGTGGCAAGAGCTTCCAACGCTACTACCGAAAATGGGCTTTACCATTGAAGAGCGTAACCAGTCTCAAGGCACAGCGAAAGCGAAATATGCGTCACCAGATGATGACTTCTGGAATGAGGTTGGTCTTAAGCCTATAGACCTTGAGCCGGGCGAGTATACTTTCTTGTTTGGTGATTTAGGTAACCGTACGTCGATCAATGTGACCGACAGTGATGGTAAACCTGTTGCTGAGAACTTACTACGTTCACTTGAGCCGCTTATCGCGACAGTTATCAAGAAAGAGCAATGATAAAGGTATAGCCTTCATCAAGACTCACGAAAAAAGGACCGTTAAGGTCCTTTTTTATGCGCATAACACGGGTTTAAACTGTGGCTTCAACCCACAGTGATAAGGTTACTGAGGCTTATTGTGCTCATCATTCGGGGTGTCGCCGTACTTTTTTTTGTCTAACTCGTTGAGACGGTCTAGCTGATTCTTACGCGAATCAACCTTGTCACTTTGATCAAACTTCATGTTTGCCGTGTGTTTGAGCGCAGCAATGTTGCCAATCACCACAGCCAGTACCACGATTATGATTACCCAAGGGTTAAATAGCCATTCAATCATTGTCTGCTCTTAACGGTTTATGTTGGTCACATATTGATTGTAGATGGAATCGAGCTCAGAAAGTATCGCCTCACGTCCCAAAATATCCGATTGCTGTAAAACTTGTCGCCATTTATCGCAACAAAAGTGCGCTAAGCAAGTAGAACTCGCTTGGCGGTGGCTGATATGCCACGGCTCCATCGCTACGCCGCCTAGGTCTTTGCCATAAGGGAAGAAAAAACCATACAAAGGTGCGTACTCTTTAAGCCAGAGGTAAAACTCACGCTGGTGGCCATTTAAATACTCCCAAGGTTCCAACTGTAACTTAGTGTCTCTTGGAAGAAAATTACCAGCGTAGATATCGAAATCCGTGCCCCAGTGATGGCGACTCGCGCCGGGTAGGGCACTCCATTTTAAGATCGCTTGAACTTTCTCTAGCTCATTCATTTGCTCTGACGCCATCGGCTGACTGTTGTGATCCAAAATTGGCGTTGTGCCCGCCATTTTGTTGTTCCAAATTGTCAGCTGACGTTCAAACGAGCGATAGCCGCTTGCTAGGAATAGCTCAAATCCTGCTTGGTTTGCTGCATTCACTAGTGCCAGTAGGTCAGCTTGCACCTGCTCGTGCACCAAAAACGACTTACTCCCAATGGTGGTGTCAACCAAGGCATCTGTGGACTGCCCAACAAGCTGCGCTATCTGCATATTACCTTCTACCTAGTGCTCTCAACGTGACTTAGGACTTAGCGAACAAGTTAATCAAAGTGTGTTCATACATGTCAGTGAGTTTTTCAAGATCAGCGACATTCACGCACTCATTTACTTTGTGGATGGTGGCGTTAACAGGCCCGAGCTCAACAACTTGCGCACCCATTCGAGCGATGAAACGACCATCAGAGGTGCCACCGGTTGTTAGGAGCTCAGGTTTATGGTGATTCACTTCTTCTACCGCACTAACGATGGCATCAAGCAGGTTACCTTTATCCGTGAGGAACGGGTGACCGCTTAGCGTCCACTTAAGGTCGTAATCCAGTCCATGCAAGTCTAGCGTTGAATGGACACGGCTCTTGATGGTTTCATCGGTCAGTTCTGTACTGAAACGGAAGTTAAACTGCACGTTGAACTCACCTGGAATCACATTGCTCGCGCCAGTGCCTGAATGCAGGTTCGGGATCTGAAAGCTCGTTGGTGGGAAGTACTCGTTGCCGTCATCCCACTTAGTTGCCGTTAACTCTGCTAGCGCAGGTAGCGCTTGATGAACTGGGTTGTTTGCTAGGTGAGGATAAGCAACGTGGCCTTGCGTACCTTTTACGGTTAGATCGCCGGTTATGGAACCACGACGACCATTTTTAACCACATCGCCAACGCTGTGCGTGCTGGATGGTTCACCGACAATACACATGTCGATGATTTCATCGCGTGCCATCAGGGTGTCTACGACGCGTGTAGTGCCATTGATGAACGGACCTTCTTCGTCAGAGGTGATTAAGAAACCAATCGAGCCAGTGTGATCTGGATGATTCTCAATAAAGCGTTCAACCGCAACAATCATACAGGCGAGTGAGCCTTTCATGTCCGCCGCGCCGCGACCGTGCAAATGACCGTCGATGATAGTTGGCTCAAATGGAGGCGTATGCCAGTGGTCGAGATTGCCCGCAGGAACTACGTCAGTGTGGCCAGCAAACGCAAACAGTGGCGCTTGTGTGCCGCGACGAGCCCAAAAGTTAGTGGTGTCTTCAAACACCATGACTTCGACATCAAAACCGAGTTTTTCTAGGCGCTCGATCATCACTTTCTGGCAATCGGCGTCTTCTGGTGTCACGGATTGGCGGCTAATTAAATCTTTTGCAAGAGCCAATACTGGGCTGTCATTCATCCTTGAGGATCCTTGTTTCTAAATTTACTAATGAGAGGGAGTTAATGTGGCGGCTAAATTACACACTAAACACTTGTTGGTATTGCTCTGCTTTGAATCCGATATGCAGCGTACCGTCCACATCTAGGATAGGGCGTTTGATCATTGCTGAGTGTTCAACAAGTAGCGAAATCGCCGTTTCTTGATTCAAGCTGTCCTTTTGCTCTTGAGTCAGTTGACGGTATGTGGTGCCGCGTTTATTGACCACTTGTTCCCAGCCAAGTTGTTCGCAGAACTGGCGAACCATTTCTTCACTGATACCATCTTTACGGTAGTTGTGAAATTGATAGTCTAACTCATTGGCTTCAAGCCATTTTTTTGCTTTTTTAATCGTGTCGCAGTTGGGAATACCAAACATCGTTGTAGCCATGATGACTTCCTTATGGGCGTTGAACTGTTTACTTTTTTATTGTGTGTTGAGCGCTTAGAAATAGAAATTGGCGCTCAACACTTGCTTGTGTCTAAGCATCCTATCAAGAAGTGCCGTGTTAAACAAAACCTTGTCAGTGGTCACAGTTTTTATGCTTGTTTTCGCCACTTAAGGTTACAAATTGTTGAATTTCGAAATTAACACGATGAGCGAGAACTTGATCGAGCGCAAAACGGCCAAATGGAAATGCAATATATTGGAAAAGCACATAAATAGGAGGTGTCAATGGAACTGAGTCCTGTTTTTGCACGTCGTCTCTATCTTGCCTTGCTCGTCGAGAGCATTGAAAGACCGAATGTGCCAAAACTAATCGAGAAAACGGGTTGGCCTCGCCGTACCATTCAAGATGTTATCAAAGCGCTACCAGGTATCGGCATTGAGCTCATGTTTGTTCAAGATGGGCGTCGACACAATGATGGTTATTACCAGTTATCAGACTGGGGGCCTTTTGACAGCCAGTGGGTTATTGATCGTCAAGACGATATTGAAACCACGTTGGGCGTATAGCCTCGCTGCAAGAGGGTTTGCATACTCATTGTGCGCGGTAACCCAAAGTGCATGAGAATGAAAAATAAAGCCGAAGCTAAGCTTCGGCTTTATTTTTTGCAGCGATAGGCGCTGCCAAATAGGGTGACAGAGGTGCTGAAATAGACTGGGCTCAGCAGCAACACAGTATCGCCACCTAGCGCAGCGGTGTGATTCTTGATGCCATTGACCGCACCTTGCGTTAAAGAATCGTTTTTGAAGAATAGATACGTGTACCAATACCCTTCTGAGCCAGTCACATCTCCTTTCCACTCACAATCCGAGACATCTAAACTCGCATCAAGTCGTATTTCAACCTGGGCAGCTTGTTCCGACTGCAGTTGATTGAATGGCTGAGCACAGCCAGAGAGCAACAAAGCTATCGCAGCCCCAAGCCCCAATGTTCGCTTAAAGTGCAACATAGGCAATAAATCCTACCCAACTAATAGCAAGCAGTGCCCAAGGCAAAATGGTAGTGCGAGGAGCTGACACAGACTCGACCGTGTCTGCGGTTGTCTGGCTATTTGCTGGCTCGACTGGTTTAGCGCGCTTCTGCCTTTTCTGAGCCTTGTCAGCTTGACGCTTTTTCTCTTTCTGTTGTTTTTTGTACAGCGCAATACCTTTCTCTATACCTTGAGCGACCAGCTTGGTTTGCTCCTTGGTTTGTCCTGGTTTTTGCGTTGCTTTGGCAATTTTCATCGCCTCTTGTTGAGTCTCCACTGAGGGAGTGTTTTTATTGGTCTTCATCTAGGTTCCGCACAAACTTTTGAGCTTGTTATTTTTCGAACATCTTAACACAATGGCTTGCTCAGTCTTGAATCAAAGCGAGATTAGCACCATATAGTTTGATATCAGATAATTTTAGAGACGTACAATGCGCTATGCCTTAGAACAGTATGACCAGCATGGTTTACTCAAGCCGCCAGTATGGCTTTGGCTCGGATGGGCTTTTTTAATCCGTGCTTGGGTGGTGTTCGTTGTTGCGGGCGCAAGTCGTCAAGAAGGCAGCAACATTCTCCAGTACGTCTATCCTAATCATACGATGCTATATATTGGGCTTGCCATGGGCCTGCCGATTGTCATCGGTATGTGGTTGGTAGGACTTCGCAAAAGCGAGTCCAACAAAACCAACTTTCTGGTTAGCTTACTCAAGCCGGTAACGCTTGCTATTGTGGCAATGCAGTTAGTTCATACTGGGTACTTAGTTAACTTGCATCATTGGCAATTTAGTTGGCCGAACGCGGTGACCTTGGTACTGCTTGCTTGGTTTGCTATTTATCTGATAAATAGTCGTCGAGTAACAGATAGTTTAGCGCTGCCAGCCAAAATCACTTCAGTTCCTGATCAAGGTCATACAATCAACCATCAGTAGAAAATACACTGAGCGGAAAAAACAGAGGAAAGACAATGTCATTACCACAAAGCGCGATTACGCCAGAAGCCGAACCTTTTGCGTTGTACGCTCAAATAAAAGTCAATCAAAACGCTCAACAGGTTTTGGATGCATTGCAGACCCTGCCAAGTTTAGTGGATGAACTGAATCAATCTCAACCGGGTGCTGAGCTGGCGCTTTCTGTGGCATTCTCGCACGCATTTTGGTGCCAATTAGACCAAGCTATGCCGGCTGAGCTAAAACCGTTCCCAGAGCTAGGTGAAGGCGACACGTTTGCACCATCAACGGATGTGGATGTATTAATCCATTGCCACTCACAGCGACACGATTTGCATTTTTACCTGCTGCGTAAGCTAATGGGACAAATTTCTGAGCACGTCACCGTTGTCGATGAAACACAAGGCTTCCGCTTTATGGATTCGCGAGACATGACAGATTTCGTTGACGGTACTGAGAACCCGAAAGGCGAACAGCGCGCTGAGGTAGCTCTAGTGGCAGACGGTGAGTTCGCTGGTGGCAGCTATGTCATGGTACAGCGCTTTGAGCATAACCTACCAGCTTGGAACCGTTTGAACGTTGCTGCGCAAGAGAAAGTAGTTGGCCGTACTAAGCCAGACAGTATCGAGCTCGAGGATGTTCCAGCTGCCTCGCACGTGGGTCGAGTTGACATTAAAGAAGAAGGCAAGGGACTGAAAATCGTTCGTCATAGCCTGCCTTACGGCACGGTTAGTGGCCCTCACGGTCTTCTGTTCATTGCTTACTGCAATACGGTTCACAACTTCGACGCAATGCTAGAAAGCATGTACGGCGCTACTGATGGCAAAACGGATCAATTGCTTCGCTTTACTAAAGCGGTCACAGGTGCTTACTTCTTTGCTCCGTCACAAACAATGCTAGCGGCGTTAACCGTCAAAGGTTAAGCACAGCCAATTTTCCATAAGATACTCTCAAAGGCATATCACTTGTCTTTGAGAGTTCCTCTCTATATCTCTCAAGTTTCCAAAGTGTTGGTCGATAACTAAGCTATTCAATTCATCCTGTTTTTGGAAGCGACATGTCGATCACTGTAAATACCAATGTCAGCGCAATGGTGGCGCAAAACCACTTAGGTGCGGCGAGCAAAGCGCTCAGCCAGTCCTTAGAGCGTTTGTCGTCTGGGCATCGTATTAACAGCGCCAAAGACGATGCTGCGGGATTGCAGATTGCCAATCGACTCGATGCTCAGATCAGTGGGCTTGGCGTCGCACAGCGCAACGCCAATGACGGTATCTCCATCATGCAAACAGCAGAAGGGGCGATGAATGAAGCAACACAAATCCTACAGCGCATGCGTGATCTTTCTCTGCAAAGTGCCAACGGTGCTAACTCTTCACAAGACAGACAAGCGTTAGAACAAGAGTTTGTTGCGCTAAATGATGAACTAAACCGTATCGCAGAGACTACAAGCTTTGGTGGTCGGAAGCTCCTGAATGGCACGTTTGGTAGTTCAGCGTTTCAAATTGGTGCTCAATCGGGAGAAGCGCTGCAAGTCGGGCTTGCGAATTTGCGAACAGATCAATTGTCCATGGGCGGTGCTGTGTATCAAGCCGGAAACAGCGCACCACCTGAATGGCGAGTCGGGCAGAGTAATAATGCTCTGGCATTCAGCTATGTTGATGCTCAAGGTGTCAATCAATCTGTCGCGATTGAACTCAAACAAGGTGACGATATAGAGCAGGTCGCCACTTATATTAATGGTCAAACCGATGTGTTTGCCGCTTCGGTGGATGAGAATGGCCAACTTCAGATTTTTGCTGATTCGGACAAAGTGACCGGAGCGGTGAGTTTTTCTGGCACCTTTGCCAGTGAAGTCGGTTTGCAGACTGGCCAAGTCGTGACCGTCAACGACATGTCCATTGGTACTGTCGGCGGCGCGCAACTGTCAGTGTCCGTGCTAGATAAAGCGATGAAGTTTGTTGATAGCCACAGAGCAGAGCTTGGTGCGACTCAAAATCGTCTCAACCATACCATCAATAATCTCGCCAATATGGAAGAGAACCTTTCCGCATCACAAAGTCGTATCCGCGATACCGACTATGCCAAAGAGACCACTCAAATGCTTAAGCAACAAATCTTGCAGCAAGTGAGTACGACGGTATTAGCTCAAGCGAAACAAACGCCGAACTTGGCGTTAACTCTATTACAAGGCTAAGGGCATCGACCGTTTAAAGTCGAACTTTAGTCTTTTTTTGATAAAACATTTCTTTTTACCATTTCTGTCACATCTTCTATTCGATAGCTCAAAAAATCACAATTTTGTTCATTTTTTATCTCAAGTGTTAGGTTTTAAGGACGATAAAGAAAGTAACTTTGAGAGAACTACTTGGTTTTCCGAGACGTCGGAAACCGCTACACCGGAAAATCAATTGGAGAAACAACATGGCAGTGAATGTAAATACAAACGTATCAGCGATGACAGCGCAGCGTTACCTAAACAACGCGAACCAAGCTCAACAAACCTCAATGGAGCGTTTGTCGTCTGGTCACAAAATTAACAGCGCTAAAGATGACGCAGCGGGTCTACAAATCTCTAACCGTTTGAACGTGCAAAGCCGTGGTCTTGATGTTGCCGTTCGTAACGCGAACGATGGTATCTCAATCGCACAAACCGCTGAAGGTGCGATGAACGAGACCACCAATATCTTGCAACGTATGCGTGACTTATCACTTCAATCATCAAACGGCTCTAACTCAAAAGCTGAGCGTGTTGCGATTCAAGAAGAAGTAACAGCACTAAACGACGAACTAAACCGTATCGCAGAAACAACCTCATTCGGTGGTAACAAGCTGCTCAACGGTACTTATGGTACTCAATCATTCCAAATTGGCGCTGATAATGGTGAAGCTGTGATGCTAAGCCTTCGTGACATGCGTTCTGACAATGCTCAAATGGGTGGCAGTAGCTACCAAGCAGGCAACGCAAAAGACAAAGACTGGACAGTAGCGGCAGGTACTAACGACCTAACGATTGACCTAACAGACAGCTTCGGTGATGCGCAATCCATCACTATTAACGCCAAAGCGGGTGATGACATTGAGCAGTTAGCGACGTACATCAATGGTCAAACGGATTTAGTCAAAGCCTCTGTTGACCAAGACGGTAAGCTGCAAGTGTTTGCTGGTAACAATAAAGTTGATGGCGCAGTGGCTTTCTCTGGCGGCCTAGCGGGCGAGCTAGACATGCAAGCAGGCAACGCAGTCACGGTCGATACGATTGATGTAACATCTGTTGGTGGTTCGCAAGAATCGGTTGCTATCCTAGACTCGGCACTAAAATACGTGGACAGCCACCGTGCAGAACTTGGTGCTTTCCAAAACCGTTTCAATCACGCAATCAACAACTTGGATAACATCAACGAGAATGTGAACGCATCGAAGAGCCGTATTAAAGATACTGACTTCGCGAAAGAAACGACGTCGATGACCAAGAGCCAAATCCTATCGCAAGCATCAAGCTCAATCCTGGCACAAGCGAAGCAGGCACCAAATGCAGCATTGAGCCTACTGGGCTAGCCCATTCTAAAAATAAAAAAAACAGAGCTTTTGCTCTGTTTTTTTTATTTTTAGCGGTTCGTACTGTCCACATGTCCCAAGTCGCGATCTGGCGCGATAATATCTCGCACTTTCTGCTTAAGAACTTTTGCTTCTGGAAAGCCGCCATCACGCTTACGCTCCCAAATTTGAACTTCGTTACAATAGATCTCAAATCGCCCACCGGTGTCTGGGTGTAGACGGATCGTTTCCACTTCTTCGCTAAAAGTGTGTAGCAGCTCTTGGGTCATCCAAGTGGCGCGCAGCATCCAGTTACACTGACGGCAATAGTAAATGTCGATGGTCGCTTTTTGCATATTCATCCCTGTTGTCATGACTAAAAAAGGAGGCTTGCGCCTCCTTTGAATACTTCATATCTGAACTGAATTAGTTTGAAAATAGGATTGAAGAACCTTGGTTCAAACTGGTCAGCAGCAGTGTTTTCTCGTTTACAATATCGATACGGCGACTTTGCTGCGCTTCCATTTTCAGAAATTGCTTAATCATCGCAAGTTGCTCATGAGTAAACTCATCAGATTGTGCGGTCGCTGTGTCCTTAAACTCACGAGGCGAAATCAGTAGATAGTTGTCACTGATAGTCCACGCACCCATTTCAGAAATTTTAATCAGCGTATGAGTTTCTGGATCATCGCCAAACAGACGCATAGAGGACTCACGAATATACTCACCACCCGGTAGGTATTTCACGTTTGCTGACATTTCTAGGCGGCTTAACGGGCCAATATCGGTATCAGGGTAATGCCTTGCTGCAATGATGCCAACCATGTTGGATTGCCATTCATTTGAGGTGAGGACTTGCTCCAACTTGAGGTCGCTTCCCCAATATAACCAGGCGCTCAATGCAGTTGAGATTGCCAGTAGGATAGCGGCGTATTTCATTTTCATCAGTTACGACTCCTTACTGGCACACTTTAGACAAGTCAGATTGTTCAGTGAAAATACGCATGGTGCTGTTTTCACGTGAATGCTCGACTTTGTGGATAAAGTTAAGCGCGATTTGATCGCTTTGGTCGCCAGTGACAATGACCTCTTCTGGTAACATATCACCAGTGTGGGTCTCTACATATTTTGCCACGCACTGTTCAATTTTTGGTAGCCAGCTCGTCACGTCTGGGTGGCTTTCCGGTGTCACAATTTGAACCTCATTGACTATGCTCAGTGGTTTAAAGGTCGATTGCGCTGGATTGGTGCCCATTAAGACTAAAATTGGTAGCAAAATAGCAGCGGCGACCATAGCCCAAACACTTGGTGGTGTTTTTGGCCTTGATGCAACAGTCGCAGTGGCTGCTGGTGCAGCTACGCTAGCTACGGTTTCAAGCTTGTCTGTTGGCAATTCAGCAACCGGCGCTTCATCCACTGTGTCTGAAGAGGCTTTTGGCGCAGAGCGTTCAACGGCTGAGATCAACTGGTAGCCACGTTTTGGCACCGTTTTAACAAACTGAGGAGATTTTGTAGGGTCTTTCAGCATTTTACGCAGCGTAGAGATAGCTTGTGTAAGGCTAGAGTCGTCAACCTCGAAGCCTTGTTCACGCCAAACGAAATCATGCAATTCGTTTCGAGTGATTACTTCATTCGGTCTTTCAGCAAGTAGAAGTAGGATGCGACTTTCATTACTACCAAGACGAACGACTTCATCGTTATTGGTTTGGTCGACCAACGAATTGCTGTTTGGGTCAAAAATGTACCTCTGGCCGAGTATAAACTTAGTGCCTATGTTACTCATTGCATTCTTCTTTTTAATGCCGCAGGGCGACGGAACAGATATTCAGGCGCTGCATGTCTTCAGAGCCAATTATAGAATTTTAGGATTTTTTTATAGTCAGGTGCAGTAGGATAATAAAAACAAATCAAAAAAACAGTATTTTTATTTATCTTTACCTTGAATTTACAATCTTCATCCTCATCTCTTTAATCAACTAATCATAGAGATATCGAGTGTGACTTTAGCGAAACTCGATATGAAATGTGTAAATGGAGATAGCATGAGCACCGTTGAGACTAAGAACAAAGAGACCCGTGGCTTTCAGTCTGAGGTAAAGCAACTTCTTCACCTTATGATCCACTCTCTGTATTCAAACAAAGAAATTTTTCTAAGAGAGCTGATTTCAAACGCATCAGACGCCGCCGACAAGCTGCGTTTTCAAGCCCTATCTAATACAGAGCTATATCAAGGCGATGCTGACCTGGGCGTTAAGTTATCGTTTGATGAAAAGAACAATACTTTGACCGTTTCGGACAACGGTATTGGTATGACTCGTGACGATGTGATTGAGCATCTTGGAACGATCGCTAAATCTGGAACCAAAGAGTTTTTTGCCAAACTGTCTGAAGAGCAGAGTAAGGACTCACAGCTTATTGGCCAGTTTGGTGTTGGTTTCTACTCTGCCTTTATTGTGGCTGATGCAGTGACCGTGCGCACTCGTGCTGCAGGCACGTCAGCGGATCAAGCTGTGCAATGGCACTCTGCTGGTGAAGGTGATTACACCATCGAAGACATCACCAAAGAGACTCGCGGTACGGACATCGTGCTTCACATGCGTGAAGAAGGTAAAGAGTTCCTATCAGAATGGCGCCTGCGTGATGTGATCAGTAAGTACTCTGATCATATCGGTATTCCAGTGTCTATCTGGACCCTTGAGCGTGACGAAGAAGGTAAAGAGACCGACCAAGGTAAGTGGGAGCAAATCAATAAAGCTCAAGCGCTTTGGACTCGTAATAAATCTGATATCAAAGACGAAGAATATCAAGAGTTCTACAAACACGTTTCTCACGATTTCGCAGATCCACTGGTGTGGAGCCACAACCGTGTTGAAGGCAAAAACGACTACACCAGCCTGCTTTACATCCCAGCAAAAGCACCATGGGATATGATGAACCGTGACCACAAGAGCGGTCTAAAGCTTTACGTGCAACGCGTGTTTATTATGGATGACGCTGAGCAGTTTATGCCGTCTTACCTGCGTTTTGTGCGCGGTTTGATAGATTCAAATGATCTCCCACTAAACGTTTCTCGCGAAATCCTTCAAGACAACAAAGTGACTCAATCGCTGCGTGGTGCCTGTACTAAGCGCGTGCTCACTATGCTTGAGCGCATGGCGAAGAATGACGAAGAGAAATATCAGTCTTTCTGGAAAGAGTTTGGCCTAGTGCTAAAAGAAGGTCCTGCCGAAGACATGGCGAACAAAGAGAAAATCGCCGGTCTAATGCGCTTTGCTTCGACGGAAGTGGATTCAGCTGAGCAGACGATTTCTCTAGCGTCTTATGTTGAGCGCATGAAAGAAGGCCAAGATAAGATCTATTACCTAACAGCAGACAGCTACGCAGCCGCGAAGAACAGCCCTCACCTTGAGCAGTTTAAAGCGAAAGGCATTGAAGTTGTGTTGATGTATGACCGAATCGACGAATGGCTAATGAACTACCTCACTGAGTTTGATGGTAAGCAGTTCCAGTCAATCACTAAAGCGGGTCTTGATCTGAGCAAGTTCGAAGGCGAAGAAGAGAAAGAGAAGCAAAAAGAAACGGAAGAAGAGTTCAAGTCAGTGGTTGAGCGCACGCAAACTTACCTAGGTGAGCGCGTTAAAGAAGTTCGCACCACGTTCAAGCTAGCAAACACACCAGCGGTAGTCGTCACTGATGATTTCGAAATGGGTACACAAATGGCGAAGCTGCTAGAAGCGGCGGGTCAAGAAGTACCAGAGGTGAAGTACATCTTTGAGATTAACCCTGAGCATGAGCTGGTTAAGCGCATGGCAGATGAAGCCGATGAAGAAGCGTTCGGTCGTTGGGTTGAAGTGCTACTTGGTCAAGCGATGCTCGCAGAGCGTGGCTCGATGACCGACCCTTCGCAATTCTTGGGTGCGATCAACAAGCTTTTGGCTAAAGTCTAATTCCCTTGCAGAGTCTGACACCCTAGTCTAATTCAAGAGCTCGAGGATTCGAGCTCTTGTTTTCTCAGGGCTAAACGCACACTTTTAGGTAACTTTAGAGTGCAAAGCAGGATCTTTAGACACTTTTGGCGTCAAGCAAGCGATTTCTATGATAGAATGCGCGCCAAGTAAAAGATTCAACTATTTTTGAATAAACCGTTTATACCGAAACGTATCGCAGCAAACATGCCAATAGGGCATCAAAGCAGTAGGCTTCGGTATAAATCTTTTTTTATATAAGAGGACAAGTCATGCGCATCATTCTTTTAGGTGCTCCAGGTGCAGGTAAAGGCACACAAGCTCAATTCATCATGGAAAAATATGGTATCCCACAAATTTCTACTGGTGACATGCTACGTGCAGCAATCAAAGCAGGCACTGAGCTTGGTAAGAAAGCGAAAGCAGTTATCGATGCAGGTCAACTTGTATCTGACGACATCATTCTTGGTCTAATCAAAGAGCGTATCGCTCAAGACGATTGCGAGAAAGGTTTCCTACTTGACGGCTTCCCACGCACGATCCCTCAGGCTGATGGCCTAAAAGAGATGGGCGTAGATGTAGACTACGTGATCGAATTTGACGTTGCTGACGACGTAATCGTAGAGCGTATGGCTGGCCGTCGTGCTCACCTAGCTTCTGGTCGTACTTACCACGTTGTTTACAACCCACCTAAAGTGGAAGGTAAAGATGACGTAACAGGTGAAGACCTAGTGGTACGTGATGACGACAAAGAAGAAACCGTTCGTGCTCGTCTAGGTGTATACCACGATCAAACTGCACCACTAATCTCTTACTACGGTAAAGAAGCAGAAGCAGGCAGCACTAAGTACCTAAAATTTGACGGTACTAAGCAAGTGGCTGACGTTAGCGCAGACATCGAAAAAGCACTGTCTTAATCGACATTTGTGAATTCGCTAAAAAAACGACCTTTCGAGGTCGTTTTTTTTGATCCAAGAAAAGCGCACATAGGTATATAATTCGCTTAGAAATACTATTAAAAACAAAGGAAGTCTATGAGCGATTCGTCAAAAATGGGTGTGTTGTTGGTTAACCTTGGCACGCCAGATGAACCGACAGCAAAAGGGGTGAGACGCTTTTTAGAGCAGTTTCTTCACGATCATCGCGTCGTAGATATGACCCGCTGGATTTGGTGTCCGGTGCTGCACGGTATCATTCTTCCTATTCGCTCTCCTAAGGTCGCTAAAGCTTATCAATCGGTATGGATGGACGAGGGCTCACCGCTGATGGTGTACTCTAAGCGTCAGGCCGATAAGCTGGCTCAATCAATCAACCTCCCTGTTGAACTAGGCATGAGTTACGGCAATCCATCGCTGCAAAGCGGGATCACTAAACTGCTCGACCAAGGTGTAGAAAAGATAGTGGTACTGCCGCTTTATCCGCAGTACTCGGGCACCACAACAGCAGCCGCGTTTGATGGTATCGCGAAGGCGTGTAAGTCGATTTCAACCTTACCGGCCTTTTCTATGATTCGTGACTATCACGATCATCCAATGTACATCAAAGCGCTCGCTGACAAGGTCAGAGCTCACTGGGAGCAAAATGGCCGTGCTGATTACCTGTTGTGTTCCTACCACGGCATACCAAAGCGCTATGCAGACAACGGGGATGTGTACCCACTGCATTGTCAGGCAACCACTGACCTGCTGCGCCAAGAGCTCGGTTTGGATGAATCGCAGATGGGAATGAGCTATCAATCGATATTCGGTCGTGAAGAGTGGCTGCAGCCCTACACTGACAAAACCTTAGAGAAGATGCCAAGCGAGGGTATCAAAACCATCGATGTTATGACGCCAGCATTCTCGGTCGACTGTTTGGAAACTCTGGAAGAAATCGCTATAGAGGCCAAAGAGACCTTTATTGAAGCTGGAGGTGAGCGCTTTAATTACATCGAGTGTCTTAACGACTCAGATGCCCATGTCGCCATGATGGCAGAGTTGGTGAATAATGCTTAGCGCGTCAAATTAAACGAGTTTAAACAAATAAGGCCAGTCATGTTGACTGGCCTTTGTCATTTCTATTCGATCCAACGAATAAACAATTAAGCGATTTGAGCTTGCTGCTCTTCTACTTGTTCTGCATTGCTCACTGAGCTTTGCTCTGCGCCGTGCATCCATTTTACTAAGGTATTAGCAAACAACAGTAGGATAACGCCACAGATAACGGCTGTGATAGCGATACCACTAAAGATTGCCATAGCACCTAGCTCGCCTACGTGTGAGCCGACTACACCTGCGACGTAGTTCGCAATGGCGTTGAAACCAAACCATGCACCCATCATCAAAGATGCAAGGCGCAGTGGCGCAAGCTTAGTCACCAGTGATAGACCAATTGGAGATAGACACAGTTCACCTAGTGTGTGGAAGAAGAATGCGCCGACTAACCATAGCATTGAGGTTTTAACGCTGGTGTCGCCGCCTTGCTCAAGTACTGCGCCAACCATGCAAAGGAAGCCTGCTGCTAGGAAAAACAGTGCAAGTGCAAATTTAACCGGAGAGTTTGGTTCACGCTTGCCCAGTTTCACCCAGATAGCGGCAAGTACTGGTGCAAGAGTGATGATGAAAAATGGGTTTAGAGACTGGAACCAGGCTGCTGGTACTTCAAAGTCGCCAATCATGCGATCGGTGTACTGCTGGGTGTAGATGTTCATCAAACCACCCGCTTGCTCGAAGCCCGCCCAGAAAACGATAACGAACAGACCCATAATTAGGATAACCTTCAAGCGATCCATCTCTTCTCGAGTGAGTGGTGCTTTAGTTTTTGATGGGTTCAGTTCACGAGCACGCGCAGCTGCAGGTACGTTACCAATGTCGCCTAGCCATGAGTTTGCCATGGTCATTTGCATTATTAGGCTGATTACCATGCCGACACCTGCCACGATAAAGCCTGCTGACCAACCGAACGAGTTGGTTGCTGAGCCAACAACGATACCCGCTAATAGTGCACCGAGGTTGATACCCATGTAGAAGATAGTGAATGCGCCATCACGACGGTTGTCGCCTTCAGCGTAAAGGTCACCTACCATGGTCGAAATGTTTGGCTTAAACATACCGTTACCAGCAATAAGCAGTGCTAGACCACCGTAGAACATCTCGGCACTTGGTGCACCAGATGCCGCAGCAGCTAACACAAACTGGCCTGCAGCCATTAGTACGCCACCGATGATGATGGACTTACGTTGACCTAGGTAGTTGTCGGCAATGTAACCACCGATAAGCGGAGTGATGTAAACAAGTCCAGTATAGATACCATAGAGATCTAGAGCATCTTTAGTAGACCAGCCCATACCACCATTGATTGTGGTGTCTGTTAGGAACAAAACTAATATTGCGCGCATAGCATAATATGAGAAACGTTCCCAAAGTTCGGTACCGAACAGTAGGAATAGGCCGCGAGGGTGGCCGAAGATGTTGCGTTGTGCTGTCATAAGTTTTACTAATTTTTATCATCAAAGAATTTAATGTGCCAAATGGTATACCTGACAACATTAACATCCGCAAGGGGTTGATTTTGTAGAGTTTGTGAAATAAATGTTTAAAGCAATGAAATGTAAGAAAATTTTTCAGTGATGGTACGTAATTTTCGTGCTGCAATCTAACTTTTCATTTTTACCGTTCACCATCCATTCGGATTTTTCATCGGTTTGATCGCAGACAAGAGAGGGTTATACGGGCACAGTGTTGGGTTTAGTGGTACGATGCAGACAAACAAAAACATCGAATAATCAAATTAAATAGTTAAATCGAACAGTTAAAATGAAACGTTGGTATTTGCTTTATTGTAAGCGCGGTGAACAAGGCCGAGCGAAAATGCACCTCGAGAATCAAGGCTTATCCTGCTACTACCCTGAAGTAGAAGTAGAAAAGATCCTCAGAGGAAAAAGACAGAAGGTGAAAGAGCCGCTCTTTCCTTCTTATGTGTTTGTAGAATTTGATTACGAACAAGGTCCATCTTTCACCACAGTGCGCTCTACGCGCGGTGTGGTCGATTTCATCCGTTTTGGCTCTCATCCCAAAGAGATCGACTCTGCACTTATTGACGAGTTGCAGCTGTTAGCGGAGCTTCCGGATGAACCGGAAACAGACAGTTTACCAAAGCACGGTGAGACAGTTCGCGTAACGGGTGGTCAGTTCGCGGGTATCGAAGCGATTTTCCAAGAAGCTGACGGAGAAGCGCGTTCGATCATGTTAGTGAATATGATAAGTCGCCCGGTTGCCGTGAGCATCGAGAACAAAGATCTGGATATCTAGCGCGCTCAATAACTTAGTGTTAGGGCGTTAGTTGATATAAAAAACCTCAGTACCAAAAGATGGACTGAGGTTTTCTGTTTTGGGGTATTAACCCTTCAGCAACCGATAATTAGTTGTTGCTGTGAAGCTCGCTGTTCAGTTCAACGGCTGTTTTGTTCGTCAGGCATTCAATCTGACCGGTCACTGAGTTGCGGCGGAACAGAAGATCCGGCTTGCCAGCTAGGTCGCGAGCTTTAACAATTTCAACTTCTGCACCAGTCGCATCTAGCATGCGAACTTTAGAGCCTGCTGTTACGTAAAGACCAGACTCAACAGTACAACGATCGCCTAGTGGGAAACCAAGACCCGCGTTTGCACCTAGTAGTGAGTTTTCGCCGATAGAGACAACAACCGTGCCGCCACCAGATAGCGTACCCATGATAGATGCGCCGCCGCCGATGTCTGAGCCGTTACCAACTACAACACCTGCAGAGATACGACCTTCAACCATGCTCACGCCAGTTGTACCTGCGTTGAAGTTGATGAAACCTTCATGCATAACCGTTGTGCCTTCGCCAACGTGAGCACCAAGACGTACGCGAGACGTATCTGCGATACGAACGCCTGTTGGAACCACGTAATCAACCATTTTAGGGAACTTGTCTACGCAATCGACAGTGAGTGTTTCGCCTGCTAGACGCGCTTCGATTTGACGCTCAGCCAGCTCTGGAAGGTCGATTGCACCTTGGTTAGTCCAAGCGATGTTGTGAAGTAGACCGAAGATGCCATCAAGTACTGTACCGTGAGGCTGTACTAGGCGGTTTGAGATAAGTTGCAGTTTTAGGAAGCCTTCTGCAACAGATTGAGGCTTCTCGTCTGTTGCCAGTACAACCAGTACTAGCGGCTGTGACGAGCTTGCTGCTTTTTCGGCAAATGCGGCGTTTTCTGCGTCATCATTGCTAGAGAATGCGGTTGCTAGAGCCGCGCTTTGCGCTGCAGAAATTTCGATAGCTTGGTTGCCTTCCGCGTAACCTGACACCTCTGCCACTGCTGCGATAAGCGCATCAGATGGGTTTAGACGTGGGTGAGGGAAGAATGCTTCGATGATTTTACCGTCGCGGTTTTTGGTTGCAGTACCAAAAGCGATTGAGAATGCTGCCATGACTCTATGTCTCCATGTATAGATTTGTCTCAAAGCCGCAGCGATTGGCGGCGACCTTGACTGATTTGTTAGCAATCATCTTAAAGAGACGTGATGGCAGATGAAAGGGCAAAAACGACAAAAGTCTGTAAAACGATACCCTTTGTCTTTTCAGCGATGTTTTTTCCTAATAAGAAATTTTAACGGCTTGCATTCGCTTATTCGCTCGCAAATACTTACTTAGGCGCAAAAAGCAAAATAGCCAGTAAAACTCTGCGTTCTACTGGCTATTTGATTTACTTTTGCAATTTTAGCAAGTTAACGCATTAGGCTGCGTCTTCTGCATCTTGCTCTTCAACAGGCTTAACCACTTTTGGCTTTTTTGGCGTTGGCTTGCGCTTCGCACCAAGAGCGTAAAGCACTTCTTCTTTACGCTGTGCAAGATATAGCGATAGCTCTTCTTGCTTCTCTTCATCTTCGATAAGCTTGCTTTCACTTAGCAGAGAAAACAGCTCATCCGCCATATCCAACATTTTGTCATAAGCGTCAGCTTCTGCTTTAGAGGTAAAAGTCATCTTTTCTTCTCCGTTGCGTTCCACCACGTACTTGACGATTACAGCCATGGTTAATCCTCTAGTTAAATTTAAGATTCTAATACTGTCTGTTTATACAGAGGGTCAAAGTTAATGTCCAGTCGAGGGCGCAAAAGTGAGAGCTGTTTGCCTAATTCCTACTCGTATTGCGGCGCGTTTTTTTGGCTATAGTCGTCGCACGCCATTGCTGGCAAAACAAGATAAAGCGTTCCAGTAGGGGGCTTTGGTACTTCTCCTTATGAACCAGCAGCCAAAAGCGGCGTTTCATGTCGAGCGAAACTGATATAGGTACTAAGCGACCATCATCAATGGCGCTTTGTGTCGCTAAAGTCGAGAGGCAGGCCAAGCCAAGATTGGCGGATACGCTGTTAATAATGGCTTCGGTGGTATTGAGCTCAAAGGCTTCATGCCAAATCTCAATTCTAGGGGCAACCGTTCGTAGGAAAAACTCCCGAGTGCCGGAGCCTGGTTCTCGTAAGATCCAATCACTATTTTCCAAGTCTTCAAGCGTGACGTTCGATTTGTTGGCAAGAGGATGCTTGGGAGACACCACTATGCACATTTCATCTTCACTAAATGGGTAGCTATCAAGCTCAGGGTGCAAGGTTTTACCTTCGACTAAGCCGATATCGAGTTGATAGTCGATGAGCTTTTGACAAATCAAAGCGGTGTTGGAGATAAACAGTTGCTGGGACTTATGCTGATGCTCTTCGCGAAAATCACTGAGCAGGAATGGTGCGACTTGGTTACCCACAGTGTCACTGGCACCGATACGCAGTACGCCGCGATAACTCTGCTCATCACCAAACAGTGATTCAATATCTCGGCTTCGGCTGAGCAGTTCATCGGCAAGGGGCAACAGTTTTTGTCCCTCTTGGTTAATGACCAAGCGGTTGTTGACCCGATCAAACAGGGCGTGACCTATCTGTTTTTCTAGCTCACTCAGCGACATGCTGACCGCCGCTTTAGAGAGAAAAAGCGTGTCCGAAGCTGCAGTAAGCGTTTGGTGCTGAGTCACCGCAACAAAGACCTTGAGCTGTTTTAACGAGATATGTGGCTTCATGTTCAGTTTAACTTAACGAATAGATTGAATAATTGAATATATATAAACATAAGCAAGGTTTACAATCACCGCAACTGAAGAATTGAGGTGATTGTGATGATTGCGAGAGTGACAAAAGCACATAACAGAGTAAAAGCAGCGCCAACCCCAATGGCTGGATTGGCTCTAGGTATCGCCAGCCTTGGCTGGTGCTGGGAAAATGCGCTGCCGCTACATCATGTCGCGCAGTGGACTGGCGCTGCAATTGCCAGCGTGTTGCTCGCTATCCTTGCTTATAAATACTTGTTCCATAATCACGTGTTGCGTCAGGAGCTAGCACACCCTGTGGTAGGCAGTGTTGCCCCAACGTTTGCTATGGCGACCATGGTGGTGTCTCACTCTGTTGGCCAATTTGCGCCCAATGTCGGTGATGCACTCTGGCTTGGCGCTGTGGCGCTACACATCGTGTTCTTGGCAAGTTTTACTTACCACCGCATGCGAGACTTCGAACTGCATCATATGGTACCAAGTTGGTTTGTGCCACCGGTCGGCATTATCGTGGCGGATGTGGCCTTCTCGGGTAATCCAGACTTAGCGTGGATTGCCAACAGCGCTTTAGTATTCGGCCTTGTTGCTTACGCGGTCATGCTACCAACCATGATCTACCGTTTGGTGTTTACTCATGAGATCCCAGATGCAGCCAAACCAACCATGGCGATTATGGCAGCGCCAGCGAGCCTATCGCTTGCCGGTTACCTAACCGTAGCTTCAGAGCCATCTGCCATCATTATTGCGCTGCTATTTGGTATTGGTGTGTTGATGACACTGTTCATCTACCTTGCGTTTATCAAACTGATGCGATTGCCATTCAGCCCGGGTTACGCTGCTTTTACCTTCCCAATGGTGATCAGCGCAACGGCGCAATACAAACTCGCAGCTTGGATGAGCGCACAGCACGCGCCAGTTGAGATGGTGAAACAGATCACCGCGCTTGCCAATATCGAGCTTGTTGTGGCGACGATTGTTGTCAGCTATGTTGCGATTCGTTACCTCGTTGCTTATTTACCCAAACAAGCAAATATCACGGCGTAAAAGGTCTTAGATACACAGGGACTGTGTTAACCTTGAGGGAGGAAAATTAGCGAAAGGCGCGCCGTCACGTGTTCACCGTTTACCACTCAAATCAGATAGATGTGCTTAAATCCTTGTTGGTTCAGCTCATCAAACTCGACCCTATTGAAAACCCGTTTGAGAAAGAACAAATTCTCGTCCAAAGCCCAGGCATGTCTCAATGGCTGAAAATGGCGTTGGCACAAGAGTTTGGTATTGCGGCCAACATTGACTTCCCACTTCCAGCCACCTTTATATGGGATCGCTTTGTTCAAGTGTTAGATGATGTGCCTGCGCGCAGTGCATTCAACAAAGAAGCGATGACGTGGAAGATCATGCACCTTTTGCCTGAGCACTTAAACGACCCGGACTTTGCGCCGCTCGCCCAATATTTAACCGATGACCAAGATGCATCGAAACGCTATCAACTGGCAGAAAAAATCGCCGATATCTACGATGGATACTTGGTATATCGTCCCGAATGGATAGCCGCGTGGGAAGCCGGTTTACCGGTTTTTGAGCTTGAAGACGAGCAGCCGTGGCAGCCAAAACTTTGGCAAGCACTGTACGATCATACTGTGGCGCTTGGTCAGTCCCCTTATCACCGTGCCAACCTATATGAGCACTTCATTGACGTACTCGCCAATAACCAAGATGTCAAAGCGCAGGGACTCAACCAGCTTCCTAAGCGTTTGTTTGTGTTTGGTATTTCTTCACTTCCGCCTCGTTATCTCGATGCACTGAAAGCCCTTGGTGAGCATATCGATGTTCATCTGATGTTTACCAACCCGTGCCGATTCTATTGGGGTGAGGTGCGCGATCGTAAATACCTAGCAAAACTCGCCGCCGCCAAGCGTAAGCAGCTCAATGATCTTGATGCTTTTGCTGACAGCCAGCAGTGGCAAGAAGGCGAGTGGGAGTTAGCGCCGCAGCTTAAAGGCGATGTGGAAGCGAACGTTGATGACGAGCTGCATCTCTCTGAAGTGGGTAACAGCTTACTGGCATCGATGGGTAAACTGGGTAGAGACAACCTGTACTTGTTGTCACAACTTGAATCCAACGAGATTGAAGCCTTTGTTGATGTCGATAGAGCCACCCTACTTGGCAATCTTCAGGCAGATATTCTCAATCTAGAAGAGCATCAAGACGATGCTTCGTTACTCTCATCTAGCCACAAACCCGCGATTGCCGCGGGTGATACCTCGCTATCGGTGCATGTTTGTCATAGCCCAATGCGCGAGGTGGAAGTGCTGCACGATAATTTGCTGGCGATGTTCGACCGCAATCCGGAATTGAAGCCGCGTGACATCATCGTCATGGTGGCTGATATCAATGCCTACAGCCCGGCGATTCAAGCGGTGTTCGGCAATGCCTCTGGTGAGCGTTACATTCCGTTCTCTATTTCTGATCGCACGGCCGATAAAGAAAGCCCGCTACTCAACGCCTTTAACCAGCTTTTGCAACTGCCTGACTTACGCTGCACCAGCAGTGAAGTGCTTGAGCTGTTGGAAGTGCCTGCAATCATGGCGCGATTTGATATCAGCGAACATGAGTTTTCGCTGCTGCGTGCTTGGGTGGAAGAGGCGCAGATCCGCTGGGGTATTGATAACCAAACGGCAAGCGAATTTGATTTGCCTGAATTTGGTCAAAACTCTTGGATGTTTGGTATTTCTCGTATGTTGGCGGGTTATGCGGTGAGTGAGCACGCAGGCCTACTCATGGTCGGCGACGAGAGCATTTCTCCTTACGAGCAAACTCAAGGCATGCAAGCCGAGACCGCCGGTAAACTGGCGCAGTTTATCGATAAGCTGGCGCATTATCGCAAGGTGTTAAATCACACCATGGGTATCGAGCAGTGGCAGCGCGGCATCAATCAATTGGTTGATGACTTTTTTGCCGTGGATATTGAAGGTGAGGTCGTTGTTAAGTCGATTCGCGATACTTTGTCGGCACTTGGCGATCAGTTATTGGATGCGCGATACGACGAGGCACTGGCACCGCGCATCGTGCGTCAGTACTTCATTGATAAGCTTTCTGGCTCACGCGTTAGTCAGCGCTTTTTGGCAGGACAAGTCAATTTTTGTACCCTGATGCCAATGCGCTCTATCCCGTTCAATACCGTGTGCCTGCTTGGTATGAACGACGGTGTATACCCGCGGAGTGTGCCGCCTGAGAGCTTTGACCTCATGGTAGGACGAACCAAGCCAGGCGATCGCTCAAGACGCGACGATGACCGTTATCTATTCCTAGAAGCGCTGCTTTCAGCGCAGCAAAGCCTCTACATCAGTTACGTTGGGCGTTCCATTCAAGACAATACTGAGCGCGTGCCATCGGTGTTGGTTTCAGAGCTTTTAGAATACTGTGAGCAAAACTACTGTTTGCAAGGTGATGAAGCGTTAGACGTTGATAGCTCTGGCGCCAAGCTCACTCAATCACTGCTGCGTGAATACCCTATGGTGCCATTCAGCGCTGCTCAGTTTGATGCTACGAGTGCACTACAAAGTTACGCCGCTGAGTGGTTACCATCGGCGCAGCAAACAACGCTTGAGGCGACGCAAAGCTTATCGCTGCCGTTTAATTTAGAGCCCATTGCCCGAGCGCAAGGTGAAAAGGTCGAATTGGAGTTGACCGAGTTACAGCGCTTCTGGCGCTTGCCGGTGCAGTATCTGTTTAATCGACGTCTGCAAGTTAACTTTGAGGAAAGCCTTCTCGGACTAGAAGATGAAGAGCCATTTGCGCTGAGTGGATTGGAAAGTTTTGGTCTTCGCAAATCTTTATTAGATGCCATGATAGAGGCCAAAGGTCACATTGAAGGCGATAAACTGAACGCATTTAAAGCGGAACAAAAAGCCAAGGGCTATTTGCCCGTCAATGAGTTTGGCGAGCTGGAGTTTGCCGCTAACGTGTCGCAAACCCAAGAGTTGGCGCAGGCCATTGCGCCGTTAGTGAGCCAAGAAGCTGAAGATGTCGAAGTCGATTTGACCTTAGACATTGATGATTGTCATGTCGCGCTGCAAGGCTGGGTAACCGGGTGTTATCAAAGTGGTGTAGTGCGCTATCGAAGCGGTAGGCTGCGCGCTACCGACTATCTCGCCGCATGGATAGATCATCTGTTGGTGGCCGTGGCAGGCAGACAAAGTAAAACTCATATGCTGGCTTACGATAAAAAAGAAGGCGTAGTGCATCGCATTTATCCAGCGCTTAGTGCTGAGAGTGCCAAGGATTATTTAACCCAGCTAGTCCGCTTGTATCTGCAAGGTCTAGATAAGCCGCTTTGCTATTTCCCTGAAACGGCACTGGCGGGTATTGAGGCTAACTACAGCCGCGGCCAGTGGACACCGAGTGATGAAAAAATGCTCAGTAAAATGGCTGGCCGTTTCCAAGGGGGCTTCATGCAGATCGGTGAAGGAGACAACCCTTATATCTCTCGGGTTTGGAATGAATGGAGTGAAGCATTGGCTAGTGAAGCTAAAACACTCGCGCACTTAGTATTGGAAGCGCCGCGAACAATGAGTATCAGTGCAGAAGAGTACTACTCGGCAAGCTCAACGGGCTGAAGCCTTTATCCTTGAGAGCCTTTCTAATCGAAAGAAAGGCCTTTGAAAGGGAGTGGCCGCCAGTCTTAATTATAGTGTGTAGGGAGAGTGCTGGACGGCCGGGGAGGGTCAGAGGGACCCGTATTTCTGAGCGGAATAGTAGAGTGTGAGGGTGATTAATTCCGTGAATGGGATCGCAACTTACATAGTTATTAATTATATCCGCTTGTTTTAAATTAGATTTTAAGCGTTAGATCACAGTAGAGTTCAGACATGAAGCCAAATGAGCACTCTTCAGACAACCCATTTTTGGATAGCGATTCGCCACAGTATTCAGAGAATGCGGCAGGCCAAGCGTTAGCTAGTGCATCGGTATCGAAACCGACTGCGCTGAACACCATGACCTTTCCATTGCATGGTGCCCGGCTGATTGAAGCATCCGCGGGTACGGGTAAAACCTTTACTATCGCAGGTCTCTATCTAAGATTGCTGCTCGGTCATGGCAAAGATGGCAGTGGTCATCGTCAACCGCTAACGGTTGACCAGATCTTGGTGGTGACCTTTACCGAAGCGGCGACGGCAGAGCTTCGCGACCGTATTCGCGCCCGTATCCATCAGGCACGTATTGCTTTTGCTCGAGGAGAAAGTGACGATCCGGTTATTCAGCCACTGCTTTTGGAAGTGAGTGATCATCGCTACGCCACAGAAACCTTGCTTCAGGCTGAGCGCCAAATGGATGAAGCGGCGGTATACACCATTCACGGCTTCTGTCAGCGCATGCTGACCCAAAATGCGTTCGAATCAGGCTCTCGTTTTAACAACGAGTTCGTGACGGATGAAAGCCGGTTAAAAGCGCAGGTCGCCGCAGATTTTTGGCGCAGTCAGTTTTATCCGCTAAACCTTGCGATGGCGTCTGAAATCCGCAAAATTTGGGCAACGCCAAGTGCGCTACTAAGTGATATCGGCCGATACCTGACAGGCCCTGCGATCACCTTGCAAGATATTGACTCAGCCACGGATAGCGATGGTCAAGGTGTCGACATTGCCGCTCTACATCAAGCCAATTTAGATACAATTAAAGCCCTAAAAGCTAGCTGGTTGGCAGTCAGTGACGACGTGGTGACTTGCATCGCCCAGTCTGATGTGAATAAACGCAGTTACACCAAAAAATCCCTGCCGACTTGGGTGGCAAGCATTACTGAATGGGCTCAGCAAGAGACGCTAGATTACAGCTTACCAAGCGCACTTGAAAAGTTCTCCCAAGCGGTACTGATTGAAAAAACGCCCAAAGGCGAGCCGCCAACGATGGCAATTTTTGCCGAGATTGAAGCCTTTCTAGCCACGCCTCCTGAGCTGAAAACCCCGTTACTCGCAATGGCGATTAAAGCGTGTCGACAGCGATTAGCGTTAGCCAAACAGCAAAAGCAGTGGCTCTCTTTTGATGATCTGCTGACTCAGCTTAGCGCGGCTTTAGAGCTGGAATCCGGCGAGCGCTTAGCCGAAAAAATTCGCAGCCAATTTCCAGTGGCGATGATCGATGAATTCCAAGATACCGATCCACTGCAGTACCAAATATTCAGCTCAGTGTATTTGGATAATCCCGAGTGTGGCTGGTTTATGATTGGCGATCCTAAACAGGCGATTTACGGTTTTCGTGGCGCGGATATCTTCACCTATATCCAAGCCAGAAATCAGGTTGTGGATCACTACACCTTGGGCACCAACTGGCGATCCAGTGAGCGTATGGTCAGCAGCGTCAATGCGCTGTTTGAACAGGCAGATTCGCCGTTCTTGTACGACAGCGACATACCCTTTTATCCGGTCAATGCCAGCCCTAAAGCTGGAAAACGTCGGTGGCTACAACATGGTGAGAGTCAACCTGCGCTGCAGTTTTGGCTCCAAGACGCCGATGCGCCTGTCGCTAAAGGTGACTATCAGCAGCATATGGCTGCTGCCACGGCTCAGCACATCAAAACGGTGCTGATGGAGTCGCAAACCAAACAGGTAGTGCTTGCCGATGGTGATAGCGAACATCCGGTTGAAGCGGGTGATATTGCTGTGCTGGTTCGAACCGGAAGTGAAGGGCAACTGATCAAACAAGCGCTGGCTGAGCGCGGCATTGCCAGTGTTTATTTGTCGAATCGAGATAGTGTGTTCTCCAGCGCGGTAGCAGAAGATATGCTGCACCTGCTACAAGCGATTTGGTATCAAGACGATGAACGACTACTAAAAAGTGCGCTCGCCTCAGAGTTGTTTGCGCTACCCGCTGACGTGCTTGATGGCCTGAACAACGATGAGAATTTGTGGGAGCAAGTGATTGCGGAGTTTCGTGATTACCGTCAGTTGTGGCAGTCGCGCGGTGTATTGCCCATGCTGCGCTCGGTGCTGTTTAAGCGAGAAATGTCGAATCGGCTATTGGCTACCGTAGGTGGAGAGCGTTTACTGACCGACTATTTGCATTTGGGTGAGCTATTGCAAGCCGCTAGGCAAGATGTGGAAAGTGACACCGCATTGCTACGTTGGTTTGCCCAGTCTATCGAAGATGCTAAGCAAGGGTTAGGTGCATCCGATGAGCACATTCAGCGTTTGGAGTCGGAGCGAAATCTAGTGCAAATCATCACGATTCATAAGTCGAAAGGCCTTGAATATGATTTGGTTTACTTGCCGTTTGTGGTCAGCTATCGCGAGGCGATGGAAGCGAAATACTATGATGCTACAAATCAGGAATCGGTGCTGGATCTTAGAAAGTCCAAAGCTGCACTGGCTCAGGCAGACAAAGAACGCCTAGCGGAAGACTTACGTCTTATCTATGTAGCGCTGACTCGAGCTGTGTATGGCTGTTTTATCGGTATTGCGCCGCTTCGCAACGGCCGCTCTACTAAAGAGCCCACCGGCGTGCACCACAGTGCGCTAGGCTTCTTGGTGCAAAATGGCCAAGAACTGGGCGTCAGCGAGCTAGAAACCATGCTGAACCAATTAGCTAAATCTTGCAGTGATATTGCCATCACTGCGCCACCAGAGCCCGATGGTGAGTCGTATCGTTTACCGTTAGCATCCACGCCTGAGCTCGGCGCGAAAATTCAGCGTCACACCATTGACCGTGATTGGCGTCTGACGAGCTATTCGGCCTTGGTAAAACAGAGTCACCATGGCAACAGTGATGAGGTGTTTATTGAAGAGTCGGGTTTAGATATCGACTCTTCAGACGAACAGCAGCTTGACCCGCTGTTGGAGCCGGAGAAAACCATCTTCCATTTTCCAAAAGGCGCTCGTCCAGGCACCTTCCTTCACACGGTATTTGAAGAAATTGAGTTTACCGAGCCCGCTGGCTCTGAGCATAACGCAAAGGTCATCGCCGAGCTGCTAGCCAAAGAGCAGTATGACGCAGAGTGGCTGCCAGTGATTGTTTTGCTGGTGGATCAGGTGATGAACACAGCGCTAGACGGTGAGAACCTATATCTTAGAGATAAAAGCCCCGTGCAGCGCTTGGTGGAGATGGAGTTTCTATTGCCGATAGATGTGCTGGATGCCCCTTCGCTTAATCGAGTGATTCAGCGCCACGACAGCTTATCTGCCAAGGCTCATGAGTTGGGCTTTTATACGGTCAAAGGCATGTTGAAAGGCTTTATTGACTTGGTGTTCGAGCATCAAGGCAAGTACTACGTCCTCGACTGGAAATCGAATCACCTTGGTGAAGATAGCAGCAGTTACCAGCGAGCTCAGCTCGAACATGCCATGGTCGACCATCGCTATGACTTGCAATACCAACTTTATGCGTTGGCGCTGCATCGCTTCTTAAAAACGCGTATTCGTGATTACGACTATGAGCAGCATTTTGGCGGCGTCTACTATCTGTTCTTACGCGGCATTGAGCCGAACTCCGACGCGGGAATTTTCAACGCGCGTCCTACCAAGGCAATGATTGAAAACCTTGATGCGCTTATTTCCGGTGAACTATCGGCGAATGCCATCGATACTGATAACAGTGATACCGGCGACGGAGAGAATCAACAAATGGGGCTTGGATTTTAATGACTGCACAGCGCGCTTTTTCACATTGGATTGCCGATCTGGTTGATAAAAAATGTTTGCGACCGCTGGATCATCAGTTCGCCAAGTTTGTCGCATCTATTGAAACTGAGTTTCCTGATGAAGTGATGTGGCTGGCGGCACTCGCAAGTAGCCAGCTTGGTCAAGGCCACATTTGTGTCAACTTAGATAGTGACTTAGATAGCGACGTAGCTGAGCAGGCTCTACCACCGTTACCAAGCCTGATTGGACTCTATGGCGCCGCTGCTACGCCGTTGGAAGATAAGGTCAATCAGGTTGATTGGCAGCAGGTCATGGAAAGTGCGTCAACGATCAGTGTGTTGGCGCCTGGTGCATCCTTAGAAGGCACGGTCACACCTCTAGTCTGGCAGCAAAATCGGCTCTATTTACAGCGCTATTTTTACTATGAGCAAACCATCGCAGAGCGCCTGTTGTCGATGGCGACGCCGATTGAGTTGCCGAACTCTCAACTTAAGCAAGCGGCGCAGATCCTTGATCAGCTGTTTGCCCGAGAGTATCACTATTTGTACTCGGCAATCGCTTTGATCCCTGCAGAACAAAACAACCAAGTTTCACGACAGCAATTGGTGTGTGATTTCCTAGACGTTGTTGATGATGGCTCGATCGATTGGGATCAGGTGGATCGCATTGTGACGTCAGCGAACTCCGCCAGTGAGCTTCAATTGTTGGATGTTGCAATTCCGCTCACTGCCTGCTTGAACTGGCAAAAGGTAGCGGCTGCGGTAGCGCTAACGCGTCGTTTCGCCGTCATTTCCGGAGGCCCTGGTACCGGTAAAACCACGACAGTCACCAAACTGCTCGCGGCAATGGTGCATCAGGCGAGCGCGCAAGGAGAAACGCCCACCATTAAGTTGGTTGCGCCAACGGGGAAAGCGGCGGCGCGTCTGACTGAATCGATTGGTAAAGCGGTGGATGTCTTGGCGCTGTCACCGGATCTTAAACAGCGCATTCCAACCGATTCGAGTACCCTGCATCGATTGCTTGGTGCCATTCCTGGCCGTGTTGAGTTTAGGCACGATAAAACCAATCCTTTGCATTTGGATGTGTTGGTGCTCGATGAAGCCTCTATGGTCGATTTGCCTATGATGCACCGATTACTCGATGCCCTGCCAAGCCACGCGCGGCTTATCTTATTAGGTGATAAAGATCAGCTCGCCTCAGTAGAAGCGGGTGCGGTGCTATCCGATATCTGTGACTTCTCGTCTCAAGGTTACAGCCAAAAACAAAACGAACGGGTGAAAGCACTCACTCAGTTTGATTGTCAGTTTGGGCGTACTGCCAAGCAGTTGGTATCGCCACTCGCTGATAGTCTTTGCGTTCTGCAAAAAAGCTACCGTTTTGACGCGCGCTCCGGCATTGGCCAACTGGCTAAACAGGTTAACGCTGCAAGTAGCCGAGGCTTCGAACAAGTTTGGATCAAAGGGTTTGAGGATATTGAATGGCTGCCACTCAGTGGTGATAGCTATCAAAAACTGATTGATTCTATGGTGCGGGCTTACAAGCCGTATTTGACCGAATCCAGAGCAGCGTCACCACAAGGTGAATCGTTGCAAAGCGCGGATGCTTTGGTGAATTGGCAGCACGGCGTGGCGCGTCAAGTCTTAGGTCTATTCGCACAAAACCGATTGCTGTGTGCAGTGCGAGAGGGCGATTTTGGCGTGACCGGACTCAACCAGAGAATAGAGTCGCGTCTTAAGCAGCGCGGTTTGATTTCGCGCGGTGAGGAGCTTTGGTATGTGGGCCGACCATTAATGGTGACGAAAAACGATCATGGGCTTGGACTTTACAACGGTGATATTGGAATTTGTCTATGGGATCATAGTGCGCAAACACCAAGGCTGAAGGTCTTCTTTGAGCTCCCTGATGGCAGCATAAAGTCGGTATTGCCGAGTCGAATGCCAGAGCATGAAACGGCTTATGCCATGACGATTCATAAATCTCAAGGCAGTGAGTTTGCCCATACCTTTATGATATTGCCGGGCGAATTTAGCCCGCTGCTCACCAAAGAGCTGATTTACACCGGAATTACCCGCGCAAAAACTCGTTTCACCTTAGTGGCCGATGGCAAAGTCTTGGGTAAGGGGATACGTCATAAAACGCTGCGTCACAGTGGGCTGTCATTGCGTTTGGCGTAATAGAGGTTGGTTTAATAAATAGTTTTGGGAAAGATAATTGTGTGGCTAAATCGGAAAGTGGCTAAGGGAGAAGCTCTACCGTCCTTGGCAGTACCTATTCTGGTAATAATTTGGTCTGGGAATAATTAGGCCGCGTTAGGCTGGATTAAAGACCTCAGAGTAGGTGATTTGCTTGATCCGATACTGCTGCTGGTAAATCGCCATTAACGATTTGACTTTTTCGGATACAGGAAAAACACAGTGGACGTTGAGTCCTTCTAGGAAGTGGTTTTCCGCCATATCCCAGAAACTTTGAATCGAATTACAAATAACCGTTCGCATAGATGTCACTCTTGAATGTGGTGTTCACCTAGCATTCCTTGCACTGCCCGCCAGCACGTTGCTTTTTGGGAGTCCTGTCACATAAATAGCTGTGATTTGGGTGAATTTTAAACAGGAGTTGACCTTTTGTAAAACGATTTGTGCTAATTCATGACGGCAATCGATTTCATAAATTGAAAGTCGCCATGAATGTTTCTGTAAAAGCTACACCGAGACCGATAGGATCTTTGAGCGCCTTTGTAAATTATAGAGGTCTTGTTTCGCCATCGGCAGCGATTCTACTCCTACTTCGAGAAAACCTTGCTCTCTAAACCAGTGCAGGCTGTGTGTGGTGAGTACGAATATATGCTCAATCCCCATCATTTTTGATTGCTGCTTCATATGATTCAGGAGCAGGACGCCGCGATTGCCATCGCGATAATCAGGATGGATCGCTACACAAGCCATTTCGGCCATCTTTTCTTGCTGGTAGGGATAAAGTGCTGCGCAGCCAATGACCAGACCATCTTTTTCGATCAAGGTGAACTGGTGGATCTCTTGCTCAAGCTGCTCTCTAGAGCGGCGAACCAGAATCCCTTTTTCTTCCAAAGGTCGAATCAGCTCAAAAATGCCGCCAATATCATCAATGTCAGCCTGTCTGACTTGCTCAGCACTGGCCATCACAATCTGTGTGCCGATACCATCAATAGAGAACAGCTCCTGAATCAGAGCGCCATCGATTTTATAACTAATTAAGTGGCAACGTGGAATCCCTGCACGACAAGCAGATTGCGCACCGCGTAAGAAACGCAGAGTCCCGCTACTATGGCCTTCATCAGACAGCTCTTTGACTTCAAGCTGTTCAATCAGTTGATTGACTTCAGAAGGGAACAGCTCAGCGATGGCATTGCCGGCTTCATCGAGCACCCCTTGCTCTGAACAAAAGCCAATTAACTTATCTGCATTTAATTTTATAGCAACTTGGGTCGCCACTTCTTCAGAGAGAAGATTGAAGGTCTCGCCGGTTACCGAGCCCGCTACCGGACCGAGTAGAGCGATTGAACCTTGCTCAAGAACGCGATTGATACCTTGAATATCAATGCGGCGTACGCGACCACTGTGGCAGTAGTCTATGCCATCATCAACGCCGAGCGGTTGGGCAATGACAAAGTTGCCACTAATAACATTGAGCTGGTTGCCCGCCATGGGGGTGTTATTCAGGCTCATAGAGAGACGTGCAGTGATATCCAGTTGCAGACGCCCCGTTGCCTGCATCACATAATCTAAGCACTTTTCTGTCGTAACGCGAATGCCCTTGTGATACGGACAGTGACAATCATTGTGTTCAAGAAGTTGGTTTATTTGCGGCCTTGCGCCATGCACCAGCACTAACTTGACGCCCAAACTGTGTAGTAACGCGATGTCACTCACAATATTGGTGAAGTTCTTGTCGGTGAATGCTTCTCCACCCAGCATGATGACCATGGTTTTGTTGCGGTGAGCATTAACATACGGAGTGGACTGCCGAAATCCTTTTACGAGGGCGGTACTGCGGATCTTCACAATGATTACTCGTAGTTTATTTATGTTGAAATAATGACTTTTTATTCAATGATGCGCAAGGAAAATTTAGCATGGAGCAATGGAGAGACTTGCCCCGTTATGAATCAAGTGACACACTGACCCAGAATAGAGAAGAAGGCGAACTATGAGTGAAGGCAAAGAGAGTGGTATTGTCAGTAACGTGGATGTCACGTTAACGCCTCGCAGTACGATTAGACCCAATAAATGGTTGGAACGAGCACTAATTTTGTTGGCATTAGTGGGCACAGCCTCTGTGGTTGGCCTATACAACGATTTATATGGTCGAGTTCAAGACCACATCAACCCTAAAGCGGGGGTGTTTGGGGTGTGGGTAGAGAAAGATGTAGCTCCTTATGCGAGAGCGTCGTTTGAGCTTGGTGACAACAAGGTGGTGATCAATAACCGAGTGGTCGCCACCTCTTTTGAACTGTCCGCGACAGAGCTTTGGTTTACCGTTGGGGTGACCGAGTATCGTTATCAATTTCTTAACCGCAACAAGACCGAGATTCGACAGCTTTCACCAACTCATTACAACCCAACGTTTGTTTTGTCAGGAAAACACAAAAAAGACCTGAGATAAGCGTCGGTTTTATTGCGCTTTTTTATAGAGTTTGCCATCCTGAATGCACGAACCATAAGGGATGACTAACTTGATCAAACGTATACTGCCTCTTGCTTCTGTTTTATTGGTGTTTGGCTGCGCGCAAAGCGATCGCGCTCAGCAGAAACACGATGGTGATTTCACTAGCCTACTAAATAAAACAGAGCAAATTGAATCCAACAAACCTCGTAACTTTCATACATTTGCTGCCCAAGCGAATGAGGTGGTCACTGCCTCGCCATCTATGGCGAAAACCTATCAACCATTATACGAACAGCTAGAAGTATGGGCTGTGCAAAGTGGTGATCCCAAACAGTTGGCAAATTACGGAGTTCAAGCGGCGCAACTTGGCGGTGGTGATAACAAAGGTAATGTACTTTTCACTGGCTATTTCTCACCTGTAATGGAGCTTCGTCACGAGCCGGATGAGAAGTTCCGCTATCCGGTGTACTCGATGCCAGATTGTCAGCAAGAATGTCCAACTCGCGCAGAAATTTATGGCGGTGCACTCAATGGCCAGGGGCTTGAACTAGGTTATGCCGAAAACCTCATCGATCCATTTATTATGGAAGTGCAAGGCAGTGGCTTCGTTCACTTTGAAGATGACGACACCTTAGAGTATTTTGCCTACGCAGGAAAAAACAATAAAGCGTACGTGAGTATTGGCCGTGTGTTGATAGAACGCGGTGAAGTGCCAAAAGAGAAAATGTCACTCAAAGCGATCAAAGATTGGGTGATGGCACAAGATGAGAAAACGGTTCAGGCATTGTTAGAGGAAAACCCATCGTTTGTATTCTTCCAGCCTCAAAATGCAGCGCCAGTAAGAGGTACTGCAGGTATTCCACTATTACCGATGGCATCGGTTGCGGGCGATCGCTCTGCATTTCCAATGGGGACTCCGATACTGGCGGAAGTGCCGCTGCTTAACGCTGATGGTACGTGGAGTGGCGCACACGAGTTAAGACTGCTAATCGTGCTGGATACAGGTGGTGCAGTGAAAGGTAACCACTTCGATCTTTATCACGGTATGGGCGAGTTTGCCGGTACTCAAGCCGGTCACTACAAGCACTTTGGTCGCGTGTGGAAATTGGGGTTAGAAAACTCGACAACAGCAGACCCATGGTTGATGCCGGGAGAAAAGACCTCTCCAGCAACCACGCCGGAGGCGTCGGTTAAGCCTTCAACATCTTCGCAAGACAAGCCTGATACCGAAAGCAAATAGGCCATTATGAGTAGCGGCTTCTAAGCGGACAGAGTTGACCTTTTTAGTAAGAGTGCGTATAAATCGCACTCTTCTTTTTTACTTGGACAATGCAAGGTAACCCATGCGCGAATTGAACCAACCTGCCTCTGACAGCTACAACCAACGTTTTGGTGGCACACGCCGACTTTATGGTCATAGTGAGGTCGACATTTTACGTGCAGCGCACGTGTGTGTGGTTGGTATTGGTGGCGTAGGCTCTTGGGCAGTAGAAGCGTTAGCGAGAACCGGTGTGGGTGAGTTAACACTCATAGATATGGATGACGTTTGCGTGACTAACATTAACCGTCAAATCCATGCGATGTCGGGTACCGTAGGTCAAAGTAAAATCGAAGTGATGGCAGAGCGCGTTAAGCTCATTAACCCTGAGTGCAAAGTGAATCTGGTGGATGACTTTATTACTCCAGACAATGTAGCCGAGTACATCAGCAAAAATTTTGATTACGTGCTGGATGCGATTGATAGCATCAAGCCGAAAGCTGCGTTACTGGCCTATTGCCGCAGTAACAAAATTAAGGTCATCACGACCGGCGGTGCGGGCGGTCAGGTTGACCCAACGCAAATCATGGTGGCGGATTTGACCAAGACGATTCAAGATCCGCTAGCTAAAAAGCTTAAAGATACCTTGCGTCGTCATCATAACTTCACTAAGAACCCTGCTCGTAAGTTTGGTATCGATTGTGTGTTCTCGACCGAGCAGCTTAAATATCCTCAAGCGGACGGTAGCGTGTGTGGCGTGAAATCCACAGCAGAAGGTCCAAAACGTATGGATTGTGCCAGCGGTTTTGGCGCGGCAACGGTTGTGACTGCGACATTTGGTTTTGTCGCGGTATCGCGCATTGTTGAAAAAATTCTGCAAAAGTACGCAGCGAAGTAATAGGCAGTCGAGATGAGTAATAGCAATCCATTTGGCAGTGAAATCCAAGCGCAGCAAATTGTCGATACGATGACTCAGTTGAAAGGCTGGGAAGATCGTTACCGCCAAGTCATTCAGTGGGGTAAGAAATTACCCATCATGGATGACGCTGATAAACAAGAGCAAGTGCTGGTGGCGGGCTGTGAAAGTTCAGTGTGGCTAGTGCTTGAACAGGTTGATGAGGCTTGGGTAATTAAAGCGGATTCTGATGCACGTATCGTTCGTGGTTTGATTGCGATTGTGTTGGCCGCCTTCAATGGCAAAACCTCACAGCAAATCGTTGAGTTCGATCTCGAAGGCTATTTCGAGCAGTTGAACCTCATCAACCACCTTAGCCCTTCACGCGGGAATGGCCTCAAGGCCATCGTGAATACGATTCGCGAACAGGCGCAGCGCTCTCTCTAACAGCGTTTAGCAGCCGCATCGAATGCAGTGATTATAAAAAGGCCATTGGCGGGCATTCCTACCAGTGGCCTTTTGCGTTTTAAAGCATATCAACGGCTTTTTCTACCGCCGCAATAAAGCGGTCAACATCTTGCTCAGAGTTGTAGATTGCGAACGAGGCTCGCACGGTACCTTTTACGCCTAGCGCGTCCATAAGCGGATGAGCGCAGTGGTGTCCAGCCCGTACGGCTACATTTTGCTGGTCGAGTAGCGTGGCCAAATCTTGATGATGCACGCCATCCATGACAAAGGTGATGACGCTAGCACCTGGCTGATAGCCGATGATTTGAATTTCATCGAGTTGGTTAAGGGCGTCGTAGGCGCGTTTTTGTAGCGCACAGATGTGCTTTTCAAGATCGGTATGGCTGTATTGACTTAGCCATTCAATAGAGCAGGCAAGCGCCAAAGCGCCGGCAACATTGGGTGTTCCAGCTTCAAACTTACCTGGCAACTCACTAAATGTTGTCCCCTCAAACGAGACCTTCTCGACCATTTTTCCGCCGCCATGCCAGGGTGGCATTGCTTCGAGCAGAGCGAGTTTTCCATACAGCACGCCAATACCTGCAGGTGCATAGAGTTTATGTCCCGAAAAGACGTAGAAATCGGCATCCAGCGCTTGAACGTCAGTCGGTTGATGTACCACGCCTTGCGCGCCATCGACCACTACGATGGCTTGGCTATTGGTGCGAGTAATGGCGATGATGTCGTTGAGTGGCAGCACGGTGCCAGTCACATTGGTGACTTGAGCCACGGCGACGATTTTAGTTTGGCTGCTTACCAATGTTCGGAATACATTGAGGTCAAACTGACAACCTTGACCCATTGGTACCTTGACCACTTTGGCACCGGTTTGCTCGGCGACAATTTGCCACGGAACGATGTTAGCGTGGTGCTCCATTTCAGAGACCAAGATCTCGTCACCTGGCTGTAATTGATTACGAGCGTAAGTTTGAGCGATGAGGTTAAGCGCCTCGGTCGCTCCCCGTGTCCAGATGATCTCTTTCTCGCTGCTGGCGTTAATAAAACGTGCGACCGTTTCACGTGCCGCTTCAAAACGCGATGTCGCCAGTGCAGTCAGCGAGTGGGTACCACGATGGACGTTGGCGTTTTGATTGCGATAGTAGTTGGTAATGCAATCGATCACCGCTTGCGGCTTTTGTGTCGTCGCCGCGCTGTCTAGATAAACTGTCTCGCCATCAATCGCTGGGAACTGGTCACGAATTGCTTGTAAATCAGTCATCGTACTTTCCCATTTTGTGGTAATGCAACGTTGGGTTGGTAACCATTGGTTCAGCCACTTCCCATGCCTTTTCTTTACCGCAGAGTGCAATGATGATCTCGATGGCAAACTCAAGCGCAGTACCTGGTCCTTGGCTGGTGATCAGGTTGTGGTTGATATCCATGGTGACGCGCTTATCGCGCCAACGATTTTCAGAGATATGAGACTTAAAACTTGGGTGGCAAGTCATTAGGGCATCTGGATATAGCTGATGATGTTGCAACACAAGAGCAGGCGCTGCGCAAATGGCTGCCAAGAGTTTGCCATCGTATTTGTGTTGGCGAACCATCTCTACCAATAGTGTGCTATCACGGAATACTTCCGAACCACCGACACCGCCAGGCAGTGCGATAACGTCGAACTCGTCGTCAGCAATATCTACCAATTTACAATCGGCCGTTAAGGTCACCCCACGGGAGGCTTTCATCGTCAATGCGCCATCGAAGTCAGCGCTCGCCACGGTGACGTCAAAACCTGCTCTCACCATAATATCTATGATGGTAATGGCTTCCATTTCTTCCGTGCCTGGGGCGATAGGGACAAGTACCTTTTTAGTCATGCTGGCTCCAGCTTGCTTCTATTTGCTTAATTTTTTGATACAGGGATAAGTTATTCGGTATATCGACATGGTGTTTAGTAGCAATATTGACCACGTAACCGTTGATAAAATCGATTTCACTTTGCCTTTTATTATAAATGTCTTGGTGCATAGACGAGTAGTTTTGTGCCGTAGATTTAGCCACATTCACTACGGTGTCGAGTAAAACCGGTGCATCTAACTCGACCCCATCGAACCTTGCGCAAGTAACCGCTTCTTTTACGATACTAAATAGTTGCTCTCGATACTCATGGTTTGCCAGTTGACCATTGCGACAGTCGAGGATGGCGGTCAACGGGTTGATTGCGCAGTTGATTACCAGCTTAGTCCATAACGCTTGTTGGATAACGCTGTGCCACTGTGCCGGAGAGAAACCATGATCAAAGACCTCGGCGACAAATTCGCACTGCTGACCTTTTTTGTTCCATGCGCCGATGAGTGTTTGTCCGATACCTGTATGGTGGATGGTAGAGCAGTTTACCTTGAGAGCACCGTGTGTGCTCGTACCCAGCAGCACAGGCCGATGTGCCAGCTGCTCCGATAGGCTATCAACGGTTCCCATCCCATTGTGCAAAAACAGAATGATAGCGTCTGGGTGAAGATGAGTCAGGAGCGGCAGTAGCGCGCTTTTCACTTGCCACGCTTTTACAGTCACAACCAACAGGTCACATCGTTCCAGATCTTCAAGGCTTTGATTGTTGAACGCAATGCTTTCCCCATCATCGAGAGTTACCTCGATTTTGCTAGATGAAGTACGTCCCCAAAGAGAAATAGAATGACCAGCGAGATGAAGTTTGTAAGCGTATAAGGAACCAACGGCACCAGGGCCTAGAATGGTAATGTTCACAATTATCTACGGGTAGTGAATGAAGCGAGAAGGATAGCAAAGTTAGCTAAGTTGGTCGAAAGCTTAGTGCGCGAATTTTAGATACAAAAAATGGCGCGAGAGCGCCATTTTTTCGAACTTCTAACATTCTGAGAATTAGAAGTTGTACTGCATACGGTAGATGATAGCGTCACCGTAATGTTGCTGGTTGCTACCTGATGAACCGTAAACACCAAGTTTGTTGTTGAAGTAACGGTATTGAATAGCAGCAGTTAGGTGCTCAGTTGCGTGCCAGTTGAATAGCAACGCACCGTTTAGGCCGTTTTTACCGCCTTGGTTTTGAGCGTATTCGTCGTTGCGATCGAACTCGATCTCGTTCCAGTTAACGAATGAGAAGTTTTGACCAAATGCTTCGAAGCCGTAGCGTGCGGTCCAACCAGCCATGTAACCGTTGCTACCATTAACGTTTTGGTTTGGTGAGAAAGAATCCCAAGACGTGATGTCGTGAACACCAACCCATGGTTTGAAGAACCAGTTATCGCCTTTAAGCGCTGTGTAACCAAGACCAAGAACGCGGTTAGTTTCGCTTTGGTTAGGGTTATCGTGGTGGTAAACCTGACCGTATAGAGAAACGCCAGAGTCACCTAGGTAAACGTGCGCAGTACCTTTCATCGAGTTTTTCTGCTCAGAAGAGCTTTTCTCTACGCTCTCGCGGTCGTAGAAACCATATAGCTCACCCCAAGTGAAACCTGCACCACCTTCGATACCTAGTACGAATTGGTTACGACCTTTGCCGTCTTGGCCATCTTGGATTGCGTTTGGACCGTGATCCCAGCTCTGGTGATCAAGGTAAACACCACCAAAACCGTATAGATATTCTGCAGATGCTGGCACTGCAGCAACTGCTGCAACAACGCCAAGAGCTAAAAGTGATTTACGCATAGTGTGAAAACTCTTCAAGTTGTACTGTAAATTGGCCGCTGTCCGTGCGAACTCATCCGATGGGTGGGCATGATAGCGATTTATATCCCAAAGTAAATGTGCAACACCGCAAACGTTTACTAAAGTTTGTGAGACCTATCACAAAACAAGAAGGATTAAGGGAACTTCTATAAAGCGTACACAAATCGATCAATTTTTTGTGGCTGGAAGTTAACATTCAATTGCACTTGTTAACAATGTGGTGCTGATCGTATTTTAATTACAGGCGTAAACATTGATGTAGTAACAAAGGGAACAATCATGTCACAGATTATGCTTTTTCCACTGCGCTCAGTGGTTTTGCCAGAAGGAAAAATGAGGCTGAGGATATTTGAGCCTCGCTACAAAAGAATGGTCACCGAATGCCTCAAGAACGAAACAGGCTTTGGTGTCTGTCTTATAAGTGGAGACGCAAGCACCATTCCAAAGAATGTTTCGGAGATCGGTACATTCGTTAGCATCGTCGATTTTGAGACGCTTGATGACGGTATGTTGGGAATTACGGTATCCGGTATCAAAAAATTTCGGGTGACCGATGTGGAGGCATATGACGACGGCCTCAGATTTGCTTCGGTAAATTGGTTAGAAGGGTGGGCTACAGAAGAACTCAGCGATGAGAACCAATTTCTCGGAGAACGCTTGCAAGACGTCTATAAGAAATTCCCTCAAATTGGCGACTTATATCTTCATCGTTTTTTTGACGACGCTGCTTGGGTCAGTCAGCGATGGCTTGAAGTCTTGCCGTTGGAATGCAACCACTTCGAACATTTAGTGACGCAACCTGATTGCAGTACCGCGGTCAGCTTTCTCACCGAAGCGTTCAGGTCGGGGGATATTCAAGAGGAAACGCGGCACTGAGCTGACTAATTAGTGATCCCATTCGTATAACATGGCGTATCATGAATTGGTAAGGCAGTAATGTTGCGATATCAACTTTAGGGACATAAGCATGATAGTAGAGAGTCCAGAGGCGCTCACCAAGCAAGAGTGGGCAGAGTGTATGGAGAAGGTAAAACAGCGCGATAAGCGCGCCTTTGCCACTGTGTTCAGTTACTTCTCTCCTCGCCTCAAGCAGTTCACCTACAAGCACATGGGTAATGAGCAAGTAGCGATCGAAATGGTTCAAGAGGCAATGGCTACGGTATGGCAGAAAGCACACCTTTTTGATGGTAGTAAGAGTTCGCTGTCGACTTGGATCTACACTATCGCAAGAAACTTGTGTTACGACATGCTTCGCAAACAGAAGGGTAAAGAGTTGCACGTGCATGCTGACGATATCTGGCCAACAGATTATTGCCCGCCAGATTTTGTTGAGCATTATTCGCCTGAGACTGATCGCTTGAAAGAGCAAATTTTGAAGTTTTTGGAGGATTTGCCAAAAGCACAAAGAGAGGTCGTCAGAGCTGTGTACTTAGAGGAGCTTCCTCACCAGCAAGTGGCCGATATGTTCGATATCCCGCTGGGGACTGTTAAGTCCCGTCTCAGATTAGCTGTAGAAAAATTAAGACATTCAATGGAGGCGGAGTAATATGAGTTACCACCCAGATAAACAAGTTTTGAAGTGCTATGCGACTGGGGAGATCGATTCGGCTCATGGAGCTGCCGTCGCTACGCATTTAGAAACATGCTCTCACTGCCGTCAATTGGTGGCTAAGTACGAGGAAGAGGCTGCTGAGGATTTGGTCGCCAGCGGTACTGAGGGCGCCATCTCTGATTCTGAGCTCGCTCTAGTGTTCGATAACATGATGAACGACATCATGACGTTAGATGCCGACTTTAGCAAACCGAAGGCTAGGTCGGCAGCAATCGTTGAGGTGAATGGCAAGTCGTTTAAGGTACCTGCCACGCTTAAACCTTTGGTAGAGCGAATGGGAGAGTGGAAGAGTTATGGCGGTAAAGTGTTTACCTCAAACATTGAGATTGACGAAGACTGCAGGGTGAGTTTGTTGTATATCACTGAAGGCGTACAAGTACCTCAACATACGCACAAAGGTTTTGAGTCGACTCTGGTTCTCCATGGCAGTTTCAGTGACGAGAATGGTGAATATCACGAAGGCGATTTCATTCGCGAAGACGGCGACACCAAGCACGCGCCTCAGACAGCATCCGGACAAGATTGTTTGTGTTTATCAGTTCTGACCGAGCCTATGATCTTCACCCAAGGGGTGGCGAGAGTCTTTAACCGCTTCGGAAAAGGGATGTATCCTTAGAGCTTGATATAAAAGCTTCAACCAAATGAAAGGCTCGCATTGATGCGAGCCTTTTTTCGTTGTAATTGCAGTACTACTGAGACAGGTTTTCTTGCTCTTTAGATGCTGGGCTCTCGTCTCTATGTCTCGCTTTTTCAAGTAGGTCATTAAAATAATGACGCAGTGAATACAGCATGATAAGGCTAGGGATCACCATCAGCGATGTAATAATAAAGAACAAGCTCCAGTCATTGAGGGCGTCTACCATTTCACCGCTGAACGATGCCAATGTGGTCCTACCGAAGTTACCCAGAGACGCGAGTAGCGCGTACTGAGTAGCAGAAAATGCTTGGCCGGTAAGGATGGTCAGGAAGGAAACAAATGCTACGGTCGAAAATGCCGTTGTGAAGTTATCAACAATGATTGTAGCCAAGAACAGAGTTTCGCTTGGTCCTACTTTTGCTATCCATGCAAACATCAGATTACTGGCACTCATTGCAATGCCGCCGATCATCAAGCCTTTTACAATGCCAAAGCGAACGTTGACCATACTGCCTAGTAGTGTAAAGACGATGGTCGCCCCCCAACCAATAAGCTTAGAGTAGTAGCCAATTTGCTCGTTACTAAAGCCAATTTCTTTGTAGAAGGTAATCGACATGCGCCCTAAGAAGGCTTCCCCAATCTTAAACAAGAACACGAACAGCAGTAAGGTGATCGCAACTTGAACGCCATTGCGACGAAAGAAGTCCAAAAATGGCTCTACGACCGTGACGGAAATCCAGCTGGTAAAGCGACTGCCGACCACTTTGTTGTGACGAGCTTCCGCCTGAGCCTGTAGTGCTTCGCGATCAGTTTTAGGTTCACTAACGAATAGAGTAAACAGCATAAGGATGACAACAATGCCTGCCATGCCATAGTAAACGCCATTCCATCCCATAGAGTCAGCATTAACAAACGCTAAGTAGCCAGGCAATGAGTAACCCGTCCACCAACCGATAACAGCCATTGCAGAAGCTTGTGGTAGTTTATTGGACTCTGATTTTGGAAAAGTATCGATACGATAAGCATCAATCGCAATGTCTTGCGTCGCTGATGAAATGGCGATGCACAGTGCCAACATAGATGTAAACATCAGGTTGTTCGCTGGGTTTACGCCTGCAATAAACAGTGTCCCGACCAAAATAAAGCTCTGGCAAAGGAAAATCCAGCTGCGGCGCTGACCAAGTGTACTATGCAGAATAGGAAGCTTTACCCTGTCGACCAAAGGTGCCCAAAGAAAATTGATGGCATAAACCGCAAACACAGAGCCAAAGTAACCGATAGCAGCACGAGTGAGTCCAGCATCTTTTAGCCAGCCAGACATATTCGAGCCAATCAAAACCCATGGGAAGCCGCTTGAGCACCCCATCATAAAGACCCAAAGTAGCCTTTTATCCCAGTAACTTTTGACCGTATCAAGCCAAGTCATTTTTTGTTCCACAGGTGTGCTCCTTGCGAGTGCAGCGAAAAGGAATGGATACGCATAACAAGCAAAGAGAGAGGCGAACCTCTCTCTTTTTGGTGTTAATCGCTGATTTTTTCCATTTTAGTGATAATGATGGGATCGAGTGGCACATCGCTCATTCCGCGGGTGCTGCGAGTTGGTTTTTGCCCCATTTTTTGTACTACGTCAAAACCTTCAACAACCTTACCGAATACGGCATAGCCAGGGTTAGTCACGCTGTAGTTGAGGAAATCATTGTCAACGAAGTTGATAAAGAACTGGCGTGTCGCTGAGTTTGGATCGCGGGTACGCGCCATTGCAATGGTTGCTGCATCGTTATCCAAGCCGTTTGATGCTTCATTTTCAATAGGCGCATAGGTTGGTAGACGTTTAAAGTCTTTAGCAAAGCCACCGCCTTGTGCCATAAAGCCTGGGATCACACGGTGGAACTGGCTGTTAACGTAGCTGCCGTCATCCACGTACTTTAGAAAGTTCTCAACGCTTACCGGCGCTTTTTCTTGATTAAGTTCAACCACAAAGCGGCCTAAGTTGGTATCCACGGCAACTTTAGGGCCAGCGAATACGCTCGTTGCAACAAGCGCTAGGGTAGCAATAGCCGTTTTTAGCATTAGAAACGCTCCTTCATGTAGTCTTGCAGCTCTTTGTCGTTAGCGATCTCTTTGAGTACCAAGTTAACAGTGTCGTTCAGTACGGTTTCGATATCGTCGTTAGATGCGCTCATAAGGCCTGAGCGCTTCGCCGTACCCGTGTAAGTTTTTACCAGCTTACCTTTGGCATTCTCGGCGGTAACTTCGAGCACAACATTTGCAGTCATGTCATTTTCCATCACGGTATGTTTAACCGAGACTAATGCCTCCTGCACTTCAACTTGAAGCGCATTTTCGCTGTTGACGGTGACTTGGTAGCCCTGCGATGAAAATTGATTCACTAGCGCATTTTCAATGCCGATACGAAGATTTTGACGAGTATGTACTGGCGTAATGTTAGAGCGGCCATTGTCGAGCAGTGCGACGTATTGAGCTGTTCGTACGTCTTTACTAGAGAGTGACATCGATTTGTTTTCGACGACTTTAGCGGCACTAGTGGTCGCTTTAGGCGCAAAATTGACTTGTTCTTGTTGAGGGCTTGCACATGCAGCAAGCAATACGACGGAAGCCGCTAAAACGAGCTTTTTCATTAATGATTCCTTTTCACACTCTAATACTATTGAAGCCAAACCGAGCGATGGCTGGCATCATAGCGAATTCTTATTTTTATGCACGTTGCCTAGAGACAACTATGACTCAATCTTTACTTAGTTGCCTGTAAAATAACAAATTTGGCATTGGAGGCGACAAGCTTAACATTGTGCTTGCCAAAGAGACGCGCCAGTTTTTTATCGTAGCCTAGGTGACGATTGCCGATAACCATTAATTCGCCTTTAGGGCGAAGAACATGCTTTGCATCACAGAACATTTGCCAAGCGATGTGATCGGTGACGGCTTGCTGTTGATGGAAGGGTGGGTTGCAGATGACACGATCTTGTGAGGCCGCTTCAAAGCCATCCAAGCAATTGTTCGTGATGAACTTGCATTGAGCGTCGTCTAACTGATTAAGTTTAAAGTTATGTTTTGCCGAGGCTGATGCCATAAAACTCTCATCGACCGCAGTAATGCGAGCGGTTGGGGAAAGCTGCTTGAGTTTTATCGATAAAACGCCATTGCCACAGCCAAGGTCGACGACATCTTTATTGTCCGCATCGAGTTTGGATAGATGTTCTAACATGAAGCGAGCGCCCAAATCCAAGCTTTCACCGGAGTAAACATTGGGTAAGTTCGCAAGAGTTAGCTCGTGTCCTTCAACTGGCCAAGTCGTATACGCCTCCACAGCGGTTTTTTGTGCAGCACGAGATAGCTCAGTAAACACTAGGCGGTGTTTTTTCCACGCCAGCGAGGTCGTGGTGGAGCCTGCAAACTTCTCAAACAGTTTCAGTGTTGAGGAGTGGATCTCTTTCGCTTTATTCACCGCAATTAGCTGGCAGCGGCCTGCGTACTTTTGGGCAAGTTGGTCTAACTGCCAAGTTAAGTAGCGATTATTGCGTGGGATTTGCATCAGCACGAGGTCGATGTCACTTGGCCACGCATCCGTAGAATTGAGAAGGGTCACTCCACTGAGTTGGTTGGCCGACAAGTTGCTTTTGATACCTTGCAGGGAAACAAAAGAGTCCGTGACGGTAGTCACCTTATGCTCTTTACTAAACCAACAGCTAAGGGCTCCAAAGTTATCGTTGAGGATCAGAATATTCGATGACTTGGGCAAAGCGAGCTCTTCAACGTGTTGAATCAGATACTCGTCACCCGCATCCCATGCTTGGAGCTGCTCATTGGCAAGTTTTGGGTAGCGAAAAAGCGAGTAGCTGCGCTCAAGTAGGTTCAGTTCAGTTTTCATAATTTCTTGAATTGGTGACAATGGTTGTATTTTGACAAAATCCTCTCAACTAAGCCAAGCAGAATGTGATTTAAGGGAAGATTATTGATTAAGTAAAGTATATACTTTACCGACAATATAAAAATAAATGTCGGTTTCAGCCCAAGGAAGTAAGATGATTCAACAATCTATCGAGCACAAGCTCCATCAAGCTTTCCATCCAACACATCTCGATGTTCGCAATGAAAGTCACACGCATAATGTCCCGCCAGGCTCAGAAAGTCACTTTAAGGTCATTATCGTCAGTGAAGATTTTTCTAGCGAGCGTCTTATTACTCGGCATCGTAAGGTCAATACTGTGCTTGCTGAAGAGCTCGCAGGTTCGGTGCATGCCTTAGCGATCCACACCTACACTCCTGAAGAGTGGAACGAAGAGAACCAACTTGCCCCCGCTAGTCCAAATTGTGCTGGTGGCGGTAAGTAACGGCATACCTGTTTAGTGGTGCGGTACCAACAATAGATACTTAGGACACAGTTTAGCAACAAGGTAAGGGTTTACTGATAATTACCGTCAATTTGTTCAGGTAAAGTCACGACTTTGCTTACCTCTTTGGGGGTAAATCATTAACAGCGTATCAACATATAATGTTATGTGATTTTGATGATGGTGAATGTTTCAGATTGTGAAAAAGCCAATTGCTTATTTTTAAAAGCATTAATAGCAGTTTGTGCGTTTGGTCAAAGTTACACATATTCGCAACCCCAGATGTAGCAAAAGTTTCCAAATAAAGCGGCTATTGCTGGGATTGGTCGTGGCATACCCTTTGTAAAAGATGCTAAACTACCGCTCCAGAAAAATCTCGCATCGATCCCATGACGAGATTGTTAAAGTGATGTTGCTGCTTTGGCCAAAAAAGAAGCCAGAGCCAGACACTCAATGTCGTGTCTAAATGTTACGCAATTTAAAAGAATCTTTTTCCCGATAAAAGTAGTGCAAGTGCGTATGATTACAATAAAGAAGGGTTTGGATCTTCCTATCGCAGGAACTCCTTCCCAGGTGATTAATGATGGTAAGTCCATCACTAAAGTCGCCTTGCTTGGCGAAGAGTACGTGGGTATGCGTCCAACGATGCATGTTCGCGTTGGTGATGAAGTGAAAAAAGGTCAGGTTGTTTTTGAAGACAAAAAGAACCCAGGCGTTAAGTTTACTTCTCCAGCAAGCGGTAAGGTTATTGAAGTTAACCGTGGCGCGAAGCGTGTCCTACAATCCGTTGTGATTGAAGTGGCAGGCGACGAGCAAGTTACTTTCGATAGCTACACAGCTGACCAACTAGCGGGTCTTGATCGCGACGTGATCAAAACTCAATTGGTTGAGTCTGGTATGTGGACTGCGTTGCGTACTCGTCCGTTCAGCAAGGTTCCGGCGATCGATTCTACGACTCAAGCGATTTTCGTGACTGCTATGGATACGAATCCACTAGCAGCAGAGCCTGAATTGATTATCAACGAGCAAAAAGACGCGTTTGTTGCAGGTCTTGACCTACTGTCGAAACTGACAGACGGTAAAGTGTATGTCTGCAAATCAGGCACTAGTCTTCCTCGCTCAACTCAATCCAATGTCGAAGAGCATGTCTTCAATGGTCCGCATCCAGCAGGCCTAGTAGGCACTCACATGCATTTCCTATATCCAGTCGGCGCGAACAACGTTGCTTGGAGCATCAATTATCAAGATGTGATTGCATTCGGTAAGCTTTTCACTACAGGTGAATTGTATACGGATCGCGTTGTGTCTCTAGCTGGCCCTGTAGTCAATAACCCTCGTTTGGTTAGAACTCAGATTGGCGCTAGCCTAGAAGATGTAACAGATAACGAGTTGATGCCTGGTGAAGTTCGAATCATTTCTGGTTCTGTGCTTTCTGGTACTCATGCTACTGGTTCACACGCCTACCTAGGTCGTTACCACCAGCAAGTGTCTGTACTTCGTGAAGGTCGTGAGAAGGAACTATTTGGCTGGGCAACGCCTGGTAAGAACAAGTTCTCAATCACCAAATCATTCCTTGGTCACCTATTCAAAGGTCAGTTGTTCAACATGACAACCACAACCAATGGTAGTGATCGTGCAATGGTTCCAATCGGCAACTACGAAAAAGTAATGCCTCTAGATATGGAGCCTACGTTATTACTTCGTGATCTATGTGCAGGTGACCTAGACAGCGCTCAGCGTCTTGGTGCTCTTGAACTGGATGAAGAAGATATGGCGCTATGCACCTTTGTTTGTCCAGGTAAGTACGAATACGGTCTACTCCTACGTGAGTGCCTAGACAAGATTGAGAAGGAAGGGTAATCCCATGCTTAAGAAATTCATCGAGGATATCGAGCATCATTTCGAGCCAGGTGGCAAACATGAAAGATGGTTTGCACTGTACGAAGCAGCGGCAACGCTATTCTACACGCCGGGTCTTGTCACGAAGCGCAGCTCGCATGTCCGTGATAGCGTTGACCTAAAACGCATCATGATCATGGTTTGGTTCGCAGTATTCCCAGCAATGTTCTGGGGTATGTACAATGCGGGTAACCAAGCGGTTATGGCACTTAACCATCTTTACACTGGCGCAGAGCTTGCGGGTGTTATCGATGGCAACTGGCACTACTGGCTAACTCAAGGTCTTGGCGGCACGCTAGGTACCGACGCGGGTTGGGGCAGTAAGATGATCCTAGGTGCAACTTACTTCCTACCTATCTACGCAACCGTGTTTATTGTTGGTGGTTTCTGGGAAGTGTTGTTCTGTATGGTGCGTAAGCACGAAGTTAACGAAGGTTTCTTTGTAACTTCTATTCTTTTCGCATTGATCGTTCCGCCAACACTTCCACTATGGCAAGCAGCGCTAGGTATTACCTTCGGTGTTGTTGTTGCAAAAGAAATCTTTGGTGGTACAGGTCGTAACTTCCTTAACCCAGCGCTTGCTGGTCGTGCTTTCCTATTCTTCGCTTACCCAGCGCAAATCTCGGGTGACGTGGTATGGGTTGCAGCTGACGGCTTCTCTGGTGCAACGGCTCTTAGCCAATGGGCACAAGGCGGCGAAGGCGCACTAATCAACAACATCACTGGCCAAACAATCACTTGGATGGACGCGTTCATCGGTAACATTCCAGGCTCGATTGGTGAAGTATCAACGCTAGCACTTATGATTGGTGCGGCAATGATCGTCTACATGGGCATTGCGTCATGGCGCATTATTGCTGGTGTAATGATCGGTATGGTTGCGGTAGCGACTCTGTTTAATGTTGTTGGTTCTGACACAAATGCTCTGTTTGCTATGCCTTGGCACTGGCACCTAGTTCTAGGTGGTTTTGCATTCGGCATGTTCTTTATGGCAACAGACCCAGTATCGGCATCGTTTACTAACAATGGTAAATGGGCATACGGTATTTTGATTGGCGCAATGTGTGTCATGATCCGTGTAGTCAACCCGGCTTACCCAGAAGGTATGATGCTAGCAATTCTATTTGCTAACCTGTTCGCACCTCTATTCGACCACTTTGTGATCGAGAAGAACATCAAACGGAGAGAAGCTCGCTATGGCAAGTAATAACGATAGCATTAAAAAGACGCTGTTTGTTGTTATCGCGTTGAGCCTAGTTTGCTCAATCGTTGTATCGACCGCTGCAGTCTTTCTAAAAGATAAACAGGTTGCTAATGCGAAATTAGATAAGCAGTCTAAAATTGTCGACGTAGCAGGTATTACCGCTGAAGGCTCTGTTGCAGACTTATACCATGAGTTCATCGAACCTCGTTTGGTTGATTTCGAAACAGGTGAGTTCGTTGACGGTAACGCTGAAGCATATGACCAGCGTCGCGCTGCTAAAGATCCAGCTCAGTCAGTTCGTCTTACCGCAGATGAAGACAAAGCGAAAATTCTTCGTCGTGCAAACGTTGGTACTGTTTACCTAGTTAAACAGGGTGGCGAAGTCACGAGTGTGATTCTACCGGTACATGGCAACGGCCTTTGGTCAATGATGTACGCGTTCGTAGCAGTGCAAACTGATGGTAATACTGTTAACGGTATTACTTACTACGAGCAAGGCGAAACCCCTGGACTTGGTGGTGAAGTTGAGAACCCAACGTGGCGTTCACAATTTGTTGGTAAGAAACTCTTCGATGAGAACTTCAAACCAGCAATTAAGATCGTTAAAGGTGGTGCTCCAGAAGGTTCTGAGCACGGTGTTGATGGCCTATCTGGTGCAACACTGACTGCAAATGGCGTTCAAGGTACTTTCGACTTCTGGTTGGGTGACATGGGCTTTGGTCCTTTCCTAGCAAACGTTCGTGACGGAGGTCTAAACTAATGGCTGATGCTAAAGAAATGAAGAAGAGCTTGCTCGCACCGGTGTTGGATAACAACCCGATTGCGCTTCAGGTTCTTGGTGTTTGTTCTGCATTGGCAGTGACCACCAAACTTGAGACAGCATTTGTTATGACGGTTGCGGTTATTTTTGTAACTGCATTGTCTAACCTGTTTGTTTCTCTTATTCGTAACCACATGCCAAACAGTGTGCGTATCATCGTTCAGATGGCGATTATCGCTTCATTGGTAATCGTGGTTGACCAGGTGTTGAAAGCGTATCTTTACGACATTTCAAAGCAGCTTTCAGTATTCGTTAGCTTGATCATTACTAACTGTATTGTAATGGGTCGTGCTGAAGCGTACGCAATGAAGTCTGCACCTCTACCGTCATTCATTGATGGTATCGGTAATGGTCTAGGTTATGGTTTTGTGCTGCTAACTGTTGCGTTTTTCCGCGAACTTCTAGGTTCTGGTAAGCTATTTGGCATGGAAGTATTGCCACTAGTGAGCAACGGTGGTTGGTATCAGCCAAACGGTATGATGCTTCTAGCACCTTCAGCGTTCTTCCTAATCGGCTTTATGATTTGGGCAATTCGTATCTTTAAGCCAGCACAAGTAGAAGCGAAGGAGTAAGGTAGTCATGGAACATTATATTAGTCTACTCGTTAAATCGATCTTCATTGAAAACTTGGCGCTTTCTTTCTTCTTAGGTATGTGTACATTTTTGGCCGTATCTAAGAAAGTTAAGACCTCTTTTGGTCTAGGTGTAGCAGTTATCGTTGTTCTTACCGTTGCGGTTCCAGTGAACAACCTATTGTACAACCTAGTTCTAAGAGAAAATGCTTTAGTAGCTGGTGTCGATCTTAGCTTCTTGAACTTTATTACCTTTATCGGTGTAATCGCAGCGCTAGTGCAAATCCTAGAGATGGTACTAGACCGCTTCTTCCCACCTTTGTATAACGCACTGGGTATCTTCCTACCGCTAATCACGGTGAACTGTGCGATCTTTGGTGGCGTATCATTCATGGTACAGCGTGATTACAACTTTGCAGAATCTGTCGTATATGGCTTTGGTTCTGGTGTGGGTTGGATGCTAGCTATCGTTGCGCTAGCAGGTATCCGTGAGAAGATGAAGTACTCTGACGTTCCTCCTGGTCTTCGTGGTCTTGGTATCACGTTCATCACGGTAGGTCTGATGGCACTGGGCTTCATGTCATTCTCTGGTGTTCAACTGTAAGGTATAAGGAATAGTCAATGGACATTATTCTTGGTGTAGTGATGTTTACGCTGATTGTTCTAGCCCTAGTTTTGGTGATTTTGTTCGCCAAATCTAAGCTAGTACCAACAGGCGACATCACGATCTCTGTAAATGAAAACCCTGATCTCGCGATCACCACACAACCAGGTGGCAAACTGTTGAATGCACTAGCTGGCGCTGGCGTATTCGTATCATCTGCTTGTGGTGGCGGTGGCTCTTGTGGTCAGTGTCGCGTAAAAGTGAAATCTGGCGGTGGTGACATTCTACCAACCGAGCTTGACCATATCTCTAAAGGTGAAGCACGTGAAGGTGAGCGTCTAGCGTGTCAGGTAGCAATGAAGACTGACATGGACATCGAGCTTCCAGAAGAGATCTTCGGCGTTAAAAAGTGGGAATGTTCTGTTATCTCTAACGATAACAAAGCGACATTCATCAAAGAGCTTAAGCTGCAAATCCCAGATGGCGAATCAGTACCTTTCCGTGCTGGTGGTTACATCCAGATTGAAGCACCAGCTCACCACGTTAAATACTCTGACTTCGACGTACCAGAAGAGTACCGTGAAGATTGGGACAAGTTTAACCTGTTCCGCTATGAGTCTGTCGTTAACGAAGAGTGCATTCGTGCATACTCAATGGCTAACTACCCAGAAGAAGAAGGTATTATTATGCTGAACGTGCGTATCGCTACGCCGCCGCCTAATAATCCTGATGTACCACCTGGTATCATGTCTTCGTTCATCTGGTCACTGAAAGAAGGTGACAAGTGTACGATTTCTGGACCATTTGGTGAGTTCTTCGCGAAAGAGACTGACAACGAGATGGTATTCATCGGTGGTGGTGCTGGTATGGCACCAATGCGTTCGCACATCTTTGACCAGCTTAAGCGTCTGAACTCTAAGCGTAAGATGTCATTCTGGTATGGTGCTCGTTCTCGTCGCGAAATGTTCTACGTAGAAGATTTCGATGGCCTACAAGCTGAAAACGATAACTTCCAGTGGCACGTTGCACTGTCTGACCCAATGCCAGAAGATAACTGGGATGGTTACACAGGCTTCATCCACAACGTAATCTATGAGAACTACCTCAAAGATCACGAAGCGCCAGAAGATTGTGAATACTACATGTGTGGTCCACCAATGATGAACGCGGCTGTAATCGGCATGCTGAAAGATCTTGGTGTAGAAGATGAAAACATCCTTCTAGATGACTTCGGTGGTTAATCTTCCTTGAAGTAATGAACATGGCTGGCTCATGGGAGCCGGCCATTTGTTTTTAAATAGATACAAACAGAGTGCTTTCATTTGCGACAACATCAATAGCTGTGGCAAACGTAAGTATTTTAAATTCATTAGGTGAGTAAAGGCATGTTTCATCTAACTAAGTTTCATATAACGAAACAGTTGAAATTAGTGCTAGCCGTAATGCTAGCTGCGGTACTTCTAACCGCTTGTGGTAACAATCGTGAGCAAGTGCATTTGAGCGGCCCGACAATGGGGACGATTTATAATGTGAAATACATTGCGACCGACCATAGCCCAAAACCGGAAACCATTCAGGCAGAGCTTAATCGCTTACTAGAACAGGTGAACGACCAAATGTCGACTTATCGCCAAGATTCTGAGTTGAGCCGCTTCAACCGTTTCTACGGCACAGAGGCATTTCCTGTATCGAAACAAACCGCGATTGTGGTGAAAGAAGCAATCCGCCTCAATGAAGTCACATTGGGCGCTTTGGACGTTACGGTAGGGCCTTTGGTGAACCTTTGGGGCTTTGGCCCAGAAGCGCGTCCAGAAGTAGTACCAACAGCAAAACAACTTGCTGAGCGCAAAGCGCAAACGGGCATTCAGCATCTCTCTGCAACTGACACGACGTTAAAGAAAGATCTGCATGGTTTGTATGTGGACTTATCGACTATCGCAAAAGGGTGGGGAGTAGATGTCCTCGCTGAATATCTAGAGCGTATCGGCGTTCAAGATTATATGGTTGAAGTCGGTGGTGAGATGCGCTTGAAAGGTCTTAACCGCGAGGGCGTGAAATGGCGTATTGCGATTGAAAAGCCAGCGACGGATGAACGTAGTGTTCAAGAAATCATTGAGCCAGGTGATATGGCTATCGCGACTTCAGGCGACTACCGTAATTACTTTGAGCAAGACGGTGTTCGCTACTCGCACATTATCGACCCGAAAACCGGTAAGCCTATCAACAACAAGGTGGTGTCAGTGACGGTTCTTGATAAGTCTTCTATGACAGCAGACGGTTTAGCGACAGGTTTGATGGTTCTGGGTGAAGAGCAAGCACTGGAAGTTGCCGAGCAAAATGGCATTCCAGCGTTTATTATTGTAAAAACAGAAGATGGGTTTGATGAAATCGCGTCAAGCGCGTTCAAGCCTTACCTCAACAAGTAACGGGTGACAACTATGAGTACATTTCTAATTACTTTCGGCGTTTTTCTTGCGGTGATTGTTGCCATGTCTGTTGGTTACATCTTCCAAAAGAAAGTAGTAAAAGGCAGTTGTGGCGGTCTTGGTGCCGTTGGTGTCGACAAGGTATGTAACTGTCCAGAGCCATGTGATGCTCGTAAAAAGCGCGAAGCACGTGAGCAAGCGCGAGCAGAAAAGCTAGCAGCTTGGGAAAAAGATCGCATCGCTTAATCGACAAGCTAACCGATAACTGAGTAACTAAGACCAGAGCAACGCTCTGGTCTTTTTGGTTGGTTCTCGCTCAAAATCGGCGTATACTTTTAACTGTATAAATAAACAGTTCAATGCCGTGTCTGACTCTATTCGAAAATTCATCCATGTGGATATGGATTGCTTCTACGCTGCGGTAGAGATGCGCGATAATCCACATTATCAAGGTAAGCCCCTTGCCGTTGGTGGCAGTGAGCGCCAGCGTGGGGTGATCAGCACTTGTAATTATGAAGCGAGAAAGTTTGGCGTTCGTTCGGCGATGCCAACGGCTCAAGCCGTAAAGCTGTGCCCCAATTTGCTGCTCGTCCCTGGGCGAATGGAAGTCTACAAAGAAACCTCAAAGCACATTCGTGCGATTTTTGCTCGCTATACCTCGCTCATTGAGCCGTTGTCACTAGATGAGGCCTACCTGGATGTCACAGACTCACCTCACTGCCAAAACTCAGCGACGCGCATTGCTGAGCGTATTCGCGGCGATATCTGGAATGAATTGCAACTGACTGCTTCTGCAGGGGTGGCGCCGCTTAAGTTTTTGGCCAAGATTGCCTCGGATATGAATAAACCCAATGGGCAGTTTGTGATCCCACCCGATAAAGTACAACAAGTGGTCGATGAGTTGGATTTGGGCAAAATACCGGGTGTCGGTAAGGTCAGCTTAGATAAGCTCAATAATGCCGGCTTTTTTACCTGCTTGGATATTCGCAATAGTGACTACCGAGACTTGATTGTGCGTTTTGGTCGTATGGGCGCTTCTTTATGGAAGAAAAGTCATGGCATTGATGAGAGACAAGTTGTCGTTGAACGGGAAAGAAAGTCGATTGGCGTCGAGAGAACCTTTAGCGTCAATATCTCCAGTTTCGATGAGTGTTGGCAGGTGATTGAAGACAAGCTGTATCCTGAACTCGAATCTCGCCTCGCAAGAGCGACGCCGAAACGTAATGTCATGAAACAGGGAATTAAGGTAAAGTTTGCAGACTTTAAGTTAACCACCATTGAACATGTGCACAACCAGCTCGATCTCCCTTATTTCAAAGACCTGCTTCGCGAGGTACTGGAGAGACAACAAGGGCGAGAAATTCGACTGCTGGGGCTGAGCGTGATGCTAGAGCCTTTAGAGCAAGCTCGGCAACTGTCAATGTTTGAGGAATAATATGGACAAGCGCGCGCTGCTGACCGCAGTGATTTATGAACTTGAAAGCAAAGTGACAACACTGGTCTCTGCCATGGAGCAAACCGTGGATGCCGCGACCAATGAAGAAACCGTACCAGAGCACAAATATGACACGTTAGCACTAGAAGCGTCCTATCTGGCACATGGCCAGGCGATGCGTTTAGAGCAAATAAAGAACGACATCGCAACGTTAAAGCGTACGACGTTGCGTGAATTTTCTGAGCAAGAAAGTGTTGGATTAACAGCTTTAGTCTGTGTCGAGAATGATGATGAGCAAATCGCATGGTATTGGATGTTGCCCTGTGGCGGAGGCGTCACAATAAAGGATGCAAGGGTATTAACGAACTCTGGGTTGGCTGAACTCACTGTGGTGACTCCACATTCGCCACTCGGTAAGGCTTTGCTTGAGCAGAATGAAGACGACGAAGTGAGTCTGGCCATCGGTGATTCCGTGCAGCACTATGCTATTATCTCGATTCAGTAAAGACTTTGGATCGCTTTGAGAATTGTACAGACGATCTGAACAATAGGGTGTGCTATGAAATTACCTCAACTTTTTCCAACTACAACAGCGCTGCTTAGCGGTGTCGTACTTAGCAGTGCATTAGTGGCGGGCAATGCTTATGCTTTTGGACAGTGCGCAGTGGACATTAAGAACGAAGTTCACCTAGATGGCGAGCAAGTCGAAATCGTTAAAGCCAGCTCTAAAGTCCTAATTGATGAAGACAACAATCTGTTCATTGACGGTAAAGCGATTGAATTGAGTCAGCTACAACAAGATGCCTTGGAAAGCTATCGAGAGAATATGAACAAGTACGTGCCGCAAGCGAAAGAACTCGCGGCCAATGGTCTTGAGCTGACCAATGAACTCATCGATGATGTCGCAGAGAGTTTCGATAACTCTGAGGCGTTTCAAAACGTCAAACAAGCGGTCGGTGAGTTTTTTGCTGATGTGCAATCTCGCTACGAAGACAACGGTGATTTTGTTCTCAAATCGGAAGCCTTTAGCAGTTTTATGGACAATTGGGAGCAAGATTTAGCCAAGGCAAAAGAGGTCTTCAACAAAGAGTTCTTTAGTAGCGCATTTACCGCATTACAACAAAAGATGAGTGAAGAGGGTGGGTTAAATCTTACAGAGCTCTCTAAGCAGATGGATGAGCTCAAAGCAAAAATGTCGGACACCATGAAAGAGCAATCAGAGTCGTTAAAGCAGCAGGCAGAAGACTATTGTGACTCGCTAAATGATGTCGCAGAGCAAGAGCAGCAGTTGCAGAAAACTATTCCGGAGCTTAAGGACTATCAAGTCTTTACCATCTAATCTCTAAGTCTGCACCAAGCCTTGAGTAGATTCCTGCCCACGCAGGAATGACGAATGTAGCTTGTTCAACGAACTCAATTAAGTCGTCACCCCTGCGCAGGCAGGGGTCTTCTATACGCGATCACCAAGCCTCAAATAGATTCCTGCCTGCGCAGGAATGACGAACTAGGGGGGGCTTACGCTCAACATGAACTGACCGAGCAGACGGGTAACAGTGTTAACCGAACAAATAGCGTGCAAAAAACAGCGAGTCGAACTTATTCTAAGTATTGTTCGTAAATTAATACTTACGGTTGCATTTTTTGTCTACATTAGTTTATTGCGCCAAATTGATTGCTTATAATCGATTTTTATCTTAATGTACCAGCAAACTAGTACACAAGAATCTTTACAGTGGATAATTCAAACTTAGCGACGGCTCCAAGGGAGCATTTCGGTTCTCGTTTAGGCTTCATTTTAGCCGCTGCAGGCGCAGCCGTAGGATTGGGTAATATTTGGGGCTTCCCAACACAAGCCGCCAGCAACGGTGGTGGTGCTTTCCTATTGGTGTATTTAGTCATGATATTGGTCGTGGCGTTTCCTATGTTAGTGGTGGAAATGGCCATCGGTCGACATGGGCAAGCCAACCCTGTCGATAGCATGAAGTCTCTTACCTCCCATCCTATCGGCAAGGTGGTTGGTGGCATAGTCGGTTGGATTGGCCTCGCGGTGCCTTGCGCAGTATTGGCGTTCTATTCCATCGTCGGCGGCTGGCTGATTTGCTTCTTGTTTGGCGCACTGGCAGACATTGCCGGTCTGACGTCACTTGCGGACTGGTTCAAAGGTTTTAGTGTCGAAAGAAATGTATTTGGTACAGTGCTTTTCTATTTGCTGACGGTGTTGATTGTTCAAGGCGGGGTAAAGAAGGGCATTGAAAAATGGTCGACACGTTTGATGCCATCGCTGTTCATCCTTTTTGGATTGCTGTTTATCTATATCATGATGCAGCAGGGCGCAGTTGAAGGGCTTAAACATTATCTGATCCCAGATTTTGAAAAAGTGTGGGACAGAAAACTCATCCTCGCGGCCATGGGGCAAGGCTTCTTCTCGCTGACGATTGGTGGCTGTTCGATGCTTATTTACGGCTCTTACTTGTCGAAAAAAGAAAACCTGCCGAAAATGGCAATGAATGTGACCTTGGTGGATACCTCAGTGGCGTTTATTGCAGGCCTTGTGGTGATGCCGGCGATGTTTGTCGCGATGCAAAAAGGCGTTCAGATTTATGCAGAAGATGGCTCTCTATTGAGCTCAGATACCTTGGTCTTTACGGTATTACCGTTGATGTTTGAATCATTGGGCATACTTGGTTTAGTGTTCTCAGTGGTGTTTTTCTTGCTATTGACCATTGCAGCGTTAACGTCATCTATTTCGATGCTAGAGTGTCCGGTTGCCCTTGTCGATGAGCGCTTTAACACCGGCCGCAAGAAAACCAGCTGGGTACTCGGTGCGCTTATTGCGCTGTTTAGTATCTACATCGTATTTAACTTTGGTGATCTGTTTGGATTTGTCGCTATGGTTGCGACGCAATACTTACAGCCTATTGCCGCACTGTTATTCTGCTTGTTTGGTGGTTGGGTTTGGAGCCGCGCGAGTAAGATTAAAGAGCTTGAACAAGGCTGCCCAGAGTTCCAACTTGGCTGGTTTGGTAAGGTATGGCCTTGGTACGTGAAGTTTGTGTGCCCAGTACTTGTTGTTACCGTGATTTGGGCGTCATTTGGCTAAACACTGACTGTGAATCAAGAATGAAAAAACACCGCTAAGGGAAACCTAGCGGTGTTTTTGTCTATCGGAACTGACCTGCATCTTCTAGGAAGTCAAAGCCAGCACTGGCAAGCTTCTCGATAAGAGCAGGTTTACTGATGTCGAAGTAGTTGACGAGTTTATCTAAATCTCCTCCAAAGTCGTCACGCAGTTTCATGTTGACGATACTCATTAGCATCACAGGATCCATAGTTTCAAAGTTGGCTAGATTCATCTTTAGTTTCTACTTATCTTCAAAATCCGAAATCAAAAGGTTTGCTGCCGCGAATGCCGCTTGCTCACGGACATCTTTTGGTAGGCTTTCATTTGCAGCCACTTCGTTTAGCGTACGAACGGCACATGAAATTGCTTGTGGAATGTAGGCTTGATCGCCACTGCCAATTTGTGCGTAGATTTCGCGAACCAAATCACAACAACCGTAAACTTGCATAATGTCTTTCTCTATAAATGATAACTGGTCTCAATATACACAGGCTGCAGAGGAAACTCAAAAGGCACAATTGATGTGAAACAAAAAAGCCGATGTTTTGGTTAAACATCGGCTTATCAATCACAATTCTGACTTAATTAAGCTTTCGCTGGAATCGCTTCTAGTAGTGCCACCATTTGGTTCCAGAATAGCTCAACCGTGTCGATTTTCACCTTCTCGTCAGGCGAGTGAGGGAACTTAATAGTTGGGCCGAAAGAGACCATGTCCATGTTTGGATACGGTTCTTTGAATAGACCACATTCAAGACCCGCGTGGATCACCATGATGTTTGGTTTGTGACCGTAGATACCTTCGTACATATCACGGAAGATAGCCATGATCTCTGACTCTGGATCTGGCTTCCAACCCGGGTAGGCGCCAGAACATTCAATCGTCGCACCCGCAAGCTCTGCGACCGATGCCAACATGCCTTCTACTTGAGAGCGGCCTGAATCGATAAGCGAGCGAATAAGGCATAGTACTTCAACTTTATCCGCTTGCGTCGTGATCACACCAACGTTTAGTGAGGTCTCAACGACACCTTCAATGTCATCACTCATACGAATAACGTCATTCGGGCAAGCATTCAGTGCTGCGATAAAGCGCGATTGAGCGTTAGACTCGAACACATCGCTAAGATCAGTTGCTTCGTTAAAGCTAACAATGTCAGTTTCAATAGCGCCTAGCTCAGATTTCACTAGCTCAGTGTAGAAGCTGTAAAGTTCTTCTAGCTTCGCTAGGTTTTCTTCTGGTAGCGCTAGAGTAACAAAACCTTCGCGTGGAATAGCGTTACGTAGGCTACCACCACGGAATTCAATTAGGCGAGCATCAAGTTCTTTTGCGTGACCCGCTAAGAAACGGCCAAGCAGTTTGTTGGCGTTGCCGCGACCAGTGTGAATATCACAGCCAGAGTGGCCGCCTTTCAAACCTTTCAGTGTTAGCTGACGTGCAACATAGCCTTGAGGTGCCGCTTCGCGAGTGATGTCGAACGTAATGGCTGCGTCAATACCGCCCGCACAACCCATGTATACTTCGCCTTCTTGTTCTGAGTCAGTGTTTAGAAGAATGTCACCTTCTAGCCAACCTGCCTCTAGACCGAATGCGCCAGTCATGCCAGCTTCTTCATCGATGGTCAATAGAACTTCTAGTGGACCGTGTTTGATATCGTTTGAAGCAAGTACAGCCAGGCAAGTTGCCATACCGATGCCATTGTCAGCACCAAGCGTTGTGCCTTTTGCGGTTACCCACTCACCATCAATGTATGGCTGGATTGGGTCTTGAGTAAAATCGTGGTCAGTGTCTTCATTTTTCTGAGGCACCATATCGATGTGCGCTTGTAGAACCACACCTTTCTTGTCTTCCATGCCTGCCGTTGCTGGCTTTTTAATGAATACGTTGCCTGTATCGTCGCGTTTTACATCAAGACCTTGCTCTTTCGCCCAGCCAATAATGTACTGTGCTAGGGCTTCTTCATGTTTTGAAGGGTGTGGGATTGAGCAGATTTTGTCGAAAAATTGCCAAACCGGTGCCGGTGACAACTTGCTGATTTCAGAATGGAATTCAGACACGGAACTCTCCTTTATGCAGACTAGGCTAGATTGTTATTCCCCAGATGTTTAGATTCGAGGTGAGAACATCTGGTTTTCTAGCTTATTTAAGATAAAGAGAAGGATACCATTAGTTGTAAACAACGAGTAGTAAAAGCAAAGCAATTATGTAATGTCGCGTGTTACTGGAATGATTTATAAAATGCACTGGTGTGCATATTGGTGATAATATCATCCGTAATAAAATTACAGAATGGGCAGTGGATTTCAAGAATTATGAAATTTATGTGACTTAGATCGCCATAAGTCTTGTAATTTAAATCCAATATGGTATTCTTTTGAACAGTTGAGTGATTCAACATAGCTTGTTCAAGGATTGAGCCCGATTTATCGCCTCCAAGGAACCGAGATTCAAAGCAACTTTATCCATTATTTGTTTTGTTAGAAGGTGATGTTATGCAAGGTTTAGCAAGCGCGATGTTTTGGACCAACCAAAACGTATACACGAAAGACTTCGCGTACAATGTCTACTACGGTAGATAGCAATTAAGATTTTCCCCTAAATTGAGAATTTGTTGTTGGTTATATACCCCAATTGATGACCAAATTATTCTACCGCCACTCTCTGGAGTGGCGTTTTTTTTGCCTTTTTCTAAGAAATGCCATCTTAATCTCAAAAAGGATGGTGAATTTTTGTCCAGTTATCTCACCTTATCGCTATGATGAAATAGGGCGCAAACGCGGTAACTATTTCAATTTGTTAGCAGTCGTTACCGAATAGGTTTCATATCAAGCGGAAAATATGTTGATTAGAGTCTAAATTCTAGCTGGAATTTGCGTTTTGATAACCTTATAATTCGCGCCAATCGTTTACGCAACCGTTTACTTTTTACACTTTTTAGGGATTCGATTATGCTCGAGAAGCTGTTCAAGCTCAGTGAAAATGGCACTACAGTGCGCACTGAGATTATCGCAGGTATTACTACCTTCCTGACGATGGCTTACATTATTTTTGTTAACCCAGCAATTCTAGCTGATGCCGGCATGGATCGCGGCGCAGTATTCGTTGCTACTTGTCTAGCAGCTGCGATTGGCTGTTTTATCATGGGCTTTGTTGCTAACTACCCAATTGCTCAAGCGCCAGGTATGGGTCTAAACGCCTTCTTTACCTACGCGGTAGTGCTGGGCATGGGCTATACATGGCAAGTCGCGCTGGCGGCGGTATTCTGTTCTGGTATTTTATTCATTCTATTGAGTGTGTTTAAGATCCGTGAGTGGATCATTAACTCCATTCCTATGTCGCTTCGTACTGGTATCTCTGCGGGTATTGGTCTGTTCTTAGCGCTGATTGCTCTAAAGAACGCGGGTATCGTAGTTGATAACCCAGCGACGCTTGTATCTCTAGGTCACATTACCTCTCTTCCAGCTACGTTAGCTGCTGTAGGTTTCTTCATTACTATCGCTCTTGTTCACCGTGGTGTGAAAGGCGCGGTAATGATTGCTATCCTTGCAGTAACAGGTCTAGGCCTTATTTTTGGTGATGTTCAGTGGGGCGGCATTATGTCTACGCCACCAAGCATTGCACCAACGTTCATGCAGCTTGATTTCTCTGCAGTGTTCGAAATCGGTATGATTTCTGTTGTGTTTGCTTTCCTATTTGTTGACTTGTTCGACACGGCAGGCACGCTAGTAGGTGTTGCTCAAAAAGCAGACCTTATCGGTAAAGATGGTAAGATCCCACGTCTTAATAAAGCACTACTGGCTGACTCAACAGCAACATCAGTAGGTGCGCTACTCGGTACATCAAACACGACTTCTTATGTAGAAAGTACAGCAGGTGTTGCGGCAGGTGGCCGTACTGGTCTTACTGCAGTTGTTGTTGGCATTTTGTTTGTACTTGCTTTATTCTTCTCGCCTTTGGCGGGTATGATCCCAGCTTACGCAACCGCGGGTGCGCTATTCTATGTAGCAATTCTCATGATGTCTGGTCTAGTTGGTATCGACTGGAGAGACATTACTGAAGCGGCACCGGTTGTTGTAACTTGCTTGCTGATGCCATTTACATTCTCAATTGCAGAAGGCATCTCACTTGGCTTCATCGCTTACGCTGCTATTAAGGCATTGAGTGGTAAAGGTCGCGACGTATCTATGAGTGTATGGGTAATGTCTGCAATCTTCGTCATCAAGTACATTGTGGCTGCTTAAGTCTCGAATACGGTTTAATTAGGTTATTATTATGGCTAACAAATTCATCATCACTTGGGACAATATGCACGCATATTGCCGTCAACTCGCTGAGCGTCAAATGCCAGCTGAACAGTGGAAAGGCATTATCGGTGTAAGTCGTGGCGGTCTAGTACCAGCAGCGATTCTAGCTCGTGAGCTAGGTATTCGTTATGTAGATACAGTATGTATCTCTAGCTACGACCACGATCACCAACGTGATATGACGGTACTGAAAGCACCAGAGCACGACGGTGAAGGTTACCTAATCGTTGATGATCTAGTGGATAGCGGCGACACGGCTCGTAAAATCCGTGAAATGTACCCTAAAGCTAAGCTAGTAACAGTGTGTGCTAAGCCTGCTGGCGTTGAGCTAGTTGACGAATACATTGTTGATATCGACCAAGATTGTTGGATCGAGCAGCCATGGGATATGGCACTGTCTTACGTTGAGCCAATTAACCGTAAGCAAAAGTAAACAGTGATGTTTAAAAAAACCGCGATAGTTGATATCGCGGTTTTTTTTCGTCTAGCGATTACTGGAACCACTGGCGATACACTTTGAATTGTCCTGTCTGTAAATCCGTCAGCTAGATTGTTGGCTGATGTTTTTTTGGCGACGCTTCGGTTCATAGTTCGAAATAGCCACGCCGACAAAGATGATAGCGGAGCCTATCCATTGGCTGACTGAGATGTCTTCCTTGAGATAGAACACCGACAGAAACACGGTAATTACGGGTACTAGATTAATAAACGAGGACGCACTGGCTGCACCAATAACGGAAATTGCTTGGTTGAAAAATAGATACGCCACTACAGAACCGCCCAAGGCCATAAATAGAATGGCAACAATGGCGTCGAAGCCTATTGGCTTCAATACCATAGCATTACCTGTCATTGCCCATTCAATGAGTGGCCACGGAAGCAGCAGCAGACTTCCATACAGGAAGATATAGTACATAAACAGATTGTTTGGCGTATCTTGTTTGTTGCGTTCGACAAAAATGTTGTAAACAGCAAAGCAGAATGTGCTAAGCAGAAGCAACAGGTCGCCAACGGAATACTCAATACTGAGCAGTTTATCCAATTGCCCATCAAATACGATGTAAATAACCCCCACATAGGCCGCGATAAAGCCAACCACTTTGGTGAGACTCTCTCGTTTGCCGCTGCAAGCAGCGATAAACAGTGTCAGACAAGGAATCGTTGCTTCAATGACACCTGCGTTGAATGCACTTGATAGATCAAGGCCTCGGAAGTAGAAGTAGTAGCAGGCGGTGATCCCAAAGAAGGCGGTGAGCGCTACCTTGATATGGCGCATTATTGGCATGGAATAGCGCTGAATCTGTCGCCGATAAAGCAGCGCTAACACCAAAGCGGCAATACCGAATCGTAATATAGTGACCATAGAGACAGAAAAGGTCTCCATCGCTATTTTCCCTGCGATGGCCGAGCCTCCCCAAAAAAAAGCAGAAAGGAATAATTTGAAGTAGGTCGTCAGGTTCATCGCTTGGCTAAAGTCCATGTGTGGTAATCTTTACCAAAGGCTATAAGCAAAAAGGCTCATACAACAGAATGGATAGGGACAAAATGCATCAAGATCATGCCAACTCGTTGCCACACTCTGTTGTTTTAGTGGGATTCGAGTCACTGAGAACCTTTGAGTTTGGCTGTGCGGTGGAAATTTTTGGACTTGAACGACCAGAGCTTGGCGTTGATTGGTATCAGTTTAAAGTGTGTGGGATAGAGTCAAGTACGGTGCAAGCGATAGGGGGCGTGTCGGTGACGTTTGAGCACGGTCCAGAGATACTAGAGCAAGCCGACACAATCATTCTTCCTGGTTGGCGCGATGTGAATGAGCAGCCCCCAGAGGTATTGGTCAATGCACTAAAGCGAGCTCATGAGCGAGGCGCACGTATTTGTAGTATTTGCACAGGGGCATTTGTGCTCGCCGCAGCAGGGTTACTCAATGGCCGAGCGGTGACGACACATTGGCATCATTCAAACCTACTGTCACAACGCTATCCAAGCCTTCGGGTGTCCCCATCTTCGCTGTACATCGAAGATGGTAATATCTTGACCTCAGCGGGCTCAGCGGCGGGATTGGACATGATGCTCGATATCGTACGTCAGGATTATGGTTATAGAATTGCCAATATGGTGGCACAGCGCTTGGTGATACCGGCATACAGAGATGGTGAACAGCTACAGATCGTTTCTCAAGAAGCGATGGCGACTTCGCAGACTAAGATTGCGGAAGTTATGGATTGGGTGAGAGAGAGACTGTCTGAACCTCACAATGTGGACTCTCTTGCCAGTCAGATGGATATGACGCCGCGAACTTTTCAGCGAACATTTAAGAATGTTGTTGGGCTCCCTGTGATTGAATGGCTAACGCGAGCACGAGTGGATCGCGCTAAAGAACTGCTAGCAACGACCTCTTCAACGGTGTCACACATTGCCTACCATTGCGGCTTTGCCTCCGAAAGTACCTTCCGACACCAGTTTCGAAAGCTAGTAAGTCAAACGCCAACTGAGTTTCGGCGTCAATCATCGAGTAATTTGCAGCAATTGAGAGACAAAAACACTGAATAATCGCGATTATTCGATTATATTGTTGCTGTTAACAGGTAATGCTAGGTGCGCGTATGTCCGAAGAAGTCAGCAAAAACATCTCTGAAACCTTGTTTGAAAAAAACAAGCAGGCTAAAGAAACCTCCCACCTTATCCGGTATATGCCAAGCAGTATCCGAGTGCTTGAGGAGCGTCGATCACAGCAGCCAACCTCTTGGTATCGCAACTTATTGCGTTTGCAGTGGGTTTGGCAAGGGATGGATCCGATTGAATTAGAGTCGGTATTGGCAAAAATTGCCTCTTCAGAACACTCGAGAACGGTTGATGAGTGGCTGGATACCGTTATGGGGTACCACGGTGGCAACTGGAACTATGAGTGGACTAAGCATGGCATGATGCATCAAAAGCGTGCCAATGATTTGCAAGGCGATGCTGCGGCGGAAGAGCTGTTTAAAGCATCGCTTAGCTTTAGTATCGCAGGCTACCCCCATCTTAAAAATGACAACTTGGCACTGCAAGCTCAGGTTCTGGCAAATAACGCCTACAATGAAGCCGCGAAACACACCAGTCACATCATTAAGCAAGTTGAGATCCCTTATCAGAATCGACGCATTACCGCTAACCTTCACCTGGTAAGCACCGAAAAACCTCAGCCTGTTGTCATTGTTAGCGCTGGACTTGATTCGTTGCAAACCGATATGTGGCGTTTATTTAGAGACTACCTAGCGCCGGCCGGTATCGCGATGTTGACGGTGGATATGCCATCGATAGGGCACAGCTCACACTGGCCACTAACCGAAGATACCTCTTGTCTGCACCAAGCGGTAATACAAGAGCTGCCAAATATTCCTTGGGTTGACCATTTTAGAGTGGGTTTGCTCGGCTTTCGTTTTGGCGGCAACGCCATGGCTCGTTTGTCGTTTCTTGAGCCAGATAAAATTAAAGCGTGCGTGACGCTTGGTGCACCAATTCACCACTGTTTAGTGACACCGAAGATCATTCAGTCGATGCCGAAAATGTATATCGATATGCTAGCGTCTCGTCTTGGGAAAGATGCGGTAGACATTAATAGCCTTGCTGGGCAACTGATGGCATGGTCGCTGAAAATTCAAGGCTTCTTATCATCTCGCCGAACTAAAGTGCCTATTTTGGCAATGAGTATGGAAGGGGATATTGTGTCGCCGCTATCCGATAACCGCTTGTTAGCGATGTTTAGTCAATATGGCAAAGCACGTGAGATACCTGCAAAAGGCATCGCTAAGGGGTATGCGCAATCCCTCGAAATGGCCATCAAGTGGTTGGAGGACGAACTTTTAAAGTGACATTTGTGCAAATTTAGTGAACTATGTGAAATGATTGTGTAATCAAGTGCATGATAAAAATATAAATTAAACACAATTTATTATCGCTATTTATGTTTTATCCCTATTTCATATAGAAACGGAGTTTCCCTATGTCAGAAACGGCGAAAACCCCTACTCACTATCGCTTAATTGCTGCGTTTAAAGCTATTGGTCCGTATTTACGAGAAACCTTGAGTAAAGACGGTAGCTATCACTTTGACTGCCTTTCGGTGTGCGTGGATGATGCCAAATCTCCAGAAGATAGAGAGTTTTGGGGCTGGTGGCTCGATTTAGCCCTAGTAGATGGGCAGTTTGAGGCGACGTATCAAATCGGTCGCTACAACCAAACAGGCGAGTGGATTTTAGAATCGGCACCAAAATCGGCTATTAACGAGATAAATCGCACCCAAGAGGTGTTTCATCAAAAATTGGAAGCGACACTTAAGGATAAGTTCGAACTCGCTGTCTCTATTCATGACGACTCAGTAGAGTTTGTATAACCGCCTGTCATTAGGCTCCAGAGCCTGCCTTGAGTAGCTTTGGAGCCTTTTTTGTGCCTCTTTGCCCCCCGCTTTGCTTTTTTACTTGTACAAATGATGTTTGATTGCTAAAACATCACTCCTTATTCAATTTTTCACGTCAAACAAGTAGAGATAACTTTGGATATTACTCGTCAAACTGCCGACAAAAAAACGGTAGTGGTGAAGTTAGGTACTAGTGTCCTAACAGGTGGTTCCCTAGCGCTAAATAAAGCGCACATGGTTGAGCTGGTCAGACAATGTGCTGAGCTGAAAAAGCTTGGACACTCCGTTGTAATGGTATCGTCAGGTGCAATTGCGGCGGGTCGCGAGCACCTAGGTTACCCCGAACTTCCCAAAACGATGGCGAGTAAGCAGCTTTTAGCCGCTGTTGGTCAAAGCCAGCTTATTCAAGTATGGGAGTCTTTGTTTGCTATTTACGGGCTTAAAATCGGTCAAATGCTGCTAACGCGTGCCGATCTTGAAGATCGTGAACGCTTTCTTAATGCACGCGATACCATCAATGCCTTGGTTGAGAACGACATCATTCCAGTGGTGAATGAGAACGACGCAGTTGCGACCAGTGAAATTAAGGTTGGCGACAACGACAATCTATCGGCATTGGTGGGTATTTTGTGTGGTGCGGATAAGCTGTTGCTGCTTACCGACCAGCGCGGTTTGTTTACCGCCGATCCTCGCAAAGACCCAAATGCAGAGTTGATCCGTGAAGTGACAACGATTGATGAAACGCTTCGCAAGATCGCAGGTGGCAGCGGAACCACATTAGGGACCGGTGGCATGGCAACCAAGCTTCAAGCGGCAGACATTGCACGCCGAGCAGGGATTGAAGTTATTATTGCAGCGGGTAGTGCGGAAAACGTGGTGTTTGACTCACTATCTGATGAGCCTCAAGGTACTCGCTTCTTGCCTCTACCAGAAGCATTGGAAAATCGTAAACGTTGGATACTCGCAGGCCCTGCAGCAACCGGTAACATTGTTATCGATTCAGGCGCAGTGAATGCGGTAATAGGCAAGGGCAGTAGCTTACTTGCTAAAGGGGTTATAAAAGTTTCAGGCCGCTTCGCTCGTGGTGAAGTGGTACGTGTGACGACCAATGACGGGGCTTTAGTTGCAAAAGGAATTTGTGGCTACTCCGATGCCGATCTGTCCAAAATAGCAGGTAAGCACAGTAAAGAAATTGCTGATACGCTTGGCTATGATTATGGTGCAGAAGTGATTCATCGCGACGATATGGTCGTCATTCAAGATTAAGAATAAAGGGAACCGTTATGGACATGATTAAACTAGGCCAAAACGCGAAGCAAGCCAGCTTTGCTTTGGCGACCGCGTCAACGGCGCAAAAGAATCGCGCACTGCAAATCATCGCCGATGAACTTGAAGCAAACGCCGACGTCATTTTGGCTGCGAATGCGAAAGACATCGACCTAGGTCGTGAAGCCGGTCTAACAGAAGCGCTACTTGATCGTCTGCTGCTGAACAAACAACGCCTGAAAGGCATTGCTGATGACGTTCGCAACGTTATCACGCTGTCTGATCCTGTTGGCAGTGAAATCGACAGCAAAGTGCTTGAAAACGGCATGAGCCTATCGCGCCGCCGCGTGCCACTTGGTGTTGTTGGTGTGATTTATGAAGCACGTCCAAACGTTACGATTGATATCGCAGCACTGTGTTTGAAAACCGGTAACGCCAGCATCCTTCGTGGTGGTAAAGAGACCTTCTTCTCTAACATGGAACTGGTTAAAGTGATCCAGTCTGCACTCGATAAAGCGGGTCTGCCTGCGGCATCAGTACAGTACATTGAAAAACCGGATCGTGAACTGGTTTCTAAGCTGCTTAAACTGGATGACTACGTAGACATGATCATCCCGCGCGGTGGTGCTGGTCTTCACAAAATGTGTAAAGAGAACAGCAACATACCAGTTATCATCGGCGGCTTTGGCATTAGCCATATCTTTGTTGATGATAGTGCGGATCTTGCTCGTTCTTTGGATGTGGTTGAGAACTCAAAAGTGCAACGTCCATCGGCATGTAACTCATTAGATACTCTGCTTGTGCACGAGAAAGTCGCAGCTGAATTCCTACCAATGATCGCTGAGCGCTTGAAAGGTAAAGTTTCACTGGTCGCAGAGCCAAAAGCGAAAGCGATGTTGGCAGGTTTTGATGATTTGCGTGACGCAGGTGAGGGTGACTTTGATACCGAGTGGCTGAGTTTCACTTTAGGTGTGAAAGTTGTGGCAGATGTTGAAGAAGCCATCGACCATATGCGCGTTCATAACGCTAGCCACTCTGATGCGATCATGACTAACAGCCTAATTAACTCAGAGAAATTCATTAACTCTGTAGGCTCAGCTGCAGTTTACGTAAATGCTTCGACACGCTTCACGGACGGCGCTCAATTTGGTCTTGGTGCAGAAGTTGCGGTATCAACGCAGAAACTCCATGCTCGCGGCCCTATGGGGCTAGAAGAGTTAACCAGCTACAAGTGGGTGGGTAAAGCGGATTACTTACCGCGTCCATAACGCTTGACTACATTGAATACAAAAAGAGTCAGTCGAATATCGGTTGACTCTTTTTTTGTTTTGAGGTGGTCATTTCAACCTAGCGTGTTGCTCTTGCCAAAAATCTGTCTAAATGGTTGGCAAATTCACGGCGCTCTGTCTGCCCAAGTGGTGCCGGACCACCAGTTTGAACTCCACTAGAGCGCATAGTGTCCATAAAGTCACGGATATTAAGACGAGCCTTAATGGTATCTTTAGTATAAAGCTCACCGCGTGGGCTGAGCGCCAAAGCATTTTTAGTGATCACTTCATCTGCCAAAGGAATATCAGACGTGATAACCAAGTCACCGGCGTTGACTCTTTTCACGATTTCATTGTCTGCAATGTCAAACCCAGCAGGTACGGTTAGCGAGTGGATATTGTCTCGTTTCGGTACAGGTACGCTGTGGTTAGCAACAAAGGTACAGGTTAAGCCAGTGCGTTCCGCGGCTCGGCACAGTGTTTCTCGAATCACTTTTGGGCATGCATCGGCATCGACCCAAATCTTAACGGCTTGTTTTAACGGTTCAGTCACGAGATTGCTCCAATGCAGTCAATCGCTGAGTCAGTGTGGCAACTTGCTGCTCTAATTCCTTCACTCTTAGCTCTAGAGGTTGCTCTGCTTTCTCAGCAGCGATTTCAACTTTTGGTACATGTTGACTGCTCTTCCAAGATTTGATCACGGTGATCAGCGCAGGCATAGGTACTTTAGTCTTCAAACGCGCTTTTACTAGTGCGACGGTTGGCTCTTTTCCCTCTGCGTGCAATGAGCTGATTGCAGCTTCAATCTCAGCGGAGACATCTTTGGTTATCATGTTGGTTATTCCGTTAAATAGGCTATCCATTAATAGTACCTTCGAATCTAAGGGAGGTACAGATGGAGCTTGTGTGACGGTCATCACCAGTGACTTGAAGCGAGGGAATCTAAGACATTAGCCAATTTGGAAACACCCTGTGCGAGATCTCTCACACGAGCTGTGAGATAAAGAGAAAAAATCGCCAGAAATTTGGAAGAGAAAATCAATAAGCTCATGTTAAATATGATATTTAACCTTTACTTAACAGTGTCGGCGAAAAACTTTTTGAATTGGGTAGATTGTCCAGAATCGCCATTAGGGTAAATTAGAACCTGTCGGAAGGATGCTGACACGGAACAGGAATGACATTGGAAGGTCATCTTCAGGAAGAAGATTTGGTTACCAAGGGAAACGTAACCAGCACGGAAGTTAGGATAGCGCGGGAAGCGAACAATCATCAGGACGGTGATTTTTAGGGAAATGGATACACTCAGGAAGAGTGCAAGGAACCCCATCAGGATGATGGTCAAGGACACCGCTCAAGGAACAAGTGAAGCGAGCTGACTGGGATAGTTAGCGTCATTGGATGAGATGGACACCGCTAGGACGGCGACGAATGGATATAGCTGAAGGATTCAGCCACTATTACGGATGATGCATGGAGCATTTTTAGTAGCCGGACTGCTGCGAGTAAGACTATAGCCCCAATACGCAAGTGTTGGGGCTTTTCTTATTTATAAACCCTAACTTTCATACTTCTCTTGTAAGTGTCGCACTTAATCTAAAGAACACAGAGCCTAAAGCCTATATTAGGTTATTTGGGTATTCAGTTACGAAAAGGAAGTCAATGACAATAGTTACTCGCAGAACCATTCTCGTCCCCTATACCGACTATCTGGAGTCGGATTTTCTGATGCTTAACGTGTGTGCGAAAAATCGCAAACACATGAATGGTCCTCATACCCTAGCCACTGCGCGTCGATTGTTTCATACCATATTGAGCGACTCAAAGTTCTATGCGATGGCGGCTCTGGATCTGCGAACGCGCGATTATATGGGGCATATTTTCATTGAGCGCGGAGCGGAGGGTGAAGGAGAGATAGGCTATATCTTTGACAAGCAATATTGGAACAAAGGGATTGCAACAGAGGTATTAAGAGCGTTTATTCCTGATGCCGTCCATACTTTAGGGCTTAATAGGCTTGAAGCGAACGTCGATATTGACCATGCCTCTTCGATTCGATTGCTGAGTAAACTCGGGTTTGAACAGTACGGACAAGCGGAAGATGAGCATGGCCCGTACTATCAGTTTCAATCTACATTCGGTGTGCTGGAAAGTGAAAGTTCAGCACATGAAAACCTTTCATCACCAGCTTTCCTTGGTAATAGTCGTCACCGAGTGCTGAAAACTCAAACTCATAAATAGTGTGCCAACCGAATCGGCCGTTGGCATCTCTAAGTCTGTGAGCACCAAACGACACGCTCAACATTTGCAGATCTAACTCCTTACAGCGACGTGTCACCGCCGCCTTGGCAATCTCAGATTGGCGCCGCTGCTGCCAAAATACAAAGCAGAACATACTCAGCGCCAATATCATCAAAAGATTATCTATCATTTCACCTTCCTAGTGAGTTTTTCCTTGTGTTGCCGCCTGTTGCAACGCGATCAATGCGCTGGCGAGCTCTGGTGATGGGCTAGAATGCAGCAGTGGCAAAAGCACTAAACGCAGGCTCGGCATCATCACTAGATCGGCAAATAATTGATTAAACAAGCCTTGGTTGCCAGTTTGAGCCAAGCGTACCAAGAACTTCTCGGCTAAGGCTGGCGTAGTCAGAGGTTGCCATGCACGGCCTGCTATGGCAATCAGCACTTCCTGATGACTCAAGCGCGCACTGGCTAAAATTTCAGTAACTAACGACTCTAGCTGCTCCGGCTTGCCACCCGATAGCGCACGAGCATAAGCGGCTAACAAGAATAGATCCGGCTCGTCGGACTCGCATTCAAATTGAGCAAGTTCGCGCAGCGTTGTGGAGAGCTTTTCTGGCAACGCCACATGCTCAAGTGCGCCAAGTAGCGCATAGCGTGGCTCGCTTGCAAGGTGACGCAGGCTAGTGCGGATCAAGCGACCGTTTTCATCACGTCCAAGCCTAGCTGCCATATCGGTGATGCCTTGCAGTCCAACCGTTTGCCAGTTGTCCCAGCCAAGGTCGCCTCGGAAGTATTCACGAGCATGCTGGTAGTATTGGCTGGTAGTCAGATCCAGTTCAGCTCTTAATAAGCTATGGAATACAGCTAACTTGTCGTCTGTTGGTTTATACGTAAATGGGTTGTTTGACAGCTTTTGTTGCTGCTCCTCGCTTATCTCTTTTCCAAGACGTGTCCCCATTGCTTCAAGCACGTATTTTAGAAACTGGCCGACATCGCCTTGGCTCAGTAATCCACGCTCATCAAGCTGGAATTTAAGGAACCAAATCCAAGGCTGTTTTTCTTCGTTCCAGTAGGCGATGGCAAACTGAGCCTGTCTTTGAATCGGATAAGGGTAAGGCTGACTAGCGCGCTCGACGGCAGCAAACTGATCGTTATCAATCAGTTGTACGCGTCTTGAGATATCGTAGATGTGATATTGGCAGCCACTGTTGACCAATAGATCCGTCAAAGTATGAATGGTTTCCATGGAGGGGTTCCTAGTACGGTTTGGGTATAGAACAATAGATGGTATTCTATCGCCAATTTTCAAGTCATTGACGACCATTTTCAATAGCGATGATGCAAAGTCGTGAAATAGTTCGTCGCGCTACTAGATAGATCTATGAAGTTATTACTTGTTGAGCTGAAACAGCAGCTTAAAAAACACTCACTTTGGCAGCTTAACGCCCCAGATACAGTGGCATTGAGTAGCCAACAGCCGTTCGCAGTCGATACCCTTGAGCCTCAAGAGTGGTTGCAATGGATTTTTATTGCCCGAATGGAGTCCCTGATTGAGGCCGGTGGCGACACCCCAAAAGGGTTTGAAATCACGCCATACTTTGAAGAAGTGTGGAAGCTGCGCCCTGAGTTGGCCGAGGTTCTAATGGTACTTAAACAGATAGATGAGGCCGCAAAATGAGTGAATCGACAGTTTTGCCAGAGGTTGAGCCACTAGAGATTGTCTACCGAGACGAGTACCTCATTGCGGTGAATAAGCCTGCGGGCATGTTGGTACACCGCTCATGGCTAGATAAAAATGAAACACGTTTTGTCATGCAAACTCTGCGTGATCAAATTGGCCAGCACGTTTTTCCTTTGCACCGTTTGGATAGACCAACATCGGGTGTGCTTTTATTTGCACTTTCGAGTGAGATAGCAGCGAAAGCGATGCCGATGTTTGCCGAGCACAATATTGAGAAAACCTATCACGCCATTGTTCGTGGCTGGATTGAGCAAGGTGATGTTTTAGACTATCCACTGAAAGTGGAGCTCGACAAAATCGCCGATAAGTTTGCCAACCAAGAAAAAGAGGCACAGCCAGCGGTCACCGCCTATCAGCCATTGGCGAAGGTTGAAGTGCCATACTCGACAGGTCGTTTTCCAACTAGCCGCTACTGCTTAATGGAAATGAAGCCAAAGACGGGTCGTAAGCATCAGCTTCGTCGTCATATGCATCATTTAAGTCACCCGATTGTCGGTGATACGACTCATGGTGATGGCCGGCACAATCGCTTGTTTAGGGAGCATTACGATACCCATCGTATGCTGTTGCATGCGTCTTGTTTGGCGTTCAACCACCCAATTACTGGCGAGCCAATACGTATTCAAGCAGGGTTTGATTCGGTTTGGCAGAGTCTAATGAGTGAATTTGGCTGGCAAGAGTGTGACGCAATCCAAGATTACACCTAATTACGTTACTTTACGGACTAAATAGTGGATTTCTTAATAGGTGAATTTTCGCTAAACTGTGGTCTAAACCATAGGAGGTGTTATGCATTGTCCATTTTGTTCAGAAAATGACACAAAAGTTATCGATTCCAGACTGGTAGCCGATGGCCATCAGGTGCGTCGTCGTCGTCAATGTTTGGCGTGCAGTGAGCGTTTCACCACCTTTGAAACCGCCGAACTGGTTATGCCAAAGGTGATTAAATCCAATGGTAATCGTGAGCCTTTCAACAAGGATAAGATGGTCGGTGGCATTCAGCGAGCGCTAGAAAAGCGTCCTGTAAGTGCAGACTCGATTGAACTTGCGATCAGTCATATTGAATCTCAACTTCGCGCTACTGGCGAGCGTGAAGTCCCAAGTGAAATGATAGGAAACCTAGTCATGACTCAGCTTAAAGAGCTGGACAAGGTAGCCTATATTCGTTTCGCATCTGTTTACCGTAGTTTTGAAGACATTCGCGAGTTCGGTGAAGAAATCGCTCGCTTGGAAGACTAACAGCCACCCCAAAATCAGCGATAGGTATGGATTACTATGAGTCAGTTTAGCGCTATTGACTATCAGATGATGAGTTTAGCGATTGACCTTGCCAAGAAAGGCCGCTTCACCACTGCTCCAAATCCGAATGTCGGCTGCGTGATAACGCAAAATGATGTCATTGTGGGGCAGGGATACCATAAGAAAGCGGGTGAGCCGCACGCCGAAGTGCACGCAATGCGTATGGCGGGTGAGCAAACTAAGGGCGCGACGGCGTACGTCACCCTAGAGCCATGTTCCCACTATGGGCGCACGCCACCCTGTGCCGAAGGGCTGATTAAAGCGGGTGTCGCGAAAGTCGTCTGTGCCATGTCCGATCCAAACCCGCAAGTCGCTGGGCGTGGTTTTGCCATGCTTGAAGAGGCGGGTATTGAAGTGCAGGTTGGCATCTTGGAGCAAGATGCGCGAGCACTAAATCGAGGTTTTCTAAAGAAAATGGAAACCAATCGTCCCTTCGTTCAGCTTAAAATGGCGGCCAGTCTCGATGGGCAAACCGCACTTGCTAATGGTCAAAGCCAGTGGATCACAGGCGCTGAAGCGCGCCGCGATGTACAGGCGTATCGTGCTGAAGCTGGCGCTATTTTGTCTACTAGCCGCACCGTTATTGACGACAATGCATCTCTAAATGTTCGCTGGAATGAACTGCCAAGCCAAGTTCATTCGGTGATTGACTCCACAGAGCTTCGTCAGCCAGTTCGTGTCATATTGGACAGACAAAATCAGCTCAGCTCTGATCTAAAACTGTTCAGCACCGAAGGCGTTATCCTCCGAGTGGCTCATGAAGGTGGCGATCTTAACATCCCAGCAGGTTCAAGCGAGCAGCTAGACCTTGCCCAAACGCTAGATGTACTAGCCGAAGAGCACCAAATTAACCATGTTTGGGTGGAAGCGGGCGCAACTCTGGCGAGCTCTATGATAGAGCAGCAGCTTGTCGATGAGCTTATTGTCTATTTAGCACCTAAGCTTATGGGGGCTGATGGCCGAGGACTGATCGGCGCGCTTGGGCTTGAGTCGATGCAACAGGTTATCGATCTCGATATTAAAGACATTCGTATGGTGGGTAGTGATATTCGAATCGTTGCCACGCCACAGCTAAAAAAGAAATAGAAGATGTTTACAGGAATTATTGAAGCCGTTGGTACCCTCAAAGCGATCACGCCAAAAGGGGAAGACATCAGTGTTACCGTTGATGCTGGCAAACTGGATATGGCCGATGTAAAACTCGGCGACAGTATTGCGACCAATGGTGTGTGTCTAACTGTGGTGGCGTTCACTGACAGTAGTTACCAAGCGGATTTATCATTAGAGACGCTAAAGAAAACCGGCTTTGCCAACTACAGCGTGGGTGACAAGGTCAACCTTGAAAAAGCCATGTTACCGACCACGCGTTTCGGTGGTCATATTGTCTCTGGTCACGTCGATGGCGTGGGTGAGATTGTCGACAGACAGCAAGTCGGCCGTGCAGTTGAGTATTGGGTACAGATGCCATCGGAAATCACTAAGTATGTCGCCCAAAAAGGCTCGATTACTGTGGATGGTATTAGCTTGACAGTGAACGATCTTCGTAAAGATGCGTTTAAGCTGACTATCGTACCACATACGTCAGAAGAGACGACTATCGACCAGTTCCAGGTAGGGCGAAAAGTAAACCTTGAAGTCGATGTTATGGCTCGTTACATGGAGCGATTACTTCAAGCGCAGACTCACTCTGAGCCTGAGTCGAGACTGACGATGGAATTCTTACAACAAAACGGTTTTGCCTAATCTCGCGAATCTAGTTCTCGAAAATCTAAGAATTGCAAAACCCAGATAAAAACAAGCGCAATAACAGGAACGTGAAATGCCAATTAGTACGCCGCAAGAAATCATTGAAGATATCCGTTTAGGAAAAATGGTCATCCTGATGGATGACGAAGATCGTGAAAACGAAGGCGACCTTATCATGGCCGCTGAACATATTACTCCTGAAGCCATCAACTTTATGGCAACTCATGGTCGCGGTCTTATCTGCTTAACTATGACCAAAGACCGCTGTGAAACGCTAGGTCTTCCGCCGATGGTGCAAGACAATAACGCGCAATACACCACAAACTTTACCGTATCGATTGAAGCCGCTGAAGGTGTGACTACCGGTATTTCTGCTGCTGACCGCGCGCGCACTGTGCAAGCGGCTGTTGCGAAAGATGCCAAAGCGGCCGATCTTGTTCAGCCAGGACACATCTTCCCACTTGCTGCTCAAGATGGTGGTGTACTAACTCGCGCAGGTCACACTGAAGCGGGCTGCGATTTAGCAAAACTGGCGGGACTTGAGCCAGCATCGGTGATCGTTGAGATTTTAAACGACGATGGCACTATGGCGCGTCGCCCAGATCTTGAAGTGTTTGCTGAAAAGCATGACATCAAACTAGGTACGATTGCTGACCTTATCGAGTACCGTAACAACAACGAAACAACGATTGAACGCGTTGCTGCGTGTCACTTGCCGACAGAATTTGGTGAGTTTGAGCTGGTCACATATCGCGATACCATCGATAACCAAATCCACTACGCTATGTGTGCTGGTGACTTGACGGCAAACACGCCACTGGTCCGTGTTCACTTGCAAGACACGTTCACTGACATTCTGCGCTCAAACCGTAACTCAGATCGCAGCTGGACACTGGACAAAGCGATGAAGCGCATTGGCAATGAAGGTGGTGTGCTGGTCATACTGGGTAATGAAGAGAGCACAGACTTCTTGATTCACAAGATGAAAATGTTCGAACAGCAAGACAGCGGCACAGCGCCTACTATGGCGAAAAAGCAGGGCACATCTCGCCGCGTAGGTGTGGGCTCTCAAATTCTAGCTGACCTTGGCGTGCATGAAATGAAATTGCTGTCATCAGCAGACAAAAAATACCATGCTCTCGGTGGTTTTGGTTTGACGGTCACGGAATACGTCACAGAGTAACCTATCAAGCCTTTGCTTCTGATAAGCAAAGGCTTTTTGTTATTAAGACTGCGCCCTACTTTTGGACACCTTGCTAAAGCCTTGTCTGGACGAAGTTAGCGGTAGATATTAATAAATGACTTGTGCTAGAATCCGTCGATTCTCGCGAGATGAACATAGTTTATAAGGAAAGCATATGAAAGTTATCGAGGGTGGCTTCCCAGCACCGAACGCAAAGATTGCTATTGTAATTGCACGATTCAATAGTTTTATCAATGAAAGCCTACTATCGGGTGCTATCGATACTTTGAAACGTCACGGTCAAGTGAGCGAAGACAACATCACGGTTGTACGCTGCCCAGGCGCAGTTGAACTACCACTTGTTGCTCAACGTGTTGCGAAAACAGGTAAGTTTGATGCAATCGTATCGCTAGGTACAGTCATTCGTGGCGGTACACCACATTTCGACTATGTTTGTAGTGAGTGTAATAAAGGTCTTGCACAAGTGTCTCTGGAATATAGCCTACCAGTAGCCTTTGGTGTATTGACTGTTGATACCATCGATCAAGCTATCGAGCGTGCAGGAACCAAGGCTGGTAATAAAGGTGCAGAGGCTGCACTAAGCGCGCTTGAAATGATCAACGTTCTTTCTGAAATCGATTCCTAATGGGGGCCAGTGTGAAACCAGCCGCACGTCGTAATGCACGTCAATTTGCTCTGCAAGCAATTTATTCTTGGCAAATTACTAAAGAAAATGTTGCCACTGTTGAAGAACAGTTCTTATCAGGTGGTAAGTATGATGAAGAAGAACATCATGCTGCTGAGCCTGCGTTGACTGCGCCAGAGACTGACGTTGTATATTTCCGTGACCTACTCACGGGTGTCGCGTTGAATCACACGGAGCTAGACAGCAAGCTACGTCCATTTGTTTCTCGTCCAATGCAAGATCTAGACATGATGGAACTTGCGCTACTTCGCCTAGCGATGTACGAGATGACACGCCGTGAAGACGTACCTTACAAAGTGGTTATTAACGAAGCGATCGAACTTGCAAAAGTATTCGCCGCAGAAGACAGCCACAAGTTTGTTAACGGTGTACTAGATAAAGCAGCACCACACGTTCGTAAGAAGTAACAAACAACGTTTGTCTATTCGTAAAAAGGTCAGCAATTTGCTGGCCTTTTTTATATACTCTGTTCACCTTTTCGTTGCCAAGTCGACAAGATGTCTGGTGAATTTAGTTTAATCGATAAGTACTTTGCTCATAAGCAGCAAAACCGAAAGGATGTGATCCTCGCTCAAGGAGACGATTGTGCGATTGTCGCCCCTACTGCTGGCTCTCATATTGCCATTAGTACCGACACCTTAGTGGCGGGCACTCATTTTCTCGCTGACGCTAATCCTGCGCAAATTGCTCACAAAGCCCTCGCGTCAAACATCAGTGATCTCGTGGCCATGGGCGCTTCCCCTGCTTGGGTTTCTATGGGTATTTCGTTACCTGAAATCAATACGGCATGGCTAGAGCGTTTCTCCAATGCGTTTTTTAAGCTTGCCGATTACTATGGTATTCAACTGATTGGCGGCGACACCACTAAAGGCCCACTTACTATCACTCTTACTGTTCAAGGCACACTACCTGAAGGTAAGGCGTTGACTCGCCATGGTGCCCAGTCAGGAGACTGGGTCTATGTCACCGGACAACTCGGTGATGCCAAAGCTGGGCTTGATGTGATTTTAGAGAACAACATCAGTGCGGATACCAGCCTCAATCAAGAGCTACAACGACGTCACTTTGAAGCCACGCCACGCGTACTAGCGGGTATAGCGTTGCGAGATATTGCTTCAGCAGCCATCGACATTTCTGATGGGCTGGTGGCTGATTTAGGGCATATTCTGAAACGCTCGAAGGTTGGCGCAAGGCTTAATGTTGCAGCGCTTCCGATATCAAAAGAACTGCTGCAGTTTGTCGGTAGCCGGGCACTTGCTCAGCAATATGCACTGACCAGTGGTGAAGAGTACGAACTATGCTTTACGGTACCAGAGGCCAATCGCGGTCAACTTGAAGTGGCGTTAAGTAATACGCCGTTTACCTGTATTGGGCAACTGACCGGCACAGAATATATAGAGCTTCACAACGACGATGCGCCAGTGGACTGGCAACTCGACGGTTTTGATCATTTTAAGGGAAATCAATGAGCAATCCTCTCGACTTAATCTCACTTAAAAATCCGTGGCACCTGCTAGCAACAGGCTTTGGTAGTGGTTTGTCACCGATTATCCCCGGCACCATGGGGACGCTCGCGTCGATCCCTTTGTACCTGCTACTGGTTCAGCTGCCGTTAAGCGTTTACCTCATTGCCGTGGTGATCGCCTGTATCATTGGTATAAAAATTTGTGACGTCACCTCTCAAGACATGGGCGTGCATGATCACGGCTCAATCGTTTGGGATGAGTTTGCTGGCTTTTGGATCACCATGGCGATTGTACCCGCACTCAAACTGCCTGCCGATGACTGGAAGTGGTTAATCACAGGGTTTGTGCTGTTTCGCTTCTTCGACATGGTAAAACCTTGGCCTATCGGCTGGCTCGACAAGCGCATGCATGGCGGCCTAGGCATTATGATTGATGACATCGTTGCTGGTATTATGGCAGGGCTTTGTTTGTATTTAGTGGGTCATTTTGCTGGCTGGCTAGCCTAGTTCAAATCGTTAGCCTAGTTTTAATCTTAAGCCCTGCCTGTATGCGGGGCTTTGTTTTTAGTTTTTTTGGCCTCACATTTCACTTCATCAATTCTCCCAAATATTGCCGATAATCCGCCAATCTTGAGCGGTCATTCCCTAGTTATGCTGGCCTAACTACACCCTCTATGAAGGGATAGAGGCTCACGCTCTAGAAGGAAGCTCAGCATGTCGAACGATAACACAAACCCATTCCAGTACACGCCAAACAGTTATTATCGGGACCTGTTTCCCTACTTGCTTTTTGACGATACCCCCATTATCTCCAGTTACGATGTAGACAACCGATTTATTTCCCCACCTCAGAGTGTGTTGCAATCTGCTGAGTTTACTAATTACGTCGATGCGGCTAAGAGCGATGATAGGGCGAAAATTGAATCTTTGGCATTGGCCTATATTAAAGGTTCAGACTTTATTGCCTCCCCAAGTCTATTTGACGATAAACTTTCGGGTATTTTAGCTAAGTTGCAAAATCGTGGTAATCGAGGCGAAAGTTGGCAAAGCATACTCGTTGAGCAGTTTGGTAGTGTTGAGGCGTTTAAAAGTTATGTTACGACTACAGGCGCCGCCTTTATCAAAAGGCTATGGCTTAGCACTATTGCGCTGATCATTCAGCTAGATTACGACACCTATTGGCTAAACCAACTGATACTAGTACTGAAGGCCATTTTCGTGATGGCCAAAATTGCTGACACCATTCCTGTGGCAAGTACGGCCCCTGGCCCACTCAATTCTGCTCAGTTTAATTTTCCCGAAACCTCTTCAGAGGCAACTGCGAAAATTCACGTTTGGGAAACAGCAAGTTTGGCGCTACCTCAGCCCTTATTTCCGTTACCAAGTAGTGTCAAAATACCGAGCCAATTGCCAGCAACGCCTTATGCAGTAGGTACTCTCAAGCGGATGAGCTACAAGTTAACTGGATACAAAATCGGAGAAATTCAGAAGGTTGAAACCATACTTCCGGGTGAAACCCGTAAGTCTCAAAAGCGTAGCCGTCGTCTAGACAGCACATCAGAACAGCATAATCACACAGATAATAAAGCTCAAACGACCGAGCATAATCTCACCACAGATGATCTTAACGCCTGGGTGGAAAAAGCGCGTCAAGGTCGATTAACAGAGAACACTGTCGATAGCTATCAAACCGATTACGCACCCACATCACCCATTGCAAAAACTACAGGCAGTTGGTCAATTGTCGAGTCACCTCAAGGTGCTGAGCAGACCTCAAAACAAAGCTTCGCCAAGTCCTTACTCGATAAGGCGATAAATCATGCTTTTGATGAAGTGAGCAAAGCACGTCAAGTTGTCGGCACTGTTGAACATGAAAATACCCAAAGTCATGCCTTTTCAAATCGCCACAGTGAGGTCATTAATGGGGTTTACTTCTGGTTGAATAAAGTGTTTACGGTACAGGAGCACAATTCTGAGAAGCGAATTATGGTCTCGATTGACGTTGAATTGCCAGACTTGGCCATTAAACAGCTGGTCAGTCAGATACCAGAGCTGGATCCGCAAAAACCGACATCGCTTGAAAAGTTAGGTATTACACACTTTAACCAGATAGAAACGACCAAGAGCACGGAAGCGAGTCCCACAGAGGATCCACAACCTAGCGAGGGGCAACGGTCACGTTATTACTTAGATCTGTGTGAGCAATTTGGTATCGAGATGCCAGAAAGTCCACCAGTGGAAAGCAAAGTGATCACAGGGAGCTTGAAACTCGAGTCGACTCAGGGGCAAACACAAGTATCGGTACCAATAGGGTATCAAGTTGATAGCGTGGTGGTGACGGTGCAGGCTGAAGCCATGACACCGGTAGATTCTGTGGTTATTGCCGGTCAGGTGATAAAAACAGCCGATGACAACGGTCAATATCGCTACGTAGACGATTCGAATTCATCAGGGACGGCAAAGCAAACCTTAGGTCAGCTATTTACGGTACCCGTCTCCATTACCCTAAAAGAGCCTGAAGAAGTAACACCGATAGCGCCTGCAAAAGGAAGTGATCCTGCTAGCCTTGAAGCCAATACTTTTTCTGCACAGCGGCAAGCAAGGCAAGATCATGCGGTAGGCGCTTTGGCTGATGTTCTGGTTGCGACAACGCTCGCACCCGAAACCAAGCTTGCGTGGCAATACAAACTATACATTCAGTTGAAGCATGCCTACCTCAAGCAAGAGCTAGAGTATGACAAGCAGATTGAAAAGCGAGACGAGTTACTGGCGCAGCAAAGTAACCCTGTGGTTCAAGGGCTGATTCATCAAAATTTGCTGAAGGCGAGTAAAACCGTGCTGTTTGAGCAGGCCAAAGCCCTCGTTGGCAACGACGCGAACTCGCCGCAAGATTCGTTGCCATTTAATAGTTATGCGGACTCCTCCCTGGACTGGGCGCACCTTTATTGCAAATTAGAACAAGAGGTGGCCTCGAACACCGAGGCAGCCAATCATAACGCGACATCTACTCAAACGACATCACTGCTCGAGCAGCTTGACCCCACGCTATTTTTAAGTCGCTACTTGCGAGCAACCAGAGCGAAACTATTGGTGCCCATTGTCCGTGGTCATGAAGTTGCTTTTCTCTACTATCTTGAAACAGGGCGTATATGGCATGGAAAAGCGAGTCTTGCACCTGTGAACTATCGCTCGCTCGCCATAGTGAATGACTTTAAAAAGTTACCGCCGCCGTCAGAGGATGACGATGACCAGCAAAATTCATGGAGTGTAGTCATGCCGACCACCATGTCAATTTTGTCGGATTACCAAGACATTTCACAACTAGAGGATTACTTGAATGACCGATAACACCAACATTCCCGGTGATGCGCCAAGGCCGATACCGTCTTCGCCACCACATGGTATTCAGTACCAAGGTATGCCAGTGGGAGCTGTGGTTGCCTATGCTGGGCAAATTCGTACTAACAACACTACTGATGGTCATCAGCTTAATATCGATATGTTTCCATGGCTGGTTTGCGATGGTAGAAAGCTTGAAATAGCGAAATACCCTGAACTCTATCAGGCTCTTGGAGACCTTTACGGCAAAGCCGCCAGTGGCTATTTTGTGCTCCCAGATTTCCGAGGCCAGTTTCTGCGCGGAGTCGATGATAGAGCCGGGGTCGAGGCCAGCGGCAGTAAAGAGCAAAGAAAAACCGCCGATGGCGTAGCGAGCACCACTGTAGGGTCGTTTCAAGATACCGCCATGCGATCCCACCAACATCACTATTTAAAAAACGCCCAAGGCGTTTTAGTACCCGCAGATCCACCAGTGGGAGAGGGGCTGGCAAGCATGAGTGAATCAAAAGAGACGTTTGATATTCTTGGGGTCGATACCGAAAAGGTCAGCAGCTTTGAGAGTCGCCCCCCTAATGTGTTCATTCACTGGCTCATCAAGTGCAGCGGTGTGCAGGGATAATACTCCGTTCATCTATCGCCTACTAAAAAGCGCCAATCCAAAACGGGATGGCGCTTTTTATTTTGAGCTTTGCATTGCTTAGTAACGCGGAAGAAACCGTTTGAACTTGGTCAATAAAAACGGATAGTCATCGGTAACATCAACGGCGCAGTACCAATGCTGACCTACACTACTTTGCACGTTCTGAAAATCAAACACCACTTTAGCGATCTTGCGCTCGCCATATACCTCACTGAGTACCGTCACGTTATTGAGCTGAGCCACTTGGCGTTCGGCATTGCCTCCGGCATGGTTGTAGATGATTTCATACGAGCCCATATAGAGATCCAGATTATGATAAAGCGCGTAGTTTAGTGCTCTGTCGTGGTCGTTATCGCCGTTGTTTTCCGCCAAAGACAAGATGTCACCAATGACGTTCTTGAGCTTGCCGCTGTTAAAGCCTGCGTGTTGAGTTTGAATTTGCTGAACCAAACTAGACGGGGAAATAGACTCCACCTTGTTAATATGGATACACGGTAAAGCTTCTTGCGCGAGCATTTGATGGGTACCAATCACATTAATCGCTCTTGGAGCATCTTTGTCATTGAGCTCAAGTGCTGCAATTAACGCATTGAGGTGCTGCGGATCTGGTTTGAGGCGATAGATCTCATCATTGTAGCTGTTGATGATTGACCATTTCATGAGACGGGCAATATAGCGATTCTTGGGCTGAGAGAGATAAGTAAACAGACAGCGTTCACGATCCTCATACCACTGTTTATCCTTGAGAACACTGTCGGTGTTTTCAGGCATATACAACGTATGCTGGCCTTCACTATCACAAGAAGCGATGTTGCGCTCAAACTCTCGCTCCAGTCCCAAGTTATCAAACTCGGCTTTAACAAATCCGTTGACGTAGACGAAATCGACCGCGCCATCCTCAACCAAGAAAGGTAGGGCGTAGGGGAGTGATGAAGAGCGTTGCGCGACGTCAGTGACTTGCCCTGTCGGAGTAGAAATCAGATTCATAGCAGGCTCCCTAATAGTTGGTTGGAATGTAATCGGTCAAATTGCTGTGTAGAAACGGGAATTCATCAGTAACATCGACGCTCGCAAAGTAACTGAGTTGGCGACCGCTCACTGTCTTTTGGTAAGTCAAAATGATATCGACAATGGTTCTGCCAGGTGCAACATTGGCATATTGCACCTGAAGATCTTCTAAATACTGAGCATCATTGGCATTTGAGTGACCAGAATTGGGGTGATTAGATACGTGGTTACCTTGATGACTGGCCGCATAGATGGTGGGATAGCGATAAGCAATGAAGTTTTTCGCCCGATCAAAGTCAGAAACCCCAATATTGGGTTTTTTGGTCAGTGCATCCAACACATTGCTGATGGCGATCGTCGTGGTATTTTCACCGCTAAGCTCTTGTTGCAATTGCGCAGTGGTGAAGTGGTACAGATGGTGACAGCGCACCATGGGCAACGGTTTGTCATCACTCATTTTTTCGGGAGCAACTGGGCCTTTTACCCCAATCGCAACCGAATAAGTTTCATCGGCGAGGTTACTGGCCGAATCGAAGGTCAGCGCGTCAATGAACTCATCCAGTTCATCGCTACTATTTGGCAGTAGCACATAAGCATCTTGCCCTTCCACACTCAATATCCAACTGACCTGCTCTGCGATATAGCGATACGTCAGGTTGCCGTTGTTGTCTTTATGGGTGAACACCAGATTAAAGTTGCGTGGATTTAACCCGAGTGCTTGCGCGGCGGCTTCGTATTCTTTCTCAAGGCCTCGCGTTGGAAAGTGTACGCACAGCTTACCGGCAACGTAGACATAACTCGGTACAGGAATAGCGTGTTCTAACGCCACTGCCGCAGGCGTTTGTATGGTCTCCACAATCTCCTCAGCGCACTGCACGGGCGCAGTTTCAGCTCCCTTCGACGAGTTCGCAGCGGCCGTTTCACATTGTGTCACAGTACCTTGTTCTGGGCCTTGCTCTGGGCCCAGCGGTAGGGCATCTGACGATGTTGGCGTAAGCACAGCGCTTACCTTGTTGTTTTCTGGTAAATCATGATGGGTTGACGGTTGGTTCATTGGGTTTCCTCCGGTATACCTAGGTCATCACGCATTCATCCATACGTGAATAGATCAACAACCTTCAGCGTAACGAGTTGCCCGCCAAACCGAGCGGTAAATCTTATGCATTGCACCGTCAAAATGATGGATGTTTCCCTGCCATCAATTCCCCCGCAAACTGCGACAGTTCTGCTCAGTATTATTGTCTGCCCATGACTACATTGTGAGTACATACACAGTTTCAGGTTGCCAACACGAGCACGGCAACGAGGAGAAAGGGCAGACATGACTGCAAGTCACTTCGGTACCCATACCGATAAATATCTGACGCTTTGGCCTGCGCAACCAAGTCGCGACTTCTGGCCCCAAGCGTACCCAAACCGCTCACTTGGTGTGCGGTTGCCAACGAAGTTACGACAGGGAATGGAGCGCCTAACCGGACTTGATTTGAGCAAGGTAAGAGTGCATTACAACTCACCTATGCCAGCCCGAGTCCACGCACATGGCTATGCACAAGGCGATCATATCTACCTAGCCCAAGGGCAAGAGCAGCATCTGCCGCATGAGCTTGGCCATGTGGTGCAGCAGCGATTAGGCATGGTAGAGCCGACTAAGGAGGTAAATGGAGTAGCGGTGAATGATGATGAAGAGTTGGAGCGGCATGCGACGGAGTTGGGGGAGGCGGCTATGAGAATTAGTTGAGCTGTAATGCAATGTCGCAGCAACTACTATAAATCAGATAAAAGCTAAAGAGATGATCAAAATAAAGAGTTGTCTTTAAGCACCTTGCTGTCGGCAACTAAGATAGTTTATTGCTATTGATTGATTTTAATAAAAAGGTATGAAAGATGTTTGAACAAGTAGGAAAGTTGAAAAAGAAAAAATTGTCTGTTGTTAATTCTTCTCATAATCAGAAGGTTAAAGCAAACAACAGCTTTATGCAGATAGATAATAAGAACGAAAAGAAGCTGATGCAGCGTAAGGTTGCTAACTGGCCAGACGTGCAAGTAGCTGAAGGTACTTTCGTATATCATTGTTGTAACTGGAAGTCAGCAAAAAGTATAATAGACGATCATATTAGAGATGTAGAAAATGGCTGGGGCGGTGGTGCTCTTGGGCCCGGTTTTTACACTCATAAAACACCTGAAGGCAGCGCCAACTATGTAGCGGATGGCCAGCGCAATGTGATCTTAAAATTCAAAACGTGTCGTCTCGCAAATGGGCAATCTGTAAGACCATCAGTTTATGCCGATAAGATAGGGGTTCAAAGTGGTGAGGACCCACTCGCTAACAATGATTTTTTACTCAATGCTGAAGACGAAAATGAAATCAAATGGCACGGTGGTGACGCACTGACTTTCGAAGGTTTTTCAGTGTGCCCTGAAATTAATAAGTTTTATAGCGATGAAAATGATATGGAAGGTGATCTTTATTTTAGTTTGACACAGATGGCGAAAGCTCGTAATTGATTTAATAAGGTTTTAGACATGTCCGGAATACTAGGCAAATAAATACAGCAAGGCTGCTCATTATGTTGCCATGAAAAAATGGGTGGCATGGACTAGATACGATAATAGATGGGATTATTAAAATTAGTGAGGTTAGGTAATAATATTTAATGGTTATGCAGTTGTTACAATTGAGTGCAACCTGTAACCACTGAGTATGATAATTTTAATATTGAAACTAAATGTTTGCTAATTAAGCTTACACCTAGAGAAAAGTAACGAATTATAGAGAAAAGAGCAAAGATGTATAGTGAACTTGTCTGACCGTAAGGAAGGAGTCAATAAGCTAACCAATTATATTAGATGGAATCTATTTAAGAGGGTTTAATGTATGTATGCACAAATTGGAAATATTCGCAAAGGCAGAAACAACGCAGTAAATATACCAGCCACTGGAAAAAACTCTACTAAACAACGTTCTATGGGGAGCGAGAGTCAAGCAAAGTCGAGTTCTCACCAACCGACTGGAGCTGCTCAATTTATAACATATACTAATTTGGCAGGTAATAATGTAAATTATTGGAGGAATCAAATAAGCTTAACTCAGAACTTTCAAGATAAACACGTGGCAACTAATCTAGCAGATGCAGAGGACGCATTTAATTGGCGAATAGAACAGTTTAATGAAATAGTTAACGTCAATTCTACAGCTATAGATCAAGATGTGTGGAAAGATGCACTAATTGCCGCAGTAGGTAATTTTAATCCGCCTCCTGTCGTGAGGCACCATGTAGATAGAAATGTGATGGTGAATGTCAACTGTCGAAACTTAACTGAGAACGGCATGGATATGTATGGCAACCGATTGTTTATAGATAATGGTGTTGAAAATAGAGCTTTTAATATGACGTTTAGAGTGTATAGAAACAACGGTCGTCCAACTATTTCCATACGTCATATACATTAGGTTTTTTAATAGAACTAATAGGGTTAGTATCTTAGTAGGCTCGAAAGTGCACCTATGTCAGAAATATTTCGTGCCCATACTGAGGCCCAAGATCTAATAGCGTTTACGCAGCAGCGTTTATACACAATGAAACTAATGCAGAAGTGAATTTTCGTGGTTGTGATTGATGATCAGAAGTGGAGCATCATGCGGGTACCCTGGGAGCAGAGACTAGTGCGTTATGGTTGATAAGCGTAATGATCACAGAATATTACTGCAGGATAAATGAACTTCGAGATAAAGAAAAGTTGATCGTGTTGCATGTTGAAAAATTAAATATCATTAAAAAACCAGTATAAGCCGTTTGATTCCACAAGTGTGAGTCAGTTTTTATTCGTAAATTAATGCGAGTGTATCGTCATTAATTAGAGGGTTACGAATGAAAACAAATCATAAGTTAGTACTGTCGATTTTTATGTTAATTATTAGTGTGGTGGTGTTTAAAGTCGTACCTCACAATAATAAATCCCATGCAGGATTTATTAAAGGTATTGATGTTTCTCATTATCAAGGGCAAATAACATGGCCTGCGATTGATAACAGTGATATTCACTTTGCCATAGCAAAAGCAACAGGAGGGATGACCTATATTGACCCTGAGTTCAAAGTGAACTGGAACGGGATGAAGGAGCAGAGCCTAATACGCGGTGCGTATCACTTCTATTACCCGCAAGACGATCCGGTTAAACAGGCAAACAATTATCTTAACGTGCTCGGTACGTTGCAGCCAACTGACCTCCCTCCCATCGTTGATGTGGAGGTCACAGGAAACCAGCAGCCAGATGCCATTGTCACTGGCTTGCTGAAATGGTTAGCCACGGTTGAACAGGCAACGAAGCGGCGTCCGATGATCTACTCAGATTTGGATTTCGCCAAACAATACTTATCGGATCCTCGCCTTAGTGACTATCCATTGTGGGTTGCAGACTACAGTGACGCCATTCAGGGGCTACCCACGCCCTGGCAGTCAAAAGGTTGGACGTTGTGGCAATACTCGCAAACCGGTGAGGTAGACGGCATCGAGGGGAATGTTGACCTTGACCTGTTTAAAGGCACTAAGAAAGCACTTAAGGAATTCATTTCCACTACTCACCTGAAACGTTAATGAGCACATGATGTTAATAGTGATTTTGCATAGAAAAGGCTAGGTGACGCTTGTTATCTGGCCTTTTTTACTGCGCCGCTGCAATCATGTGACGATGAAAGACAAGGACTGACATGCAAGACTATTCTTTTGATTCTGACCACTTTTCCCATTCAGCTGACCAAGCTCAGTTATTAGAACCGCCGATGCTGTTTGGTAATGCGCTGGATCTCACCCAAGAGATGGCGTGCTGCGAGTTAATTATTCAAACTCGGCTCCATGCCCATTTTAGGGCGCTGGAAACGCAGCAAAACTCGGAGCCAACTCAGACTACTTATTCCCACCCTGAAACTGCTGCCGACGTAAGCTCTGTCTGCCTACCAGCAATGCCCGCGTTTAATCCCACCCAACAAAAGGGAACCTACAGCAAGTTTGTGGTTGAGAGCCGGCTGTCGACATTGGCTCGTTTGGCTTTGGCACTCTCGGCGGCGAGTGAACTTCGCCCCGGCTTACTGGAGATGCTATTAATACGAAATGAAGCGACCGGTCTACCGTTTAGCGAATTTGGTGTCGTTATTGATCATGATCGCGCCTATGCTACAGGAGAAACCTTAGCGTTTTTGTTGGGCGGCAATGATCTGCTCAACCGCTTTCAAGTTCAGTCGTTTTTAGAAGGGCTGCAAAATGGCAAACGTTCAATCACACCTGATTTGCAAGCACTAAAAGGGATCATTGAACTAAAAGTCGATACTTCGCTTGGGGTCATGCAAGCGCCTTTACGTCTATCTAAAGAAGCCTTGCAGCGCTTTACCACAGCCACGCCATTTCACCCTGAATGCAGTGATGCCTTTCCGGCAAAATATGTTGAGATCGATGTTGATTGGGATCAGCTTGTCTTACCCCCCTCGGTCACCAAACAAGTGATTGATATTCAGAATTACATCTCCTATGGCGAGAGACTAGTGCAGCAATGGGGGTTTAAAGGAAAAGTACGACCGGGCTATCGTGCGCTTTTTTATGGGCCGCCTGGCACAGGAAAAACCTTGACCGCGTGTTTGCTAGGCCGTAAGACGGGGCGAGATGTTTATCGCGTGGACATTTCGCTGGTGGTGTCTAAGTACATTGGTGAAACTGAAAAAAACTTGGAAAAAGTGTTCGCGATGGCTGAAGACAAGCAGTGGATCTTGTTCTTCGATGAAGCGGATGCGCTGTTTGGTAAGCGCAACCAAGCAAACACGGCCAATGACCAGTTTGCCAACCAGAATGTGGCCTATTTACTGCAGCGTATTGAAGAGTTTAATGGGGTTGCTATCTTAGCTTCCAACCTAAAAGACAACTTAGATGAGGCGTTTTATCGCCGCTTTGAATCTATGATTTACTTTCCTTTGCCAGACGAACCCGAACGTTTATTACTGTGGCAAAATGGTTTTCCAGAGTTTGCCCAGCTGGAGCCGGATATTGACTTGTCAGCCCTCGCTAAAAAGTACACTTTGTCGGGCGCGAATATTATCAATGTGATTCGCTATGCGGCTATGCAGTCTATCAGCCGCGTGAGTTTAGGGGGTGTGAGTGGTTCTGACTCGGAACCTAGCTATGCCATTAAGCGAGAAGATTTGGAATACGCCATTGCGCGTGAGTTGGAAGCGTCTGTTTCTGGGCATGTGTTATCAGGCGATCCGCATGGTGATCTATTTAGGTAGAGCTTGATACGGCGATGCCCCTATCAGTGTTGAATGCAATTAGGCTCGACATTTTGTTGAGCTTTTTTCCTTTACGATGATTGAGCTTTTTGCGGTTATTGAATATTTAAACAAGGGACAGACATCTGAGCTTAAAATTTAGGATGAAAAAAACCTGATTGCAATTGGGGGGCAACCAGGCTGCTGCAATAGATAATAGGGAGGTTAGTCTTTGAGATTGTCATTCACTTTAGATAGTGTGCTGTGCACTTTGTTGAGTTCAGTCATGGTTGACTGCAGCCTTTGATTTAAGGTGTGAGTGACGCTGTCGAGTTCTTGTTGAATGCTATCTGTGACATGAGATAGCTGAGCTTGCAGTTGCAGCCAGCCTACATCCATCTGCGATGGTTCACTGGAGGAAGTGGCTTGCTGCTGGGCATCCAATAATCTCTGAGCATGGCGTTCATCAATTGCCTGAGGATCACTGGCTGGGGCTTCCTGTTGAGGGTTTTGTGGATCGGGTGTTGAGTTTGAAGTTTGAGTCATGACAAATCCTTTTTGATTGTGAGTGTGTGGTTAGCTAATAAAATACAACACACCAGTGGTGGCCATTACACCGAGGGAGAGAGCAAATATGAGGCCGGAGGCAAGTTTGGCTTTATCCAACTCTCCTACTTTGTGCTTGTTGGCACTAATTTTTGTTGAGTGACGATCTTCTGGATTGGCGCTAATGGCCGGTTTATCTGCTGTCGATTGGTTAGCATCTAAGTCACTGCTTACTGAGTCTCCAGAAGCTGCCTTATAGATCGAAGTTACGTCAGCCTTAATTGCTGACACTGGTTCACTGCGAGGGGATTTGCTGTCAGCATCGCTCTGGAGTGTACGGCCTTTTTTGTCTTCTTGGGTCTTACTTTCTGGGGTAGGTTTGGTTTTTTTAGCCGCAGCGTGTGCATTTAAGATCCGGCCACAAGCGCTAGTGATAGAAGTCGAAGAAGCCATTTGTGCGTTTTGCTGAGACGTAATGGCATTCTGCATGCCACGAGAAAGCGTATCAGCAAAAATCGTATCTACCATCGCCTCAGAGTATTGCTCCGAATTGGCAAGTGTTGCTGGAGCGTCATCTTGGTGATGTTTACCACCATTAACGGCATGAAGACCTCCTTCTACAGCTTTGGCTGCCAGTTTCTCTTCATCAAACATGGTTGCTTCTCCTTTCGATCACAGGGATTTATCAGCTTTAGTTACGCTGTTGTATAGGTCGATAAAATTGCCCTTGGCTGCTTTCGCTTGATCGTTCAATTGTTTTAAGGCGTCGAGGTAGCTCGAGTCGCCGGTTTCGATATAGTTGGCAAGCGCAACACCAGAGGCCGTTGACAGTAAAGTGTTCATATCTCTCATATTGTTAGCAGCGTCTTGCACAGCAAGGGCGCCTGATTGAGCAATGGATTTATCAGCGATGTCCTGGGTTTTGTTGCTTGGCTTTTGTTCTGAGTGCAAAGTCATGGTGAGTTTCCCTATCGTAGTATCGAATAGGCAGCACTACGTGGAACGCAGTGCTGCAACCTGGTTTATTGTGTTGAGGCCATAAAGTTATCGGCGCGCAATAATGTTCTCAGACACAACGCCCGTTACGGCTTCGCCAGTATTGAGTAGGGCGTTAACTCCTTGCACTGTGGCGGCTTGCCACATTACGTTTGCTTGCTGTTGACCCGTTACTAGGTTTTGACCACTAACGGCAAGCGCTTGGCTTGTCGCCAGCATCAGGTTGCCCATTGCAGTGGCTGGGGTATCGCCCAGTACTTTGGTGTTCACTTGTGTGACTGAGTCAGTAATTGCTGGATCGACGGTTGCTACCATGATGGTGTCCTCTTTATTACATGTTTTAATGAGAAATGATGCTTCGGTATTACGTTTATTTCAGTTTCGCTTTAGCGAGTGAAATCAATAAAACCGTATCGTCTTGCTGCGCACCACTTCGATTTAGTTGGTAGATAGGTTTGCGATAGCCAAAACGGTATGTAGCCATCAGGCTATCGCTGCTAATCTATCGATTGGCAATAATGTTCTCAGACACAACGCCTGTTACCGCTTCGCCTGTATTAAGCAGTGCATTGACACCTTGCACGGTAGCCGCCTGCCACATGACATTTGCTTGTTGTTGGCCTGTTGTCAGGTTTTGACCGCTGACGGCAAGCGCTTGGCTTGTCGACATCATCAAATTACCCATTGCTGTTGCGGGTGTATCGCCTAGCACCTTGGTGTTGACCTGAGTTACAGAATCGGTGATTGCACCATTTACAGTTTCAATTGACATGTTGGTTCCCTCTACTCATTGCTAATGAGTTTAATGTTTTGATATTAGAATTAGCCTCGGCTAATGATTTGGCCAGTGACAGTGCCCGTTACCGCTTCTCCAGTATTAAGCAGCGCGTTCACACCTTGAACTGTTGCTGCTTGCCACATGACATTTGCTTGCTGCTGACCTGTTGTTAGGTTTTGAGCGCTAGTTGCGATAGCTTGGCTTGTTGACAGCATTAAATTGCCCATCGCTGTGGCAGGTGTATCACCCAGTACTTTCGTGTTGACTTGTGTAACGGAGTCCGTAATTGCACCATTAACTTGACTTGGCATAGTTGTTTCCTTTTAGTGAGTGTCGTTGTTGACACGTTGGTTGCGAAAAATGAACATTGGCGACTTAAGGCCTATGTTTTTACTTATCCACGACTGATGATTTGGCCTGACACTGCGCCGGTGACAGCTTCGCCTGTATTCAACAAGGCGTTCACCCCTTGAACCGTTGCGGCTTGCCACATAACGTTTGCTTGCTGTTGACCTGTAGTTAGGTTTTGGCCGCTAACCGCGAGAGCTTGACTAGTCGCTAGCATGAGGTTGCCCATGGCGGTAGCCGGTGTATCACCAATAACTTTAGTGTTGACCTGAGTCACCGAGTCGGTGATCTGGGAATTGACGTATTGAGGCATATTATTTCCTTATGTCGGTGTAAAAGGTGAGGGGTTAACCTCGGCTGATGATTTGTCCGCTGACCTTTCCAGTGACAGCTTCCCCGGTGTTAAGCAGAGCATTAATGCCCTGAACTGTCGCTGCCTGCCACATGACGTCGGCTTGCTGCTGACCGAACGTCAAGTTCTGCCCTGCAGTAGCGATTGCTTGACTGGTTGCCATCATTAAGTTGCCCATAGCAGTGGCTGGAGCTTCACCAACAACCAGCGTATTTGCTTGAGTGACCGAGTCAGTGATTGCAGAGTTGACTGTATTTGGCATTGTTTCTTCCTTCCATTGTGGTGAGTGTTTAAATGGTGCGCTTTAAAATGTATCGATTTGTCTTATGAGTATTGTCGGCGATCTATTTATTTAACTCTTGGCAATAAACACTTATTTGTTTGGCGAATTAACGGTTCGTAGGTGGTTGTTTATTTTCTCTCTATGTTGATTTTTATACTGTCTTGGTGTGAGAGATGTGTATTTTTTGAATGTTTTCTCAAAATTGCTTAGGTCATTAAATCCAGAATCTAAAGACACTTGTGTTACCGGAAGTTGTGGGTAGTCTCGAAACGATTTCTTTGCAGATTCTATGCGTAGTTCGATCAGTATTTGTTTGAACGTCCTATCAAGGTTGTGGCGCAGTAGGTAAGTGAGGTGTGAAGGACTAATAAATGAGTGTTTGGCCAACTCATTGAGTGTCATACCTTCTTTAAAGTGCTCGGATAAGTAAACAATAGCCTTTTGAACGCTACCGTGTAAGTGTTTGAACTTTTCGAACTCTTTATTAAAAATGTAGTGAATAATAGAGTGGTTATTTTGTTCTTCAGCCTCGAGGTTGTAACACGCTTTATTCTCCATTAGCGTGCTTTTAATGTCCTCCAAACAAATGGTATTGCTTTTTCTGAACGTAGCGATTTGAATGATGGATCTATGAAGTTGATCGCTATCGCCATGCCAATTAAACTCTCTGAGATAGCGCATGGCGGATGGGGCTATTGATATTTTTTCTCCTCCTCGAATGCCGCTATTGAGGAGAATAGACCTAATGATAGTTGGGATATCTTCACGTCGTTGGTTTAAACGTGGTAAGTGGATCGTAAGGAAGTCTAATTTTCTGGCTAAAAATGGATTAAAATCATGGTCTTGAATTAATTCGGCCAGCGTGGTTGAGCATGAGGAAATGATTCTCAACCCATGACTTAATGCGGTTTTCTCCCAAACGCCGTTAGCTTGGTTAGATAGCAGCGATAGTAGCCTATTTTGCTGAGAGATGGTTAGGCAGTCGATTTCGCTAAGAAACAGTGTTCCGTGTTCAATAGATTCAGCCAGTTGGCTAATTTCTTGGTCAAATTTCTCTTTTATCGTCGAGCAGTTAACTTCAATAAAAGGTAGATCTTGCCGCGCGCTTGAAAAGTGGATACTGCTTGCAACGGCGAGCTTCTCAGTCCCGGTCGCGCCATAGATTAATACTGGAGCATCGGATATTGATGATTTAAGTATTAAGTCATATATTTTTCTCGATATGCGACTAACACCAATTAAGTAGTGAGCGTGCTTGAAGTTGTCATTATATTTTGATTGAGTTAGATATTGCTCAGCTAATGAAGTGATCTTCTTGTTGACCTTGCTCTTATCTTCGTTTGTAAGTGGCGAGGAGCTGTAAATTGTATAGTTACCAACGCTAGGATGGGATAATTTACAGTTCTGTATTCCATTATAACCACCGTGGTTTTTATGTATTGACTTCCTGTGATCAAAGTCAAATTGTATGTGATTGATATTGTTTCCTAATTCAGAGCTATTGATTATATCCGCAAGAACTGAATTATTATAGTTGTTACCTTTTGAAATCCTTTCATACATGTTCATCCGTTTGCCTCACAACTGACGTTTATCATTTTTATGTGCATCCAATTTAGCATCGGAGGTCATGATTATTATTGGAAGAATTTACGATTATTAGGTTAGATCTCACGATACTGGAGAATTACACAGAGAAAACAGTGGCCGGTATTAGAGGAGTTTCCTTACTCATATTTCACGAATTATTATATGGAAAGTGCTCAACTACATGCATATACTTGATTTTAGTTTAGGCGAGTTGGTCGATAGTTTGTGATGCCTTTACTATCGTCAGAGAATTAGGAGGGTCATGTGAGCAAGGAACGCGAAACGTTAACTGAGGAAAAAGGTCACTCAAACGGGCGGCAAGAGTTTCGATTTAAGGGGCCTGTATGGTTAGCTAAGGTAATGTCGCATTTACCTGGGTTTTCTCAGCCAAATCGCAACGATGTTATTGAAGCTTACGAGTGGTTCGAGAACGGTGTTGTACACGTTAAACTTACAGAGGCAGAATCGGCGCGTAAAGTGATGGAGCGGGCTCGAAAATTCTACAGTAACTATGCCAACGTACTTGGAATTTTAGTTGGCATTAGCATTGCCGGCTTGGTTGAATGGTTACAGGTACAATACCCAGAAGTTAAGCATATTAAGTACGCACATATTGGGGCTGGAGCGGCGACGTTATGGATCATCAACAATATTATGAATGAGTACGATAGGCGGGTTGAAGAGCTTCGAGCACTCGAGCCTGCGGAGTAACGGTTAGACAATAAATTCCGAAGTTATGCACTATTGTTGAGAGCGGCGATGGTGCTATTGAGTGCATGTTTACTTGGATTCTGGTCGGAGGTCTATAGCTTTTGATTTGTGTAAATCATTGTAATTTAATGCTTTGTTGTCTAATTGCATACAACCCCATATCTGAATGACAAAGCTTTACTATACGTTTGGTTAAAAGTTGCTATGATTGCCGCCTCTTTTACGCTCTGTAACAATTGGTATGTTTAGCAATCTACGTCTTTTCATTAATTCTTTTCTTGTCATGGTCAATACGGCTATCACGGCTGTCGTGGTTTGTACATTCTCGATCATTAAATTAGCCCTACCTCTTGCGTCTGTTAAGACTCTGATGACGAGCTTATCTAATAAGCAGATGTGGCTTTGGGCAACGATTAATTTGTGGCTTCTTAATCTGAACAACAATATCGAATGGGATATAGAAGGCGGCGATGAGTTGACACCAGAGCAGTGGTACATGCTGCTGTCTAACCATCTCAGTTGGGCGGACATCGTTATCATTACCTCGGTAATGAAAAACAAAATGCCGATGTGTAAGTTCTTGCTTAAACAGAGCCTATTGTATGTCCCGTTTGTTGGCCTTGCGTGCTGGGGACTTGATATGCCATTTATGAAAAGGCACTCGCAAGCTTACCTTGTAAAGAACCCAGAGCGCCGCAACGATGATTTCAATGCGATTCGTAAGGCGTGTAAGAAGTTTGAACATGTACCCACCACTATGATCAGTTTTGTTGAAGGTACGCGTTACAGCGAAGAAAAATTGGCCACGGTTAAAACGCCATATAGACACTTGTTGAAGCCAAAAACAGGTGGCGTTGCGTTCACACTTAATGCTATGAATCATCTATTAGATGGTGTCGTCGACATTACACTGGCGTACCCAGAAAACCGCGAAGATCCGTTTAAGGACTTGTTGAAAGGTAAGCTCACCAAAGTAGTGGTTAAGATAGATGTCTATCAAATGGATGAAAATCTTAACGGTGATTACTTTAATGACAAAGTATTCAAGCGCCGTTTCCACAATTGGCTCAATGATGTCTGGAAGCGTAAAGATGAGACGCTAGAGACGATTTATTCGCAAAGCTAAGTCGCGTTTCAGAGACAACAAAGTCAGATACAAAAAAGGTCTACCCTAGGGTAGACCTTTTTAATGCGACTAAAACAGTTAAGCAAACTGTCTAGGTATCACTCTGCAGCACTTTTCGGCTTCGTTAATTAACACCGATACTGCATGAGTATGGTAATCCTCACCGCTCTTCCAAACGGTTTCTCCGAATATCTGACACAACTCAAAATCAGAAATAGTTCCCTTCATTTCCTTGTAGGCGACGGCTGAGATGATTTTTTGCTCTAATGCTTTAGGGCAAGATTCAACACGCCAACGGCTCACTTGAATATTCGGCAAAGCACACTCCTTTGTGGTCACATTTTCGTCATCAAAACCACGATAACACCATGAAAAAGTACGATCAAGGTGATCTTACTCACATTTTTGTGGGGTATATAACGTGCTAGAGCTAACTGTTTGTAAACCTGAGAAGTTCTGCCTATAAGGTGAAAAAATAAACTTTTGGTGGACGAATTAAGCATCCACCATTAAAAATGACAAATGTCTAATTTTTAAGCGAACTGTCTTTTGCTAATGATAAGTTGCTTAGCTCGCGTTACCAGTGAAGGAATACACCATGTCATCGCAATGGGGAGTGCAAAACGACTTACTGTATCAATGAAGGCGGCGGTATCTTGATCGCCCTTAGACAATTGATCTGGGAGCACAAAGGCTAACAATAGGTAGGTAAATACGACTAATAAGACACTAAACCACCATGGATCGCTATCCTGATATTGGATCACTGTGGTTGAGTCGTGGTGAGGTTTTTGCTGATTTTCCTTAATCATGGATTCTACTTCCTATTCATCCAATCTAACGCTTTCATTCAATCACGCTAAATGCTCAAAACAAGTAACACAGCTCAATAACGTAAGCGACATCGAAAAAATAAATGATTGTATTGTCAGTTTTGGTCAGACATCACATTCGGTTGGGGCTTTGTCGCAACGCATAAATGAGGCCAGTGCTATACACGATGGGGTTCTCATTATTGAGTAAATATTCTAACGCTTCTGCTAGCGCTCACTACACTGATGAAAAAGCCAGCAAAATAAAGGAATAACGATGGACTACAAAAGGATCAAAGTTAGCCGCACTGAGGATGTGGTGACTGTGACGTTAAGTCGACCTGATAAGCTGAATGGCGTTGACATGGGGATGTTCGAAGAGCTGATTCACGTGAGTCGTGCGCTACGTAAAGATCGCCAACTCAGAGCGGTGATTTTGACGGGTTCCGGGGACAACTTTAGTTCGGGTCTCGATTTTAAATCCATGATGACCAATAAAAGCAATGCGGCGAAACTGCTGTTCAAATGGTGGCCGGGTCAGTCCAATCGGGCTCAACAGGTAAGCAGTAATTGGCGCAAATTATCTGTCCCTGTCATTGCAGCAATCGATGGTTACTGTTGGGGGGCAGGGATGCAAATTGCGCTTGGTGCAGATTTTCGTATTTGTTCGCCTATGGCGAACCTATCCATTATGGAATCAAAGATGGGGTTAACCTCAGACATGGCTGGCTCTATTGCCTTGCGTGAGGTGATGCCTAAGGACAGAGCGATGCTTATCTCTATCTGTGGTCAAGAGTTGTCAGCGGAAGAAGCGTTAAAATATGGTTTGGTAACTGAGGTCTGCGAGGAGCCATTAGAGGCAGCTCAAGCGCTGGCAAACAAAGTAAAACGTATGTCTCCGGATGTGAACGCAGCGATGAAGCACATGTACACCCGATATTGGACAGCGCCCGCTTGGAAGCTGTTGGCCTATGAAACCTACAGCCAAATACGCATCATGTTAGGAAGAAATTTTGGGCGGATGCAAAGTGCGTTAAGAAAAAAAACGCCGCCTGAGTTTCAGCCCAGACAGCGCTATTGGTAGTGGGTAAAGCTTAGCGGACGATCAGATCCTCCCCACAAACTCGGCAGCGGAAAAGCTCTTTGATGCCAGAGAGCTTTTGCCATAAACTGCGCTTGATTCTAACGATCGCGAATCGCCGTTTACACTTGCACATGAAAATATACCTAACGTTGTTATTGTGTGATCTTAGTTCAGATTTTATATAAGCCGTGTATATAGTTACAGTTCTATAAATAAAAGTGAATAGCGGAAAACTCTGTTGTGTTATTCAATTAAGCTTATAATTTTAAAGTATATTTATTGATAATCTCTTGGTTTTAGGTATTGATCTGGGTTATGCATCGTGCGAAGAAACAAACAGCTTAGAAGTCAGTGGGTAGCTGCAATTAGTCGAATGAAAGCTTGGCTGCTGGGCTCGCTTTTATTGTTTAATCCTTTGACGTTAACTGCGTCGCAAAATATGGTTTTGGTTAATGCTGTTGTCTATCAGCATCCTAAAGCTAATAGCGTAGTGATTGAAAACGGGGTAATAACTCAAATAGGCATAGCCGATGAAGTTTTATCCAGTGTCGATTCTCGTGCAAAAATTATCGATCTCGAGCAGCAGTTTCTGCTTCCAGGATTTATTGACAACCACAATCACGTCTTTGAAGCCGCCTCTGAAGCAGGGGGCAATTGCGAACTCAGTGCCTCTGCAAGTCTCTTAGAGTTGCGGCCTTACCTTGAATACTGTCGTGAGCAAGCCAGTTCTGACGGATGGTTACTTGGCTATGGTTTTTCCCTCGAAATGATAATGGAAGAGAGCAGTGAGCTATCTCCAATTACGCTGCTTGATTCTGTTTTCCCTCACCGTCCGGTGATTTTAATGGAGCAGACCTCACACTCGATGTGGCTGAACTCACAAGCGTTAAAGCTGGCAGGCATTACCAAGCGTACTTCTGATCCTCAAGGCGGCGCATTGCTGCGTGATGCCGAGGGCAATCTCAATGGCGTGCTGCTAGACAGTGCAGGGGATGCGATCATGGAAATCGCTTGGAACAGTTTGAAGGCACAATTTGAGCAGAGCTATCAAGGGCTACTCAATGGCTTAGCGGCTGCGGCAGAGCACGGTATTACCACCATTGGTGATGGCAGGCTCTACTGGAAAAGAGGTTGGTTTGAAGTATGGCAACATGCTCGAGAGCAAGAAGCGTTGACGTCACGCGTGCTGCTGCGCCCGTGGATCTATCCTGATGCGGATATGAAAGAGCAGCTTGAGTTCCTCGAGTCCATTTACACAGCTGAGGTATCACCAAGCGACAAGCTGATCGTCAGTCAAGTAAAGATGTACAGCGATGGCATCATTATCAATGGCACAGCCAAGCTGTTAGCGCCCTATAGAGAGACCTATCTGCCCAATCACCCTAAAGGTCTCAACTACATTCCTCCTGAGAATATGAAAACCTGGCTCAGTGCTCTCGATAAGCTTGGCTATAGTGCTCATATTCATGCCATTGGTGATGGAGCAGTGCACGAATCACTCAATGCCATTGAACATGTTCGTCATTCCGGCAGCGACAAGCCGTACACCTTGACCCATGTTGAGTTGGTCAATGAGCAAGATATCCCTCGTTTTGCAAAACTTGCGGTGACAGCAGACTTTCAAGTGGGCTCTGACTACGTAGCCTTTCAAGACCATGCATGGGCAAAAGCCTTCTTGGGCGCTGTGCGTGCTCACAGGCTCATGAATTTACGCGCGATTTTTGATACCGGCGCGAATTTAACCCTCAGCAGTGATTGGAATGTTCACGACATTAACCCTTTGGTTGGTATCGCGAACAGCATCATGATGCAGGACACGGGATTGCCATCGGTTGATGCTGCCATTGACGCCTACACCATCAATGCGGCGAAGAGTTTGGGGATTGATGGCTTCACGGGCTCAATTACAGTCGGCAAGTCGGCTGACTTGGTGGTGGTTGAAAAAGACATTCGTCAGCTATCACCGGAGGCGATCGCCGAAAGCGCAGTAACGTTAACCATGACTCAAGGCGAAATCGTCTTTCAGTGGACAGAACAGTAATCAAAATTGTTTGTTCGATGAACAATTGCTCATATTTATCAATATTATGAATGTGGCACTGTGACCTATTCGCTATGATAGAGGGTACTCTATTAACGCGAATGGTTTCAGGGAGCCCTTAGTGAGCGAATTTCAAGATCTCTCAATTCACATCGATCAAATCTCACAGGCCGAAGACACGCAGCAGCCACAGATCCTCAATCAATATATCGAGCAAGGCCTTGATGCCGCATCGATTGCGCTTATTCTAGAAGCATTTCCCATTGAACAAAGGGTTAGGCTTTGGCGCGAGCTGCCGCTCGAAAGCCACATTGATGTCCTTACCGAGTCTCGTGGTGAAGTGCGTGTATCGATCCTCGATGCTCTATCAGAGACCGAGTTAAAGCTCACCCTTGCTAAGCTTGACAACTTATCTTTGATTGAATGGGCAGACTCACTGCCTGACGAGATCATTGAAGAGGCCATTTCCCTCCTAGAGCCCGCAGAGCTTGAGCTTTACGATCTTGCGAATGAATACCAAGAAGAAGAGCTGGGTCGCTGGGTTGAACGTAAAGTGGTGGCACTGCCATTTAATATCTCCGTTGCCCGTGCCAAAGTGCTGGTGGACAAGTACACCCATGAGCCATCGGGGTATGTTTACCTAATTGATAAGCAGCACCGCTTTCGCGGTATGGTCGAATACGCTGAGTTGGTCGGTGCAGAGGCATCGACGCGGATTAAGTCGTTAGTGTTGGAACATGTGAGCACGTTAAGTGCCACGCTAGAGCTTGCTGAGGCCGTCGATGCCATGGAGCGCTCTGCGTTTACCTCACTTCCCGTCCTCGATGAACGTAAGCGACTGCTAGGCGAGATCGATTGGAAGTTCGCACTAAGTACTCAGCGTGAAATTTACGAAACGCGCCTTATGGCGGGTACTGGTATGGACGAAGGCGATGACCTGTTTGCGCCGATTCTTAAAAGCTCACAAAAACGTGGTGTGTGGCTCGGCATTAACCTCCTCACTGCTATTCTTGCCTCTGTAACTATTGGTCTGTTTGAAGATGTGATCGCGCAAGTGGTCGCGCTGGCGGTTCTGATGCCTATTGTGGCCTCCATGGGCGGCATTGCAGGTAGCCAAACCTTGACCTTGATGGTGCGCTCTATGGCGCTAAATCAGATCACTGCAGGAAACCGGTTTGCGCTGATAAAAAATGAGCTTGGCATTGGTGCGATCAACGGTCTGCTGTGGGCGTTGATTATTGGCGCTGTAGCAGGGCTGTGGTTTCAATCGCCACTGCTTGGCGGCACGATTGCTCTGGCGATCGTCGTTAATATTATCACCGCAGCCTTGTTTGGGGTGTTGATTCCATTAATCCTCGATAAACTCGACCTTGATCCGGCTCTGGCAGGTTCGGTTATCCTCACCACAGTCACTGATGTCGTCGGTTTTTTCGCTTTCTTAGGCACGGCAAGTTTGGTGCTGTTGTAGGGAAAGGCTGGCCTAGTTTGCTTTTTTGTAACCAGCTGGTGATCACATCAGCTGGCCTACAAAAAAACGAACTATACGTAACTTATTGAATAAAAAGTTAGTTTTGTCCTCGTTTTGGTACAAATATTGGTGAATTTGATCACCTTTGTTAACGCGTCGACTTTTCCCGTTTTACCTTCCTAGCACTCTATTTGATTGGAGTTATAATCCCGCGCCATTTATTGGTGGTGAGAATGAAAACGTCAGTGGTATTGACTGGTGTTTTTCTAATGATTTCAATCAACTTGCTTGTCTTTGAATACGTGGACAGGCAATAGGTGTTTAAGTGATGAAACTGATCAAAACAACAATTGCTGCGGCGCTAATGTCTACTATGCTAACAGGCTGTATCGGCCAAATGGCGACAACAGGTGCACTTATGTACGAAGTGAACCTAAAGGGTGTCGATAACCGTTACGCGCGCGCAGGTCTGTATACTTTGATGTCACCAGTGTACGCGATCACAGCGGCTGCTGACCTATTTGTTGTTAACTCTATTGAGTTCTGGACGGGTACGAACCCTATCACAAAGAAAAAAGCCGTCGCTGACACACCGGCTGAGGCTTACATTAAAGTAAACCACAAAGTAGGTAAGAAGTTCTCAACAGCGCCAGTGAAACTATCGAAACTTGACGACAGCACAATGCAAATGGAATTTTTGGATGATGCGGGCAAAGCACGCACGTTGGTAGGCGTAAGCGGCCAAGACAGCGTTGACTTCTACCTAGATGGTCAATACGTGACAACCGCGACACACCAAGAGCTAGAGCAGTACGCGACCGCTTCTTAATGCTATTTGGTTGATAAAGCACAAACAAAAAGGCCGACTGGGTGCTGATCCCGGTCGGCCTTTTTACCAATCAATAGGATGCGGAAAAGGAGCGAATTGGTATAGCTCGATCTTACCATGTTGCTCAAAAAGCGCGATGAGCAGAGCGTGGCAGAATGTAAAATTCAGTATGCAATCTTCTCTACAGAAACATTTGGTCGTGTTTAGAGACTTCTAATTAGGTTTAGAGACCTTGAATGCGTTTGGCGGTAACAATCAGTCCTTGCGTATAACTAAAGCCGTAACCATAGCCATAACCACCGTAACCATTTTCACCTCTTCCACCCGCCTCAAGTATTGCTTTATAGTCATAGTCACCACTCGTGATTGGGGTAATAGAGACCACCTCAAAGCCATCATGATTGAGTGTCGCGACCGCTTTTTGCAGATCTTCTGCTAGACGGACACTGTCCACTACCGATTTGGAATACCCCGTTTTTCGCCACACGGGAGAATCGCTATAGTCGACAGCTTCATGTTTTCCCACTTCGCAAAAATGCGCGGGTACATGAACGATTCGATTCATTTATTTACCTTACTGCTATTGTTACTCTGATATGCCTTTTGGGTCAGTCTTAATGCCGACTCTATGTTATTAGGCTTGCCGATTCTAACTTACTCTTCCGTCAACATGCACAAATTGTTCATTTATTCAGATAGTTAAATGTCGTAAGTGAGCTGTATCGCACAATTCGTTTCCGATCGAGCCTAGTTTTATCCGGTGACATATGCTGACACGCGTGGCGAAATGACCATTCTCATACATAATTAATGGTGTCTTTTGTAAGTAAGGAGACACGTTATGAAATGGATGATTGCAGCGGGTATGGGGGCGCTACTCTTGCTCTCAAGTGCTAGCTTTGCCAGTCAAAGTGGCGGGAAAATTGGCTTTTTGGTGGACTGCACCATTGACGGGAAATCAACTCGAATGCCAATGACGGCTTGCAGGCAAAAAGGAGGCGAGGCCAGATAGTCAGTAGTGACCATTCGCCTTAGCGATGACTTAAGCGTCGGATTTGGCCGCTAAGGCGAATGTGAATAAGGAAAAGTTAGAACTCCGCTTTAATCCAAATCATACGGTGATCGGACGAGACATCCTTTCCATTACCCCATTTTCCGATACGTGAATCATTAAACAGCAAACGACCTTCTTCGTAACTTGCTGCCCAGTAAACCCCAGAATCAACGATGTTTAACGTCTGAGAAGGGAGAGCATAGTCGACAGCTAGACCAAAGGTTGAAGTGAGGCGATTAGGCGCTGGGTGTGTAGAGCTGTTGTCAGTAGCATGCTCTGCCGCACCTGAGCTTGTTGGGTACAGCTCACCATTTGAAACCGCTTGATTGACGAGTGGGTCGTTGTGCAGCGCTTGCATAACCGCGCTAATACCATCGCCAGCAACAGGGTCAAGGTTTTGGTCGCCCATCATCACAAATTTGGCACTGCTATCAAGTCCACCTGTGCTACCTTCATCATCGTAGAAGTAGTCTTTACCTTGAATGTAGTCATGCCAAAACGTTACTTCCGCGGCATTTTGCGCTTTGTTTTTACCCGTATCGAATACTGGTGGTGTAGGGTGAGACATCAACAAGTGTACCACTTCATCACCATCGGCTGTTGGAATGATAATCGGTGCATCCACATGGTTTTTGGAAGACAGTCTTACCTGTTGCCACTCTTCATTGGTATACCAGTTGTCACCGCAAGCCATACCAGCAGGAATTGGGTTGTTGGCGTCATCGCAAAGAGTAATGGTTGGTATCTCAGCGCCTGCCATGTCTTTCCATTTGAATTCTTGGAATGTGCGTGTATTGGCCGTATCTATTTGATACTTGGACATCAGTGCAAACGCGTATTGGCCGTGATAAAACCCAAAGCCCCAAGCGTCGCCCGGTAGCTGGCCAGCAACGCCATTGTTATCAAGGTCAAGATTTGAAAGCAGGCCGGTATTGGTCGCGTAAGACTCCGAAAAAGGGTACTCAATCGGCTCTAAATTACTATCACCACCCGCACCATTTAGGCTTTGAGCGACCGATAGGTAGTTGGTTTGAAAGCCGATCAGTGCAGCTTTATCTTCACCAGCACCGTCATTGTTGTACTCCGCCATCATGAGCACGTCAGGACGGTTTTTCTGAATAATCGCCGCAACATTTCGGATTTGAATGACCTTCTCCGCTTGGCTTTTGTCAGCATCGTCGATAGTGCCATCAAGGTAGGTGGTAACCAGTTGCTGCTGAGTCTCTGGAGCTATTTGCATTTCCGCAACTAAATCGGCAAAGGTTGCTCGATCAAAAGAGAGGTTGTAGGTTGCGATTTTCACTTGAGTTGACTCTGCCACTGCCTGCTTGTCGGAGTCATTGCATCCAGAGAGCACCACTGCTCCTACAAGTAATGCGAGTGTTGTTTTTATTGTCTTCATAAATTGGCTCTAGTTTTATAAATTCAGCGCCAGAGTCTACTGTCATAGTGAAGGTGTTTGTGTGATAAGTGTTGCATTTGGTTTGTGCAAAAAGATTATATTTCAATTAATTGTGATATTCAGCGCATGTTTTTGGACGCATTTACGACATTTGAGCTTTGCTAAAGACGCAGTGTGGGTGAGTTTAGTCGTTGATTAATGGCAATCATGATCACGATAGATTTTATTGTTTGGAGCCACAGGATAAGGTTGAGTTAGACTCCGCCAAATTCTTTTTATGCGAGACGGAATGCCGTTTAGCAGTAATGGCTTAGGAACATAATGAACATCAAATCGCTTTCTATCTTGGTTGGTTTGGGGATGATGCTGGGTGGCTGTAGCCAAGACAGTGATACCAACGAAACCAATCCCTCTTTTTCGACAATTAAAGGGCTAGCATCGGCTGGTGGTGGGATCAAAGGGCGTATCGCCTTGGCACAGGTCGATGCAAGCCCCAATAGAACAACGGTTCTCAATAGCATGGTGTACACAGCGCCAAAAGGTGGTGATTTTACCATCGCCAATGCTGGGCAATTGGTGTATCCAACGCTGCTTAAGATCGATGGAGCCTCTGGTGTTAAAGCCATCAGTGAGTACACCATTTTGATGGATAACATGTCTCAGCACTTGAATCTAAACCCGCTAACACGCTTACTTATTGGTAAGGTTGCGGGCGTTGATGCTGAGCTTGTGTTTGAAGATTTTGAGCTGCACCAGTCTAAGTTCACTGCGGCAGCGATTGAAGCCGCGCAAGTTGAGTTGAAGTACACTCTAAAACCATTGTTTGAAGCAGCGGGAGTGGGTCTAAATAGCGACTTGCTTCGTGAGTATTATCCAGCTGATCACACTGAACTCGATGCTATCTTATCCGCTTTAGCGTTAGAGTATCACTCTGATGGCGCTGTGGTGACTTACCGGCCTAACCCTAAACACTCTCTAACGCTTACTTATGCGCAAGGTTGGCAAGGGGAGCAGTTGTTGCCTGAGGACTATGGGATGGAGACGCTCAAGTTAGAACTGGCGCTGCTTAATCAAGCCTCGCAGATACTCGAAGCCATGATTCTTCTTAAAGATGATCAGGCCGGGTTTGAAGCGTTCTTAGCGCCAGAAGCACATTGGTTTGGTGCAAACCGAGCAGAGCTGCATCAAAACTATTTTAATGTTTTGCCGAATGAAGAGGATGCGTCTTTAGAGCGTTATCGCGATTTAGTGCTGCTTGACAGTCAGCCTGAGAAAAAGCGTTATTTGGTGGGGTATACCACGGCATTTGAAGCCAGCACGTCTAGCAGCATTGCGCGCGACCAAGCTTGGTTTGAGCTTGATGAAGGCAAGTTGAAGTTCCTTGGTGACGATAAGCCATACCCGACCTCTTTTTACGCGGTATACAAGTTAAACCAAGCGACGAAACCTTATAATTGGGGTGACTTTGATACGTTTGATTGGGTGTTTGAAACGTCTGGCTTTTTGACGGCCTCTGACTGCGAGTTGGTTCCTGAAGTGGGGGAGTGGCAGTTCGGCAATCCAGAGTTTTTCGATGAGTTAGCGCCGCTTAGCTCGGTAATTGATGGCTTAAATTCTGTCACCGTGACATCGCCGTCCGACCAGGTGATTAAGATGGATAAAGTCTACCGTACGCCGAACTCGACCAGTTGCCATCTCGTCGATAGTGGCAACTTTGTTAGCGGTATGCTTTCTGGGTACCCAATAAGTGAAGCTGGTGCAATCCCGAGTAACCAAACATATACAGTGGCATTCCACTTTGATGCTCAAGTTTTGGACAAACAGATTTATCTGACTGAGCCGCCAGCATCACAGCTGGAAATGACGCCGTACATGGCTGAAGTAAAACAGCTTAACGGACGTAAGGATGAGTTTGTCTACCAATGGTCAAGACCAAGTACGTTTGTCACTGAAGGCGATTTGTATCTATATCATCCTCAGCAAGAAGGCGAGGGTAGCCGAGTCACCATTGGTGAGGGGATGACCCAAGTTTCTGGTGGCCAAAAGGACGATGTGGTTCGTATATTCCATAACGCTCTTGACCCATACGGACGCATTATCAATCAGTACTATGTGTCGGCGGATGGTACGCCGCTTGGCACAAACCAGTAACTGACTCCTACCTGTAAAAAAGCCAGCAATGTCACTTGAACATTGCTGGTTTTTGTTCGTACAGCACTAACGGGCTGGTGACTAGGCTTGCCCTTTAGACACGATTCGACTGATGCGTGAGTAGTGCAGGCCAAAGTGGGCACCGATCTGCTTTTGTGTGTAGCCACCACTGCGAAACGCAAGGCAAATGGCTTCATCTCGGCTATTGGCTTTCTGCTCATATTCTTTCAGGCTAAGAGGTGCTGAGCGTCGCTGGGCACTTGGGATCTCAGCAAGCTCCCCGGTCAGCGATTCAAGTGGCGTAAGGTGGCGCTGAATAAAGGCCTCATCGCCCAAGAAAATTTGACGTTTTAGATGTTGCCATGGATTGCACTCTTTCCCTTCGAGAACAAAATGTTTGTAGTGGCTCAATGCTTGCTCGCGATCTGTGCCAAAAGATTCGAGAGTGGGCTTACTGACAAACCATGTTGGTGCTGTTTTGCTGCCGTTGAGGTAGCCCCAACTGCTCCACGGATAACTTTCTGGATCCACGACCATATTCGCTTTCACTGGGTTGAGCAAAATATCACGACCGACATCGAGAAAGTGCGCGTCTCTTTCGACCAGAATGGATTTAAAACGCCCCTGGTATAGGTGTCCACTGCGACCATGTTTTTGATTAAAGCGCTGTGTGTAGACGCCGTTAAGCTGGCGCATGGCGATACTTAAGTTGCCATCTGGCGTTTCAATCAGCAGGTGATACTGACTCTTCATCAAGCAGTAACTATGAACCATCCAGTTGTAGCGCGTTGCGGTGTGATCGAGCACTTGAAGGAACAGTTCAAAATCTTCACGGTCTTGAAAAACAGACTGTCCGTCGTTGCCTTTCGAGTTCACATAATAGAGGGCGCCTGGGTATTCGATTCGTAGTGGTCTGCTCATAACGGTGGGGGTCGTCTCATAAGTGTATGAACGTTCTACTATAAAGGATCAACCTTGAAAGGCAAAACGCAAGACTTGACCCCTATTGGATTTGCTCGTGATGCGTTGTCCAATATGTCAGCACTTTTGATAGGAGCGTGCTAACACATTGGATAGTGAGGATTTTGCGAGTTATGCCGCTACCGCTTTAGTGATGCTAAGTGGTGCCACGTTGTGTTTGTTGCGTTGCCATACACGCTCATGGAAGAAATAAGCAACTGAGTTAATAGCGGGTTCAATCGTTGCCATTAGACCACCAATAAAGGCATCGCCAGTCAGTAGGTAAGTAACACTAAACGCCACGCCAAAATGGATGACAGCAAAGCTTGCTGTTTTCACTTGAGTCTTTGACTCACGACGTTTTAGGTAAGGCAGTTTTTGCCAAAGCTTCTCATGAAGATAAAACGCGCCAGTGTTGATAGTCGGCTCTACCATAGCGACCAGACTACCAAGCAAGAAGTCTCCAGTCAGAGAAAACGCAACCATAGTCGCGATAGAGAAGTGTATACCTGCAAAAGTAAGTGTCTTGATCATTACGTTACCCTCATGAACGTTAATCTGTGTTGATGAGGTCATTATTGATAATAGTTCTCAGTAACAGAAGTAAATTACTCCTATTTAGTTGATAGTTTATTTCTATCAATGTCTTTGGATTGAGTCGAATTTCAAAGATTATCAGGATCTAGGCGTTTAAACTTTTGACTTTGTTTGATAATCAAACTAAATTGATGATCAAGTATTTTGATTGTCAAACAAAGTGTGCCTCATGCCTTTTGAATCCGCCCCTCACTCACATAATTTCTCTAGTCATAATCACCAAGGTGAAAAACGAACGCTGTATGTGCTGCTGCTAACTGTAACCACTATGGTCGTCGAGATAGTGGCGGGAACCTTTTACGGCTCCATGGCACTCTTGGCTGATGGGTGGCACATGGGGACACACGCTGCTGCTTTCTGTATCACGTTATTTGCCTATCGCTATGCTAAGAAACATGAGGACAACGAGCGGTTTTCCTTTGGCACAGGTAAAGTCAGCGTGCTTGGGGGGTATACCAGTGCTATTGCTCTAGGTATTGTGGCGCTTATGATGGTCGTCGAATCGGTGCATCGATTGTTCAATCCACAGCCGATTCATTTTAATGAGGCAATTGTCGTGGCTTTTATAGGACTTGCCGTGAATGTCGCGAGTATGTTTTTGCTTGGCGATCATCATCACGATCATCATCACGATCATTCTCATCATCACTCGCATGACAATGACCATTCACATGAGCACGGACATTCGCATCATCACCATGACCACAATTTAAGAGCGGCCTACATGCATGTTTTAGCGGATGCATTGACCTCGTTGTTAGCTATCGGCGCTTTGATTCTTGGTAAGCTCTATGGTTGGAATTGGCTAGATGCATTTATGGGCATTGTTGGTGCTGTGGTTATTGGTAAGTGGACGCTCAACCTTTTGAAACAAACCAGCCCTATTTTGCTCGATGAGAGCGTAGAGGAAGCGTATCGAACAGAGATTCGTCATGAACTCGCCCTCTTAGCAGACGTGGTTGATTTGCATATGTGGAGAGTGAGCGGTCATCATTATGCTGCGGCCATTACCTTAGTGTCTAAAGACCCGCTTTCTTTGCAGGCGTATAAACAAAAACTCAGTAAGTTTGATAAGATTAGCCATCTCACACTAGAAGTACGTTCGACTTAATGCAGAATCTAGAAACGCTAAATCAGCTATTGACCGAGTTTTACGACAAGATGTCATCTTGGGAGCAGTCCGTTGTTAAAGAAACGGGGTATTCATTGGCGCAAGTACACACCATAGAGGTTTTGGGTGTTCATGGTGCAATGCGAATGAAGGAGCTTGCTGACAAGTTGGGGATCACGACCGGCACGCTGACGGTACAGGTCGATAAGCTGGTTGCTGCAAACTTGATTGAGCGTTTCCCACACCCTAATGATCGCCGCGCGATTGTGGTGGGTTTGACCGAGGGAGGGCAAGCGATTCACCGTCATCACAACCAATTGCACCTGAGTTTGGTCAAAGACATCACCCGCCATTTTGATGAGGGGCAAGAGGCTTTGCTTATCTCGTGCTTATCGAAGATGAATCGAGAGTTTTAAGGCTACCAAGAGTCGTTAATTTCTCATTGCTTTTTTGAGCGCTTAGCAGTACATATAAGCAGATCCCACTACTAGGCTTTCTGTGTGAAGCGAACGATTAACTTCTTCCCATTACTGCTGACTTTGCTAACGATGTTGCTTTTGAGCAGCGTCGCCGAGTCTATTAGTGAGACGAGGTATTCCTATCAGCCTGCGGTCGTAAATCCAGAGCGGGCGCCCGACCTCGCTAACGAGAATCAACTTTTACGTCCTTCTACATGGCGAGTACCATCACACAAAGCTCAGTTCCGACCGAGCGATCCCTTGCCTTGGTTGATTGTCGCGTTTTCACTGACCTCATGGTTTGTGCTTTCGCAGTTAAGATGCACCTTCCCAAGCAGCTATCTCGCCTTTGCTAATCCTCGGCTCGGTGGCTGGCAAGAGTCCAACCTACAATTTCGTTTCATTCACTCGCGTTAGTCACACTTTCAAAGATTTAACTTCCTCATTTCGTTAAGCTTTTGGAGTGTCTATGTTTGATGCGACTCAAGAGGTGTTGATTGCTATATGGCATCAAGACTTCGACGCACTGCTGTCGCCTGGCAGTGCGGTACTGATCTATGTTTTGGTCTCTTTGTTTATTTTTCTAGAAAGCAGCTTCCTGCCTGCGGCACCTTTGCCATGCGATAGTGTCGTGGTGCTGGTGGGTACCTTGTCTGCGGTAGGGGTTCTTAACCCATTTCTCGCGTTTGCGCTGCTTATCATTGCCGCGTCCGTGGGCAGTTGGCTTGCGTATTTACAAGGGCGCTGGTTAAACCGTTTGCCTGTCGTCCAAGGGTGGGTAAACAAAGTCCCCGAGAGCAACATGAAGATGGTGGATAACCTTTTGGGTCGCCATGGGCTTATAGCTCTGTTTATGGCTCGATTTGCCCCAGGTGTTCGCTGCCTGGTGCCTATGGTGATGGGGATTCGACTGCATGAAGTACAGCGTTTCCACTACTTTGCTTGGTTCAGTGCCAGCTTGTGGATTGCCCTGCTGGCCGGCGTAGGATTTCTCTTACCTTCCCTGCCTGAGCCTATTAGCCGTTTTGCTACCATGGTGTTGATGGCAGCACCTGTTGCAACGCTCTGTGCGGCGATCTTCACCTTTGTGACCTGGCGTCTGCGTAGGCTTATCGGTGACAAGAAACGTCGTCTCAATAAGTTTTAATACCGTCCTATTTCCTAGCTCACACATAGGAGGCGTTTGCAGCGCCTCTGATTAGAATCCCATGTTGAAAAATTTTAAGACTCCGCAGCTCGACCTTAGTATCTTGCTGGCGATTATCTCGATCATGATGCTTGGCTCGCTCACCATTTGGAGTGCCAGTGGTTACAGCGAAGCGATGATGACCAATCATTTGATGCGCTGCGGCATTGCACTGACCTGCGTGTTGATTATGTCTTCGATCCCGGCGAAACAGTATCGACGTTTCTCACCGCATCTTTACTTACTCACCATTATTCTGCTAATCGGTGTGGTGCTGGCAGGAGATAGCAGTAATGGCTCTCAGCGCTGGCTAAGTATAGCTGGGGTTCGCTTTCAGCCTTCAGAGTTGGTAAAGCTTGCGATTCCAATGATGGTGGCTTGGTTTATTCAAAGGGAAGGCACAAGACCAAGTGGCTTACGGCTGATTGCGGCTATTTTGATGACGGCCATTCCCGCGGGTCTAATCTTTATTCAGCCAGACTTGGATGGGGCAATCTTTGGCGTGATTTACATGCTGTTTGTGCTCTATTTCGCTGGCATGAGTTGGAAGATCATCGGAGGCTTTGTCGCTCTAGTGGCAACCTCTGCCCCTTTGTTATGGTTCTTTGTGATAGAAACCTATCAAAAGAAACGCATTTTGCAGTTCTTAAATCCGCAAAGTGATCCACTCGGTTCGGGGTATCAAATTATCCAGTCCCATATTGCTATTGGCTCTGGTGGGGTAACGGGGAAGGGCTGGACGAACGCTACTCAAAGCTCGTTGGGCTTTATTCCAGAAAGTCACACTGACTTCATTTTCTCTGCGTTCGCAGAAGAGTGGGGGTTTATTGGCTGTGTTTTGCTTCTGTCGCTCTATCTGTTCATTACGCTGAGAGCCTTGTGGCTCGCTTGCCATTGTCATCATGCCTATAGCCGTTTGGTGTGCGGTGCGCTAGCGCTCAGCTTCTTTTTGTACGCGTTTATCAATACCGGTATGGTCAGTGGTCTATTACCTGTCATGGGTAGCCCGTTGCCGTTTTTCAGTTATGGCGGCACCGCAATGATTACTCAGGGTGTGTGCTTTGGGATCATTATGTCTCTCTGCCGAGCGACATCGCGTTACGATTAAAGTGAGATGAGAAAAAGCGCCTTGCTAAAACAAGGCGCTTGGGTGAGAGTCAATAAAGCGTGGGATTAGTTACCAATCAAAGCAGGGATACCCGGCAATTGACCGACGACTGCGAGTGAGCCAATACAGACCACAAACGCCAGACCTGGGATTAGGTACTTGTCCTTTTTGGACAGGGTTTTAGCGCGCTCGCTATCGCCAATGAAGCCCATGTTATCGAGCAGCATAGTCGTTGCCCAGCCGAACACCGGGTTCACAAATGCGCACGAGAAAATACAGATACCCGCACTGAGTGAGTCTTTGTGTTTGTGAATCATCTGCATGCCTGCTTCAAGTAGAGGCAGGAACACACCAACAATCAGCGCAACGCGCAGCACCGGTTCCCACATGGCTAAATCCATTGGATAGCCCAGCACTGAGGCCAATATACACAAAATACCCGTAAGCAGCGCGCCACCAGGAATAGGGCGCTTGGCGATAGCCGCTGGGATCATGTAGGTACCCCAAGAAGAGGCGAGATTCGAGCCGCCAAGTAAAGAGCCCACACCTTGACGAATCGATGCCACCATCATGGTATCGTCAACGTTCATCAGTACGCCTTTGGCTTCTTTTGGATAGTTCAGCTCTTGGAATACACGGTGACCTAAATAGTCAGGTGACCACATCGCCACAGCCAAAAGTGCAAACGGTACAACCGCAATGTAGTGTTCAAGCGTCGGCCAGCCCAGCTTCCAACCTGTGTCTTCACCCCACCAGTAGAATGGACTTAAATGTGGTAAGCCAGGTTCGGTAGTAAAAGCAAACTCTGCGCCCATGGCGTACGCGACAATACCGGCAATCGCCGAGCAAAGCGGGATAGCTAGCCAGCGTTTGTTCACTTTAGCCAGGTAGGCGTACACCAACACAGTGACACCAATCACCGCAAACGAGATATAGCCATGGCCGCTAGCGCTTGCCCATGCTTCGGTTTTATTGATTTGGCTGATTAGGCCGACGGCTCCTAAGTAAATCAGCAAGCCTCCCCGTACGCCGACCCCGGTGAGGGTCATCAACTTGGAGCCCCCTTTGGTGAGCGCGAGTATCATCCCGAATGCGCACACCATTATACCTAGGGCGAGTGGGTGTCCACCTGCGGCAGCCACAAGGGGTATCAGCGGTATCATTGGCCCATGTGTTCCAGCAAGGTTCGCATTGGGGTTAAGAATCGCAGAAAACAAGATAACGAATAGAGCACCCGCAATGAGTAGCTCGTATCGGACGTTTTCTGCGACAAATTCCGGTGATAGGCCAAACTGTGCTGCGAACACTGCGACCATGGCTGTCACCATGACCACTTTCCCTATGGTGGCGGCAATCGCCGGTACCCAGTCTTCTATCTCGATACTGTAATCACGAAAGGGTAAGTGAATACCCCACCGTCTGAAGCTCATGATCTTAAGATCATGGTTCAGAAATTCTTCCCTGCTTTCAAACTCTTGCGCTTTACGGCGCATATCCCTATAAAAGGTTTTACTACTTCCAGACATACGTCTCTTTCCCTTGTGAGAGGGAGAACAACCAGTCGGCACTTAAGGCTACTTGCGCACGGTATACCAACCTTCGATTGATACGAGTCGGCATCCCAGCCGCTACCGCGCTCCTTCTTTTAATGCCAGAAGGGAGACTTAATAACTTTGTGTTCTCCTTAGTGATAGCCAGCACCCATGATCGGTACCAGCTGGATCCGTGTTTCACTATTGAATGAAAGGTAAATAAATTGAAAACGGCTTTTATTGATTTGGATTAGCATGTCACCAATGATCGCGGGGTAAAGTGAGTTTTTTGTTGTAGTTGCGAGGCCGAGCACAGGTTCTTGTTATTAACTTATGAAATCAAACACCTAGCGATAATGAAGATATCAGAGCACGCCAATCGAACGGAGCAATTATTCGGACTCCGTGCCGAAGACATTCATAAATGGATTGATGGTTTTTTTGAACACGATCGATTTGATCATGCTCTAAAGCAAGGGACAGTGACTCGCGATCCCTACGATCACCGTCGATTTCGGCACTGTAAAGAAGCGCTGAACGAGGCGTATCAAGAGTTCAGTGGCCAGTATTCGCGCCAGCAGATACGCAATGTGTTTGAAACTCATATTCGTGATGATTACGACGGCTATATTCCTTCCCGTGCTGATTTTGAAAATGGCACGTTTCAAACCAAATACCATGATGCCCATGACGGCGATGAACTCAGTGCTGTATTGAGCGCCAATGAATTGATGGATTACTTTGATGGTTTACATGCACGTCATTCTGAAAATCGCGGACTGTTAAACCGCTTTACCTTGCGTATTGTTGCCCCCTCGATTTTGGCGCTGGTGTTATTTGTTGCTGCGATTATTTTCGCCATTGTCCCCTTTGTTGAGCAGTCGATGGTCGAGCAAAAGCGCAACATGTTGGCGCAGCTGACCTCCTCTGCGGTGAGTATTGTCGATAGCTACATTGAGCTTGAGCAAAAAGGCGAGCTCAGCCTCCAAGAGGCGCAAATCCGCGCGAAGAATGAAATTGAAACCATGCGCTATGGGCCTAACAATCGCGATTACTTCTTCATTATCGACAGTAAGCCAACGATGGTGATGCACCCCTATCGCGCTGACTTAACAGGACAAGACCTCAGTGACTATCGAGATAGCGACGGTGTTGCTGTGTTTGTCGAGTTCACTAAGCTAGTCGATAACCACCAGCATGGTTTTTTGGAATACTTGTGGCAGTGGAATGACCAAGCGGATGTGACCACGCCGAAACTGACTTATGTGGAAGGCATTGACGAGTGGCAATGGATCATAGGTACAGGTGTCTATTTGGACGATGTCCAGCAGGGTATCGACAAGCTAGAAGGGACGCTTTACGCCATTTTTGCCGCGATTTTTGCCGGTCTTGTAGTGTGTATCGGCTTTGTTATGTCGCAAAGCAAAGTGATTGAAAATCGGAAAAAGCGCGCCGAAATCGCGCTACATGAAGCGAAAGATCGCTATCGTGCTTTAGTCGAATCATCGAATGAAGGCTACATTTTGGAGACCGATGGGCAGATCATATACTCCAATGCCTGTCTTCATCGCATGGTAGGTTATAGTGAACACGATTTTGAGCAGCAAGATATTTGGTCTCGATTATTTACTCAATCACCTCAAAACACCAAAGTGCTGGCGCACCTTGAGGCACTGTTTGATGGTGGAGTTGAGCCTGGGGAGTTTGAAGCGCAACTTATCACTAAACACGGCAATACCCTAGATATCATTGTTAGCTCATCGCGTATCTTCTTGTCTGAAAAACAGGGGCACGTACTGTCGTTTAGGCCGATAACCCGCAAGATTTATGGCGGTAGTTTTGGCGTTATCGATGAGGTGCGTGACTATCAGCCTATGGTCGCTGATATCATCAGCAAGATAGAACAAAGCCATTCGCCAGGCCATGCTGTGGAAACACTGAATCAATTGACGGTCGTTATCCGTCAGATGATAGAGTCTGGCTGCCGTCCTGAAATATTGCGCCGAACCATAGGTACTGCCTACGATGCGGCTATCTGCCGATTTATCCAGTTGGCGACGATTGAGCTTGGTGAGCCACCGGTACCGTTTACCTTTATTTCTTTTGGTAGTAACGCGCGCCACGACATGACGCTGTTTTCCGATCAAGATAACGCCATTGTGTTTGATGGTGCCACGTTAGAGCCGACTGAGTTAAAGCAAGTTCGCCGCTATTTTTTGAGCTTGGCTGAAAATGTCTGCTCCATGCTCAATCGTGCAGGATATCGTTATTGCGAAGGACTGATTATGGCGTCGAATCACCAGTGGTGTTTGAGCCTTGATGAGTGGAATCGCAACTTTGAACGCTGGATAGCAGACGCTACCGCTGAGTCGATACTGGAGCTGAATGTGTTTTTCGATATTCGCGCGACCTATGGTGAAGGGGCACTAGTGGATGCGATGCACGACAATATTCAACATCAGCTCAAGCGCCAACCATCGTTTTTTACAACGTACGCACATAACTGCCTGCAGCATGAGATCCCACTGACCGCGACGAAACAGATCAAAGTGGAGAATCATCAAGGGCAGTTAACCTTGAACCTCAAGCAATGCTTAAGACCAATGGAGATCTTCTGTCGTCTGTACGCGTTAAAACATGATATTCGTGAGAGTAATACCGTCACTCGTCTTAAACTTTTGGCGGCAAAGCAGGAGTTGGACGCCCCGACGCTTCGTGACATGCTGTATATCTTTGATCATATATGGCAGCTACGATTTATGAACCAAATCGACGAGTACACCGATCTTTGCAAGGTTAATGATGATATCGATTTGGCCAAGCTGTCGACGTTGGAGCGCCAACATTTAGAATCGGTGCTTGAGCGAGTAAGCCTATTTCACGATAAAGTAGAGCGCGACTTTTTGCGATGATAAGTCAGTGACATTTTGCGAGTGAGTTGGCATGAAGATAGCTGGGTGTTCATTGTCTCTTTCCTTTACTGATAGCTCACTCGAAAACTTTCCAAACTATTGACAATCTTAGCTTTATTTAGCGATCTCGGCGCGGCGAATCCTCTTATTACTGTCGATAATTGTTGTGTAAAAACAACTGGTTCCAGTAATTGAAGAGAGGAAGAGTATGAACAAAGCCCTATGTTTAGCCGCCGCGCTAGGCTTATCATTGCCGAGTGCATTCGCCAATGACAACGTTGTCGCTGGCTACTTTGCTGATTGGCAATACCAAGACCAACGAAACCCTTACAAGGTTCAAGATATTCCCGCCGACCAGCTCACTCATGTTATTTACGCCTTTTTGAGCATGTGCGGCCCTCATACTGCGGCCTCCGCTGCGGTGCAGCAGCAAATCGCAACAGCGTGCGAAGGAAAAAAACCGTTTACCGCAGTGATTGTCGATCAAAAATCAGCACTAGAAGTGGATTTTGGTGAGGTGGATGTTGATGTTAATTATCAAGGTCACTTTGCTCAGTTCGCACAACTTAAAAAGAGTCACCCAGAACTGAAAATCCTACCGTCATTTGGGGGATGGACCATGTCTGAACCGTTTCATGCCATGGTGAAAGATCCAGAGAACGTAAAATGGTTTGCCAAAACCGCCGTTGAGCTTATTGCCAAGTATGACTTTTTTGATGGTATTGACCTAGACTGGGAATACCCAGGAGGTGGCGGCTTGACTACATCGCCTTGGGATCCAGAAACCAAACTCAGTGATGGAGACAAGCTCGCAGAAAAACAAGCGTTTACGCTGCTAGTCAAAGAGCTGCGCCAAAATATGGACGTGCTAGGCAGCAAAACAGGTAAAGACTACCAACTTGGCACTGCGGTTGGGGTTGGGTTTAAAGCCACTAGCATCGACTGGCCAGAGGTATCCAAAAACCTCGACCTTATGTTTGCGATGACGTATGACTATTTGGGCGGCTGGGGCACACAAACAGGACACTTTACCAACTTGTTTGCGACTGACAACGGCTGGTGGGGAATGGGCACAGACGCTTTCATCAAGCAAATGCTCGACCTTGGAATGCCTGCAGATAAGATTGTCGTAGGTGCAGCGTTCTATGGCCGTGGCTGGGAGGGCACGAAGAACTTTGATGGCAAAACCTTACCGGCTGAGTTTACTTCAGCGAAAGGTGCATCATTTGGTACAGTCGAGCCAGCCTCATTCCAGTTCTGGGATCTAGTGCGTAACTACACCAGTAAAGAAGGATATGTGGCAGGTTACGATGAAAACGCTCATGCTCCCTACCTTTGGAATGCGGAAAAGCAGGTCTTCATTAGTTACGACAACGAACAATCCATTAAAGCCAAAGCCGATTGGGTGAAGCAAAACAAACATGCAGGTTTATTTGTATGGGAGTTGTCGGGGGATAACAATGGGGAGCTGACGAAAACGATGTCTGAGGCGCTCAGGAAATAGCCATCATAGATGATAAATTAAACCGGCCCAAGAGGTCGGTTTTTTAAAACCTCAATTTGAAAATCAATATGCTCCGTTATCACAGCTGCTTATATCGCGATGGTTTTCGTGTTATTTGTTCACAAAGCACGGTTGCTTATATTGGCTTGATGAATCTAAATCGATAAACTTCGCGCATGATAGGTGGATGTTCACGATAAGGAAGCTGTATTGAAATACCTAGGAACTGCCGCGCTTTGTTTATTTTCAACCATGGTGCAATCAAACGATTTATGTATGACCGAGGAACAGCGTGTTGCTGGCTGTGAATTGAGAAACGGTAAATCGGTCAGCTTTTGCAAGGCCAGCAATGGCATTACAACCTATCGATACGGGCGCGAGAGTAAGCTTGAACTGGAAATCGCGGAGCCAAAATCAGGGACTATGCTTACATTGAGTCAAAGCTACTCCAAAGGCGCCGCGCAAGAGTATCAGGCACAAAATGGCAGCTACCAATACACGTTTCTCGACGCGCTATATGGCGATATGGAAGCGGTATATTTGCTATCAGAAATGGATCATCGCGGTTACGATGTTCCTTGGATCAGTGAGAGTACGTTAACCCATCATGCAGTCGATAAGCACCTTACGGTATCTCACAGCAGCAAAGGTGATCTGGTTAGGCTTTATTGCCAAGATGATGACCATTTCTATGGGAAGCCACATAATCAAGCGCAGTATATTCATATCTTGCGTGATACGACGGACAAATACCGCACCACGATATCTGCAGAGATAGCAGAGTGTCAGTCTGATTCTAAACGTTGCTTTTCTATCTACGAAGACTATAAACAAGAGTTCGCTGTGCTCTATTTTCCGCCGATTGAGAATAGTGCGTACGTTAATAACAAAGCCTATTTGATAAAAATGAACAGTGGTGCGATGGTGAAGTTAGCGCTGGAAGCTGTTGATACTCAAAATCGAGCACCGCTGGACGGGAGTGGAACCATTCACCTTACACTCGACAATCAACAAACCGTGATTGGATTGGAAGTTAAATAGCCCATAGTAGTTTGAGTGGTTTTGGATTCAGTGTTAATGACAAAAAGTAAGCCGACCTTTTAGGTCGGCTTCGTGATTTATAAGCCTTGTTCCTTCGCCATGTTATTGGCAATTTTAGGCGCATACCAAAGACTTGGGGCGATAATGAATGACGCTGGTACCGCAGTAATCACAATGAAAGATTGCAATGCAGAAATACCGCCACTGCCCATTGAAATTAACACGATCGCCACTGCACCCATGATGACTCCCCAGAAAGCGCGAATCAGAGCATTGGGCTCCTTGTCGCCGGAGATCACCATAGTAATGGTGTAGGTCATTGAGTCGCCGGTGGTCACAATGAAGGTGGTGGTTAAAATTAAGAATAGGATTGAAATCAGCAACGGAAATGGCAGTTGCATAGTGATAGCCAGTAGCGCACCTGGCATATTGAACCCTTCAAAACCAGCTTTAATGATACCAGGTGTAGCCAGCTCAAAGGCCAGTCCAGAGCCACCTACGATGGTAAACCAAAAACACGTCACCAATGGAGCGGCAATGCTAATGGAGAGAATTAACTGTCGAATGGTGCGGCCGCGTGAAATACGCGCGATAAAAATGGCCATCATAGGTGCATAGCCAATAAACCAGCCCCAGAAGAATACGGTCCACCAACTCAGCCATTGAGTATCACCGCGGTACATTGCCATCGGTACAAATTGATCGATCATGGTACCGAGACCTTGAACGTAACTGTCGATGATAAAGCCGGTTGGTCCCGCGATTAAGATGAACAAGATAAGCGCCGCAGCAAGAATGACGTTGTAGCGGCTGACTAATTGAATGCCACGATTAACGCCGCTCAGTGCAGACAAGGTGTAAAACAGCATCGCAATGACGACCACCGTCGCCTGAGTGGCAAAGGTGTCGGGAATAGAAAACAGCGCTTGCATCGCATAACTTATCTGAAGGCCAAGAAAACCAATCGGGCCAATAGTACCTGCGGCAACAGCGATGATACTTAAAGCATCAATAGTATTGCCAATCCAACCTTCAATGGCGCGCTGTCCGAGCAATGGGTAGAGTAGTGTACGGGGTTTAAGTGGCAGGCCTTTGTCGTAATGCAGATGCATTAGCACGATTGACGATAACCCCCCTAATACTGCCCATGCGAGAAAGCCCCAGTGTACAAAAGATTGTGACAGCGCGTTGATAGCGTTGTTTTCTGGGGACGAAGAGCCGAATAGTGGTGGTGGAGACAAGTAGTGGGCGATTGGTTCGGCCGCCGCCCAAAAGACGCCGCCGCCAGCAAGTAACGTACAGAGCACAATCGACATCCATTTGAAGCTCTCTACATCGGGACGCGCCATACCACCAAGTCTCACATCACCAGTTCGACCAAAACAAAGGGCTAAGCCAATGATGAAGTTAGCCATTAAGAGTAGCTGCCAAAAGGCACCAAAATAACGAGTAGCGAGGTCAAAGCCGGAGTTCACAGCACTTGAGAGGGCAATAGGGTGTGTCAATGCAAGGAGGACAAAGAGGGTTAGGAAAGAACCGCTGAGCCAGAATACAGGGTTATTCATTTCTAGTTTTTCAGCAAGGCTCTTGATGCGTTCAGGTGGATGAATCGCATCATACGCTGATATCGATGCGGTTGAGCAAGCCTCAACCGTATTGGAATTTGACATTAAATTATCACTGTTCACGGAGCGCTGTTTATTTATCGCGCTGTGGATTTAAATGTGGCCATGCAGTTAAAAGTGTGACCCACATCATAAAATGGTCGAGCATCCTAACACAAAGCGTATTCAGGTTCAGAAGTTTTTTGAGAGTTCAAGCTGTTGCAATGAGTGTGGTGTGACATGATCGAGGGGACTTCGGAAGCTTGGTATTGACAGGTTGAATGGTATTATTTACCAAGACCAGTGAGTTAGGTGTTAGCGACCTTAAGGTCTTAGCTGCTCAAGAAAGCCTTGATAGTCGACATAAGCTTTTCGCACTCTGTCTGGAATTGGTTTTTCATAGACACGGGCGTCATCAATTTTTGCCATCGACCAACCCTGAAATATCGGCTCTTCATAACACTTTACAGCACCTTGACGAGGGCTAGTTAGCAGGGCATGACGCAAGTTCTGCACATGATACCAAGGAGAGCTTTTACCTCTAAAATGGTTGAGGATTGGAAATTGGATCAAAAAGATTTCGCAGCATAATAGTTGTGCCATTAGGCAATCAACACTATTGCGCGCTTCTTCCGGGTAATACTGGACAACTTTATTGAGTTCACGGTTGCATTCTTGAATAACGCTGGCCAAATTTCCCCCTACATGCTGTCCACTCGTGTTACTTCAGGAGTGATATCAAGTGTGCCTCTTATAAACAGTAAGCTAGGAGTTCGCTCTACGCCAGTTAAAATAAAGGATTAGCTTTAGCTGGCGCTTGAAGCGTGAGGTAGTTACCTCATTACCAGATTATTTGTGTGTCGCTAGCGGTTGCGTTGAGTGTGCATCGTCTTCGCGGAACGTTTTTGGCTTTTACTCACTTTATTGACAAGCGCAACAAGGCCGTAAGTGACAGTAAAGGGAACTAACGTAAGTACGAGCAATTTCACGAAGGACATCACGAGCATGAATATAAATGGCGCGGATTTTTCATCGCTATGTGATTCAGTCATCATGGCAGAATTGTTAATAGACTCCGCCCATGAAGAAAACTCTATCGTCCACATCAATCCACTGAAAATCAATGAAATAAGAACAATTATGATCGTTCTTTGCTGCCAGTTTTTTGCCAGATATTTCATTGAGCACCTGCCTTTGTATCGCGTTTCTGAATCATTTTTTTGGTCATTGTTTTGATCCAAGTCCAATGCAGAGCAAGGTGTACACCAAGCATCGGCATAACCAGATTGCCTAGGTCGTGGTGCAGCTTAGACCAAACAGGCAAGATATCGATAGGTAATCCTAATTGTGGAAGCAGTGCTTCTGAAACAAGGAAGCCACTCAATGTCGCCATCAGCATAACCAGATAGAAAAGGGCATCCCAAATAGCGTTAAATCGATCTTTATTGGATTGGCGATGAACAAAGTTCTTAGGCAAGGCAATCATCCAGTCCCAGTGCAGCAGTAAGTGGATAATAAGCGGGATAATGAACAGCAGGCTCAACCACTCGTGAGCCCACGTTCCGGTGACTTTTGGAATGCAGACCAAAATGAAGCCGATCAGCAATATGCTATCCATGACGTATTGTGTTTTGACTAAGCTGTCTTTCCAAGTTCTCGTTTTCATAATGAGCTGTCCGAATCAAACTGCGTGCGTTAAGAAGTCATGTCTTAACGCTACCAATTTAAAACCGTCATTCAATTTGTTTTACAGTGATTTACAAATTGAGCCATGTAGCCTCACCATCCGATGCACTTTGACAATGTCGTTAATTTTCGCCCTCTTAAAGGGCTCGCCACTCCCTAATTATCAAACTGAATAGCATACTGATTTTGGCCATTAAGGGAGACCCGTTGCAGCTGTTGCGACTGGTTACCATCTCTCGGCTGCCACTCGACGAGTAGTTCATTCCAATTATCATTGACCATCAGGTGATAGCTTTCGACAGAGTGAGGAAGTGAAGCTACGACGCTCGACGGGTCGACCATAAACATCTCAGAGTTTGGATCTTCTGCCAAGATTCGGGTATAGACCTGGAATGACCCCTTTTGCTGAGCTGGAGCCGATAAACTCAAGATGATTTCATGGTCAACTCTGAACTGAAAATCTTGCTCGGCCGACAAGGCTTGCTGTTCTGGCTCTGCTGGAGGAGTGGATTTTGGTGGCGTAGAGTTGGATGTTTCGCCGCCACCACCTCCACCGCCACAGCCAACTAATAAGAGCCAAGGAACCAAAAGGGTAATATTGAGTATCTTCATTGTCTGTTCCTCTTTTTATTCATACAGCAGTGATGAGTTGGCGTTAGAGCGCTTATACCAACTGGAATGAGCATCACCGTTTGATTGTACCCATTGATATATCAGTGGATAGACGTCGGTGATGCTTTGTTTCTCGGCAGGGTGATCCCAATCATCAGCAATGTTGATTGCCCACGGGATATTGTTGTTGTCGAGAAAGCAATATGACGCCTTTGAATCGTCGTCATGTGTGTTTAATAGAAGGGTGTCAAAGTCGCTCGTACCACAATAATCTTTTAGATGAACCTGCCAGCGACTTCCGGGATGACTGTCGTATCCCAGTGTCCCATGGTAGGTATCTTTCGCTGCAAAAATAAACGGATCAAAAGGGACTAATCCTGTTGCGGATTCTGCTACGGGTTGCTTCAGTGTCACGCTGAGTTGGAACTGAGTATTCTCTGACTCACGACAATTTCGTTTGCTGCGGAAGAAGCCGCAGCTTGTGTTCACGTCTTGGTGCAGATCTTCACTCAGTATAAACAGGGCGTCTTCGCCATCCATTTGAACAATGTTGTGTGACACAGGCGTGTTGTTGAGTGTAAGGGTGACCGTTTCAATATTGTCTGAGCCTAAGTTAGGAATTCGCCACGCAAGTGCATTGTGGTAATCCGCTCCTAAAGATTGAATCGTAGCATCCAGTTCTAAGGATTTAAGTTCGTTGGATGGCGTTTTTTGAAGTGTCATCTGGTAGCGGACGACGACATCGTTGTAATCAAAGTCACCCACGTAAGGCCAATGATCTTCAAAAGCGAGCGTCGCATAGGTGCTGGCCGTTGGATAATAAGTCGTTGTACTTTCATCCTGTTGTGAGTTTTCCGAAGCTGCTAAAGGTATGTATTGGCTGTCTGAAGCGTCATCAATTCCATCCAAAGCGGCAAACGGCGTCACGTTGACAGAGAATAATAAATCGTTGAAGTCCTTATCCCCACTGCTGTATAGAGTATCTTCAAAACCGATGACTAAGAATTCGTTTTCCTCATCGACAAAAACCACATTGTGATAGCGTTCTGCTTCACTTCTCTCAGGGTTGAGTGCCGACAAAGAGTAAAAAGGTTGTCGCCATGGTCCGTCATAAGGGACTTTGCCGTACTCTCCTAGCCAATCCCAACCCCAACCGTTAGGTACCACAAAAAAACCGAGGCTCTGACCTGCTTGAAGGGGGATTTGGTAAGTGAGTTGATCACCTTGTAGCATTTCCCCTGCGGGCGGCTTAGAGGCATTGGGAAAGACAACTTGGTGCTGCGCAACTTCGCTGCGTGTGGTGGGTGGTGTGTCCGTATCAAAAACAAAATAGCCAAACACATTGTTGAAGCTTGCCCCTTCATTGAGAAAGGTAAACGAAACATAAGCTGTGCCAGCAAATTCAGGATCAATCTCAATGTTACTTTTTGCATCCGTTGCAATGTAATCCGGATTTACTTTCTGTCCCGGCGGTAACATGCTGTCTATCCGTTCTAATAAGTCGGTAGGTAAGGAATCACCAACATTAACGGTTGCGTCAGGTTTGCCTTTTAAACTGTAACCAATTTCGGCACCGCCTGTTGGGTAATGATACTCAGTACTCCATGCCGATGTAACCGCACAGCTTACAAGGCCTACTCCTAGTGCTAATCCTTTCATAAAACGTCTCCTTTCTACGTTATGAAGTCTAAGCACGAAACGCGCCAAATATTTTTTCTATTAAAAACAGTTATTTAAAATCACATCGGAAAGGTTTTTTAATTTGAGTATTAAGTTGAGAATCAACAAAGGAACATCTCAAGAATTGAGGCAGCCGGAGAGAATATGGGGCGAAGGCCGCCTTGTTAGGCGACCTAAATAAGCGGATGAAAAGCCAAGTAATAACGTATTACTTCTCTGAGCTTTGAACTAAACTTGCATAACCGCTACGGTTCAAACAGGTCTCCATAACACGAACGACATTTCGACTCGTTTCATGGTTTAGGAGATCCGATTGGTGGACATTGTTTTGCAGCAATGATGAGAAGTGCTCGATTTCGTTGGCAAATCCACCACCTTTGATTGGCATAGTGATTTGGGTTAATTCACCTTGGTAGGTAATGTCTATTGTCGATGAACTCCACCATTTTTCGTGCATAACGATTTCTAGATCTGGCCCTCGAATAATGGCATTTCGTGGCAGGTCGCGTGTAATTGAAGCGCAAATGCGGCCTTTCAGTGGACCATCAAATGAAAAGGTAGCGTTCTCGTCGACTTCACTTTGTTCATTGTCTTGAACGTACTCAACAGTAGGAACGTTAATCGCACAACCTGTAAGTCGACATAGATCCGCGTATAGCCAAAGACCATAAACGCCGACATCTAACGTCGCGCCACCACAAAGCTTAGGGTTAAACAGATGCCAAGCACCGTCGTACTCGTGCCAGTTGCCAAACGATGCTTCAACTGAGGTAATTTCAACTTTATTGTCGAGGATAAACTGCTTCATTGCGCGATACGCCGGAAATGTAACGCTTTTCATCGCTTCAGCGAGAAGTAGACCATTGCTTTTCGCGAGCGCAGCCATCGCATCCCAGTCGGCCAAATTAGTGAGAGCGGGCTTTTCAACCAGTACATGTTTTCCATTTTTAAGAAAAAGCTTTATCAGCTCTTTGTGAAACGGATGGATAGTCGCCACGTAGATAGCGTCAATATTGCTATCGTTAGCCAACTCAACGTAAGAGCCATAGCTTGTTTCGCAGCCATATTGCTTAGAAAACTCTTCGGCGCGGCCGAGATCTCTTGCCGCAACGGCAAAGAGCTCTCCGTTTTCAACGTGAGCGATGAGATCTTTTGTAAATCGATGGGCAATGTTGCCTAGGCCTGCGATGCCCCAGCGTATTTTTTGGGTCAAGTGATTCTCCTATGCGCCTGCTCTGCAGGAATAAATGCTTTTTACGGTCTAATTCAGTTTAAAATAATGACTTAATTAGGTGATGTGAATCTGACTAAATAATTAGATGCTCGTCTCCTCAAACGATTGCCGTTTCTTGATTACTACGTTGAGCAACAGCAACAAACTTACTGGGAATAGCGAGGCAAGCAGCATCCATGTCCAGCCTTGAGTAAAGAGCACGATCCCAGCGCCGAGCGAACCAGAAGCTTGAAAGGCCGTGATTGAAAAATCGTTCACCGCTTGCACTTTAAAGCGCTCACTCGGTTTATAGGTTTGCGGCAATAGTGAGGTGCCACCAATAAACAGAAAGTTCCAGCCGACTCCTAGCGCAACCAATGCCCACCAATAATGATGTACAGAGTGACCCAATAGCGCAACTGCGATACAAGCGAGAAAAATCACACAGCCGAGTGTGATGAGCTTATAGACACCAATGCGTTTAATGATCAGCGGGGTGACGAGTGAAGGGAGGTACATCGCCATAACATGACTTTGGATAACCCATTTGGCACTTTGAATATCGTGTCCGTGTCCTGACATGGCGAGTGGGGTTGCTGTCATAAGAAAAGCCATCACTGCGTATGCTGTGAGACCAGAGCCTATCGCTAGCCACAGCATGGGTTGCTGAAATAGCGCCGACAAGGTTCTACCGTCACCCGCTTCAGTGACGTTCTCTTGGATATTCAGTGGCTTCATCGCAACAGCAAGTATAGCTGCGCCAATCAGCTCTAGAATACCGAGTGCAGCATACGCGCGCGCATATTCAGCATCGAATAGGGTGATTGCCTGTCCTAAGTTGAGTAACTCGGGTCCAACCCACGCCGCAGCGATACCACCGACTAAAACTAAGCTAATAACACTTGGGTGCTGAGCAGGACTTTCACAGCTTTCAATCGCGGCAAAACGATACTGACCCACATACGCCAATTGAGTGCCAAGCAAGAATGCACTCGCGCAGAATCCCCAAAAACTGCCACCTTCAATGCTCCAAGCGGCACCAAGCGCACTGATACTACTTACGATAGCGGCCAAAACGAATGCGTGTTTTCGGCCAAGCTTTTTTTGAACTCGAGCTGCGGGAAAAACATTCAGCGATACGCCGACAATCAAAGCCGTGACTGGCAAGGTAGCGAACGTAGGATCAGAATGAAGCTGGGCGCCGACAATCCCGCCTAAAAACACATTCAGTGCGCCAACAGACAAGACAAAAGGCTGGACTAGCGCGAGCAACCAGGCGTTCCATGGTAATGATTTCATTGTTTTTCTTATGTGGTACTTTGATGGTGTCCATGGTGACGGAATTTGACAGAAAAGCAATCTCACACTCTTTTGGAGAGAGTTTGCTAGGACACACACAGAGAAGTTTGCTAAGAGTTTGCTAGGACACACACCAAAAAGTATGAAAATAGTATGATTTTGCCTAATTTGGCGGCCTGTCAACGGTGTTTCTAGTGATTGACTGCTAGAGTTCCTTCAGACTAAACGGAGGATAAACGTTGACAACGGCTCGAAAAAAACTTGTTTCTATAGATGCAACTTCCTATTACCACTGTGTTTCTCGCTGTGTTCGCCGTAGTTTCCTATGTGGTGAGGATGCCTCAACCAACACGAGTTATGAACACCGACGTAAATGGATTGAACAAAAGATTTATGCGCTTGCTCAAGTCTACTGCATTGACATTTGTGCTTATGCCATCATGAGTAATCATTATCACTTGGTTCTAAATCTCAACAGGGAATCCGCCCAAACACTTACTCTTGATGATGTAGTGGAGCGTTGGGGCAGTGAGCATAAACTGCCTAGTCTAATTCAACGTTGGCAGACTCAGCAGCTCTCGTCTCACGCTGAGGAAGAAAAGTGTCTAGAGATAATAGAAACGTGGAGAGAAAGACTGTGGAGCCTCAGTTGGTTCATGAAAGAGCTCAACTTTGACATCGCCTGTAGAGCAAATCGAGAGGATAATTGTACTGGTCACTTTTGGGAAAGCCGATTCAAAAGCCAGGCATTGCTTGACGAAAAAGCATTGGCCGCCGCAATGGCTTACGTCGATCTAAATCCAGTGCGGGCTGGAATAGCCAAAACGCCAGAAGATTCGGAATATACATCCATAAAGCTCAGAATTGACACACTTAATCGTAATCAAGCAACAGCGCCTTGTCTTCATCCTTTTGTGGGCAACCCCGGCAATCGTATGTTGGATGGTATTCCGTTTCGATTAGTCGATTACATCGAGTTAGTGGATTGGACCGCTCGTCAACTTCGGGATGGGAAAGCTTCCATGAGAGACAAGATTCCACCAGTATTGGAGCGTCTAAACATCAATCAATTAAATTGGCTAAAAGTATGTACGCAGATGGAGAAATCTCGGGCAACCGCACTCGGGGCGCCCATGTTGGCTGAACAGACGAAAACAGTGTTAAACAAGCAGAAGCTCTATATGTATCGTTTAGAGTAAGCTAAAAGTTTCGAATCAATTTACAAGTCAAATCAAAGTACCCCTCAGTGCTTGCTTTATGCGCGCCTGATAAACGTCTTCACTTTCATCAAACTACTTCCTACACGTACTCACATACTCGAATCTTCCATGCTTTGTCTGAACGAGAGAGCTGTCTGCTAATGCTTCAATTTTGATTGAGTTTGGTTTTTAAGGTGTGTGTCCCTTTAATGCTTTCCTTTAATGCTTTACCTTTAATGCTTTACTTTTACAGTGGATACATTGCCAGTTGCTTGGTAATGTTTGCCCTAGCTACTGGCTTTCTAGCCTTTATAAGAGCAGTTCTTCTAAAGGTTAGAAAAGCGTAATCACCTTATTCGCCATTGGATTCAAAATGCAATTACAATCTATCGACAAGCAGTTATATCGCTCACGTCTAAACATCGTCATCGTTGCATGTATTGTGAGCTTAAGTGTCTCCAGCTTAGCGATATCTCAAAGCTTGATATTCTTTTTACCATCAGACACGGGCTCGCATTTTCATTGGAATCTTCTTGGCGTAGTGGTGAGTGCATTGGGTCTAGGTTTTACCCTGTTCAAACTTAAACAACACCCAAAAATGAAAGAAGTCGTGTATGTGTGGCAGTTAAAGAAAGAGCTTAACCTTATTTACCGGAAAAACAGAAAGTTGTTGGCTGCGGCAGAACAAGGCAATGCTGATGCCATGTTAGCGCTTCAGTTTAGTTACGAAGGATCACGCCAGTTGTGGGAACTTGATGATAATACGATTGTAATGACGAGCCTAAATGCAGCGCAGTCAAAACTGGATGGATTGACTGAAGCGTACAATTTGCAGCTTGATATATCGAGCTATCAGTCGGGGCTACTTCGTCAGTTTTGACAGATACAGCTCAACATAGGAAGGGATACGTACCAAACACCTCATGGGGTAGCATGTCCCTTTGTTCCTCACCACTATTTCTTCACTAACTAATTGAGTATAAGTAATAGTCTTATATGGTGAAGTGTGTGTCCCTTCAATGTTCTCCCTCCACAGCGCAGTCAAAACTGGATGGATTGACTGAAGCGTACAATTTGCAGCTTGATATATCGAGCTATCGGTCGGGGTTACTTCGTCAGTTTTGACCGAGACAGCCCAACATAGAAAGGGTTACGTACCAAACGCCTCATGGGGTAGCATGTCCCTTTGCTCCTCACCACTACTTCTTCACTACCTAATTGAGTATAAGTAATAGTCTTATATATGGTGAAGTGTGTGTCCCTTCAATGTTTTACTTTAATGTTTTACAAAAGCTATCTATTGGACTATCTCAATCGATTCCACATCAACCGCACTATCACTGTCGTTTTTATCAATTTCACCTTTGATCTTTATTGTATGGTCGGGGGTTACCGTTTGCCCACGCCATTCGTCGTCATCGATTTCGATTGTCATCGAGCCTGTACTGTCCGTGAAGGTATAGAGTTCATTACCAAGCGACATCGTGATTTTTCCGACAACCGTCACGTATGTGCCATCAGATAGCCATGTCGCATCCAAAATATCTTGCACCGTGTTTAAATTGTCCTCGGCGCTTGGTCCTTTGAAGCCACCGCCCGTGCTATTCTGCTGAGCGGATGCGTTTGTAACAAACAATAATGACATGACCAGTGCGGCTAAAGCGTACTTCTTCATTCGACCTCCTAAGTAAGGCGTGGTTGTTTTATCGAAAACAAACTTTCTCAACAATATCTGATCAACTCTAGGTCAAAAGCAGCGATTTCTCTAGAAAGCTAAATGATGGTGAGGTGTGTGTCCCTTTAGGTTCCATGGAAGTCGGATGTTACTAATCATTAGTGATTTGTTGAGGTGTGTGTCCTTTCAAAATCGTTTTAACAAAAAACTCAAGAACCACGGTTTGATTCAGCAATTGTTTGATGACTTGTAAGTTATGACGGAGTGCATCCAGAGTCATTTTCGAGTCGAGCATTCTTTGCCATAAGAATGTTGGTTTTTAAGGTGTGTGTCCCTTTAATGTTGTAAGTCTCGTTTTGTTGAGGTGTGTGTCCTTTCAAACTTGGGGCAGGTGTAGCACTGGCAACGGGGCATCCTGAACTATTGACGGCAAGTGTGACGCCAGAAGGCGTGCAAGTGGGTGGATTGATTGGTGTGGCTGCGCCTATTTTGGTTGGTTTGTGGGAAGCAATACGGGATGAATTTAATGGCTGAGTATCAAACTTTAATCGTGGCTGCAGTAAGTGCGCTTTCTAGTGGATTTGGTGTCGGAGTTGCATTAAAGACTGATGTAAAGTGGCTACGCTTGATGATGGAAAAAATGGATAAACGTCTAACAGAGTTGGAAAAACGCCCTTACTAAGAAGGGCGTAAAATGGCTGTTAATTAATCCAGTCTAAGAGTTCTTCTATTTCATTTTCGTCGGGGCAAATGGCATCTATGTTATTTGATTGACTTTCCAATTGTTGTTTAAAGTTAGCCCACGCCTGTTCATTTTTTTGTGTTAAACCCAAGTGAGCTTCGATTGCTCCTTTCTTCCACAACCAAATGTTGTGGGCTAAAAGCTTGTCATGTAGGCGTTTTATTATTTCTTTGCTATCGGGGTTAAGGGCAATTTTCGCACAGTGTTCTGCCTTTGGTAATGCTCCTGAAAGAATAATTTCACCTGTACTTACCATATGTTCCAAAATACTCTTGAGAGCTACGTAGTCGGTGTCAGTATCAGAAATTTGTTTATTGTGTATTGCACCTTTGAATACATAATCTAAGTCGACAATTGACTTAGATGGAATATCCATCGCGTTTAGTATTTGCATCGTTTTGTCTATGTTGTCGACGCTACCTGTCTGAATTAACGCATAGTTATCTTGTCCAAGAGTCTTGTTTTTTAAACTTTTGTACAAGTATGGTAGTAGTCTTACCTCGGTTTTCCCTTCGGTCAGAACAACCTCGTTCGCGAATAATACTTTTGAAGATTGACTTAGTTCAAAAAGATGAGCGATTTGTGCGTCAATTTTGTTTGGTAATACTGTTTTCAGGGCTTGTCGTAGCGTGTTTCGAACATTGGTTCCAGAGTGCGCGTTTTTTCGAACTAATAGAGCATTTTGTATCACTTCGAACTCAACCATTTGCGCGGAGTGGGTAGTAAAAATAATCTGATAACCTCGTTTAGATAGGACGGTAAGTGCCTCTCTAACTTGCTCAATGGCGAAAGGATGTAAGTAAAGCTCGGGTTCGTCAATTAAGAGAAGGGTAGTGGTTGCAGACTCCGCCCCTTTCATTACTTCTGACAATTGCTGTATCAGTGCCATTTGGACTGAACGCTGAGTACCGTGCCCGTACTCATTAACATTGCGTCCAATGTTGTGTTCGTAGAGTTTTATTGTGCCCGACTGAACCAGCTCGTCAAAGTCAGGAACTTCAAAGTGCAACTTAACATCAATACCGGGGAAAAAGCTGTCTAGCTTATTAGATATCTCTTTGTCTAATACTTGAATTTCATTGCTTCTTCTATCGCCATCCGCTGAAATTCGGCGTGAAACGGCATTCAGGTGTCTTGAAATTGCAGCGGTATTTTGATTGTTCACTTGAGTTGCTATTTCTTTCAATAGTTTACCTATTGTAGATGTGCTTTTAGCATTCGAGGCGTCATCTGCTGCATTTTCCATAGCTCGAATTTCAATAGGCTCAGGAAAGAGCGCTTTGATAGCATTCCATAGGCCACGAGGGTTTTTTTTGAGTTTCCCCTCTTCAAAGTTAAACATTTCGATAGTTATATCACTAGCCTTCTTTGCACCTACTTTTTGAGTTCGCACAATTCTCATTCTTCCTTTTTCACTAACAAAAGGACGTATTGGGTCTTGATGCTCCTCTGCCAACTCGGAAATGACGCTTTCAGTAACACCGGCAAAAGTACCTTCGACGATGATTGGTTGGTCTTTGTCAAAGTACCCAGTATCTTGAATCACTTTTGGTTTTAGAAGCCAATTTAAAGCGCTTAGAATGTTTGACTTACCTGCGTTGTTATAGCCGACTACGGGAGTAAAGTTAGCAAGGCTCACAGTGATATCTTTACATGATTTGTAATTTTGAATTTTTAGGGAGTCGACAAGATGAGACATAAACAATCCTTTTTGTATTTAGAGATGGATAGTTTACATGTTCATCCGGTTATATCTGCCACTCATTGCACATAATGCAATTGTAAGTAGGGCGAATTGTTAATTGGGTAGTAGGTTAAAGGTGTGGACATTTTATGGACACAAACAAAAAGGACTTAGCCGAAATTCGTGCTAAGTCCTTGTTCTATATGGCGCTCCCGACAGGATTCGAACCTGTGACCTGCCCCTTAGGAGGGGGCCGCGCTATCCAGCTGTGCCACGGGAGCTTAGGACTTATATTACTCAATTATATGAATAAGTTAAGCCCGTATTCGTACTATTAGTTTTGTTTGTGCATTACATCGCCAATCTGAATACTGTTGGCCAACGTTGGCTGATCAACCGTCGCTTCAGCATCACGCTCATAAACGCGTGAGACGGTTAATGTAATGTCGCTGCGGCTGACCTTATTGCGTGGTAAGCCGTTTTGGTCAATGAAGGAACCTGTGTGCCATAGGCGCAGTTGGTCGCCAGCTTGTACGCCGTGTACGCGGCCAAGGTCGATGGTTACTTTGTTGCCGTAAGTGGCCACCACTTCAGGTAGCGTCATCTTGCAGGAAATCTCTGCTTCCAAGTCGAGCATGATATTGCGACTGACTCGTTGCATCATCTCCCCATAGGTGGATGTCCAGAAGCGAGCGCTCTTGGTATCAACTTTACTGGTTTTCGCAAATGGCCATTGGGCAATTTCGCGATAGGTGTGCTGGAAGATCTCGTGGCCAGTTTTGCCATCAAAGATGGCCATGTCCATGGCGAACTGGCGGTTGATGCGATCATCTCTCAATAGGCCACCTGCATCGATTGTCGCAGTGAGATCTTTAATCGCGCCAGTGACAATGTACTGCGCACCAAGATCATCAGCGATCATCTTGATTCGTTCAGGCTGGCGCTTGTTGATTTCGTAACGGGTAGTGCCCACAGAAACGAAGCTGTAAGAGCGCGCGGCAAGCTGCTTATCGATGACGGCGCTGTAATCTTCACCCAGCTTATATATCTGACCCATGACCGCTTGCTGCGGATCAACAATGTCGAACATGGCAACGCCAATGGTCTTTTTATATTGCTCTTTATGGCAAGCCTTTGCCGTTGGGTAGATGTCGATACGCGCTTTTACCACCATCTGGTTGCCGCTTACGTATTTGTCGTCGATGACAATGTGGCGAACCTCGGAGTCAATGAACTGGTACTGTTCCTTATCGTCTTCTAGCATTGGCGCCAGTGTCGATAGGCTGCCGATGTCGGCGCCAGAGAAGTCGACCGCCTTATATACGGCATCTTCAAGCGCGTAGATCCTTGCCGCCTTTTCAGAGGAGACAATGGTCGACGTGCCCGTGACTTCATACCACTCGGCATAGGCATTACTGGCACTTAATGTCAGCAATGCTGTTGAAATTAAAGAAGAAACGATATTTTTCATACAACCTTTCCAAATGCGGAACAATATTTGCTTACTATTTTCTAGCGAATATTGGAGTGGGCTTTCTTATTTAGGACAGAATGAGAAAAGCAAAGATTGTTCCAACCTGAATCAAGGTTGCCATAATTGACCCAATTAATAACTTTTGGAGAGTGTGAAATGAAAAAGTGGCTACTGATGGCGTCAGTGTTAACGCTGACCGCTTGTGCCTACTCACCAATCTATAACGGTAAAGAGTCGTACTCGGGCAGCAAGTTTATGCTGATGGAGAGTCCTCGTCATACCATGGATTACTTTGTAGAGAGCTTAACGGAAGAGTTGGTGAATTCGAACACCAGTGTGTCATCACGCACGCCGGTTGCCGTGGCTTCTTTTGTTGACTTGCAGAATATGGATGCGACTAACTGGCTGGGTAACTCTGTGTCAGAAGGGTTTATTCATCAGTTGCAGCGTCGCGGCTTTAAGGTGGTGGATTTTAAGACTACAGGCTCCATCCAGGTGACGAGCCAGGGTGACTTTGCACTCAGTCGTGACTGGAAAGATCTTGCCCAAGAGCAGCAAATTCAATTTGTCCTGACTGGTACCATGCTGCGTCAAGAGGGCGGTGTGTTGGTGAACGCTCGTGTGATTGGGATGCAATCGAGAATTGTCGTTGCGTCAGCGCAAGGCTTTTTGCCAGCAGATCGAATTGGTCGTGACTTAGATACGCTTAATCAAATGCGTACTGAAGATGGTGTATTGATTCGTTCAGACCCAACTATGACAACGCCAACGACAGTGATTTTACGCCCATAGGACATGAAGATGAGAGTAATTTTTGCCGCCTTAATCGCGATGGTCATGATTGGTTGTACTCCAATTGGCGCGATGGATCAGAATACGTTGACCGCGGTGGGCTATGCCAGCATCAGTGAGCAGACTGGTCGTAATGATGAAGAGAAGCAAGTTCGCGCAATGCGCGCTTCAAAGATTGATGCGTATCGTGAACTGGCAGAGCAAGTTTATGGCCTGCGCGTGTCAGCAAGAGCGGATCTTCAAGACCAGCGTCTAGGTGTTGAGTCGACGACTGGTGCAGTGGATGGCGTTATCCGCGGAGCAGAAGTTGTACGCAGCTACAAAGTCGGCGACAGCTACGTCACTGAGCTAATACTGGATATTGAAAAAATGGACAGGTTGCGTGATTACGGTGAAATTCGCCGTGTTCCAGAGAAGAAGCGTCAAACCTTGTTCTAATACAGTGGTCTTGCTAAAGGCAGTTGGAATATGACGGGGCGGCAATGTAAACCATTGCCGCCCCGTTTGTTTATGGGTCAAGCCATCGCAATTTGCATCGGGGCGCCAAAAAACAGCATGTCTGAGATGCCAAGCTTGTCGGTGAACTGAATGCCAATCCGAAGTTGACGGCTGCCTAACATCTGGCTACCAAACACCACTTGGCCAGTGTACCTCTTGTTACCGACCTTCACCTCGACACGTTCCCCTACCATCAGCATTTTTTGACACTCCACACCGATGCCGCCTTTAGATATATCGATAATGTTCATCGTGGTATAGCTTGAAAATAGGCCAGTTTTCCTGATAGAGCCTTTTGCGTAACGCATAGCAAAGCGAGGGTGTTCCCTAAGCTCGCTAGAGGTAATGGCCTCTCGATATTCGGTAAGCGCTTTCATAGTGTAACCCCGCGTCCATGTGTTGTGGTAAACGATGACTTTATAAAATCATGATGACATTGACAACATTAGCAACAGGCCTTGCCGGCTGGCTAGTATTGGAATTCAATTTTGTGATCTAATAAATTAAGTAGTGTAAGTATCTAATTAAAAGGCAATATATGGGATTGTGTAAGGTATCAATAAAGCGATAATAGGGTATGAGAACGGTGGTCTATCATCTCAATGTTGTCACTATAGATGTGATTGAAAACACGGTTTCACGATCAGTTTCTATTGATTACGGGTAATTTAAAATCAGCTAATATACCCTACATATAGTAAGCGCTTTCTTTCAGGGAGGGAAGTATAGTGCATTGGCAGAGTATTATTAGAAGAGAGAATGGCTATGCGGTGCTGGCCGTTCTAAGTTTGAGCTTTCTGGCGTGGTATCACTGGGGAATGAACGTCACTCAGCGTATTGACCTTGATGTTCCAGGAATCTCGATGATGAATGATGCCATCAACGGCGGCAACTCTCTCGGACATTTTGTTCAGCGCGATAGCACCTTGAGTTTTACGTGTCAGACTCGCCGCTCCAATACGTTTCCTTTTTGCAGTGTGATGATCCCAACGTCTTCACGAGCAGTGCAAGGGCTGGATTTACGGCGTTTTCATTCTGTACAAATCAAGCTGTCTTATTCAGAAGCCTCCGATCTTCAGGATTCGGTACTGGTTTATTTGCTTAATGCCGAGCATGATGCAATATCAACCGCGACCATTTCTAGAGCCAATCTGCAAACCATCATTCCTGTTAATCAGCCCACTTATTCCTACTCGCTACCGATTGCCAACTTTTACGTGCCTTCATGGTGGTCATTTTTGCACTCTAAAATTTCTGACCATTCGGCGCGGCTTGATAATGTCACGGACATTCAAATTGCGACTGGCGATAGTCATGCCAGAAAAAACACCACGATAACGGTGCGCTCGGTGGAGTTTGTCGGTAAATGGCTAACGCTATTTGAAGTCCAGTTTGTTCTGGTGGCGGCATGGATGCTTGCCGTCACTGTCGATGTGTTAGTGCGTCTTATTGCTCTCAAACGTTCTCTTCAGGCAAATCAGAATAGAGCGTCATTTCTGGACATGAGTTTAACCCATGCCAATAGAGAGCGGGACAAATACAGAAAACTGGCCTCGCTAGATAAACTCACGGGTCTCTATAACCGTCAAGGTGTCCAGGAGCGTTATTTACATCGACTGGACATTAAAGAGACACTGTTTTTGATTCTGTTGGATATCGATAACTTCAAACGCATTAACGATACCTACGGACATAACGAAGGGGATGCGATACTGGTGAATCTTGCTACCACGTTGACAGCGCATTTGCGCGAAGATGCGGTAATTGGCCGCTGGGGTGGGGAAGAGTTTGTCGTGATCTGCAGTGCTAAAAACCACACCGTTGCCACTCGGATTGCTGAGCGTCTTCGAAAATCGATTGCCGACAGCCAGTTAAGCCTTTATTTGCCCGTGACGTGCTCGGTAGGGGTAACGAATGTCGATAGGAGTGCCACACTGCAAGACAATCTTGAGCGAGCAGACAAAGCCTTGTATCAGTCCAAAAAAGATGGAAAAAATCGAGTGTCGACGGGGTTTTATCTGGCTGCAGAGCCAATGGCATAGTGAGGATAAAGGTTCAACTCTAAGCGTTCGCTCTAAGCTTTTAGGTTAGTGCCGAGTGTCGATAAGGTATGCGTTTGCCCGCCAGCGTTATAGGTCATGCCTATTTTGCCGTGGCTTTGCTGCATTAGGTTGTTGAGTTTATTAAAACTTAACTGAGCGCGCTGCAAGCTTTGGCCGTTGATGTCGTTAAGTTGTTGGCAGTCGAGAACGATCGACTTAATGTCCGCCACTTTTTGGGCTAGTGGTGCTTCATCGGTGAGACGGTGAACGTCTTGGTGTTCACTTAAACGTTTATCGGTCTGTTGTAATTGGCCGACTAGCATCATCTTTTCTTTTGCAATGCGTTCGATCTCGCTGGATTCGCGCGCCGCGATGGCTTTGGTCTCTTCCGCAAGAAGAAGAGACAGGGCTTTTGCGTTTTTGAGTTGGTAGTCAATCAAATCAACAAGTGCTGCCATTACCTGTACCTAAAATTTAGTGAGTCTGCGGACGCGATTATCGTAATCCGCCAAGTTCGTCTTCAAACTTGATCATGTTATCAGCCAGCTTTTCTGCATCAACGGTGTAAGAACCGTTTGCGATCGCGTCTTTGATTGCTGCGACTTTTGCCGAGTCAAAGCTAGGTTGGCTAGCCATTTGCTGATGCATTTGACCAATGGCTTTACCGCCTTGGCTCAATGTGACAGCGTCTTGCTTTGCTGAAGGTTGACCAACTTGAGTTGACGCGCTTTCTTTGCTGGCGTCCGAACGAGCAGGTGCGCGACTTGTCGTCGTTAGCGTCTGTCCAGATCGAATGTTATCAATGCCTGCCATAGTTTCGCCTTATAAAATTGCTCAATATTGCGTTGGTTGTGGCCACGTATTGTAGCCCTGAATGTCACACAATGTATTTGTGTATACCGTCCATATCGACGTGCAAATCAAAATCTTTAGAAAAAAATCAAAAATTAACGGTAATTTCTGCAACACCGGTGACAATTCCCTCAATTATACGCTGAGACTTGTCATTTTTCACTCTTACTTGATCGCCATGAGCGCCATCCGACAGTGCCGTGCCCCTAGTGGAGATGGTCATCTCGTTTTTTACAGCCCGAATCACTACTTTTTCGTTGCGACAAACTACGCAGACATCGTTGCGCTCGATAACATCACCCAGTTTTACGTTGCGCTTAAGTTTAGCACCAACGACACTATTCATGTTGCTAAAACCGCCACGTCGTGCGCGGTTCTTATCCACCATGGTCATGGAGACATCGTGAGCTTCCACCAAACTGCCGCGAGAGAGTGGCCTTGTCGCCGTCACCAGAGGCATCGAAATAGACATTCTAACCGGCACGTAGATACGCCAGTTATCTTCTGGGCATTCAACCAATACAGTTACATTGCTACTGGTATTTCTCGTTGTCGACGATGAGGTTTCGAGTGGTGAAGGGCAATCAGTTGCATGGATGCGACTGTCTATCCGGCCAGGGGTTGCCACGATTTCACCACCAAGGGGCTGCTCAATGGTCTCTAAAACATGAGCTTGGGCAGCCTTTTGAATGTTTTCTATTTGCTCAGGCGTTGCTGCGTGCGTTAATACGCTAAAGAATATCGCGTGCCAGACGATAAAGAGGCAAAGCCAGTGACACTTTTGCCTAAAAGTGCGGCTGGAAGTATGCAAAAAAGATGTCTTATAATACAGCATTCTGTTTCTCGGATTCTCTGAGGCCGAGATAGACTATCACTTTTTTAGCTTAAAAGTTTGAGATGGAGATGAACTTATGACCGGTATCTTGGATTCGGTGAATCAACGAACTCAGCTAGTAGGTCAAAACCGACTAGAGTTGTTGACCTTTCGTTTGATGGGCCGCCAGCGTTACGGTATTAACGTGTTCAAAGTTAAAGAAGTGCTGCAGTGTCCAAAGCTCACCCGTATGCCTAACCTCAATCCGTTAGTCAAAGGGGTCGCGCACATCCGTGGTCAGACTATTTCAGTGATTGATTTGAGCTTAGCAGTAGGTGGTCGACCAACCACCGATATTGAGAATTGCTTTGTTGTCATTTCCGAGTTTAACCGCAGTGTACAAGGCTTTTTAGTCAGCTCTGTTGAACGCATTATTAACATGCACTGGGAGTCGATTTTGCCGCCACCAGAAGGTGCTGGTAAAGAAAACTACCTGACTGCCGTCACCAATATTGATAATGAGCTGGTTGAAATTCTTGATGTAGAAAAGATCCTTGCGGAGATTTCACCAGTGCGTGAGGAAATGGATCATCGCATTGTCGAAGAAATTGCTGTGGCAGAGCAGAAAAAGCAGAAGCCAATGGTAAAACGCATTATGATTGCAGATGACTCGGCTGTTGCGAGAAAACAGGTACAACGAGCGATTGAGTCTATTGGCTTTGAAGCCATTTTGGTTAAAGATGGCAAAGAAGCGTACAACAAGCTGGTAGAAATGGCCGCTGCAGGTAACATTCACGACCAAATTTCGCTGCTTATCTCTGATATTGAGATGCCAGAGATGGACGGCTACACGTTAACGGCAGAGGTTCGCCGTCACGCTGAGCTGAAAGATTTGCACATTATCCTTCACACCTCGTTAAGTGGTGTATTTAACCAAGCGATGGTTGAGCGAGTGGGCGCCAATGAGTTTATCGCCAAGTTCAACCCAGAAGAGCTTGGAGGCGCTGTAAAAGCCGCAGTCATCGCTGACTAAAAGTAAAAAATGAGAGCTTGTCGGCTGTGTAAAATGCAGCCTTAAAAAGCAAGCCTTTAGTAAAGTAGTATAGAGAATTGAATGACAGCGATAACCATTAGCGATCAAGAGTATCGTGAATTTAGCCGCTTTTTGGAATCCCAATGCGGCATTGTGCTTGGTGATAGCAAGCAATATTTAGTGCGTAGCCGTTTGAGCCCATTGGTATCAAAGTTTGGTTTAGGCACTTTGTCACAGCTGTTAAAAGAGGTTGTCATTGGACGTAACCGCGAGTTACGCATTGCCGCAGTAGATGCCATGACCACCAACGAGACTTTATGGTTTCGCGATGGTTATCCGTTTACGGTGCTTGCCGATAAGCTCCTACCTGAAGCGGCGGCAAACAAAAGACCAATAAAAATTTGGTCAGCGGCAAGCTCATCAGGCCAAGAGCCGTATTCGATGGCCATGACCATTTTAGAGACGCAAACCAAGAAGCCTGGTTTACTTCCAAATGTGTCGATCACTGCCACGGATATTTCCAATACCATGCTCGACATGTGCCGAGTCGGTGAATATGACAATCTAGCGCTAGGACGCGGATTGTCGCCTGAGCGTCGCCGCGTGTTTTTTGAAGATGCCGGCAACGGTAAGATGAAAGTCAAAGACAACGTCAAGCGTTTGGTCAACTTTAGGCCTCAGAACCTAATGGACTCTTACGCGTTGCTGGGTAAGTTTGACATTATTTTCTGTCGCAACGTATTGATTTACTTCTCGCCGGATATGAAGGCCAAAGTACTCAACCAAATGGCACGTAGCCTAAACCCTGGCGGTTATCTGCTGCTAGGCGCGTCAGAGTCGTTGACGGGTTTAACTGACCAATTTGAAATGGTGCGTTGTAACCCGGGCATCATTTATAAGCTCAAACCCTAACAATTTCCGTTAATGGTTATCCCTTCTCAAAGCCTTGGTGTATCACCAAGGCTTTTTTATTTGCTATGCTCACCCATAGTGCCGCTTTGGATGAGCGGTGCGATGACATTCCTAATTATCCAACGCCTTATTGGCGCAGTGTTTGCTAGACAGTTTTCGTTATGGCACTCACTAAATCGTCCGCTTGCACGAAAATGAAGGCAATTTTTACATTGGCAAACATTTTTGGCGCGGATATTGCTTTATAACTATGACAGGCACCTGTTTTTGAACGATGAGGTTTAAATGGCCATCTCTTTTAACAATGCACTAGGCATTCACCAACATACCGTCGGGGTACGTGAAAAGAATGCAGAAGTCATCTCTACCAATATTGCACAGGCAAATACTCCTGGCTTTAAGGCGAAAGGGATGGACTTTGACCGTGCGTTAAAAGCGGCAAGCTCAGGGGCAAGTATTGGTCTTAGTCGCACCGATGGACGGCACATTTCTGCCTCCACCAATGTTTCTGGCGAAGTGTTGTACCGCACGCCGACTCAACCAGATACGGGCGACGGCAATACCGTCGATGTGGATCTAGAGCGAAACTTGTTCATGCAGAACCAATTGCGTCACCAAGCTTCTATTGATTTTCTAGGAAGCAAGTTCAAAAACATGACCAAAGCGATCAAAGGGGAGTAATTTAGATGAGCTTATTTAACGTTTTCAATGTAACGGGTAGCGCGATGAGCGCCGAATCGGTTCGTCTAAACACCACCTCAAGTAACCTCGCCAATGCCGACAGCATTAGTAGTTCAGCGAAAGACACCTACAAGGCACGCCATGCCGTGTTTGGTGCTGAGCTGAGCAAAGCAAAATATAACCGCGACCACACCGTGCCTGTGAAAGTGATGGGCATTGTGGAAAGTGATAAACCACTTAGCGCGGAATACAACCCAGATCATCCATTGGCGAACGACGAAGGCTACATCTACAAGCCGAACGTTAACGTGATGGAAGAGATGGCAAACATGATCTCAGCATCTCGCTCTTACCAGACCAATGTTCAGGTGGCGGATGCGAGTAAGCAGATGCTCATGAGCACACTGCGAATGGGTAAATAGAGATAGGAGATAGCACATGGCTGGAATCAACAATGTTGGTCAAGGCAGTTTATCCTACCTTGACCAATTAAAAAAACTGCAAGATCAAAGCAAGACTGAAGAGAGCACGGGTAAACAGGATCTCAAGCAAGAAGACTTCCTGTCACTACTCACTAAGCAGTTGTCTCAACAGGATCCGTTTAAGCCGGTCAGTAATGACCAAATGATTGCGCAAATGGCGTCGTTCGCGACCGTTGATGGCATTGGCAAAATGAACACTCAGTTCGAAAGCCTTAACTCATCAATGACCTCTAACCAAGCGTTGCAAGCGTCTTCGTTAGTAGGACGTGACGTTCTGGTGCCGGGGGCAGCAGGTATCAAACCCGCTGATGCCGGTATGGCTGCAATGGTGAAGCTGCCGCAATCAATGGATAACGTGCTTGTTCGTGTAGAAAATGAAATGGGTCAATTGGTTCGTACCTTCGATGTAGGTGCACAGCCTGGTGGCGATGCACGTGTAGAATGGGACGGCAAAGATGATCAAGGTAATCCAATGCCTGCTGGCAAGTACAGAGTGAAAGCTTCTGGCTTGATGGAAGGAGAAAGCCGAGAGTTTGAAGTGTCGACGTACGCCAACGTCAACAGTGTACTTCTTGGCAAAGGCGATGGAAACGTACTGCTCAACCTAGCTGGCTTTGAAAGTCCAGTTCGACTAGCAGAAGTACTGGAAGTCGGCAAAGCATAACCGCTGGTTAGATTAGGAGATTAGGAATGTCATATGTATCTTTAAGCGGTCTATCTGCGGCACAGCTAGATCTGAACACCACCAGTAACAACATTGCCAACGCCAACACATACGGCTTTAAAGAGTCGCGTGCTGAATTTGGTGATGTGTACTCAAACTCTTTGTTCACTAACGCAAAAACCACTCCGGGTGGCGGTGCGCAGGCGAGCAAAGTCGCGCAGCAGTTCCATGAAGGGTCAAGTATTTATACCAACAACCCAATGGATCTTCGTATCAGCGGCACAGGTTTCTTTGCAGTGGCAAAAGATCGCCTTACTCCGCAGCAAAACGAACTGACGCGTAACGGTGCGTTTCACTTAAACAAAGATAACATGCTCGTAACGTCTAACGATGAGTTCCTGCTCGGTTATAAGGTCGATCCAAAAACTGACCAAGTGACTTCTTATGAAGCAGAGCCGATTGAAGTTCGAGCGGAATATGGTGTTCCTGAAGCGACGAAGAACGTTGAACTAGGTGCGAACCTGCCAGCGAGCGCGGAAGAAAACGATCCGACACTGTTTAACTTTAACGATGAAACGTCTTATGACCGTGCAACATCGGTAACAGTGACCGATTCAAAAGGTCAGTCTTACAAGATGACCACCTACTACCTTAAGTCAAGCAACCCAGCCACGCCAAACACTTGGAATGCGTTCTACACACTAACGGATGGTCAGGGTGAAAAGCCACTGAACATTGACGGTGGTGATACGGCGGCAGCAAACGGCCACGTGGGTCACTCCATTACATTTAAAAATGATGGCACCTTTAACCAGGTGAATGGTGGCGCGCCAGTGAAAACCGTTGATTTCGCGACCGCAGGTATTGATTTGAACGACGCTGATCCTTCACAGGCAATTAACCTGAAGCTGGGCACACATACATCATTTGCTGCTCCGTTTGAAATCACTAAGCTGGATGAAGATGGCGCGATGCCAGGCTTTTTGACTAAAGTTGATTTTGATGAAGCAGGCAACGTGTTGGGTACTTACTCAAACGGCAAAAACGTGAACCTTGGCCGTGTGGCATTGGTTCGAGTTGCAAACGAGCAAGGCCTTGACAAGAAAGGCGGTACTCAGTGGGATTCGACTTCTGCATCTGGTGAAAAGATCTGGGGTGAATCCAACAAAGGCTCTTTTGGTACCGTTAATAACGGCACCCTTGAGCAGTCGAACATCGACATGACTCAAGAGCTGGTGGATTTGATTTCAGCGCAGCGTAACTTCCAAGCGAACTCTCGTGCATTGGATGTACATAACCAGCTGCAACAAAACATCCTGCAAATTCGTTAATCGAACCTAGCTCGACAATTGATTGACCGCGTGATGGGCGTTTGCCTGTCACGCGGCTTTGTGCGTTTTTTCAGCAATGCTTTGCCGCCCGGTGCCGCGTTGCCGTTTTCCTTTGCCATTGCCGCGCCTGCCGCCCTTGCCGATCTGGCAATTATCCCTACAAAATCTTTCTATCTCACTGATAAATATAAATAATACTTTTTGGCACAGAGATTGCTTTAACGCTCTAGTACTTTGAATGTTGGAGCTATCAATGGATCGTGCCCTGTATCTCGCCATGAGCGGAGCGAAGCAAAATATGCAAGCTTTGCAGCTAAGAGCGAACAACCTTGCTAACGCAAACACACCTGGCTTTCGTGCCGACCTTGCCCAAGCGCGCTCAATGCAAGCGTATGGCGAAGGGTTGCCAAGCCGTGTGTTTAGCATGACAGAGCGTCCAGGCCATAGCTTTGAGCAGGGCAGTGTTGTGACCACAGGTCGTGATCTCGATGTCACCATTGAAGGCCAAGGTTGGATTTCTGTGCTGGATAAAACTGGCAAAGAAGGCCTCACCCGTAACGGCAGTTTGCGTGTTGATCAAAATGGTCTTCTAGCGAACAGCAACGGCCATTTGGTTCTTGGTGAGCGTGGTACACCGATCACGGTGCCAATCCCACTAAGAAAAATCGAAATCGGTCGTGATGGCACGGTATCGGTTATTCCTCAAGACGCGCCAGCAGATGAGATGGAAGTGGTGGATCGAATCAAACTCACCAACACAGATAACCGCTCACTATTCAAAGACACTAACGGTTTGTTCCGCAGCAAAGATCCTGCGCTTGGTTTTGAAGCGTCTGCCGCTGTGCAAGTGATGACCGGCGCGGTTGAGGGCAGTAACGTGAATGCCGTTGGTGAGATGACAAGTTTAATTGATCTGCAGCGTCAGTTTGAGATGCAGGTGAAACTCATGAGCACAGCAGAAGACATGGACAAAGCGTCTGATTCACTGCTTCGCATGGGTTAATTGGTAAGGACATAGGGGAAGAATATGCATCCGGCACTTTGGGTAAGTAAGACTGGCTTAGACGCGCAGCAAACCAATATTTCAACCATCTCAAACAACTTGGCGAACGCCTCAACCGTTGGCTACAAGAAAAGCCGCGCGGTATTTGAAGATCTGTTTTATCAAAACATTAATCAACCTGGTGGTCAGTCATCGCAAAACACAGAGCTGCCAAGTGGCCTAATGTTAGGTGCGGGTTCAAAAGTGGTTGCGACCCAGAAAATCCACACACCAGGCAATGCACAAACCACCACCAACAGCCTAGATATGATGATTGAAGGCGATGGTTTCTTCCAAGTACTGATGCCAGACGGCAACATCGGTTATAGCCGTAATGGTCAGTTCACGTTAAACGATGAAGGCATCATTGTGACCTCGGGTGCAGGTTATGCGCTAGAGCCAGAAATTGCCATTCCAGAAGATGCAATTTCGATTACCGTGGGTACGGATGGTGAAGTGTCAGTACGTGTGCGTGGCCAACAAGATAATCAAGTGGTCGGTAACATCACGACCGTTGATTTTATTAACCCAGGCGGCCTTGAGCCGATTGGTCAAAACCTTTACTTGCCAACGGGCGCCAGTGGCGATCCAAACGAAGGCATTCCAGGTCTTGATGGCTTTGGTAAAATTCGTCAATCAACACTAGAAACATCAAACGTGAACGTGACGGAAGAACTGGTCAACATGATTGAAGCGCAGCGCGTGTATGAAATGAACTCCAAAGTGATCTCGTCAGTCGACAAGATGATGAGCTTTGCTAACCAGCAGCTGTAGCTAGAGGTCTGACTTATGAAAAAACTGTTTTGTATCTCGCTATTGGCTGTGTTGTCTGGTTGTGCGCAGTTTGGCCCGCAAGAAACTGTCGACGAAGTCGCTGATAGCACCACAGCGGTTGATGCCGTCGAGGGTGATCGCTCTCAATCAACTGGCATTGTGGATACGCTACGCGGCCGAACGGATCCGGTTGCTGACGATCCTGCCTGGGCGCCGATTCACCCAAAAAATAAGCCAGAGCATTACGCGGCGGCGACAGGTTCACTGTTTAACACCAATTACGCTCGCGATTGGTATGATGATTCCAAACCACGTGGTATTGGCGACATCATCACTGTCGAGCTGAATGAAGCCACCAAAGCGGCAAAAAGTGCCGATGCCGATTTGTCGAAAGCCAATGACTCATCCATGGAGCCATTAGCGGTGGGTGGTCGTCCGGTGACGATTAACGACTATGACTTCTCTTATGAGCTTAAAAACGACAATAACTTTAAAGGCAATGCATCAGCAAACCAAAGCAACAGCATTTCTGGTTCAATTACCGTTGAAGTCATTGAGGTACTCGCAAATGGCAATCTGGTGATTCGCGGCGAAAAATGGTTAACATTGAATACCGGTGACGAGTACATTCGACTTAGTGGCACCATTCGTCCAGATGACATTGAGTTTGATAACACCATTGCGTCAAATCGTATTTCTAACGCACGAATTCAGTATTCTGGCACTGGAACTCAACAAGATATGCAAGAACCTGGATTCTTGGCACGATTTTTTAATGTCTCCCTATAGGAGTGGATTAATCGAATCGTAAGCGGCAAACCCTCTCCTAAGAGGGTTTGTTTGTTTTTAGGGTAACATCATGAAAAAGTTTACGTTTTTACTATTGGGTTTGTGCTTTGCCGCGGCAAGTGTGCAAGCGGCACGCATCAAGGATGTGTCAGAAGTTGCCGGTGTGCGTAGTAACCAACTGGTGGGTTATGGTCTGGTAACGGGTCTACCAGGTACCGGTGAAAAAACGCCGTTTACCGAGCAGAGCTTTCGTTCAATGCTGGAAAAATTCGGTATTCAAATGCCGATCGGTTTCAAGCCTAAGTTCAAAAACGTGGCCGCGGTGATTGTAACCGCAGAGTTGCCGGCTTTCTCAAAGCCGGGGCAAAAGATTGATGTCACCGTGTCCTCTATCGGCGCGGCAAAAAGCCTCCGCGGCGGCACACTGATGCAAACCTTCATGCAAGGTTTGGATGGTGAGGTTTATGCGGTCGCTCAGGGTAACCTGGTTGTGAGTGGCTTTAGTGCCGAAGGTCTCGATGGCTCAAAGATTGTTGGTAACAACCCAGTTGTAGGTATGATTTCAAGTGGTGCGACGGTCGAACGTGAAGTACCAAGCCCATTTTCTCGCGGTGACTACATCACCTTTAACCTACTAGAGTCAGACTTTACCACTGCACAAAACATGGCGAATGCCATCAATGACTTCTTGGGGCCGCAAATGGCGAACGCATTGGATGCAACTTCGGTACGCGTTCGTGCGCCACGTGACTTAAGCCAGCGCGTTGCCTTCCTATCTGCGGTTGAAAACGTGGAATTTGATACCGCCGACAGCGGTGCAAAAATCATTGTTAACTCTCGAACTGGCACCATCGTTGTGGGTAAACACGTCAAGCTAAAAGCAGCGGCAGTGACTCACGGCGGTATGACGGTCGCCATTAAAGAAAACCTACGTGTTAGTCAGCCTAACGCATTCGCTGGTGGTGAAACGGTGGTTGTGCCTAATTCAGACATTCAAGTGACTGAAGGCTCAGGCAAAATGTTTAAGTTTGAGCCGGGTTTAACACTGGATGATTTGGTGCGTGCGGTGAATGAAGTAGGCGCGGCGCCATCGGATCTCATGGCTATCCTACAAGCGTTAAAACAAGCAGGCGCTATCGAAGGCCAGCTGATCGTAATCTAGGAGCGCTAACATGATGAAAAATCCCAACGATATCGGATTTATTCACGATATCGGTAGCCTAGACAAACTTCGTCAGCAAGCTGTCAGCGGTAAAGAAGGGGACGATGACGCAGCGCTGAAAGCGGCAGCGCGTCAGTTCGAGTCAATCTTTACCACCATGATGCTTAAGTCGATGCGTGATGCGAATACCCATTTCGAGTCAGACTTATCCATGAACCAAAACAACCAGTTTTATCGTCAAATGCTCGATGAACAGATGTCGAGTGAGCTAAGCGCGAATGGCTCTCTTGGGCTTGCGGACATGATTGTTGCTCAGCTTGGTGCGGCACGTGCGCCTGAAGCTCAATCGGCAAGCAATCATGAACTTCGTGTGCGCAATGAGTCGTTTGATTTACCAGAGCGTGAAGCCAAGTACGATGAAGCTAAGGCGCGTCGTACAGCTGCAGCATTGGGACTTGATGGAACAAGAACGAACGCCAAACAAGTCGATTTTGCAACGCCAGAGACTTTTGTGAGTTCACTGAAACCTTACGCCGATCGCGCCGCGAGTTCTTTGGGTGTGGACTCTTCACTCCTTCTAGCGCAAGCGGCACTGGAAACGGGCTGGGGGCAAAAAGTGGTCAACAATAGCCAAGGTAGCAGTAACAACCTATTCAACATCAAAGCAGATCGCAGCTGGGGTGGTGACAAGGTGGCAACGCAAACTCTGGAATACCACCAAAATGTGCCAGTGCAAGAGCGTGCCGCATTCCGCTCTTATCGCACCTACGAAGATAGCTTCAATGACTATGTGAAGTTCTTGAATGAAAACCCACGCTACCAGTCGGCACTAAATCGCAGTGAAGGCTCTGAGTCGTTCATTCGTGATATTCATCAGGCAGGTTACGCCACCGACCCAAGCTATGCCGATAAGGTACTTAGGGTTAAAAAACAGATTGATGACATGGCGCTTTAGTCGTCATCAAGATTCTAATAACCATCGCTCGGCATCGTTGCCGAGCGATGTCGTTTCTAGCTTAAGAAAATGGTCGTTCGTCGGTCGTTTTTTATCCATAAAAACATTCGTTTCCGGCATTTTTTAGCAACTGGCATACATGTTGCATTTTAACTATCAACGACGGGCAAATCATGATGATTATTGCCCGATTTTGAGGTTTTTGGGGGCGATATGGCGTCAGATCTTCTGAACTTAGGGTCACAAAGTGTACTCACAGCTCAGAGACAGTTAACCACGACTGGTCATAACATTTCTAATGCAAATACAGAGGGTTACAGCCGTCAATCTGTGGTTCAGGGTACCAGTGACCCTAGGCAGTTTGGTGGGCAAACCTACGGTATGGGTGTGCATGTGGAAAATGTTCGCCGCTCTTGGGATCAGTTTGCCGTCAAAGAGCTCAATATGGCCACCACCCAGATGAATTTTCGCAATGAGAGCTTGTCCAATCTCGATTTGTTGTCGGGCATGCTGTCATCGGTGGCGTCGAAAAAAATTCCAGAAAACCTTAATGACTGGTTTGATTCAGTCAAAACGCTTGCCGATACACCGAATGATATTGGTGCTCGTACTGTGGTGCTTGAAAAGGCGGATTTGATTCGTCAAACCATGAACAACTTTCACGAATCGATGCGTCAGCAAGCCGATACCGCCAACAAAAAGTTGGATATGGGTATTGAGCGTGTCAACCAGCTTGCTCATGAGATCCGCGACGTTCATCGTCTAATGGTGAGAACACCAGGGCCGCACATTGATTTGATGGATAAGCACGAGCTGCTTATCAAAGAGCTATCGGAGTACACCAAAGTAACGGTGACACCTAAGGCTGAATCAGAAGGGTTTAATGTTCACATTGGCAATGGCCACACTCTAGTCTCTGGCACAGAAGCAAGCCAATTAAAGATGATCGACGGCTCGCCCGACGTTCACCAAAGACGCTTAGCCATGGTCGAAGGCAAGGGGATCAAACCAATCAAAGCCGATGACATTGGCGGTAAGATCGAAGGGATGTTGGATCTGCGTGATAAAGAGATCCCATTCATTATGGACGAGTTAGGTAAGCTCGCCACCGCGTTCTCTTTTGAAGTCAACAAGTTGCAAAACCAAGGTTTGGATCTTAATGGTCAAGTGGGTGCCGACATTTTCGTTGACGTAAATAGCGAAGTGATTGCCAAATCACGCGTGGTGACCGCGCCAAACTCTAAAGCCGATATGGCGGTATACATTGCCGATACGAGCGAATTGAAAGGCGGTGAATACGAGCTGCGATTTGATGGCAATAACTACTTGGTCACCAAACCAAATGGTGAAAAGCAAACCGTGGACGTGAATGTTAGCTCGGGTGCGTTTTATCTAGATGGCATGGTGGTCAACATCAAAAACGCCCCTGAAGTAGGTGAGCAAGTCCTGCTAAGACCGACGCGAAATGGCGCTGCGACGATGAAAATGGCGACCGATGATCCAAAAACTATTGCTGCAAACAGCTTTGAGGCTTCTTCTACACGTGCTCAAGGTAACGCTAAATTTACCATTCTTGGTGCAGGCCAACTTCGCGAGTTCGAAGTCCATGTATCGCCAACCGGGAAAGAATTTGCGGTCACAGATAAGCAAGGCAATGTATTACTGACGCCTCAGCTATATCCGCCAACCGATCCTGTTACCGTCTTGGGTACGACCTTTGAGCTGACTGATGGCGCGCTACCTAACGACCGGTTTGCCGCAAACCTAAACCCAGCGCAAGGTGATAACGGTAACCTTCGCAAAATGATCAACATTCAAACAGATAAAACGTTGAATGGTGGTAACTCGACGGTAATCGATGTTTATCACAATCTAAATACCGAGGTTGGCCTGAAAGCGTCTACGGCAACTCGATTGCAAGAAGTGGCCAATCTTGAACACGAATCGGCGAAAAGCCGTATCGCGTCCATTTCTGGGGTAAACCTAGATGAAGAAGCGGCAAATATGATGAAGTTTCAGCAGGCGTATATGGCCTCATCACGCGTGATGCAGGCGGCCAATGAAACCTTCGATACCATTTTGGCATTGCGATAGGAGGTAATGGAACATGATGAATCGCATTTCTAGTTTTCATAACTATCAAACTGTTCAAAATGACCTGCGTCGTCAGGAAAACAAAATTCACCACAACCAGGCGCAGCTAGCGTCAGGTAAACAGCTACAAAAGCCTGCGGATGATCCGCTAGCGGTGCACTACCTGCAGAAAGTGGGTCAGCAAACCGAACAGCTAAACCAGCATACTGACTCAATCGTGCTGTCTCGTAACCGTCTAGAGCATCAAGAAGTGATGCTGCGTGAAACCGAGCAATTTGCCGACCACGCCAAGCGCTTAACCATGGAAGCGATCAACGGTGCTCTGTCGCCACAAGACCGCGAAGCTAAGGCGCGCCAAATTGAAGAGTTGGCGGTGAACTTTTTGGCACTAGCAAACACGCAAGATGAATCCGGCAACTACACGTTTGCAGGTACTAAGAGTCGTACTCAGCCGTTTTTTGTCGATAGCAATGGCAAGATGTCGTACGCCGGTGATGACTACCAACGCAAGATGCGTATTTCAAACAGCATGGAAATTGCGACCAGCGATCCTGGCAGCAAGCTGTTTATGGAAATTGAAAACCCATTTGGCGACTATTCAGCAAACTATCAGCTGCAAAATGCTTCAGAGCTGCTATTGCAACGAGCCACCAACAGTAACGCCAGTGATGAGAGCCGCTACAAAGTGACTTTTGTCGATATGGGCAATGATAGCTTTGGCTATCAGCTAGAGCGCGATGGCGCAGTGGTGAAAGCGGACGACTACGATCCGAAAACTGGTGTTGAGTTCGAAGGGTTGAACATTCGCGTTCGAGGTCAAATCACGCCGGGTGATGCCATTGAGCTTGAACCACAAAAAACCTTCAGTGTTTTCGATACGTTTCGCGATGCCATTGTCGGAATGGATAACGATGTCGCCGATGCCAGTGCCAGTGCTGAGCTGCATCAAGCCACAGAGCAATTTCATACTGCGTTTATGCATTTGACTAAGGCGCGTACTGATACCGGCGCAAGGCTCGGGACATTAGATATTCAAGAGGCGCAGCATGAAGATTTCAAAATCTCGCTAGCGCGCTCGAAAAGCAATTTTGAGGATCTGGATTACTCAAAAGCGGTGATTGAATTTGAAGAGAATTCAAGAGCGCTGCAAGCCTCGCAGCTTGCGTTTGGTAAGACCAAAGATCTGACTTTATTTAACTATTTATAATTCTTCGCTTTGTGTTCTCGGTTGCCCTATGTGCCAAGCCTTAGGAGCAGGAATGCAAAGTTAAGAGCGGCAAAACAGCGTACAGCCACATTGCCACTCTTATCAATAAGTTTTCCACAACACATCTGTGCGATGAATGCTATGGGTTTAACTTATTGATTGTTAATAACTTAAGCGAAACATGATTCAGGTTCCAAAACTTGGCACGTGATTTGTATTAACTAAATTGAACCACTGTGCTTTGCCGTTTTGGCAGGGCTCAGGCAGAGAATTTGAACAGATACTCCATCTGATACGGGGTATCAGGTGGATGTAGACGGTCAGTCGTTGCCAACGGCTATCTGGCCGCGTCGCAATCCAACTTGAAGCGCTTGCGAACTCATTTAGGAGAGCAAAATGGCAATTACAGTAAGTACTAACGTTTCTGCGATGACCGCGCAGCGTTATCTCAATAAGTCTTCGAATGACTTAAATACGTCGATGGAACGTTTGTCATCAGGCCACAAAATTAACAGTGCCAAAGACGATGCAGCGGGTCTGCAAATTTCTAACCGCCTAACTGCGCAGTCTCGTGGTTTGGACGTGGCAATGCGAAACGCTAACGATGGTATCTCGATTGCACAAACGGCAGAAGGGGCGATGAATGAGTCGACCAATATTCTGCAGCGTATGCGTGATCTCGCGATTCAATCGTCAAACGGCACTAACTCGCCATCAGAGCGTCAGGCTATCAATGAAGAGTCGACAGCTCTGCAAGCGGAACTAAACCGTATTGCAGAAACCACCTCGTTTGGTGGTCGTCGCTTGCTTAACGGCTCGTTTGGCGATGCATCATTCCAAATCGGTGCTAATTCTGGTGAAGCCATGATCATGGGACTAACTAGCATCCGTGCTGACGACTTCCGTATGGGCGGCACCACGTTTACTGCAGCGAATGCAAAAGATTCAAGCTGGTCGGTAGCACCGAATGCCGCTGACTTAAAATTCGAGTTCACCACGAAAGCGGGTGAAGCGGTAACCGTAGACATTGCTGCGAAAGCGGGTGATGACATCGAGCAGCTAGCGACCTACATCAATGGTCAGTCTGACTTGGTAAATGCATCGGTGGGTGATAACGGTGAGCTGCAAATCTTTATCGCGGAGCCAGACTTAGAAGGAGATGTAACGATCTCTGGTGGCCTTGCGTCGGACTTAGATCTGACTAACACTGGACTGCAAACCACGGTACAAGATATTGACATGACCACGGTAGCCGGCTCGCAAAACGCTATCTCGGTACTCGATTCAGCGCTTAAGTATGTCGACGCGCAGCGTGCAGACCTTGGTGCGAAGCAAAACCGTCTGAGTCACAGTATTAATAACTTGGCGAACATCCAAGAAAACGTTGAAGCGTCGAATAGCCGCATCAAGGATACCGATTTCGCTAAAGAGACAACCGCTATGACCAAGAACCAGATCCTGCAACAAGCAGGTACCTCGATTCTTGCTCAAGCGAAACAGTTGCCTAACTCTGCGATGTCTCTACTACAATAGTAAGACATCCAGATAAAGCAGAAGATACCTAGCCAGACGTGGCGCAATTATCTTAATGCTTGGCAAGCATACCTTGTGAAAGTGTTGGGGCTCTCTCTCTCAACCTGCCCTGATACGGCCATGAAGTATGTCGGAACGCCGGATTGTGTTCATTTCTCTTGATCTCCACACAGGCCATGGCTTCCATCCAGCCCCAGTTCTCTCAAAGGAATAGGGGCTTTTTCTTTTTTTGTGTTACCAGAAATCTGTTTATCCACTCAACCTTTTGCCACCTCAACCTCTTCCATTCCGTACTCTCTAAGCCAATTTTAAAGCGAAAAATCTGATTGTTTCGGCCGCCAATGAGAGATCTTTAGCACTTTTTTTGCAATCTATTGCTGTTTGCTCATTTCGTAATCAAACGGATGTTTTATTTAAATTTTTTCCGTTTTTTCCTAAAGGTTTTTTTCACCGTGTCGTTAAAAGATTAACTTTGAGAGAACTACTTGGTTTTCCGAGACGTCGGAAACCGCTACACCGGAAAATCAATTGGAGAAACAACATGGCAGTGAATGTAAATACAAACGTATCAGCGATGACAGCGCAGCGTTACCTAAACAACGCAAACCAATCTCAGCAAGCGTCAATGGAGCGTTTAGCTTCAGGTCATAAAATCAACAGCGCGAAAGACGACGCTGCGGGTCTACAAATCTCTAACCGTTTGAACGTACAAAGCCGTGGTCTTGATGTTGCTGTTCGTAACGCTAACGATGGTATCTCAATCGCACAAACCGCTGAAGGTGCGATGAACGAGACCACCAACATCTTGCAACGTATGCGTGACCTATCACTTCAATCATCAAACGGCTCTAACTCAAAAGCTGAGCGTGTTGCGATTCAAGAAGAAGTGACAGCGCTAAATGACGAGCTAAACCGTATCGCAGAAACCACGTCTTTCGGTGGTAACAAGCTACTTAACGGCACACACGGTACTAAGTCATTCCAAATCGGTGCTGACAACGGTGAAGCGGTTATGCTGAGCCTACGTGATATGCGCTCTGACAACGCACAAATGGGTGGCACTAGCTACCAAGCTGCTAACGCGAAAGACAAAGACTGGAGCGTAGCGGCAGGTGCTAACGACCTAACGATTGATCTAACAGACAGCTTTGGCGACGCACAATCTATCACCATCAACGCGAAAGAAGGTGATGACGTTGAGCAACTAGCGACGTACATCAATGGTCAAACTGACATGGTGAAAGCGTCTGTTGACCAAGACGGTAAGCTACAAGTATTCGCTGGTAACAACAAAGTTGATGGCGCAGTAGCATTCTCTGGTGGTCTAGCAAGTGACTTAGACATGCAAGCAGGCCAAGCGGTAACAGTAGACACGATTGATGTAACATCTGTTGGCGGCGCGCAAGAATCGGTTGCTATCCTAGACTCAGCTCTAAAATACGTGGACAGCCACCGTGCAGAGCTTGGTGCATTCCAAAACCGCTTCAACCACGCAATCAACAACTTGGATAACATCAACGAGAACGTGAACGCGTCGAAGAGCCGTATCAAAGATACTGACTTCGCGAAAGAAACGACGGCGATGACTAAGAACCAAATCCTATCGCAAGCATCAAGCTCAATCTTGGCGCAAGCGAAACAGGCGCCAAACGCGGCACTTAGCCTACTGGGTTAATCAAATACCTAACCAGTTATACAAACCAGAGCTTCGGCTCTGGTTTTTTTTCGCCCTTTTAACGCTCCCATGATTTCTCCCAGCCTTAGTCATTTCCTACTGTCAATACGCCTGGCTTATCACGATCAAACTCACATTTATTCAATCAATTGAATTTGCGATAAAAAAAACACATTTTTTTTCTAAAGCTTCTAAATGAATCGCCGTTACAGGGATTGAGAGAAATGAAATCAGATGTGCCAACGTGAGGTGAGAGACACAGAGGCCATCTACCCCTAAATGCCTAAGGAGATCAATATGGCAATTAATGTAAACACTAACGTGTCTGCAATGACCGCCCAGCGTTATCTGAATACCGCTGCGGAAGGTACACAAAAATCAATGGAGCGTTTGTCTTCTGGCTATAAAATCAACAGCGCAAAAGATGACGCTGCGGGTCTACAGATTTCTAACCGTTTGACGTCGCAAAGCCGCGGTCTAGATATGGCGGTGAAAAATGCGAATGATGGTATTTCTATCGCGCAAACTGCAGAAGGTGCGATGAACGAGACCACCAATATCCTGCAACGTATGCGTGACCTATCGCTTCAATCTTCTAACGGCTCAAACTCAAAGTCAGAGCGTGTTGCTATTCAAGAAGAAGTAACTGCGCTTAACGACGAACTTAACCGTATCGCAGAAACTACCTCTTTCGGTGGTAACCGTCTTCTTAACGGTACTTACGGCACACAATCTTTCCAAATCGGTGCCGACTCTGGTGAAGCAGTAATGCTTTCTATGGGTAACCTACGTTCTGATACAGCTGAAATGGGTGGTAAGAGCTACGGTTCAACAGTCAGCGCAGACGCAGATTGGGCTGTTGGCACAGGCGCTAACCTGACGATGTCTTACACCAACAAACAAGGCGACGCTGTTAGCTTAGATATCACCGCAAAAGAAGGTGATGACATCGAGCAGCTAGCGACGTACATCAATGGTCAAAGTGAAGATGTGAAAGCGTCTGTTGGCGATGATGGCAAACTGCAGCTTTACGCTTCAACGCAAAAAGTAACGGGCGATGTGACATTTGGTGGCTCTCTAGCTTCTGATCTTAGCATCGGCGCGGGTCAAGATGTGACAGTGAAAGATATCGATGTAACATCGGTAGCTGGCGCTCAAGAAGCGGTTGCAGTGCTTGATGGCGCACTTAAGAGTGTTGACTCTCAGCGAGCTGAACTTGGTGCTTTCCAAAACCGTTTCAACCACGCAATCAACAACCTTAGCAACATCAACGAGAACGTGAATGCGTCAAACAGCCGCATTAAAGACACGGACTACGCAAAAGAGACGACGTCTATGACTAAGAATCAAATCTTGCAACAAGCAAGTACATCGATTCTTGCTCAAGCGAAACAGTCTCCATCGGCGGCACTTAGCCTACTAGGCTAATTTCGTCGTAGACCTTAGGCAGGTTGGTTGGCGGTAACATCCCTTTACCGTCAACTTCCAATTTCAATGTTATTGCTCAACAAGAAGTACCTTTGTTGGAGTTGGACAATATGAGGTTAGAAACGGGAGAGCGAGAATGGACATTTCATCCTACGCATCGAACCTTCAGCCTTTTGCCTCATCGAGTGGCACAGAACTTGCTTCAAAAAATACTAAAGATGCCGCCTCGCAACAGCTAACGACCGAGAATAAAGAGAAATCTCAGTCGGTTGACGAGGTCAATAAAACCGAGACGCCGGAGCTGACTAACAAGAAAGCCACCGAAGTCATTCAACGCATTGCCAACGAGCGACAGCAACTTAATGATGTTGAGCGCGAGAAAATGGTCGAGCGACTGGATAAATTTTTAAGCGACATGAATACGGGATTAGCGTTTAGTGTCGACGAAGAATCTGGACGCAACATTTTCACGGTGTATGCCAAGGAAACGGGGGATGTGATCCGCCAGTTTCCGGATGAAGAACTGCTCGACGTTTTACGCCGCATCGAACAGCATGGCTCGTTAACCATAGACATGCTGGTGTAATGCCTGACTCAATTGAGTTCAGGTGGGTATAGATTTGAAGTAGTTTGGTGAATAATGGGCCCGATAGGGATGTCATCTGGCATGGATATCAATTCCATGGTGAGCAAAATCGTCGATGCGGAGCGCATACCAAAGCAGCAACGTATTGATTTTGAACGCGTAAAAATTGATACCAGTATCAGTGCCTATGGACGGCTCCGAGAATCACTCGATACGATGAAAAACCTGATGGCAAATTTTCGTCAGGAAAAAGCGTTTGCACTGCGAAGTGTAAACAGCACTGAAGAAAATATTGTCACAGCCACAGCGACCACAGATGCGATCGCTGGCAAATACGCTGTCGATGTCTTGCAGCTTGCACAAAGCCACAAAATTGCCTCAGATGTCATCCCTGATGACACGCGATTTGGGCCGGGTAAGCTGCAAATTTCCCTTGGCGACGAGCAATTCGATTTATCCCTTCGTAAAAATTCCAGGCTCACTGATGTGGTGAGAGCCATCAATGGCGCCAGTGACAACCCCGGCGTTCGAGCCTCAATCATTAAAGACCGTAATGGACCAAGGCTCATTGTTGCCTCTGATCAATCTGGTGCTGAGAAGGCGCTCACGATTGGCGTTGAAGCTGAGCCAGGCAATGATCTGTTCCGTTTTGAGTTCAAAACCATAGAACAGCGCGTGCGCGATCTCGAACAAGCGCAAGCAGAAGCGTTAAGTGTACTTGGCTTGCCGCCACAAGACGGTGAACAAGGGCAAGCTGTAGGTGAGGCTCAAGAGTCTCTGCCAGGTGAAGAAACCGGCGATGGTCAAACCGTTGATGGGAAAGCGGCTGAAGACACGCAAAGTGCCGAGCAGGCAGCGCAAGAAGGCGAAGCCAATCCCGAAAACCCTCAGGAGGCAAATTCTGGCCGCCCTGAAGATACCATTCCTGGTTGGACCGAAACGGCGTCTGGCACCCTAATGGATTCCTATCAAGCTCCAGAACCTGAGCTTGATGAAAAAGCGATTGAAAAATCGAAACAAGTTCCGGGTTGGTCGAACACCGCCTCTGGTACCTTAACCGACTCTTACGTCACCCCTGAAGAGGCGCAAGCCAAACTCGAAGAGGAGCTTGCCGCTGAGAAAGCGGCGATCGCGAAGGCCGTGGCCGATGGCGATATGACGGAAGAAGAGGCCAAAAAACTAGAGCGCGAAAAACTGTCGCCAGAAGAGCGCGAACGGTTAGAAAAAGTCGAGGCAATCCAGTCAGAACTCGCTGAAGCTCAACGTTCAATGCAAATTTACATGGGGATGTCTGAAGTCCAATCTGCGCAAGATTCGGTCGTCCTTCTTGATGGTGTTGCTGAGCTCTCTAGCCAAAACAATGTGATTGAAGATGCGATTGAAGGTGTCGACTTAACCTTAAAAGGTACCACCAAACCTGGCGAGCGAGCGGCCGAAATCGGCGTTGAGTACGATAGAGATAGTGTGCGTGCCGACATCGAACAGTTCGTCAATGCTTACAACCAGTTCTTCCAAGTCTCTCAGGACTTATCCAAAGTTGACCCGACCACGGGAAGAGCAGGGCCACTCGCGGGTGACAGTATCGTACGTAGCGCCGATTCCAGGCTAAAAAGCGTATTTTCAAGCAGTGTCGAAGGCGCACCAAAAGATCTGCAATCCCTCACTGAGTTCGGTATTACCACGACACGGGAAGGGCGTCTTGAAGTTAACTATCAACTGCTTGATAAGCAGCTCAACAATAACTTTGGCAATTTAGGTGATTTCTTTGGTGGTAATAACGGTTTTGCCAAGAAGGTCGAAGATGCCATTCATAGCATGACGGGAATGACCGGCTCTATCCGTACTCGAGAGAAGAGTTTATCGGAGCAAAACTATCGCCTCAATGACGACCAAGCTTCGCTAGACAGGCGTATGGAAGGCATTGAAAAGCGAACCCAAGACAAATTCGCCGCGATGCAAGATGCGACCGGAAAAATGCAGGCGCAGCTTGCTGGCATGATGAATGCACTATCATAATGTTTATCCGTACGGAGTTAATTAAATGCTTATTTTCAATGAGTTAAGTGATTTAGATCACCGTTTATTATCTCTGATAGAAAATATTGACCCAGAGACTGAAGAAATTCATCAGTTGGTCGATAAAAGAGAACAGTTAATCAAAACCATTATTGATGTCTGCAAAAGGAATCCGAACCTGCAGCAAAGTGCTCAGTGGCAGCATGTGGTCGAGTCGACTCACCATATTGCCCAGCTGATGGAATCAAAAACGGAACAACTGGGACAGTCGTTAAGAAAATACCGACACGGTAAACGTTCCTTACAGCAGTACAAAAAATTTATTTGAGAGGATAGTGATGCGTGGTTCATTGCAAGCATACAAGAAAGTTTCTGTAGACAGTCAGTTGACGGCTGCCTCACCGCACAAAGTTATCCAAATGCTGATGGGTGGTGCTATTGAAAGGCTAATCCAAGCAAAAGCAGCGATGGAGCAAGGCAACATTCCTGTAAAAGGTGAGCGTATTGGTAAAGCTCTCGACATCATTATTGCCCTGCGTAGCTGCCTTTCTATGGACGATGGTGGCGATATCGCTAAAAACTTAGATCAATTGTACGAATTCATGATCGGTCAGATTACCGAGGCAAACCATGAAAACAACCCGCAGCCAATTGATGACGTAATTGAGATCATCCGTGAAATCAAGTCAGCGTGGGACCAAATCCCTGCTAACTATCACAACCTAACTGCTCAAGAAGTAGGTATTTAAGCGGAATAAACCTCTTAAACTGGCGGTGTGTCAGTTGCCTTCTTATATTAATGCCAATAGAATAGACGCCATTCTTAGCCTAATGGCGCTTTTTTTGTACCTAAGCATCTGTTTTATAAAACTCTTATGACGTTTATAAAGCGCATTTTTCGCACGAATTGTGCGGCTGTGTGCAGATGAATAGGTTGACTTACCAAGGCATTATTCCTGACACATGCAAGACTTAGCTAAACTTCTTGTTATTGCTGACGACTCGCAAGTGCGCAATAACCTTCAGACTATCCTTGAGTTTGTAGGTGAGCACTGCGTTGCAATTTCATCGAGCGACATCAATCAAATTGATTGGACTCAGACCTGGTCTGGGTGCATCGTCGGTGCACTGCAAAGCGCGACCCTCTCCAACGCCTTGCTGGCTCAGCTTGCTGTGTCAAATCACATCCCACTCCTTGTCACTAGTGAGTTTACGGGCGCTGTTGAATCACTGACCAGTTTTGTTGGTGAACTTGAATTCCCGCTCAATTACCCGCAGCTCAGCGATGCTTTGCGTCATTGCCGCGAGTTTTTGGGGCGTAAAGGCGTACAAGTCCCATCCGCGACGCGCAAGAATACCCTGTTTCGCAGCCTAGTTGGCCAAAGCTCTGGTATCCAAGAGGTTCGCCATCTAATTGAGCAAGTCTCTGGTTCCGAAGCGAATGTGCTGATTTTAGGTGAATCGGGTACTGGTAAAGAAGTGGTGGCGCGCAATATTCACTATCATTCCAGTCGTCGCAAAGGCCCGTTTGTACCGGTTAACTGTGGTGCAATCCCACCAGATCTGCTGGAGAGTGAACTGTTTGGTCACGAGAAAGGGGCGTTTACCGGTGCAATTACTGCACGTAAAGGGCGCTTTGAGCTCGCTGAAGGCGGCACTCTATTTCTCGATGAAATTGGCGATATGCCAATGCCAATGCAAGTGAAGCTTCTGCGTGTACTTCAAGAGCGAGTATTTGAACGTGTTGGCGGTACATCAGTGATCAAGGCTAATGTTCGCATTGTAGCGGCGACGCACCGCGATCTTGAAACCATGATTCAAGAGACTCAGTTCCGAGAAGATCTCTACTATCGCCTAAATGTGTTCCCAATTGAGATGCCATCACTTCGTGAGCGCAAAGACGATATTCCACTGCTACTTCAAGAGCTTCTAGCACGCATGGAAGCGGAAGGTGGTCAACCAATCTGCTTTGCACCGCGCTCAATTAACTCATTGATGGAGCACGATTGGCCCGGCAATGTTCGTGAACTCGCTAACCTAGTAGAGCGTATGGTGATCCTGTATCCAAACAGCCTAGTTGATGTAAACCATCTTCCGGTGAAGTATCGCTACAGTGACATCCCGGAATTCCAACCAGAGATGAATACACTCAAGACCATCGAAGAGCAGGAGCGAGACGCACTGGATAGTATCTTCTCAGATGACTTCTCTTTTGATGATGAACCTGAGTTTGACTCACAACATGCGCCTCAGTCACTGCCTCCAGAAGGTGTGAACCTGAAAGAGATGCTGGCAGATCTTGAAGTTAATATGATTAACCAAGCGCTGGATGCGCAAGATGGCATCGTTGCTCGTGCGGCTGATATGCTGGGTATGCGCCGTACCACCCTAGTTGAGAAAATGCGTAAGTACGCCATTCATCGCTAGGTGTTCATCGCTTTCTCTTCACCAGACAGAGTAAATTTGACGCAGCTCACGCTTGAAAATTGACGACAAATAATTGACGCCACTAAGTGTCTGAAAAACAACAAATATAGCTCGGCATGTCTTTTGCATGGTCGGGCTATAGTCTTTTATGGGCTTACGTATTTCTACGAGCAGTATTAATGGAAGGAAAGCCTCGTACATGAATCAGATGGTCAACGAAACCTCGCAGTCTGAACCTGAATCCAGTTCGCACTTAGATTCTCTTGAGTCACAAGTTGAGCGTTATCAGCAAGTCATTGAAGCGATGCCCGCCGGTGTGATTTTGCTCGATAGCCAAGGGGTAGTGCGTGAAGCGAATCCAGAAGCACACCGCATTCTCGAGATCCCGCTAGTGGGTCAAAAGTGGTTTCATCTTATTCAAGTCGTATTCGACCCAAAAGAAGATGACGGGCATGAGGTATCTTTGCGTAATGGCCGCAAAGTACGTTTGGCTATTTCAGCGTCATCGACTGGGCAACTGATCCTGATTACCGATTTGACGGAAACTCGTTTATTGCAATCACGGGTCAGTGATTTGCAGCGACTGTCGTCATTGGGGCGCATGGTGGCTTCATTGGCACACCAGGTTCGCACGCCGCTATCGAGTGCAATGCTATATGCATCAAACTTAGCCGCACCGAACCTTCCACAAGCGACGCGCGAGCGTTTTCAAGTCAAATTGGTCGATAGACTGCATGATCTCGAAAAGCAGGTTAACGACATGCTACTGTTCGCTAAGGGCGGCGACAACAAGGTGATTAAGCCATTTACTATTGGTGATCTGGTTGCCGAATATCAGCCTATGGTCGAGACAACGCTTAAAAGCAATCAAATCGACTACTGCTTGGAAGTCGAACAAGAACAGACACCGCTGTTAGGCAACGTGAACGCGCTAGCGTCAGCACTGAGTAATCTAGTGCTTAACGCGGTGCAAATTGCAGGCAAGGGCTCTCAGGTCGATGTTTTCTTTAGACCGGTAAATAACGAGTTGAAAATCTCGGTACAAGACAGCGGCCCTGGTATACCGAAAGAGCTACAACAAAAAATCATGGAACCATTTTTCACCACACGCTCTCAAGGCACGGGTCTTGGACTTGCTGTGGTGCAAATGGTGTGTCGTGCCCATGAGGGACGATTGGAATTAATATCAGAAGAGGATGATGGTGCTTGTTTTACCATGTGCTTACCACTGGCAAAAACACCGTCGGATCAAGAAGTAACGGACGAAGGACATAACTGATGGCTCAGAGCAAAGTATTGATCGTTGAAGATGATGAAGGTCTTCGCGAAGCATTAGTCGATACGCTGGCGCTTGCTGGCTATGAATGGGTTGAAGCGGATTGCGCGGAAGATGCGTTAGTGAAACTAAAAACGCAACCTGTAGACATAGTGGTTTCTGACGTTCAGATGGCTGGCATGGGTGGTTTGGCGCTGCTTCGCAATATCAAGCAGCACTGGCCGAATCTGCCTGTTCTTCTAATGACGGCATACGCCAACATTGAAGATGCCGTAGCAGCAATGAAAGAAGGTGCTATCGACTACATGGCGAAGCCATTTGCCCCTGAAGTTCTGCTCAATATGGTTAGCCGTTACGCGCCCGTTAAGTCGGACGACAATGGCGACGCTGTGGTAGCGGATGCGAAAAGTATTCAGTTGTTGACCCTCGCGGAAAAAGTGGCCAAAACCGATGCCAGCGTGATGGTGCTGGGTCCAAGCGGCTCAGGTAAAGAAGTAATGTCTCGTTACATTCACAACAAGTCACTGCGTGCTGATGGTCCCTTTGTTGCGATTAACTGTGCAGCCATCCCAGACAACATGCTAGAAGCAACGCTGTTTGGTTACGAAAAAGGTGCCTTTACCGGTGCCATCCAAGCTTGTCCGGGCAAGTTTGAACAGGCGCAGGGCGGCACTATTTTGCTTGATGAAATCAGTGAAATGGATCTTAATCTGCAAGCAAAACTGCTGCGTGTTCTGCAAGAACGCGAAGTAGAGCGTCTTGGAAGCCGTAAAAGTATCGCTCTTGATGTTCGTGTTCTAGCAACCAGTAACCGTGACCTCAAACAGTACGTTCAAGAAGGCAACTTCCGTGAAGACTTGTATTACCGTCTTAACGTGTTCCCAATTGCGTGGCCTGCGCTGCGCGAGCGTACGGGTGACATCGCGCCTCTCGCTCGCCACTTAACGGAGCGTCACTGTAAGAAATTAGGTATGCCGGTGCCAGAGTTTACTGAACAAGCTTTGGCGAAACTGCAAAGCTACCCTTGGCCCGGCAACGTACGTGAGCTCGACAACGTGGTGCAGCGCGCTCTGATTCTTTGTGATCAAAGCCAAGTTGCGGCTGAGCATATTTTGCTTGAAGGCGTGGATTGGCAAGATGCATCGAGCCTACAAATAGCAGTATCCGACCCAGTATCCATCGCTACTCCAATGGTTGCTCCGGTAGCCGAAGTCGAGTCTGAACTGGCTCGTCCGGTGGCGAGTGGTGAAGGACTTGGCGGCGAGCTTCGTGACCAAGAGTTTGCGATTATCTTAGACACATTAAAAGAGTGTGAAGGTCGTCGCAAAGAGATGTCAGAGAAGCTGGGCATCAGCCCGCGCACTTTACGCTACAAGCTCGCTAAAATGCGCGATGCGGGAATTGAGATCCCTAGCTAAACGTCACAATTTATTTGACCTCGGTGCTGGTCAGCATCGGGGCAAGCGTGGCATAATTTTTGCTGTTTTATTTCAATCAACCAGAAAAATCAGATTTTAGAAAGGAAACTGTCAATTTATTGACAGGAGATGGTACAGCATGAAAGTTGACGGACTAAACCATGAAATGCAGGCGATGATGTTTGAAGCCTCAAACGCAAAGCCGACAGCGACCGCCCATCAAGTGGGTGCCAACTTTGGCGACATGTTGTCCCAAGCAGTGAATAACGTAAATGGTCTTCAAAAAACCTCTGGTGATCTACAAACTCGTTTTGACCGTGGTGACGCAGATGTCTCATTGTCAGACGTCATGATTGCTCGCAACAAGTCGAGTGTCGCTTTCGAAGCAACCATCCAAGTGAGAAATAAGCTCGTCGAAGCCTATAAAGAACTCATGAATATGCCCGTGTAATCTAGGTAATAATAAGTGGCTCAAGATAACCAGTCGACCGACGTCGCAGTCATGGACAGTGGTGCGGATACCGCAATGGTCTCCAGCACAGACATCGCAAGCGATAGTCAAAATCCTGACATTAATGAAAAAAGCAGCTCCAAGTTTGATTTGGCCGTCGGCGATCTCGATCTGCTACGACAAATTGTACTGGTGCTGTCTATCTCAATCTGTGTCGCTTTGATTGTGATGCTATTTTTCTGGGTCAAAGAGCCCGAAATGCGCCCACTTGGGGTATACGAAACCGAAGAATTGATCCCGGTTCTCGATTACCTAGATCAGAAAAAAGTCGCCTATAAGCTTAGTGGCAACTCTTTGAGCGTACCTGCAAGCGAATACAACAGCCTCAAACTCGATATGGTGCGTGCCGGACTTAACCGCTCGTCGAACGCTGGTGACGATATCTTGATGCAAGATATGGGGTTTGGTGTGTCTCAGCGTCTTGAGCAAGAGCGCCTCAAACTCAGCCGTGAAAGGCAGCTTGCTAAAGCCATCGAACAAATGAAGCAAGTGCGTACCGCGCGCATACTGCTCGCACTGCCAAAACAAAGCGTGTTTGTTCGCCATAACCAAGAAGCGTCTGCTTCGGTATTTTTGACACTGGCGATGGGGGCGTCTCTCAAACAGCAAGAAGTCGATTCTGTGGTCGATATGGTAGCGAGTGCTGTACCTGGTATGAAGCCATCACGCATTACCGTTACTGATCAGCATGGCCGTCTTCTTAACTCAGGCTCTCAAGATGCGACGTCAATGGCAAGACGCAAAGAGCAAGAGCTTGAGCGTAACCAAGAACAAGCATTGCGTGAGAAAATTGATTCAGTCCTTATCCCAATTTTGGGATTGGGCAACTACACCGCTCAAGTAGATATCGAACTCGACTTTAGTGCTGTAGAGCAAACGCGCAAGCGTTTCGATCCTAATACCCCTGCTACACGAAGCGAATACACGCTAGAAGATTATAACAACGGCAATGTGGTTGCCGGTGTGCCAGGTGCGCTGAGCAATCAACCGCCCGCCGATGCGTCGATTCCGACTGATGTGGCGCAGATGAAAGATGGTTCTGTGATGGGGCAAGGCTCAGTACATAAAGAAGCCACGCGCAACTTTGAACTCGATACCACCATTAGCCATGAGCGTAAACAAACAGGTGTTGTTAACCGCCAAACCGTTGCGGTTGCCATCAAAAACCGCGCGAAAGTCAATCCCGATACCGGTGAAGTGACTTACGAGCCGCGCTCTGAAAGTGAGCTAGCAGCACTGCGTCAAATTCTCGTGGGTGCGGTAGGCTTTAGTGAAAATCGTGGTGACTTATTGAATGTTCTTAGTATGACCTTCGAAGAGCCAGCAGCTGAGCTTCTGCCAGATGTGCCAATTTGGGAGCATCCAAACTTCAATGATTGGATCCGCTGGTTCGCAAGTGCGCTCGTTATCGTGGTTGTCGTGATGGTGCTCATCCGTCCTGCGATGAAGAAACTGCTTAACCCTGCCGCAGCAGAAGAAGACGAGCAGTTATACGGCCCTGATGGTCTACCGCTTGGTGCGGATGGAGAAACTAGCTTGATTGGCACCGATATCGACGGCAGTGAACTGTTTGAATTTAGCTCCGGCATTGATTTGCCGAACCTACATAAAGATGAAGACGTGTTGAAAGCGGTGCGTGCACTGGTGGCCAACGAACCTGAACTGGCTGCGCAAGTAGTGAAAAACTGGATGGCTGAGAACTAATGGCAAACGATATTGTAGCGGCCAATGGTGGCCAAATAGTGGAATCTAGCGTTGATATTTCCTCGATTGGTGGCGATGAAAAAGCGGCTATTTTGCTGCTGAGTCTGAATGAATCTGACGCGGCGAGTATTATTCGCCACCTTGAGCCTAAGCAGGTTCAACGTGTTGGTAGCGCAATGGCGAAGGCAACTGACCTGAGCCAGGATAAAGTCGGCGTTGTACACCGCGCATTTTTGGAAGACATTCAGAAATACACTAACATCGGTATGGGCAGTGAAGACTTCATGCGTAATGCACTGGTTGCTGCACTCGGTGAAGACAAAGCCAACAACCTGGTTGATCAAATCTTGCTGGGTACCGGTTCAAAAGGCCTCGATTCATTGAAATGGATGGATCCACGCCAAGTGGCGAGCATCATTCATAACGAACACCCACAGATCCAAACCATTGTACTTTCTTATTTAGAAGCAGACCAATCAGCCGAAATCTTGTCACAGTTCCCTGAACGTGTTCGCCTTGATTTGATGATGCGTATTGCCAACCTCGAAGAAGTTCAGCCGTCTGCATTGGCAGAGCTAAACGAAATCATGGAGAAACAGTTCGCAGGTCAAGCCGGCGCTCAAGCGGCCAAGATTGGCGGCCTGAAGGCAGCGGCCGAGATCATGAACTACCTAGACAACAACGTCGAAGGTATCCTCATGGATCAAATCCGCGACCAAGACGAAGACATGGCAACCCAGATCCAAGATCTCATGTTTGTGTTTGAAAACCTGATCGAAGTCGACGACCAAGGTATTCAGAAGCTGCTTAGAGACGTTCCACAAGATGTGTTGCAACGTGCACTGAAAGGTGCCGATGAAGGTCTGAAAGAGAAGATCTTCAACAATATGTCGAAACGTGCTGCTGATATGATGCGTGAAGACATCGAAGCGATGCCGCCAGTGCGTGTCGCGGATGTGGAAGCAGCGCAAAAAGAAGTGCTGACCATTGCAAGGCGTATGGCCGACAACGGAGAGCTCATGCTATCCGGTGGCGCAGACGAGTTCTTGTAATCCCAGTTAAAGGAAGGTTTGCCGATGTCTGGTGATCGAAAACGCGGCTTTTTACGCCCATCTGAAGATAACACTGTAGAGCAAGCTCACTCATGGGGCTTGCCTGATTACACCTCTCAAGTGACTCAAGAAGCCAGAGAAACGGCGCTTAACTACGACCCAAGCTGGACTCCACGTGAAGAGGCCGCTCAGGAAGAAGAGCCGTTGATGCTCACCGAGGAACAAATCGAGCAAATCAAACAAGGCGCTTACCAAGATGGTCTTTTCCAAGGCCAAGAAGCAGGCTTTAAGCAAGGATACGACAAAGGCAAAGAGGAAGGTCTTGCTGCCGGTCATAGCGAGGGTTTAGAGCTGGGTAAAGCGGAAGGCGTTGCAGCAGGTGAAGAGTACATCAAACAGCAAGTCGACACCTTCATGGAGTTAGCCAATCAATTCGCTAACCCGCTTGAGCTAATGAACAACCAAGTTGAAAAGCAGCTGGTGGACATGGTGCTGGCACTGACCAAAGAAGTGGTGCATGTCGAAGTTCAAACCAACCCACAGATCATCCTCGATACCATCAAACAGTCTGTGGAAGCTCTGCCTATCTTAGGTCATGCGATCACCTTAAAACTCAACCCAATTGATGTTGATATCGTGCGTGCCGCTTATGGCGATGATGAGCTAAACATTCGCAATTGGACATTGGCCGTTGAGCCGTCGCTCAATCGCGGTGATGTGTACATTGAAGCGGGCGATTCTAGCGTGAGTTACAAACTGGAAGATCGCGTTAAAAACGTTCTGCAAAGCTTTTGCGGCGCCAATCGCCACCAAGGGGGCGAGTAATGCAGCCGCTGGCTCAGCGACTGGCCAACTATAAGCTCGAAGGCCATAAATCCAGGGCGACTGCGTCAGGAAAACTGGTTCGTGTGGTGGGCTTAACGCTCGAAGCGATCGGTTGTAAAGCGCCTATCGGCAGCCTGTGTAAAGTGGAAACCATGCATGGTGATATGGATGCTGAAGTAGTTGGCTTTTCTGGCGAACATCTCTATCTAATGCCAAGTGAGCAAATCACGGGTGTATTGCCGGGGGCAAAAGTAACCCCAATGGCGTCGGAAACGGGTTTGCCTGTTGGAATGGAGCTTCTTGGTCGCGTCATTGATGGCGTAGGGAATCCACTCGATGGCCTAGGCGATATCTACACCGAAAAGCGCGCTTCATTTAATGCTGAGCCCATTAACCCATTGGCTCGAAAGCCAATTACTGAGCCTTTGGATGTTGGTCTTAAAGCCATAAATGGCCTGTTAACGGTTGGTAAAGGTCAGCGTATTGGTCTATTTGCAGGCTCCGGTGTGGGTAAGTCGGTGACGCTTGGCATGATGACTCGCGGCACGACAGCGCAGGTGGTCGTGGTTGGTCTCATTGGTGAGCGTGGCCGCGAAGTAAAAGAGTTTATAGAAGAGATTTTGGGTACCGAGGGACGTCAGCGCTCAGTAGTGGTTGCAGCTCCTGCTGATGCATCACCGCTGATGCGCCTGAAAGGCTGTCAAACGGCTTTGACTATTGCGGAGTATTTTCGTGATCAAGGGCTGGATGTATTGCTGCTCATGGACTCGCTAACCCGTTTTGCCCAAGCGCAGCGTGAAATTGCCCTCTCTGTTGGTGAGCCGCCAGCGACTAAAGGCTATCCGCCATCGGTGTTCGCTAAACTGCCCGCCTTGGTCGAGCGTGCCGGTAATGGTGACGTCAATCAGGGCTCGATTACGGCATTTTTCACGGTACTTACGGAAGGGGATGACCTACAAGATCCGATTGCCGATGCTTCGCGAGCCATTCTAGACGGCCATATTGTGCTATCGCGTGAAATGGCGGATGCCGGTCACTACCCAGCCATTGATGTCGAAAGATCGGTGAGTCGTGTCATGCCACAAATTACCGATGATCAGCATGTCCTGATGTCCAAAGCCGTGCGACAAATTCTGTCCGTTTGCCGTAAAAATCAAGATTTGGTATCGATTGGTGCCTATAAGCCGGGAACCGATCCGGCCATCGATAGCGCGTTCACCTTGAAGCCAAAACTCGATCAATACTTACAACAAAGTATGCGAGAAAGCGTGCCTTACGATATGTGCCTTGGCATGTTGAAACAGCTTCTGTCCGTAGAGTCGTAATTGTATGGAAAACGCCCTAGAATTTTTGCTTGAGCAAGCGAAAGATAACGAACAACAAGCCGTGCTGGCACTAAACAAAGCTCGCACTGAGCTTGAAGGATACTATCAGCAAGTTCAACAAATCGAGCAGTACCGACTCGACTATTGCAACCAGTTGGTCGCTCGCGGACAAGAGGGATTAACGGCTAGCCAATATGGACACCTCAATCGCTTCCTCACTCAGTTAGATGAAACACTTACTAAGCAAAAATCAGCCGAAGGGCATTTTAAGCAGCAAGTGGATGACTGTGAAGAGTATTGGCACAACACTCGCAAACAGCGCCAGTCTTACGAGTGGTTGATTGAGAAAAAAGCCAAAGAGAAAGCTCAGCTCGAAGCGAAGCGCGATCAAAAGCAAATGGATGAATTCTCCAATTTGTTGTTCGCCCGCCGTCGCCAGGCACGTTAATTTCCCTACCTAGACTTTCTGGCCTCCACTTTCCGACGAAACTAGGCATGATACTCGGTATAAAAATTGCATCGACCTGCCTAGAGAATATGGGCGGCAAGTTTCCGCCGAGTCAGCAACCTTTTTAAATAACGGGCGTAAATGGAATGAGTCTGTCGATTTCAAATAACAGCGTATCGAGTAGCGTGCTACCAAAGAGTGAAGGAAAAACTTCAGTCTCTGAGAGTGATGCGGCCGAAAGCCCGGGATTTTGGGATAAGTTCAAAGACGCGCTATCTCCAGAAAAGTCTGAAGCTGATCAAAAGGTTGAGGGCAGTGTAGCCAAATCAAAGACCAGCTCTCAGTCAACAGATGCCATGCTGGAAGATGCGGCAACGCAGACGAAATCCAGTAAAGAAGACTCCTCTGATGAAGAGGTATCTGATGTAAAAGCGGCAAAGACGGATAAGGTTGAGAGTGCTGCGAAGGGTGAAGACTCAGAGTTACCTGTCAAAAAAATGACAGATGAGGCAGCGCTGGCGGGTGCTACTCAAATTAACGCTGAAGAGTCCGCGGATTTAGCCGCAGCCAAGGCTTCATCAGAAAACAAGGCTTCAGCAGACCAGCCTGGCAACAATGCGACGAAAACTGGCGCAGATGCCGAGCAAGCCATGTCTGAAAATGCAGAACTGCTTTCGCGTCTAGACGAATCCAATAAAGCCCTAAAAAATCCCGTTGATGGTGAAACTGAGAAAGTTGCAGGCGCAGTAGCAGCAGGCGTTGTCGCTGCCGAGCAAGCGCAGCCTTCTTCGCAGACAGCGGAACAAATAACCTCTTCGCTAACTGGCGATAAGACAGAGCTAGCCAGTAAACAGGCTCAAGGTTCGAATACATTACTCGCGGCATCAGCGGCGGGTGCCCACGCTTCTGACGGTAAATTGACGCAAGCCTCTGAAGCTAAAACTCCGCTCGCCGCTGAAGGCGAGGGCAAGCCGCAAGCAAACATTGCTTGGAGTAAATCCGACGCGGAACTTGCCGCCAAATCAGAAGCGAAAGCAGCACTTACAGGTACTGCTTTGGCAGCGGATAAAATGCCGTCTGCAGCAACGTCTCAGGCTGGCACACTTTCTGCTGGCGCTGCTCCTCAAGCTGCCAGCCAACCCGCTGGTGAAATGGCCGCTGCCGCAGCGATGATGGCGGGTGGTAAAGAGCTTGGTGGTACCGATGCAACCAAATTAGGTTCGCCGATGGGCACGCAAGTGGCTGGGGCGAATATCAATGGAATTAAAGGCGCTAATAAAACTCAAAATCCGGCTAGTTTGGGTAATGACACCGCGCTACAAGCAACAGGCGCATTAACGGCGACCCAGCAATTGCGTGCTGAGCAGCAGACGCCCGCCGCCTCTGCGGTTCAATCACCAATGGTACTGACAAAAGAAAATGCCAGTGACCAGGTTGCTGAGCGTGTACAAATGATGATGTCGAAGAACTTAAAGCACGTCGATATTCGTCTTGATCCACCTGAGTTAGGACGCATGCAAATTCGCATGAGCCTTAACAACGATTCGGCAACGGTGCACTTTACCGTTCAAAACCAGCAGACTCGCGATATGGTTGACCAGGCGATGCCAAGGCTGCGTGAAATGTTGTCACAGCAAGGGATTCAGTTGGCGGACACGTCCGTACAGCAGCAAGGTCAGCAGCAGCGCCATGCGTCAAATGGGTCTGGTACGGGCGACTCTGGGAATAGCGCATCAAATGGCAGCGGTGACGTAGACAGTGTTGAAAATGGCACGAGCGTTGAAGTCGCAGTAAAACAGAATAATGATGGCATAAGTTACTATGCATAAAGTAAAAATTACGATGCATAAAGTAGAAGTGACTATGTCTAAAACAAAGTAACGCAGTAGTTGAAGAGTTATGGCTGAAGAAAGTTTACAACCCGCAAAAAACAACAGCAAAAAGATGCTGATTATTATTGTTGCCGCTGTCGTGGTACTACTTGGTGTCGGTGGTGGCGCATACTGGATTTTGAGCTCAGATGACACAGTGAGCGCATCATCGCCTACGCAAAGTGCTTCTGGAGGTGCTGCGGTACCTGTTGACCCGATTTCTTATGTCAATCTCGCCCAGCCATTTGTGTTTAATGCATCTGGCAAGCAGCGCGATCGTATGGTGCAGATCAAAGTTCAGCTTATGGTGCGTGGCTTAGATAACGAGAGCCAAGCGCGTTACCATTCACCATTGATTGAAAGCACTCTACTTTCAACGTTTGCCTCTGCGACGGTAGAGCAACTGCGCAGTTCGACAGGTCGTGTCGAGCTTCGTGATCAGGCGACCACTGATGTTCAAGCAAGCCTCAGCCAAGTAGTAGGTTCACCAGTGGTTGAGCGTGTGTTATTTACCGATTTTGTAATCCAATAGGTGCATTGTGACCGATTTATTAAGCCAAGATGAGATTGATGCGCTACTGCACGGTGTGGACGACGTTGATGAGGTAGAGGACGACCTGGGTCAGGATCCGGCTGATGTCGTCCATTTTGACTTCTCATCCCAAGACCGCATTGTTCGCGGTCGTATGCCAACGCTTGAGCTGATTAACGAGCGCTTTGCGCGCCACATGCGCATCAGCTTGTTTAACATGTTACGCAAAACAGCCGAAGTGTCGATTAACGGCGTTCAGATGATGAAATTTGGTGAGTACCAAAACACTCTGTACGTTCCGACTAGCTTAAACATGGTGAGATTCCGTCCACTAAAAGGTACGGCACTGATCACCATGGAAGCACGTTTGGTATTTATCTTAGTTGAGAACTTTTTCGGTGGAGACGGCCGTTTCCACGCCAAGATTGAAGGTCGTGAGTTTACGCCAACCGAGCGCCGTATCATTCAGCTGTTAATGAAAACGGTCTTCGAGGACTACAAAGAAGCGTGGTCGCCGGTGATGGGCGTTGAGTTTGAGTACTTAGACTCAGAAGTTAACCCGAGTATGGCGAACATCGTCAGTCCGACCGAGGTTATTGTGGTGAGTTCTTTCCACATTGAAGTCGATGGTGGTGGCGGTGACTTCCACGTTGTCATGCCTTATTCCATGGTGGAACCCATTCGTGAACTGCTCGATGCGGGTGTCCAATCCGATAAGATGGAAACCGACGTACGCTGGAGCAGCGCGCTGCGTGAAGAAATCATGGATGTTCCGGTTAACTTTCGCGTCAACTTATTAGAGAAAGATGTGTCGCTGCGCGATCTTATGGAGCTGCAAGCAGGCGATATTATCCCAATCGAGATGCCTGAGAACGCCACTATGTTTGTCGAAGATTTGCCAACTTTCCGAGTGAAGATGGGGCGCACTGGCGAGAAAGTCGCAGTGCAAGTGTCGGAGAAAATTCGCCGACCAGATGTAGTGAAAACTGACCTAGCTTTCCTTGGTAAAGACATCATGGCAGAGCTTGAGCACGTTGAAGGTTTAGACCAAGAATAATCAAACTGCGCAGGCGCGCGGTGCAACAGAATAACAGAAGTAGAGATAACCAATGACAATCAGTGATGACCAAAAATTAGCGGACGAGTGGGCAGCGGCACTGGGTGAAGATCCAATGGCGCCTGATGTAGATGTGGATGAAGTTCTGGCGGCGCCACTGGATGAGCTAGAAGATTCACCTGCACCAATTACTGATGATGAGCGTCGTAAGCTCGACACCATTATGGACATTCCGGTCACTATTTCGATGGAAGTAGGGCGTTCGCAGATCAGTATTCGTAACCTGCTACAACTTAACCAAGGTTCGGTGGTTGAACTTGACCGTATTGCAGGTGAGTCGCTCGATGTCATGGTCAACGGCACCTTGATTGCCCACGGCGAAGTGGTTGTGGTAAACGATAAGTTTGGTATTCGTTTAACGGACGTGATCAGTCAAACAGAGCGCATTAAGAAGTTGCGCTAATCAAATTTAGTGAATGGAATTAGGCTGATGACATTGAATCGATATTGGTTGTCCACAATAGGGGCGGCGCTGTTTATGACTTCTGGAATCGCGAATGCCGCGGCAGAAGTTTCAGCTAACGGCGGTTCGCCGTTTGATTTTGCTGCCACGCTTGGCTCACTCGTATTAGTGATTGCTGTGATCTTGGGTTTGGCATGGGTGTTAAAACGCATGAAAGTGCCCTCTTTGGTCAATCAGCAAGGGCTTAAGATTGTTCGCCAAATCCCTGTTGGTACCAAAGAGCGCATCGCGATCGTAGAAGCGGGTGAAGAGCAGTTTTTAGTGGGCATTACCTCACAATCGATTCAACTTATCTCAAAGCTTGAGAAGCCGCTTGAAGAGAGTGAAGTCTCTCAACCTGCATTTGCTAGTCAGTTGTCGAAAATCATGAAAAAGCAGACTCACAATGACTAACTCTATTCGACTTGTTGTTGTTTGTTTATTGCTGATTGCTGCGCCACTGTTTTCTGTTGGCGTGAGTGCTGCTGAAGAAGAGTTAGCAACGCCTATCTCAAGCTCTGCTGCTCCAAGTAGCAGCGTTACCGTCAGCGAAATGCGCAGCGACCGAGGCGCAGCCGGTGCAACCACATCCAGTGCCTTTGGCACGGGGCCTGGTATTCCAGCATTTACTATGACGACTAATCCAGACGGCAGCGAAGACTATTCGGTCAACCTACAAATATTGGCACTGATGACCATGCTAGGCTTCTTGCCTGCTATGGTGATTTTGATGACCTCCTTCACCCGAATTGTTGTGGTGATGTCCATCTTGCGCCAAGCAATGGGTTTGCAGCAAACGCCGTCCAATCAGGTGATCATTGGCATTGCCATATTCTTGACCTTTTTTATTATGTCCCCGGTGCTCAATCAGGTGAACGAGCAAGCTGTGCAGCCCTACCTCAATGAGCAGATCAGTGCCAAGCAAGCCTTTGAACAAGCACAAGCGCCCATCAAAGACTTTATGCTAAAGCAAACGCGCGTCAAAGATTTAGAGACCTTTGTTGAAATGTCTGGTTCAACCGCACAGAACCCAGAAGACGTTTCTATGGCGGTGCTTATCCCGGCCTTTATTACCTCGGAGCTGAAAACAGCCTTCCAAATTGGCTTTATGCTGTTTTTGCCATTTCTTATCATTGATTTGGTCGTGGCGTCCATTTTGATGGCAATGGGTATGATGATGCTGTCACCGATGATTGTATCCTTGCCGTTTAAACTGATGTTGTTCGTGCTGGTGGATGGATGGAATCTGATTCTTTCCACCTTGGCCGGCAGTTTCGCCTTGTAGCTGGAGTAGCATTATGACTCCTGAGATGTTTGTCGAACTGTTTAGAGATGCGCTGTGGCTGGTATTGCTGCTGGTTTGTGCCATCGTAGTGCCGAGCCTTTTAGTCGGTCTTGTTGTGGCTATCTTTCAAGCCGCGACTTCGATTAACGAGCAGACGTTAAGTTTTTTGCCAAGATTGATTGTCACTATTTTGGCACTGATGGCGTTTGCCCATTGGGGCACGCAGATGATGATGGAGTTTTTTTATGAAATCATCGAGCGTCTCCCATTGGTACTATGGTAAGCCCGCATGGAATACCCAGCGAGTGACGTCCTTGATTGGCTAACTAACTTCTTTTGGCCTTATGTGCGTATTTCCGCCATGTTGATGGTGATGTCCGTTACTGGGGCGAACTTTGTATCACCTCGCATTCGATTGTTCTTAGGGCTTGCGCTGACGCTGGCGGTGTCGCCTTCGATACCAGCCATTCCTCAAACCATTGAGTTGTTGTCGTTTCAAGGTTTCCTCACTGTCGCTGAGCAAATACTTATCGGTACGGCGATGGGCATGGTGACGGTATTTATGGTGCAGACCTTTGTTATGCTCGGCCAGATATTAGGTATGCAATCGAGCCTAGGTTTTGCTTCTATGGTTGACCCTGCGAACGGTCAAAATACGCCGGTGTTAGGTCAGCTATTTCTATTTCTCACTACCATGTTTTTCCTTGCGACCGATGGCCATCTTAAGATGATTCAACTGGTGGTGATGAGTTTTAAGACCTTGCCAGTGGGCTCGGGACATCTGTCCAGCGCGGATTTTCGCGAAATGGCTGGGTGGCTAGGCATTATGTTTCAGACCGCATTGAGTATGGCGCTGGCCGGTATTATCGCGCTGTTGACCGTCAACCTGTCTTTTGGTGTTATGACTCGTGCAGCGCCACAACTTAACATCTTCTCGCTCGGTTTTGCGTTTGCGCTACTTATCGGTTTGATGATCTGTTGGTACATTATGGCGGGGCTGTATAGTCACTATCAGCTCTATTGGTTACAAGTAGAAGGTCAGGTGTGTCGCTTGATCGATCTCGCGTGCTAGGGGAGGGCTAATCATGGCAGAATCCGACGGCCAAGAACGTACCGAAGACGCCACCCCCCAGCGGCTTAAACAAGCTCGCGAAAAGGGACAGGTGGCGCGATCCAAAGAACTAGCATCGGTGTCCGTACTGATTGTTGGCTCGCTGTCACTGATGATGTTTGGCGAAGGGTTAGCGCGCGCATTGTTTAGTTCAATGTCGAGGTTATTCACCTTAACCCGAGAAGAAATCTACGACTCCACCAAACTCTTTGATGTTGTGCTCGGTGCACTGTCGAGCTTGCTGCTACCACTGACACTTATCTTGGTTGTGTTGTTCGTTGCTGCGCTTGTCGGCGCCGCGGGCGTCGGGGGCATTAGTTTTTCAGCGGAAGCAGCGATGCCAAAGCTGTCGAAAATGAACCCACTTAGCGGTGTGAAGCGAATGCTTGGGATGCAAAGCTGGGTGGAGCTTATCAAGTCGATTTTAAAAGTCGCGCTCGTTGCTGGGATGGCGTTTTATTTGGTTAACGCCTCGCGAGCGGACTTATTCCAGCTCAGTATGGAGGTCTATCCCCAGAACATCTTCCACGCACTGGATATTTTGCTTAACTTTATTTTGCTGATAAGTACGACGTTGCTCATTGTGGTAGCGATAGATATCCCGTTTCAGATCTGGCAGCACGCCAACCAACTGAAAATGACTAAGCAAGAAGTGAAAGACGAATACAAAGATACCGAGGGTAAACCTGAGGTGAAAGGGCGTATTCGTATGTTGCAACGGGAAGCCGCTCAACGGCGCATGATGGCAGAAGTGCCCCAAGCTGATGTGATTGTGACTAACCCTGAGCACTTTTCCGTAGCGCTTCGCTATAAACAAGGCCAAGACAAAGCGCCAATTGTGGTCGCAAAAGGTGTGGATCACATGGCGCTGAAGATCCGTGAAGTGGCAAGAGAGCACAATATTTATGTTATCCCGTCACCGCCATTAGCTCGCTCGCTTTATCACACCACAGAGCTGGAACAAGAAATCCCTGATGGACTGTTTGCTGCGGTGGCGCAAATTCTCGCTTATGTGTATCAGCTTAAGCAGTATCGCAAAAAGGGTGGACAGCGGCCTAAGCTGCAAAATGAGCAGGTCACCATCCCGAAAGACATGCGTTACTAATGCGACTTTGCCAGCGTGGGTGGCAAACTAGTGATGTCAAAAAAATGGCGCGCGTTAGTGGCGTAATTCTTGCACATTAGTCTGTATTAAAAGAAACAACCCGAGTCTCCAAGGAAAGTGGAGACCAGCAGTGAACTATCCGTAATGAAATTGACGTTACCTTTTGCCGATAAGTTGCCGAACATTCCGCGTCGAGCGCTACCTGCTATCGGTGCACCGGTTATGGTGCTTGCCGCGCTTGCGATGATTGTATTGCCGATCCCGGCAATTCTGCTCGACTTGTTCTTCACCTTTAATATCGCATTGGCCATGGTGGTCTTGCTGGTATCGGTCTATACCCGTCGTCCTCTCGATTTTGCCGCATTCCCAACCGTACTGCTGATTGCCACTCTGTTGCGTTTAGCGCTAAACGTGGCGTCTACTCGTGTGGTTTTACTCTATGGTCATGAAGGGGGCAGCGCTGCCGGTAACGTAATTGAAGCGTTTGGTAACGTGGTTATCGGTGGTAACTACGCCGTGGGTCTCGTGGTGTTTATGATTTTGATGATCATTAACTTCATGGTGGTTACCAAAGGTGCGGGACGTATTTCAGAGGTAAGTGCTCGCTTTACCCTCGATGCCCTACCAGGTAAACAGATGGCGATCGATGCTGACCTTAACGCTGGTCTCATTGACCAAGACCAAGCACGCCTGCGCCGTTTCGAAGTGACCAAAGAGGCTGACTTCTACGGCTCGATGGATGGTGCATCCAAATTTGTTAAGGGCGATGCCATTGCAGGTATCTTGATCCTGTTTCTCAACATCGTTGGGGGTCTCAGCATTGGTATGATGCAGCACTCGCTCGGCTTTACCGAAGCCCTGCAAATCTACACGTTGCTGACCATTGGTGATGGTTTGGTTGCTCAAATCCCATCGCTACTACTTTCCATTGCTGCCGCTATCATGGTGACCCGTCAAAATACTGACGAAGACATGGGGGAGCAGGTTGTATTCCAGCTTTTTGATAACCCGAAAGCATTGACTATCACCGCCGGTATTTTGGGTGTGATGGGTATTGTGCCGGGTATGCCACACTTTGCGTTTCTACTTTTGGCTGCGTTGGCTGGTGGTGGCGCCTATTGGATGCACCGTAAACAGCAAGCTAAAGCGGATGAGAAGAACCTACCGGCGGAGGTGGGTGCCAACAGCAATGACCCGGCTTCGCCGCCAAAAGAGCTCTCTTGGGATGACGTTCAGCCCGTTGATGTGATTGGTCTTGAAGTGGGCTATCGTTTAATTCCACTAGTAGACAGAGACCAAGGTGGTGAACTGCTTGAACGTGTGAAGGGTGTTCGTAAAAAGCTTTCCCAAGACTTTGGTTTTCTCATTCCTGCGGTGCATATTCGCGATAACTTAGAGCTGACGCCTAACTCTTATCGCATTACCTTGATGGGGGTCGCTGTGGGAGAAGCCGAAATTCGCCCCGATCAGGAGCTCGCGATTAATCCTGGACAAGTTTATGGCCTGATTGATGGTGAGCAAACTATTGACCCTGCATTTGGGCTAGAAGCGGTGTGGATTCAAGAAGCGCAGCGAGAACACGCCCAGGCGCTTGGTTATACCGTCGTAGACTCATCCACAGTGCTTGCCACTCATTTGAGTCAGCTCTTGACCAACAACGCCGCTCAACTATTAGGTCACGAAGAAGTGCAGAACCTTCTGGAAGTACTTGGTCGCAGCGCTCCGAAGTTGGTGGAAGATTTTGTCCCAGAACAATTGCCGCTGGGTACCGTGGTCAAGGTTCTACAGAACTTGCTGCATGAGGCGATTCCTATCCGTGATATCCGTACTATCGTCCAAACTTTGGCGGAATACTCCGGCAAGAGTCAAGAACCTGACGTATTGACGGCAGCGGTTCGTATCTCGCTGAAACGCCTGATTGTTCAGGAAATCAACGGCATAGAGCCAGAGCTTCCAGTGATTACCCTGATACCTGAGCTGGAACAAATTTTGCATCAAACTATGCAAGCGTCTGGCGGTGAATCCGCAGGCATTGAACCTGGATTAGCCGAAAGACTTCAAGCTTCGCTAACACAAGCGACTCAAGAGCAAGAGCTAAAAGGAGAGGCAGCTGTGCTGCTAACATCGGGTGTATTGCGTTCGACGCTCGCTAAATTCGTGAAAAATACCATTCCGAACTTGCGAGTCTTGTCTTACCAAGAAATCCCTGATGAGAAACAGATTAGAATCGTGCAGGCCGTAGGTAATTAACCTTAGTACTGGTCGCCGGTCTTAACACCGATGAGCCGGACATTGCACATTGAATGGATGTAACACTTGAAAATTAAACGATTTTTCGCCAGAGACATGAGGCAAGCTCTGCTCCAAGTTAAAGAAGAACTTGGCGCCGATGCTGTGATCATGTCGAATAAAAAAGTGGCGGGCGGCGTAGAAATCGTGGCTGCTATTGATGGCGATACTGCGCAGCCAGAGCGTCAAATGGGCAGCAATGCTCTAGCGGCGCCATCGCGTTCGGCCTTGCCGAGCTATGGTCGCGACCTCAAAGAGGATGTGGTGAACTTGCAAAAGAGCAGCGCCGCACCGACCAGTAGCGCACTACCATCGATGACCGATCGTTTCGCGAATATGCTAAAAAACTATCGCGGCAACGACAACGAGCAAAGCAAGCCGAAGAATACACCACCAGATTCACTCTCAGCATTACTTGAACGTCAGTCGGAGCGCAGTAAGTCTGCCGGCGATTCTCGTTCAGTGAGTGATGGCTATCAAAACAGCGACCGCTTGCAGTATGCTCAGCAAAACCGTTCTGAGACGGCTTTCCGTGACCGCCAAGAAAGTGCTCGTCCCTCTTACCGCTCTGACGAAGGCTATTTAGATAATGCTCGTGAGACGCGCAGACCAAGTAGTGGCCGCGATGGTAAGTTTGGTGAAGAGCTCGAAGCGATGAAAGAGGATATGTCCTCGATCCGTCGTTTGCTCGAACATCAAGTTTCCGGATTAATGTGGCAAGAAGTTGAGCGCCGTGAGCCGCTGCGTGCCATGTTGATTAAACGCCTTGAGCGCATGGGGATCTCCCCTGAGCTTTCTGACCAGCTTGCTTGCTATATTCCAGAAGACACACCGCCACAAAAAGCGTGGAAAGCGTTGCTGTCTTTGGTTTCCGATCAGATTGTTGTTAGTAAGCAAGATATCCTACGCAAAGGTGGCATCGTTGCGCTGCTCGGTCCTACAGGTGTCGGTAAAACCACGACTGTGGCAAAACTCGCTGCGCGTGCGGCGATGGAGTATGGCTCAGACAATGTCGCCTTGGTGACTACAGACACTTATCGTATCGGTGCTCATGAACAGCTGTCGATTTATGGCCGCATTATGGGTTGCCCGGTAAGAGTCGCTAAAGATTCTGAAGAATTGGCCGATGTACTCTATCAGTTGAGAAATCGACGTTTGGTGTTGATAGATACCGCCGGTATGGGTCAGCGCGATGTGCGTTTGTCCGAACAGTTAGACACTCTGATGCAAGAGAGTGGCGAAGTGATTCACAGTTACCTTGTTTTGCCTGCTACAGCGCAGCGACAAGTACTGCAAGAGACACTGGATCACTTTAGACGCATTCCGCTATCTGGTTGTATTATGACCAAGCTGGATGAGTCATTGAGTTTGGGTGAGTTTATTAGTGTCGTTGTCCAAAATGCACTACCGGTGACCTACATTGCGAATGGTCAGCGAGTACCGGAAGACATCGTGATCGCGCAGCCAAAATACATGGTCGCGAAAGCCAACGAATTATTAGAGAAGTCGACAGAGAATGAACCTCACTTCTGGAACAGTGATATGGAGGGGGTTTAGATGCAAGCGAAAATGACAAATAACATGATACATGATCAGGCCAGTGGCCTAAGACGTTTGACTAAACCAACTTTAACTAAAGTTATCTCTGTCACCGGCGGCAAAGGCGGCGTAGGTAAATCCAACGTAACGCTTGGTTTGGCCATTTGCATGGCGCGCCAAGGCAAGAAAGTGATGGTACTTGATGCCGACTTAGGTCTTGCTAATGTCGATGTCATGCTGGGCATCCGACCTAAGAAAAATCTGGGTCATGTTCTGGCGGGTGAGTGCGATTTAAAAGACGCTATCGTTGAAGGCCCACACGGCATTAAAATCATTCCAGCGACGTCGGGTACCCAAAGCATGACGGAACTGAGTCATGCACAGCACATGGGACTTATCCGTGCATTTGGTAGCTTGGAAGAAGAAATGGACGTGTTGCTGGTGGATACTGCAGCAGGTATTTCTGACATGGTGGTCAGTTTCTCGCGCGCCGCACAAGATGTTGTTGTGGTGGTCTGTGATGAACCAACGTCGATCACTGATGCCTATGCATTGATTAAATTGCTGAGCCGCGAGCACCAAGTGCAACGCTTCAAAGTGGTGGCGAACATGGTTCGTAGCTACCGAGAAGGCCGAGAATTGTTCACAAAATTGACACTAGTCACAGAGCGATTCTTGAATGTGAGCCTTGAGTTAGTCGCCTGTATTCCATTAGATGATAAAGTGCGACAAGCGGTGAAGAGACAAAAAATTGTTGTGGATGCATTTCCACGTTCACCGGCGGCATTGGCGATGAGCTCGCTAGCCAACAAAGCGCTGACTTGGCCAATACCAAAAGTACCAAGTGGCCACTTGGAGTTTTTTGTCGAGAGACTACTCAACAGACCGGAAGTATTAGAGGAACCGTTTGGTGAATAAAGCTTTGACCTATGACCAGCATGCCAATTTGAGTGGTCAGCAAGCTTTCTTGGAGAAATACTCAGTATTGGTGAAACGAATCGCTCACCATTTAATTGGGCGTTTACCACCTAACGTGTTGGTAGAAGACTTGATTCAGGCCGGAATGATCGGCTTGATTGAAGCACAAAAAAATTATGATGGTAGCAAAGGTGCAAGCTTTGAGACCTACGCTGGCATTCGCATTCGAGGTGCGATGCTAGACGATATTCGTCGAGGTGACTGGGTGCCGCGTTCGGTACACAAGCACAGTCGTGATATTTCGCAGGCGATTTCGGTATTGGAGGTGGAGCTTAATCGTGACCCGACCGATACGGAAGTCGCCAACCATTTAGGAATGAGCCTAGAACAATATCACAAGGCATTGTCAGACATTAACTGCTCAAAACTTGTTGGTATTGAAGATCTTGGCATTTCCGAAGACTCTGTATCTGTTGCAGATGAAGAAGATAACTCGCCTTTTCAGGGTGTCGCGGATGATGCATTTCGCGAAGCGTTAATAGAATCAATAAAATCGCTCCCAGAGCGTGAAGCGTTGACGTTATCCCTGTATTATGATGAAGAGTTAAATTTGAAGGAGATAGGTGAGGTATTGGGCGTCAGCGAATCGCGCGTTAGCCAAATACTAAGTCAATCCATGCAGCGTCTTCGCACCAAGCTAAGCGCTTGGACCGATAATAATTAATAAACACTGATTTTGCTTTCAGTGGAGGCAACTTTGAATAAAAACATGAAAATCTTGATTGTTGACGATTTTTCAACAATGCGTCGTATCGTTAAAAACCTTTTGCGCGACTTGGGTTTTAGCAACACGCTAGAAGCCGACGATGGTTTGACGGCTTTGCCAATGCTCAAGAAAGGCGATTTCGACTTTGTGGTGACTGACTGGAACATGCCTGGCATGCAAGGTATTGATCTGCTTCGCCATATTCGTGCCGACGAAGAGCTGAAGCATTTGCCTGTTCTTATGATCACTGCAGAAGCTAAGCGTGAGCAAATTATTGAAGCGGCGCAAGCGGGTGTAAACGGCTATATCGTTAAGCCTTTCACTGCGGCAACACTAAAAGAAAAACTAGATAAAATCTTTGAGCGTTTATAAGACGCCATAAATAGCAGACGGCTATATCAGAATGATTTCATTGGAACAAGCTAAGCAACTTGTTGATTTGTTAGAACAAGGCAAGCAACAAGAAGCGGACGAGCTGGTCATGATGATTCAAGGTGGCAGCGAGCGCAAAGTGCTTCAAGAAGTTGGTGCGCTAACCCGTGACCTACACGATGCACTGACGGAATTCAGTTACGATACTCGTCTTAACGAGATTGCTACTGACGAAATCCCAGAAGCGCGCGATCGCCTTGAATACGTCATCAATAAGACCGAAGTCTCAGCGAATACAACCATGGATGCGGTGGAACGCTGTTTGCCAATGGCGGACAGTTTACATGAGTGTTTAACTCAGGTACGCCCTCAGTGGAACGAGCTGATGCATGGCAGGCTCGAGCTACAGCAATTTAAAGACCTGTGTCATCGCATTGATGACTTACTCAGTCAGGTGGAAGGGGACAGTACCGAATTGCGTACTCAACTGACCAATATCCTTATGGCACAGGACTTTCAAGACCTTACTGGACAGATCATCCGACGCGTCATCACGTTAGTGAGTGAAGTGGAAACGCGCTTGGTAGAAATCTTGAAAGTGTTCAGTGACGAACAACAACCAATAACAACAAAACCAAAGCAAGCGACCTCTGGCGTTGAAGGACCAATCATAAATCCTCATGAGCGTGACGATGCTGTTGCTTCGCAAGACGAAGTTGATGACTTACTGTCAAGTCTTGGGTTTTAGGGGTGACTATGAGCTACGAATTAGATGAAGAGATCCTTCAGGACTTCCTAGTGGAAGCGGGGGAGATCCTAGAGTTACTTTCTGAGCAACTTGTTGAGCTAGAAAATAACCCGGAAGATAAAGATCTGCTCAACGCGATCTTTAGAGGCTTTCATACCGTGAAAGGTGGTGCCGGATTCTTGGCGTTGACCGAACTGGTTGATACCTGCCATGGCGCAGAAAACGTGTTCGATATATTACGTAACGGACAGCGTTCGGTGAATGCTAGCTTAATGGATACCATGTTAAAAGCGCTGGATACGGTAAACGTTCAGTTCCAGTCAGTTCAAAATATGGAGCCGATTGATCCTGCCGATCCTGCTCTGCTTGAAGAGCTTCATCGTTTAAGTAGCCCAGAATCTGCTGACGAAGCTGCAGCACCTCCACCGCCGCCAGTCGTCGACGTTGTTCCAGAATCCGTTCCTGAGGTAGTGTCAGAAGCGCCAGCTGCGGAGATCTCCGCGAGTGGTTCGATTGATGATATTACTCAAGACGAATTTGAACGTTTATTGGATGAGCTTCATGGTAAAGGTTGCAGTCCAACGAAATCAACCGCTAAACCGACCATGACAGTGGTTGAAACGCCAGCTCCCGCGTCAGCGCCGAGCGATCTTCCTTCATCGGATATAACCGACGACGAGTTCGAAAAGCTTCTAGATGAGCTTCATGGTGTTGGTAAAGGCCCATCTGCAGCGGATGGTGTTCAGCCAGCGCCAGTTGCTCCGTCTAAACCAGCGCCAACCCCCGCTGCTAGCTCTGCGAATGATGGCGGCGATTTGATGACAGACGAAGAGTTCGAAAAGTTGTTAGATGAACTGCATGGTGTAGGTAAAGGTCCCTCTCCTGATGAGCTAGATGCTGCGACTAAGCCTGCTTCAATGAACGAAGCACCTGCTGACACTAAGCCAGTTGAACCTGCAGCACCTGTCGCAGAGCCTGTTGCTGCACCAACTGTTGCACCTGTCAGCGTAGGTAACAGTGAAAAATCACTACCGGCTGAGAAAAAAGCGACGGCGGTTGCGCCTAAGAAACCACAAGCAGAAGCAAGTGTACGCGTTGATACGTCAACACTAGATACCATTATGAACATGGTAGGCGAATTGGTATTGGTTCGTAATCGTTTGGTGAGCTTAGGTCTTAACAGCAACGATGAAGAGATGTCGAAAGCGGTCTCGAATCTCGATGTTGTTACCGCAGATTTGCAAGGTGCGGTAATGAAAACCCGTATGCAACCGATTAAAAAGGTGTTTGGCCGTTTCCCTCGCGTGGTTCGCGATTTAGCACGTAGCCTAAACAAAGACATCGTACTTGAGATGCAAGGCGAAGATACCGATCTGGATAAAAACCTAGTCGAAGCACTCGCGGATCCATTGATCCACTTGGTGCGCAACTCGGTTGACCATGGCATTGAAATGCCAGACGTCCGTGAATCTACTGGCAAGTCCCGTACCGGTAAAATTACCTTATCAGCATCGCAAGAAGGCGACCATATTGAGCTCGCAATCATCGATGATGGTGGCGGTATGGATCCTGATAAACTGCGTGCCATTGCGGTGAAACGCGGAATGATGGATGAAGATGCTGCGTCTCGCTTGACGGATAAAGAGTGCTTTAACCTTATCTTTATGCCGGGTTTCTCAAGCAAAGAGAAGATTTCTGATATTTCTGGCCGTGGTGTAGGAATGGACGTGGTGAAAACCGCCATCAACACTCTAAACGGTTCAATCGATATCGATTCAGAGCTTGGTAAAGGCACCAAGATCACTATTAAAGTCCCACTGACTTTAGCGATCTTACCGACCTTGATGGTGGGTGTTGGTAAAAACCCATTTGCACTGCCACTTGCAAGTGTGAATGAGATTTTCCACTTGGACCTAAGCCGCACAAATGTGGTTGATGGTCAGTTGACGATTATCGTTCGTGATAAGTCTATCCCGCTATTCTATTTGCAAGACTGGTTAGCACCACACGCGGGTCGCGCTCAGCAGCGCACCGGCCATGGTCACGTCGTGATTGTTCAAATTGGTAGTCAGCGTGTTGGCTTTGTTGTTGATACCTTGATTGGTCAAGAGGAAGTGGTGATCAAGCCGCTCGATAGCTTGCTACAAGGTACTCCAGGTATGGCTGGTGCAACGATCACCAGTGACGGCCATATTGCGCTTATTCTTGACGTGCCGGACTTACTTAAACAGTACGCTGCAGCATCGCGTATCTGATAAGGAAGTCTATGTCGTTAAAAGTATTAGTTGTAGATGACTCTAGTTTCTTCCGTCGCCGAGTCAGCGACATTATCAATGCTGCGCCACGTCTGGAAGTTATCGACGTGGCCATCAATGGTAAAGAAGCGGTAGAAAAAGCGCTGGCGCTAAAGCCTGACGTGATCACTATGGACATTGAGATGCCCGTCATGGATGGCATCACTGCTGTCCGTGAGATTATGAGCGCTCAGCCAACCCCTATTTTGATGTTTTCTTCATTGACCCATGAAGGCGCAAAAGCCACGCTGGATGCGCTAGAAGCCGGGGCGTTGGACTTCTTGCCTAAGAAGTTTGAAGACATTGCACGAAATAAAGATGAAGCAGTTAGCTTACTGCAGCAGCGCGTGCAGCAAATTGCTAGCCGCAGAGCGTTATTGAGACGCACGGCGGTGCGCCGACCTATGTCTACGCCAAGCACTGCGCCAAGAGCCGCAGTCACTCGCTCTAATGATGATGCATCAGCGTCTAAAACGGCGGCACCTGCAGCGCGTTTTCGCAGTAGCGGCAAAAGCTATCAGTTGACGGCGATTGGTACGTCGACAGGCGGCCCTGTTGCCCTGCAAAAAATCCTGACTAAATTGCCAGCCAATTACCCTCATCCGATTTTGCTGATCCAGCATATGCCAGCAACTTTTACCGCAGCATTCGCGGCTAGGCTAAACTCGCTCTGCCAAATCACGGTGAAAGAGGCTGCGAATGGCGATGTACTGCAACCAGGTGTGGCCTATCTTGCCCCTGGCGGTATGCAAATGATGATCGAAGGGCGCCCTGGGAGTGCGAAAATCCGCATTCTTGATGGCGGTGAACGCATGAACTACAAACCTTGTGTTGATGTTACCTTTGGCTCGGCGGCCAAGATTTACCACGACAAAGTATTGTCGATGGTACTGACCGGAATGGGGGCTGATGGCCGAGAAGGTGCACGCATGCTGAAATCTGCTGGGTCGACGGTATGGGCTCAAGATGAAGACTCTTGCGTGGTTTACGGTATGCCACAAGCAGTCGCCAAGGCAGGGATATCTTCAGAAGATCTGCCTCTTGATCGTATTGCCGAACGCATTTTGGTTGAGTTGAAGAGGTCGTAACATGATCGTATGGAGTGTTGCTAACCAAAAAGGCGGTGTCGGTAAAACGACAACCACTGTTACGTTGGCGGGGCTTTTGAGCCAGAAAGGTAATCGTGTATTGCTTATCGATACCGATCCTCATGCCTCATTGACCACTTACTTAGGCATGGACTCAGATCATCTATCACACAGTTTGTTTGATCTGTTCCAGCTTAAAGAGTTCAGTGATAGTCGAGTTAAGCCGTTAATCCACAACACTAACATCGAAAATATCGATATTTTGCCAGCTCACATGTCGCTGGCAACGCTTGATCGAGTGATGGGTAATCGTAGTGGTATGGGGCTTATCCTTAAACGTGCTCTAATGACTATTCGTGATGACTACGATTACGTGTTGATTGATTGCCCACCTATCCTTGGGGTCATGATGGTGAATGCGCTGGCGGCAAGTGATCGCATCTTAATTCCGGTCCAAACAGAATTCTTAGCGATGAAAGGCTTAGAGCGTATGGTGCGTACACTTGCGATTATGCAAAAGTCGCGTCAGCGTCCGTTTAAGGTCACCATAGTGCCAACCATGTACGACAAACGTACGCGCGCATCGCTGCAAACCTTGACTCAGCTTAAACAAGATTACCCATCGCAAGTGTGGAGCTCGGCAGTACCGATAGACACTAAATTTCGCGATGCCAGTTTAAAGCATTTGCCTGCGTCACATTTTGCGGCGGGCAGTCGAGGTGTCTTTGCCTACAAACAGTTGCTGATTTACTTGGAGAGGCTAGCGCAAGATGAAAGCTGATACCGCGCCGCTCTCAAGTGAGCAGGCGCTGGATGATTACTTTGCGTCGCTGCTTGGTTTAGAACAAGACGAATTGCTGCTTGACGAAGAGCAAGCGCTCGAAGATGTTCCTGTTGAGCCAGAGCCAGAGCCAGAGCCAGAGCCAGAGCCAGAGCCAGAGCCAGAGCCAGAGCCAGAGCCAGAGCCAGAGCCAGATTGGAATGATACAACGCCACCTCTTATGACACAGGCCGCACCAGATGTGCAGCAGTCGGTGGAGGCGGAGTTTGAAGCGTTTGCGGAGCAGCCAGATTTGCAACATCTGGAAAAACTGTTCAGCGGCCTTCAGCAGCAAGTGGACATTGAAATTGAACCGCAAGCTGAGCCAAGCCTTGAACAGCCGACAGTAGATGCAGCCAGTGAGAGTGAAATCCAAGGCTGGGATGTTGAAGCATTAGAAGCTGACACTGTCATTGCGCCTGAGCTGAATGAACTTGATAATCTTCAGTCATCAATCAACGCTCAAGAGACGGTGGAAGTCGCCGATAGTATAGAAGTGGCTGAAAGTGTAGCGGTTGAAACCCAACCTGACGTCGCGAATGGCGGTGGTGCGGATCACGTTTGGGTAAACAACGAACGTACCGAGAGCTTTCAAGTACTCTACTTTGACGTTGGCGGAATGACGTTTGCGGTGCCTTTAGATGAGCTAGGTGGTATTCATCAAATGGGCGAGTTAAGTCATTTGATTGGGCGACCTGCTTGGTACTTAGGTTTACAGTCGAGTCGAGAGAGCCAGCTTGATGTCGTCGACACAGCAATGTGGGTGATGCCGGATGTGCTCAAAGATGATAGTTACAAAGAAGACTATCAATACATTGTCATGCTCGGTGAGAGTAACTGGGGACTTGCTGCAACAGAACTTAAGGGCACGGAACAACTTCAGCCTGTTGCCGTTCGCTGGCGTGAGAAAGCAGGTAAGCGGCCGTGGCTTGCAGGCATGGTGAAACAGCAAATGTGTGCGCTGGTTCATGTGTCTGAACTAATAGATATGCTTAACGCTGGATTAGATGTTAAATCAGTACAGTGATTGAATAAATTGATGTCAAACGACGTAGAGCGTCGCTGATCAGAATGAAATTGAGAGGAAGACTATGTCTCAAACGATGGATGTTGAACTAAGAAAAGAACAATCAAACGATGAAGTTCTTCAGTGGGTTACGTTTCAACTAGAAGAAGAAACCTATGGCATCAACGTAATGCAAGTACGCGAAGTGCTGCGTTACACTGAAATCGCTCCAGTACCAGGTGCACCAGATTACGTGCTAGGTATTATCAATCTGCGTGGTAACGTTGTGACGGTTATCGACACTCGCTCACGCTTTGGTTTGATGCAAGGTGAGATCACAGACAACACGCGTATTATTGTGATTGAGTCTGAGCGCCAAGTGATTGGTATCTTGGTTGATAGCGTTGCGGAAGTGGTTTACCTACGTTCGTCAGAAATTGATACCACACCAAGCGTGGGTACCGATGAAAGTGCTAAGTTTATCCAAGGTGTAAGTAACCGTGATGGCAAACTGCTTATCCTTGTTGACCTCAATAAACTGCTCTCTGAAGATGAGTGGGATGAGATGGCTTACCTATAATGTTTGACGCTGTGTCTTTAACGTCACCTCTTCTTTGGGGAGGGGTGGCGATTGTCGTTATCCTTTTCGTTTGGTTGGTGAAAGTGCATCGTGGCTTAAACATGCACAAGGCACATGCACGACAACAGAAGCGATCGTTAGAAAAGGAAGTCGAGAAGTGCAATAAGCAGTTACTTGAAGTTCGCTCCGTATTGGTAGGGCTTGGCCAAAAGGTTTCTGAACAAGAGGAAATCATCGTCCACCTTACCGAACGTATTCTTGAACTTGAGAACGTCGACAACGATGGGCGCTTATACACTCGCGCTAACAAGATGGTACGCTTGGGCGCCGACATTAACGAGCTTATTGAAGAGTGCGAACTCCCAAAAGCCGAAGCTGAGCTGATGCTTTCTTTACAGAAAAAGATCGCTGGCAAAGAAAAAGTACCACCGCTGCACAAAGAGCGAGCACAACCTGCGCGCCGAGCGGCAACGAACTATCCACCACAAAAACGACCACGCTAGACGATCTGTTTATTCACAGGGCGTTAATGTCTAATTGACGCCCTTAAAATACCTCAATAACAATCGTAACACTCTTTTACTCTTTCTAATTAGCCGACTGAATGCAGTCTGGTATCCTATCATGCGTCCGAATGTGAAGTTTTGTGTCGGAATATACTACTTTGTGGGTAGTTGTTTCAGTTAGAGAACAGTAATTTATTGTTTATTACTAAGTTTCGTGAAGCCGATTTAAACATTACACTTTCACGCATAAGTAGCTATGGTAAGATGAACGCCCAGTCGAGCCAGTGTTTAATTGAATGTTAGAAGTTACAAATTTAACCGCGATTCGAGATGAGCGGATATTGTTCGAAAATTTATCATTTTCGTTACAAGGCGGTGATCTCGTTCAGATTGAGGGTCGCAACGGGACCGGTAAAACCACCTTAATGCGCATCGTAGCGGGATTGGGAGATAAAGAGGAAGGCGACATCAAATGGAATGGTGAGTCTATCCAATCCAATCGAGAAGACTTCCATCAATCACTGCTGTTTCTTGGCCATCAAACTGGCGTAAAGCGCGATCTCACTGCGTTTGAGAACCTTAGATTTTATCAATCGATACACGCACCTCTCACTTCGGACCAACAAATTTTTACTGCGCTAACGCAAGTTGGACTCGCTGGACGTGAAGACGTGCCGGTGGCTCAGCTTTCTGCGGGGCAGCAGCGACGCGTGGCGTTGGCTAGGTTGTGGTTAAGTGAGCAAATGTTGTGGATCCTTGATGAGCCACTGACTGCGATTGATAAGCAAGGGGTAAAGGTACTGGAAAACTTGTTTTTGGAGCATGCGAACAAAGGTGGGATAGTTTTACTTACCACGCACCAAGATATGTTTAGTGACAACCCTAAACTTAAAAAAATCACCTTGGGAGCTTAAACGATGATGTTGTCTTCCATGATGAAAATTGTTCGCCGCGAACTGCTGATTGCGTTTCGTCGCCAAGCGGATATTTTCAACCCATTGTGGTTTTTTATCATAGTGATCACGCTGTTTCCGCTTAGTATCGGCCCAGAGCCTAATCTGCTAGCGCGAATTTCAGCAGGGATTGTATGGGTGGCTGCGCTGCTATCGGCGCTGCTTTCCTTAGAACGACTGTTCAAAGATGATTTTCAAGATGGCTCTTTAGAGCAGATGATGCTGATGCCTATCCCACTGCAATTAGTAGTGATGGCAAAGATCATCGCGCACTGGCTACTTACGGGGTTGCCGCTTATTATTATCAGCCCATTGCTGGCAATTTTGTTGTCTCTTGATAGCAATACATGGATTGCGGTGGTGCTGACCCTGTTGGTAGGAACACCAACACTGAGCTTTATTGGAGCTATTGGGGTAGCCTTGACTGTAGGGCTGCAAAAAGGAGGAGTGCTGCTGAGTCTACTGGTGCTCCCGCTTTACATCCCAATTCTAATATTTGCTACATCAGCGATTGATGCTGCCTCCTTAGGGGTTGCGTATAATGGTCAGTTAGCTTTGCTCGCGGCCATGCTGGTGGGCGCGATGACCTTGACTCCCTTTGCCATCAGTGCAGCCTTGAGAGTCAGCGTCAACTAATATAATAACGCTAATATCATTGTCCAAAGCGAATATCACAGCTTAAAGCAATGGGAAAAATGTCGTCAAAGAGTGAGAAACACTATGTGGAAATGGCTTCATCCTTACGCCAAAACCGAAACCACTTATCAGCTGTGTGGCAAATTACTGCCTTGGTTTGCCACCCTTGCATTGCTGTGCCTTTCTATTGGTACCGTTTGGGGGCTTGCTTACGCGCCTGCGGATTACCAGCAAGGCGACAGCTTTAGGATCATTTATATTCATGTACCTTCGGCTATCTGGTCGATGGGTGTGTACATGTCGATGGCCATCGCCGCGTTTGTTGGCTTAGTGTGGCAGTTGAAACTCTCTAGTATGGCGGCACTGGCTATGGCACCCATCGGTGCAGTGTTTACGTTCATTGCGCTTCTCACTGGCGCAGTTTGGGGTAAACCTATGTGGGGCGCATGGTGGGTGTGGGATGCACGCCTGACCTCTGAGCTTATCTTACTGTTTTTATACCTTGGTGTTATCGCACTTTACCATGCGTTCGATGATCAAAAAACGGCCGCTAAAGCGGCGGGTATTCTCGCGATCGTTGGTGTGGTGAATTTGCCGATTATCCACTTCTCAGTGGAGTGGTGGAACACGTTGCACCAAGGCGCAACCATTACTAAATTTGCGAAGCCATCGATCTCCAACGATATGTTGTGGCCGCTGCTACTGAATATTTTTGGCTTTGCATTTTTCTTCGGTGCGCTGACGATGATCCGCCTGCGTAACGAAATCATCAGTAAAGAAGGCCACAGACCATGGGTGGTTGCCTTGGCTGCGCAATCGAATCAGAAGGGGTAAATCACCATGCACTTTGAATCCTTGAGCGACTTTTTTGCCATGGGCGGCTACGCGGCGTATGTGTGGAGTGCCTTCGGTATTACTTACTTAGCTATGTTGATTCTTTGGGTGACAAGCGTGTCACGCGGCAAGAAATTGCTCAAAGATGTACAAGCCAAAGTCGATAGACAAGCGCGCATCGACGCGGCGAAAAATATGGAGAACACACTATGACCCCAAGACGTAAGAAAAGGCTTGGCATTATTTTAGCCATTTTCGTTGGTATCAGTGCGACGGTTGGGTTGATTCTCTATGCGCTAAACCAAAACATGGATTTGTTCTACACGCCAACGGAATTGGTGAACGGTAAAGAAAATGGCGGCAAACCAGAAATCGGCCAGCGTCTTCGAATCGGCGGTATGGTGGTTGCGGGTTCGGTCAGTCGTGATTCTGAATCACTGCGTGTGAGTTTTGACCTTGCCGATGTCGGCCCGAAGGTTACGGTAGTCTACGATGGCATTCTTCCGGACTTGTTCCGTGAAGGGCAGGGCATTGTGGCACAAGGCGTACTGGTTGAACCGACCAAAATCGAGGCTTTCGAAGTTCTTGCTAAGCACGATGAAGAATACATGCCACCTGAGATTGCTGAAGCGATGAAGAAAACTCACGCCCCACTGGAATACTCTGAAGAACAAAAACAAGGAAGCGGTCTATGATTGCTGAAATCGGCCACTTTGCGCTGATACTCTCGCTCAGTTTGTCTGTGCTGTTGAGTATCTTGCCGCTGTTTGGTGCCTCTCGAAACAACACTATGCTGATGAATACTGCAAGACCTTTGTCTTGGGGTATGTTCATCATGCTGCTTATTTCATTCCTTATCTTGGAGTGGGCGTTCTACGTTAATGATTTCACTTTGCAATATGTGGCGAATAACTCGAATACCCAGTTGCCTTGGTATTATCGCCTAACCGCTGTATGGGGTGCACACGAAGGTTCATTATTGCTGTGGGTGTTAATCCAAGCAGCGTGGACAGTTGCCGTTGCGACATTTAGTCGCGGTATGCCGCAAGAATCTGTCGCTCGTGTGCTCGCGGTGATGGGTATGATCACAGTAGGTTTCCTACTGTTCATTATTGTTACCTCGAACCCATTCTTAAGAACATTACCTTTCTTCCCTGTTGATGGCCGTGACCTCAACCCGTTATTGCAAGACCCGGGATTGATCATCCACCCACCAATGCTCTACATGGGTTACGTAGGTTTCTCTGTTGCGTTCTCGTTTGCTATTGCCTCACTCATGTCAGGTCGTCTTGATACGGCGTGGGCACGTTGGTCTCGTCCTTGGACGACAGCGGCGTGGGTATTCCTAACTATGGGTATTGCGCTTGGCTCTTGGTGGGCGTATTACGAACTTGGCTGGGGCGGCTGGTGGTTCTGGGATCCAGTAGAAAATGCCTCTTTCATGCCTTGGCTTGCGGGTACGGCATTGATGCACTCACTAGCCGTGACGGAAAAACGCGGCACTTTTAAAGCATGGACGGTATTGCTAGCGATCTCTGCGTTCTCTTTGAGCCTGTTAGGTACCTTCTTGGTTCGCTCAGGTATCTTGGTATCCGTTCACGCGTTCGCCTCTGATCCATCGCGCGGTATGTTCATCCTTGGCTTCTTGGTATTTGTCATCGGTGGTTCGCTGTTGTTATTTGCCTTGAAAGGCGCTTCAGTGCGTGCACGCGGCAATTTTGATTTGCTGTCGCGAGAAAACGCGTTGCTTGGTAATAATGTGCTGTTGATGGCGGCGTTGGTTGTCGTATTGGTTGGTACTTTGTTACCGTTGGTACACAAACAAATTGGTTTAGGTTCAGTATCTATCGGCGCGCCTTTCTTCGATATGCTGTTTGCATGGTTGATGATTCCGTTTTCGTTCCTACTTGGTATTGGTCCGCTGATCCGTTGGAAGCGTGACAAACTATCGACTCTAGCTAAACCTATGCTCGTCTCCGGTATTATCTCAGTGGTCTTCTCTGCACTGATGATGTTAGTCCTAGCTGAATACTTCACTGGAATGGCGTTCCTTGGTTGGCTGATGGCTTCTTGGATCATTACGATGCACGGCTTTGAGCTGTACGAGCGTGCAACTCATCGCCACTCGTTTGCTGAAGGTGTTAAGAAGCTACCTCGCAGTCACTGGGCAATGATCCTTGGTCACCTTGGTCTTGCTGTAAGTATTATCGGTATTGCGATGGTGCAAATTTACAGTATTGAGCGTGACGTTCGTTTGGCTCCTGGTGAAAACTATCAGGTTTACGATTACAACTTCTACTTCCAAGGCGTGCGTGATAAAGACGGCCCTAACTACGACGGCTACATTGCTGACTTTGAAATTACCAAAGATGGTAAGTACATCAACACCTTGCACGCTGAGAAACGTTTCTATCGCACGGCGAAGTCGATGATGACGGAAGCGGCGATCGATCGCGGCGTAACGCGCGACCTTTATATTGCGATGGGTGAGCGACTGGATGACGGTAAATCATGGGCAGTGCGTATCTACCACAAGCCATTCGTACGTTGGATTTGGTTTGGTGCCATCATGATGTCGATTGGTGGTGCGCTGGCAATCAGCGACAAGCGTTATCGTTTTAGAAAAACCGATAAAGCGCAAGGAGAGGCATAATGAATAAAAAAATTCTGTTTATTCCGTTAGTTGCCTTTCTGATTCTAGTTTCGGTCTTCGCTGTGCAGTTAGGTCGAAACCAAGCCGGTGATGACCCAACTAAATTAGAGTCGGTATTGATTGGCAAGCAAGTACCACAGTTTCGTCTAGAAGACTTGGCGGAACCTGGCAAGTTGTATGACCAAGCTGTGTTTACAGGTGAGCCTCTACTACTTAATGTATGGGCGACCTGGTGTCCAACCTGTTATGCCGAGCATCAATATCTCAATGAACTTGCTGCAAATGGCGTGAAAATCATTGGCCTTAACTACAAGGACCAGCGTAATAAAGCGGTTCAGTGGCTAAACGAGCTTGGTAACCCATACCTAATCAGTCTTTTTGATGGTGACGGTATGCTTGGACTGGATCTTGGCGTATATGGAGCACCAGAGACGTTTCTCATCGATGCGAACGGTGTCATTCGTTATCGCCATGTAGGTGATGTTAATTCGCAAAACTGGAGTGAAAAACTTCAGCCGCTGTATCAGCAGATGCTAGAGGAGGCGAAGCAATGAAAAAATGGTTAGTTGCGCTGGCCTCAAGCTTAGTCTTGGCATTTGCGGTAAACGCTACAATTGAGATTCATGAATTTGATTCGCTAGAGCAAGAGAATCAGTTTAAAGAACTGAGCCACACATTGCGGTGCCCTAAGTGTCAGAACAACACGATTGGTGACTCAAACGCTGAACTCGCGCAAGATTTGCGTCAGAAAGTGTATGAGATGACTAAAGAGGGCAAATCGAAGCAAGAAATCGTTGATTACATGATTGCTCGTTACGGTAACTTTGTAACCTATAACCCGCCATTAACGCTCGCAACGTCGATACTTTGGCTTGGGCCGCTGTTTGTTATCGTGCTTGGCTTTGGATTAATTGTGGTACGAAGCCGCAACAATCGCATTCAGAAAGCCCAGAAAAGTGAGCAGTGGAGCGATGACAAAGAAGCCAAGCTAAAGGCTTTACTCGATGACAAAGAGACTGGAGATAAGCAGTAATGACACTATTTTGGATATCAACTGTCGTTCTTGTCGTCGTTGCTATTGTGCTATTGGCTATGACGCTAAACAGTAAGAAAGCCAATAATGATGACCAACTTCGTGACGAGCTAAACAAGGCATTCTATAAAGATCGCCTGACCGAGCTCGAAGAAGAAACTAACGAAGGTTTGGTAGAAAACCAGCAAGATCTGATTGACGATCTTAAGCAGTCACTGCTTGATGACATTCCAAATCAAGCGGAGACAAAGAAAACTTCTTTATCGCCAATGACGATTCTTGTGCCTTCAGTGGTGCTGGTTGTCGTCATGACTTACGGGTTGTACATGCATTTCGGTGGTGCTGGTAAAGTTCAGGATTGGCAAGAAGTATCTGGTCGTTTGCCAGAACTTTCTAAGCGTTTGATGGGTGAGTCAGCTGAGCCAATGACAGAAGACGAGATGCAAGACCTAACGTTAGCGCTTCGTACTCGTCTGCATTATCAGCCTGATGATTCAACCGGTTGGTTGTTACTTGGTCGTATTGCACTTGCTAACCGCGACGTGACAACAGCGACAGATGCAATGGAAAAAGCCTACCGTCTTGAGCCAAATGATGCAGATGTGAAGCTGGGTTATGCGCAGGCTTTGATGATGTCACAAGACGAATTAGAGCAGAATCAGGCTCGAGGCCTTTTGAACAGCTTGTTGAAAGAAGAGTATGTTGATCTACGCGTCCTTTCTCTTCTCGCATTTGATGCTTTTGAGCGTCAGGATTACCCAGCCGCGGTTCGTTATTGGTCTGTTATGCAACGTATGATTGGTCCTGATGATAGCCGTTATGAAATGTTGACTCGCAGTATTGAAAATGCGCAAGCCAAAATGGGTGAGCCAATTGTTGAAGGCAAATCTGTCGCTGTCACGATTACCGTGTCATCAGACGTGAGCCTTCCTCAAGATGCTGCGCTGATTGTGTCTGTGCACCCAGCTGATGGCTCTCCAATGCCAGTAGCGGCAGCTCGTTACCCGCTAGGAACATTCCCTCGCACAGTAGTACTGGATGACAACAACAGCATGATGCAAGGTCGTAAGTTATCTAGCCTTGATGGTTTGATTGTTAGAGCCCGTATTGACAGTGATGGGAATGTTGCAACACGAGATGGCGATTGGTTTGGTGAAAGCCAGCCTGCCGCACTTGGTGATACTGTAGAGCTTGTTATTGACCAGCAGTACTAATCAACAAACTATGGCGTGTGATTAAATAAAATGTGTCCAACTTGTTGCTTTAACTAGCTTGGACGGTCGCATGCCGCTATACTCATCCATAGTGGTTATTAATACAATCTGACGTTAATTACTTACTTATCAAGTAAATAGAAAAATAGTTAACATATCAGACGCAGATTGTACTGGCTTATGGATGAGGTTATGCAATCAGCAATAACCGGCAAAAAGTCTACGCTTTTTGCCGTTTTTGTATCTAGCGTATTTCTATTTGGCTGCTCTTCAGCACCAAAAGACAATCAAGTTCCTTCTACTCAGGAAGCAACGGCTACTCCTATCGTGTCTCAATCTACTGACGCATCGGTAGAGAATACTAATGTGCCAAAAGACGCAGTGAATGAATACAGTGTTGAGGCTTCCCAAAGTAGCGTCGACCTTAATAGCGACACGTCAGTAGGCACCGATGTTTATGACCCGTTTGAAGGTTTCAACCGAGTGATGTTTACCTTCAACTATGACTATCTAGACCCGTACTTCGTCAGACCCGTATCACTTGCTTACGTGAATTACACGCCTGTTCCTGTACGTTCAGGTGTGAGTAACTTCCTTGCCAACTTAGATGAACCATTTAGTGTTGTGAACAATGCGGTGATGGGCAATGGCTCAAAAGCATTCGATCATTTCAACCGTTTTTGGATTAACAGTACGCTTGGTTTGTTAGGCTTTATTGATATCGCTTCGGCTGCAGGTATAGAAAAACACGACAAGAAAGAGTTTGGTGATGCCATTGGTCACTACGGTGTAGGCACCGGTCCTTACTTCATGGTACCCGGTTATGGGCCGATTACCTTGCGTGAGGGTGCTGACGTAGTTGATGGTCTTTACCCACCTATTTCATTCCTCAATTTCTGGGCAAGCCTTGGCAAATGGGCGTTAGAAGGTATGGAGAAACGTGCGCTCGTTGTGTCTCAAGAGGCAACGTTGGAACGCTCACCGGATCCATATGCACTGACTCGTGATATCTATATTCAGCGCCAGAACTACAATGCTGAAGTCGTGAGTGATGAGGTCGATGAAGAGCAAGAAGCGTATATCGATGACTACTTGGATAGCTTTGATGAGTAGCTTTGACGACTAGTTTTTAGCAAATAGAGATAAAAAAACGTCACTCAATTGAGTGACGTTTTTCTTAGGATGATTGTTGGAACCTAGAAGCGGTAGTTCGCTTGAATACCCGCAATCCAAACATCACCTGAGATTTCACCTTCAAACGTGCCAAACACGGCCGCGCTTTCATCAAGCTTATCACGTGGTTCAACAATAGACGCGTCGCGAGCCATGATGTAGGTCAGACCGCCATCCAAAGTAAATTGCTTAGTAAAGGCGTAGCTAACACCTGCACTAAGCCAAGTACGGTCAGTCTCTGGAATCGTTGTAGTACGGTATTTGTCGTCAACCGCAGACATGTCGTAGGCGACACCACCACGCAGCGCAAGTTTGCTGTTCAACTGATAGGTTGTACCCAATGCAAAGCGGTAGCTGTCTTTCCAGTTTTCGTTCTTGATTGGAGAAGTGACGCCATCAACAAACTCAGCTTCTAGTTTTTCAAAGCTGCTCCACTGGGTCCAGTTAATGCTTGCGTGCATCGCCCATTGGTCTGTTAGTTGGTGGAAAGAGGCAATTTCTGCGGTTGCAGGTAGTGCTACGCTAAGCTTGCCGTCGCGACGACCTTGAAAGTGGAAGACTTCGCCTTCGCCGTATCCGTCAAAATCCATCATGACTTCTGATTTGTAGGCAAAACCGAGGCGATGGTTATCGTTGATTTGCCATGCGGCACCAAGAACATAGCCCCATGAGCTGTCAGTGCCTTCGACATATTTAAGGTATGAGCCTTTTTGAATCGCTGTAGTTTCTGATGTAGGAAGTGTGAAAGGTGCCGTTGCGCCAATCTTACCTTCACCAGTTACAAAACGAATACCACCACCAACACTGAATGCATCATTTATCTGGTAACCAAGGTTTGCCACGGCTTCAACGGTCATGATCTTCGCTTCATTACCATATTGAGTTGCTTTGAACTCGCTGTCTAACTCGGTCTCCATGCCATAGTTTGAGCTTAGAGCTAAACCTGCGAACCATTTGTCGTTAATTTGGTGGGAAATATAAAGGTTTGGTACTGGTGCACTGTGAGCAATATCTTTTGCTTCGGTGTATACAGGTTGGCCAAAAATCGTTGCTGTACCTTTAACATCAATATTAGGCTCAACGTACAACACACCGCCGGAAATTTGTGTACCTTCTAGGTAGGTAAGCATTGCAGGGTTACGCCACTGTGCACCGGCGTTATCCGCCATTGCGGCTTCACCAGCGTAAGCTCGGCCTAGGCCAGTAGCAGAGTACTCAGCAAGTTGAAAGCCTGCTGCAGACGCAGTCGTAGACGCTAGTGTTCCCAATACCACTGCAATAGCAAGGGGAGAGTATTTGGTATTTATCATTATTGTTCGCTCAAATTAATTGCGTTTAGAGCGCAGATTCTATTTTTAGAGTAATGACTTTAAAACTATTTTGTGGCTAAAAGTGCACATTCAAGATTATCTATCGGTGAGTTATATATATTAGGTGAATATTCTGGTTGTTATCGAGATGTTGTAAAGTTTGAGCGTACAGCTGTAAGGAGGGAAGGTGAGAGTAGGTACAGAAAAGCAAAAAGGGTCGAATTATCGACCCTTTTGAGGTATGACTAGCTAGCGCTTAAAAGCTGTAGCTGTATTGAATACCAGCTAGGATTGCGTTAGCTTTAGTTGTTGCAGTTAGCTGTGTAATACCAGGGACCTGAGTCTCTTGAACATTAACATCTTCACCCATTAGGTAAGTAAAACCAAAATCAACTACATGGTGCTTGTTGAAGTTGTAACCAACACCTGCAGAGAACCAATTACGGTTTGAATCAGGAACCGAAATAGAGGTTAGCTTGTCTTGTGCTGCCGTATCGTGCATGTAACCAGCACGTAATGTCCAAGCGTCGTTTAGGTAATATGTACCACCAATCGCTACGTGGTAACCATCTTTCCACTCGTAGTCTTTGATTGTTGTACCACCAGTGGTTTCTACTTTGTCGAATACACTCCAGCCAATCCACTGTAGGCTATAGTGAACTGCAAACTTAGTGTCTGAGATCTTATGGTAACCAGAGAATTCCGCCATACTTGGTAGAGGAAGCTTCAGTTTTTCACCAGTATCAACGCCACCTAATTTGAGTGTACCACCAGCTTCGATTTCTGGACTGTAGTGATAAGCAAAGCCAAAGCGGTTATTCTCGTCTAGCTCATAGACAGTACCCAAGTTGAAACCAATACCTGTGCCTGATACATCAATATCAACAGCATTAACTTGATTCGCGTAAAAATCACGCTTTAACTCGCCTGAACCACTGACAATGTCAATACCACCACCAATGCTCCATTGGTCGTTAAGTCGATAAGCTGCGTTTAGGGTGTAGTTCACACTAGCAATTTTAGTAGTACCGCCAAAAACAGACGCATCTGGATAAGGAGTATCTGGGATACCGTCACCATCAGAGTCAATAGCACCACCGGTACCTGCACCAAAGTTTGAGTCAAACTCGTTGTTTGTACCAAAGTTTGAATAGATGCCTGCACCTAGAGCCAAACGGTCATTTACCTTATGGATATAGTAAATATTAGGAACTGGAGTACCACTAGAGTTGTTGGTGCTACCTAAATTTTGAGTTGGTAGTACGCCAGGAATTGGGCTGTAGTTTACATCTTTAACATCAATACTTGTCTTAATGTAGTTCACACCACCAGAAAACTGGTGAGAATCAAACAAAGTCATAGCCGCAGCATTACGTGACATTACCGACGCGTTGTCGGCAATAACAGCATCACCTGCAAACGCACGGCCTAGACCGGTTGCAGATTGAGAGTTGAGCTGGAAACCAGCGGCTGCTGCTTGTTGGGAGGCGAAAGTGAGTGACGAGACTGCCACTGCTAATAGTGTTTTTTTATACAGACGCGAAGTAGTCATTTAGTATACATCCTTTTTTGTAATCGCCTCTTATGGGCGTTAGTGTAAATTGAGTTAAAACTCAATTCGGGGCTGATCCTAATCGCTAGTATAGACATTAGAAATCTGACCAGTAATAAAAATGACGTAAAAAGTATATAAATGACGACTAACTGGCAGTAAATGCATCGAATATGCGGATTATTAGAGTTGGTGCTCTAAATTTGAGTGAGGGTACAAAAAAAGCTTACCCGAAAAGGATAAGCCTTATTAAGTCAACATTTCTACGCAGGATTCATGACTTTTTTGATTGTTTCGCCGATTTTCGCTAGATCTTCGCCTTCTTCACCAACGAGGACAAAGCTACTGTCGCCCATTGGCTTAACCATGCCTGCCATGCCATCTTTATCGAAGTTTTCCACTTGGTCAGTGGCAATACCTGTGAGAAACATAGTGACTTTGCCTTTCTCGCCTTCAAACACGATGTGCATTGCATTTGAATCACCAAAACCACAATGATTAATGTAAAACACATGATACGGAAAGCTTTGTCCCAACTGATAGGCAAACGGCAATAGCTTGGCGTTGATTTGCTCTTTTGAGGGATTTTCATCCAAAGAGTCAATAAAGCTTTTCTCAGCGTTGAAGTGCTCCATGGCCATTTCTGGCAGTGATGCTTGCGCGTCAGACACGACAACATTACCCCAGTTAATTTGACCAACAAGCAAACCAAACGCAAACATCACAGAAGCAGCCAATGATAGCGCTTTTTTGCTAAAGCTAACCTTAACGACATTATTTTCCGGTGGCTGGTTGAACAAAATTCGATCGGCAAGATCGTCAGGCACGTCAACTTTCATTGCCTGTTCGATACGCGCATCTAGGCCTAGAATGTCATCCAGGTATTTGGCGTTAGCCTCACTGTTTTTGGTCGCCTCCAACAGCTCCGGATCTCTTGCCTTAGGATCGGACATAACGCGACGACGGAATTCTAACTCATCCATTTTGTTGCCCCCTATGTGCATCCTCAGACTCAAGCATCTCTTTAAGCTGGTTCCGAGCTCTAAATAATCGAGTCATAACGGTATTCTTGTTTAAGTCGAGTATGTTGCCAATCTCCTCACCACTAAAGCCACCGACGACTTGCAGAAAGAGAGGTTCGCGATACTCGACGTCGAGTTTCATTATCTGTGCTTGAAGCCACTCCTGTTGGTGGTGAGGATCATCAGAAACTTTGGCATCATTTCCGTAGTCATCAATATCCACAAGGTCGAACTGTTTACGCTCAAAACGTCTTGCGTTTTCTCTACGTAGAATTGTGATTAGCCACGATTTTGCTGCCTTTTCATCTTGCAAGCTGTCTAACGACTTCCAAGCTCGAAGGCAAGTTTCCTGAACCAAATCCTCCGCGATAGGCTTGTCTTTGCATAGCCAATACGCGTATCGGAAAAGGTCGCGATGATAAGCACGCACCAGTGCTTCGTATTTTCTTTGTCTGTCCATATCCGAGTTGACCGGACGTTTGGAGAATTTATTTCCAAAATTTTTAATTAATGACACAGGAGCCCCCATTTTCGCTCTGTGAACCGTGTTTTTTGTTCTGCAGTGTCAGTAAAGTCACACAAAATTGATCTAGTTCAAAATTCCGACCTGTGGAGCAGTTATAGTGAACCTGTCATCTCGTTGGTCTTTCGGGACTAACATGTTGAGCAAGATGACACTTCCTTTTGAAGGCTGACTTTACTTTCTCCTAATCAGGAAACTGATTATTTTCAATTGGCGCAAGTTAATTGCTTTAGAGATTCCAACCACACAAATTATCTGTGTGGTTTTTTTTTGCCTGAAATCCTGCCGATATCTTCTTGTTTTCCCACACCATATTGTTGCCGACTTAACGCATTTCTCATATTCCATTTTGGTCGACCCTATCACGTTATTCAATAAAACCAGTGATATTTGTCAAACGGTTGTTTTAAATCCTTAACAATCTCGTTACAATGCGTGTGGTCAGACCTCTTTAGGAAGGAGAAACTATGAGCAGTAAGGACGTGGGGAAAATCGATCTCACCACTAGAAACGGTGAGCGAATTGCTGTTGTGGCGGGGCTTCGTACCCCTTTTGCCCGCCAAAGTACCGAATTTAGTCAAGTACCAGCGGTGGACTTAGGAAAAATGGTCGTAGCCGAAATGATGGCTCGCACCAATATTGATCCTAAGTTGATCGACCAAGTGGTGTTTGGTCAAGTAGTGCAAATGCCAGAAGCGCCAAATATTGCTCGTGAAATTGTACTGGGCACTGGAATGGACATTAATACTGATGCCTACAGTGTAACTCGCGCTTGTGCGACGAGCTTCCAAGCCGCTGCCAACGTTTGTGAAAGTATCATGGCAGGGACGATAGACGCCGGTATCGCTGGTGGAGCAGACTCATCTTCCGTGCTACCAATTGGCGTATCCAAGAAACTTGCTGCCAACCTATTAGCTCTGAGTAAAACAAAAACGGTCGGTCAAAAACTCAATATTCTTAAAAAACTATCGTTTAAAGATTTGATGCCAGTGCCACCTGCCGTCGCAGAGTATTCAACAGGCCTTTCTATGGGGCAAACCGCCGAGCAAATGGCTAAGTCGCATGGTATTACTCGCTTAGAACAAGACGGGCTTGCTCACCGCTCTCACACTCTCGCCTCTCAGGCATGGAAAGAAGGTAAAGTGCGCGACGAAGTCATGTCGGCGTTTCCAGAGCCTTATAAGAAGAGCTTGGATGAAGACAACAACATCCGCCACGACTCTGAACTTTCTAGCTACAGCAAACTGCGTCCAGCATTTGATAGACAATATGGCAGCGTTACAGCAGCAAACAGTACGCCGCTAACGGATGGCGCAGCCGCGATTATGTTGATGCGTGAAGGGCGAGCGAAAGAGCTTGGGCTTGAAATCAAAGGCTATATCCGTTCTTACGCCTTCTCAGCAATTGGTGTGCGTGAAGATATGTTGATGGGGCCTTCCTATGCCACACCGATGGCGCTAGATCGCGCGGGTATCTCTTTGTCCGACCTAACGCTGATTGATATGCACGAAGCCTTTGCGGCGCAAGCGCTCTCTAATGTGAAGATGTTTGCCAGCGAGAAGTTCGCTCAAGAAAAATTGGGTCGCTCTCAAGCGATCGGTGAAATTGACATGGATAAGTTCAACGTTCTTGGTGGCTCCCTTGCTTACGGTCACCCGTTCGCTGCCACTGGTGCGCGAATGATTACGCAAACCTTGAATGAACTGAAGCGACGCGGGGGAGGGCTTGCTCTTAATACTGCGTGTGCAGCAGGTGGCTTGGGTGCAGCAATGGTTCTGGAGGTAGAATAATGAGTGAACAAAAAGCCTTTCATCTTTCAGTAGATGAGCAGAACATCGCATGGCTTGGCATCGATGTGCCAGGCGAAAAAATGAATACGTTACAAGCTGCGTTTGCGGAAGAGATGGCGCAGCTGTTTGAAGAGTTAGAGCAGAAAAAATCTGAGTTAAAAGGACTGATAGTCCACTCGCTTAAACCGGATAACTTCATCGCTGGTGCCGACGTAAGAATGCTTGATGCTTGTACTTCAGCTGAAGAAGCTCAGTCTTTAGCAGCTAAAGGACAAGAGATGTTCCAGCAGCTTTCAGATTTGCCCTTCCCAGTTGTTTCGGCGATACACGGACCTTGTCTAGGTGGTGGGCTTGAGCTGGCGCTGGCGTGTGACTACCGAGTCTGTAGTGATGCTGGTATTACTAAGCTCGGCTTACCAGAAGTGCAGCTTGGATTATTGCCTGGATCTGGCGGTACTCAGCGATTGCCACGTTTGATTGGTTTGCTGCCATCATTAGATCTCATCTTAACGGGTAAACAGCTTCGCGCTAAAAAAGCCAAAAAGCTTGGCGTGGTTGATGCGAGTGTACCGAAGACTATTCTGCTAGATGTGGCTAAACAGTTTTTGGAAAAAGGCAAAAAACGCAAAGCCAAGAAACTGAGCAAGAAAGAAGTGTTAATGGCGGGTACTGGCCTTGGCCGCAAGGTGATTTTTGATCAGGCAGCGAAAAAGACTAACGAAAAAACCCGCGGCAATTATCCAGCAGCAGACGCTATTTTGGATGTGATTCGTTATGGTCTCGAGAAAGGCATGAAGAAAGGGCTAGAAAACGAAGCTAAGCGTTTCGGTGAGCTCGTCATGACGTCTGAGTCAAAAGCGCTGCGTTCTATCTTCTTTGCAACCACTGAAATGAAGAAAGAATTTGGTAGTGATGCTAAGCCAAACACGGTAAATAACGCTGTAGTCCTTGGTGGCGGTTTAATGGGGGCGGGTATTACTCATGTCACAGTCAGCAAAGCTAAAGTGCCAGTGCGAATTAAAGATGTGTCTAATGATGGTATCGTCAACGCGCTGGGTTACAACTTCAAGCTATTAGAGAAAAAGCGCAAGCGCCGCATTATTTCTAAAGCAGATTTGCAAGCGCAAATGCTGCAAATGGCAGGTGGCACCGACTTTACCGGATTCGATAAAGCGGACGTAGTGGTTGAAGCCGTGTTTGAAGACTTAGGTCTAAAACAGCAAATGGTGAATGATGTGGAAACGCACGCGAAGCCAACCACTATTTTTGCGACTAACACGTCATCGATTCCAATCGCACAGATTGCAGAAAAAGCGGAGCGCCCTGAAAACGTGGTGGGTCTGCACTATTTCAGCCCTGCAGATAAAATGCCACTTGTGGAAGTCATTCCGCATGAAACGACGTCTGAAGAGACCATCGCTACTATGGTTCAGTTTGCAAGAAAGCAAGGTAAGACACCTATTGTGGTGAAAGACCAAGCGGGTTTCTATGTAAACCGTATTCTAGCGCCGTATATGAATGAGTCTGCGAATGTGCTGCTTGCGAACGAACCGATTGAGTCTTTGGATAGAGCATTGTTAGACTTCGGTTTCCCTGTTGGCCCGATCACCCTGCTTGATGAAGTTGGTGTGGATATTGGCGCTAAGATCATGCCGATTTTGGTTAATGAATTGGGTGAGCGATTCCAAGGCCCTGATGTCTTTGACAAGCTGCTTAACGATGGCCGAAAAGGACGTAAATCGGGCAAAGGTTTCTATACCTATAAAGGCAAGAAGAAGACCGTTGATAGCTCGGTGTATAGCGTGTTAGGTCTTAAGCCTGAAGCGACAATGTCAGAAAAAGATATCGCGATCCGCTGTGTGCTGCCAATGCTTAATGAGGCGGTACGCTGTTTAGATGAAGGTATTATTCGCAGCCCTCGTGACGGTGACATTGGTGCCATCTTCGGCATCGGTTTCCCGCCATTCTTGGGTGGCCCATTCCGTTACATGGACTCTTTGGGTATCAAAAAAGTCGTCGACTTAATGAATGAGCATGCTCAGAAATACGGTGACCGCTTTGCACCTTGTGATGGACTCGTGACGAGAGCAGGCCTAGAAGAGAACTTTTATAAGTAATCTAGAGAGCGTCACACAGAAAACTTAGGGTCTACAAACATTCACCCCCTCAACAGAGGGGGTGTTTTTTATCCTAAATCGGTGTCTTTTGGTCTTAATTGAAACTCTTCAATCGAGCCTATTTCAAGTCCTAACTCAAGTTTTTCGGCATCGACATGTGCTTTGCCTTGGCTATGCATAATCAAACGATTTGCAGTGCGCGGTTTCAGCTCATTGACAACGAAGCGAATCATATCGGCGCGTGTTAATGATTTGAGCTCTTCAAGCACTTTCTCTCGCTGACTAAAGCTGGTGTCTTTATTGCCTATGGCAATCCACAATCGCTGAGCGCGGCCGCGTAACGTGGTATCTGGAGTCGCAATCTGATTCCAGAGCCCTTTCTTGCTGCTGTGCCATTGATAGTCATTGAGCTCAAGCAGCACCATGTAGACCGCATTCAAAAACTCATCGATAGAGCGAATAAGATCGCTTGGTGCCGCATTTGGGGATTGTACATAAAGCACTATCCCTGGGTGGCGATTGAGAGGCATGTTACCGGTGCCGACCATATAACCGAGTTGTTGTTTAGTTCGGATTTCATGGAAGAAGGTCGCTGACATCAAATGATTGGCCAGAGAGTAGAGTGCGATGCTACGTGGATTGATATCTTCACATTGGTAATAGACCACAATCGCAGAGTCATCTTGATCGCAAAACACTTCTTTTTGGAAGCTGCCATTACGCCCAAGCATGACCAAAGGTCGCAAACTCTCTTCGTATTTTTGATTGTGGATACGAAGTGCATCTTTGAGCGTGGTGGCGATGTCGTATGCACCTTGCTTGTGCCAATCGCCATACACGAACATATCGATGTGCAGCTCAGATAATATCGCTTGTACAAAACTAGGTAGCTCATCGACCGTGATGGTTTCTAGTGCATCAAGTAACACAGAGTTTGGTGGATTATTTGGCTGTAAAATGCCCGTCATGGCATTGAATAGCTGTGAAATCGGGCGATCTTTCGCCGAGTTACGCCAACCTCTCATTAACTGCGCTTTTATGCTCTCAAAGCGTGCGGGATTAAACTCTCGTGATGCAAATCGCTGGAGTATCATCTCCAATAACTGAGGTTGCTTTTTGCTAAAACCAGAAATCGACAAGGTGACACCACCTTGGTGGGCGTACATATCGTAGCTCAGACCTGCGACTTCAGCGGGGTAGGTTTCCTCAGAGAGCGAGTCAAGGAACATTTCTACACACAGCCTTGTTTTGACTATGTTACGAGCAGAAGCGACCGAATGGGGGCTATCGATAGCGATAAACACCACTCCTTTCGGTACCTTAAATTGACTGTCCTGAAGGTGCCACAGGCGAAAGCCGTCTAAATCCTCAATAAGCTGAGGATGCGCCTCTTCGCTTTCAAGTGGATAGGTCGATAAGTCGTAGTTGATGAACGGGTTTTTCTCGGGCAGACAGAAGGGCTGCTCCGCTTCTTTTAGAGGCTGATTGAAAAACGCCAGTTCTTCTTCAGTGAATGCCATGACCGAGTATGGCGTAAAGTACCACTTCGCTTGCTTGTCGTAGTGTTGCTCTTTGGCAACCAGCGTTGCTTTGAGATTTCTGGTCGTTAAGAACTGGGCGTATTCAAGCAGCATAGCTTCGTCATAGCCCGCCATTTTGTAGTCGCCATAAATGACGTCCTCTGGTGGGTAGTGTTGCATGTTCATCACCAGATGACTGACCATGTCCATTTGTCTTGCAGGCTCTTGAAACTGGAACGCAGATTCCATGACGGCACGCTTTTCCAAGTAGCGCCATTCCTGCATGCCTTGAGTTTTAATCAGCTCTAGGTACTGGAACACCGCTTGAATCATCTCATTGACGTGCTCAAGCCCGGTTGGTGTCAGTGTCATACTGACACTAAACTCGCGGTAGTTACTACCAGATGCGCCACCACCGGCAGACAGAGACGTGATCCAGCCAAGTTCTTTAAGATGCAGCATTAAGCTGCCTTTGCCTTCATAGCCCAGCAAGTTGGCAAAATAAGACAAAGGTTTTTGGTGATAATGTTGCTGAGTCGCAGGAAACGGAAACGCAAGGATTAACTTACGAAGCTCTTTGATGGGTTCAACGCGCACCATGACTTGAGTATTGTCTTCGGTGGCGAAAGGTACGTCTATGGACTTGCTGATGCGTTGATTATTGACGATGTCCGCAAACTTGTCTGTTGCCCACTGTTCTAATTCATCCAGCTCATGAGGGCCAATCATGGCTAACGTCATGATGTCAGCAGAATATTGCTGCTGGTGGAAGCGAAGGATCTCGCCGCGAATGCTTTCACCATTGCGATCGCTAAGCGTTTCAATATTGCCGACAGAAAATTTGGCGAAAGGGTGCGCTTGGTTAATAGTCTCTTTTTGTACTTGGTATAACCTGCGTCCGTCTTCATTAAGTTTAAGCTTGTATTCGGAATCGACGGCTTGACGCTCTTTATCTAGCGCTTCTTCGTTGAAAAGCGGGGCAGTGAAAAACTGACTGAAGCGATCGAGGCCTTTCTCAAACGCATTTGGATAGACGTCAAAGAAGTAACACGTATGCTCGGTGCCAGTCCAAGCATTGTTGCTGCCACCGTGTTGACTGATAAAGGATTGAAACTCTCCGACTTTAGGGTACTTTTCCGTGCCCAAGAACAGCATGTGTTCGAGGTAGTGAGCAAGACCCTCTCTGTCGTCTGGATCGTCAAAATGGCCGACGTTCACTGCAAGCGCAGCGGCGGACTTTTGGGCGTGCTCGTCTTTGACGAGCAGGACGCGTAACTCATTACTTAGAGTGAGGTAGCGATATGAGCGATTATCATTTGGACTTATATGCACGTATCTTCTCCGGATTAAGCGGTGGCTTGGGACAGCTTAACCAAGCGTCTGGCGACAAAAGCGATGTCTCACAATTGGTACTAACAGGGATAACCAACAACTATTTACAATCTTTCATGGAGACAGACAAAAACTAACTTACAATCTTTTTAAGTATTAACCTTTAAATTGTTAAGAAAGTCGAAGCCTTTAGCAAGTGAATTGATATAATTAATTTTTTTAAATAAGTATATACCCTAGTTATCGGAATATGCAGGCAATTGCGAGAGATAGCGCAGGGTTTAAGCGCTAGAGATGATTGCTTTGTGCGACCATTGAATAGGCGGGTGTTAATATGAAAGTGTTTATTATGCGTCATGGCGAAGCCGTCCATTACGCACCAACGGATGAGCAGCGTGCCCTAACAGAGCATGGCAAAGACAACTCGATTGTCGTTGCCAGAGCGTGTAAGCAGCAAGGGTATGGTCGTTTTGATAAGGTACTTGTGAGCCCTTATCTAAGAGCGCAGCAAACGTGGGCTGCGATCAGCCAGGAATTCAGCAGTGATGACGTCGTCACCTCTGATGACATTACGCCTTACGGTCAGGCTGAGGATGTAGTGGAGTATGTCTCAGCGATTGCTGAGATTGAAAGTCTAGAGTCGATTTTACTCGTCTCACACTTACCATTGGTTGGTTATTTAACGGCAGAGTTTGTCGGCGACATCAGTGCACCAATGTTCCCAACTTCAGGGCTGGTGTGCATTGAATACGACGTTCAGAGAAGGCAGGGCGAAGTGCTTTGGCACATTCACCCCTAGTTAATAAGTGAAAAAGTGAAGAAAGGCTTACTTCTCTGGAATTGAGAGTAAAACCAACAGTGCGCCATCGCCGCCAAACTCAAGCGGCGCTTGGTGGAATGCCATCACATCTGGATGCTGAGCCAGCCAAAGTGGTGCTTTTTGTTTAAGAATGTGTTTACCAATGCCATGCATGACACAAGCACAGTGCACATTTTCTCTTATGCAATGGGCGATCATCGCGCCCAACTCTCGCTTGGCTTCTTGCTGAGTCATCCCATGCATGTCTAAGAACACATCCGGTACATACACTCCGCGTCGCAAGCGTTTCACCTCGTACGTGGACACATCATCACGGGCGTAACGAGTCGGACCATCATCGCTCAGATGCGGCTCAAATTCGTCAGAGAAATAAAACTCCGCGTCTTTGGCTTCGCGGTTGGTTCTTTTCTGCTCTTTTTGTTTCTTATTTCTGTTTGGCTGCTGGACTATGGTATCCTGTTGCAACTTTTTTACGCCTTGTACTGCGTCCTTAAATAGGGCGAAATCGTCATCAGCGTTGGTGTCTTTTTTGCTCATAGACTGGGACAACTCAATAAACATCTAAATTGACAGTATTGTAGCGCTTTTTGGAGGCAATTTTGGATAAGATTTTTGTGGAAGAAGCCGTTTCTGAGCTTCACACACTTCAAGACTTGATTCGTTGGACCGTAAGTCGATTCAATGCAGCAGGTTTATTTTACGGCCACGGCACCGACAATGCTTGGGATGAAGCGGTTCAGTTGATCCTGCCAACGCTGTACTTACCGATTGATGTGCCACCACATGTTCTAAATTCTCGCCTAACCAGCAGCGAGCGTCTGCGTGTTGTTGAGCGCGTTATCAAGCGTATTAACGACCGCACACCAACGGCTTACCTAACCAACAAAGCATGGTTCTGTGGCCTAGAGTTCTTTGTTGATGAGCGTGTTTTGGTGCCACGTTCGCCAATTGGTGAGCTGATTGAAGCTCAGTTCCAGCCTTGGCTTGCTGAAGAGCCAGTTCGCATTATGGATCTGTGTACTGGTAGTGGCTGTATTGCGATTGCCTGCGCGCACGCTTTCCCTGATGCCGAAGTGGATGCCATTGATATTTCAACAGACGCATTGGAAGTCGCTGAGCAGAACGTTCAAGACCACGGTCTAGAACAGCAAGTGTTCCCAATTCGTTCAGATCTTTTCCGCGATTTGCCAAAAGAAAAATACAACCTGATCGTCTCTAACCCACCTTATGTGGATGAAGAAGACATGAACTCACTTCCAGAAGAGTTTACCCATGAGCCAGAGCTTGGCCTAGCGGCAGGTACTGACGGCCTGAAATTGGTGCGCCGAATTCTATCAAATGCACCGGATTATCTGACTGACAACGGTATCCTTATCTGTGAAGTAGGTAATTCAATGGTTCATATGATGGAGCAGTACCCACATATTCCATTCACATGGATTGAGTTTGAAAACGGCGGCCACGGTGTATTCATGCTAACGCGTGATCAGATCCTTGAGCACGCAGCAGAGTTCTCGATCTACAAAGATTAATCGAGTACTGACTCTAAGATAAAGTAACGCTGCAATGAGAATTGCAGCGTTTTTTCGTTTGGGGGTTTACAACGTCAGCCTTTGTCGTCACTATGAATTCACGAAGAATAGACAGGCAAAGGACAAGCGTTAACAGTTAGCTTTGGTACCACGTATCCTTGGTATCACTTAGTATAAATTGCTGAGAGAGAGGCTGCGGACACTGCGCTTGTTCGGACAGACAGAGGAAGTAATGGCAGGAAATAGCATCGGACAACATTTTCGTGTAACCACATTTGGTGAGAGTCACGGCATCGCACTAGGTTGTGTGGTGGACGGTTGCCCTCCTGGATTGGAAATCACGGAAGCCGATCTGCAAGTTGACTTAGATCGTCGTCGTCCAGGGACATCAAAATACACCACTCAACGACGTGAACCTGATGAGGTAAAAATCCTTTCAGGTGTGTTTGAAGGAAAAACCACAGGCACGTCGATTGGTCTACTGATCGAAAACACCGATCAGCGCTCAAAAGATTACTCAGAAATCAAAGACAAGTTCCGACCAGGACACGCGGATTACACCTACCACCAAAAATACGGTATCCGCGATTACCGTGGTGGCGGCCGTTCGTCAGCTCGTGAAACGGCGATGCGCGTCGCGGCGGGTTCTATCGCGAAGAAATACCTTAAACAAGAGTTTGGTGTTGAAATTCGTGCTTACCTATCACAAATGGGCGATGTGTCTATTGATAAGGTAGATTGGAACGAAATCGAAAATAACCCGTTTTTCTGTCCAGATGTCGACAAAGTAGACGCTTTTGACCAGTTAATCCGCGATCTTAAAAAGCAAGGTGACTCAATTGGTGCCAAGCTACAAGTGGTTGCGACCAACGTACCTGTGGGTCTAGGCGAGCCAATTTTTGATCGCCTTGATGCGGATATCGCCCATGCTCTAATGAGCATCAACGCTGTGAAAGGTGTCGAGATTGGTGACGGCTTTGATGTAGTGAATCAAAAAGGCAGTGAGCACCGCGATCCACTGACGCCGGAAGGCTTTAGCAGCAACCATGCTGGTGGCATCCTAGGTGGTATCTCTACCGGTCAAGATATTGTTGCCAATATCGCACTGAAACCAACATCAAGCATTACAGTACCGGGTGAAACCATCACTAAAACCGGTGAGCCAACGCAATTGATCACCAAAGGTCGTCATGACCCATGTGTGGGTATTCGCGCTGTGCCAATCGCTGAAGCTATGTTGGCGATTGTGTTGCTTGATCACCTATTGCGTCATCGTGGTCAGAACCACGGCGTGCAAACAGAGACACCAGTGATTTAATCAGTTCAACATTATACCCAAGATATCGTCACTCCTGCGCAGGCAGGGGTCTTCTTACAGCGAGCACCAAGCCTTAAGTAGATTCCTGTCTACACAGGAATGACGGTGTTTTAGAGTTTGTCGTTCTCCCACATATCGTCACCTTCAAAGACCCAGTGTATTGTCACTCCTGCGCAGGCAGGGGTCTTCTTTAAGCGAGCACCAAGCCTCAAATAGATTCCTGTCTACACAGGAATGACGGTCTTGGTGGTGTTGGTGTCCTAAAATAGTCGTCACTCCACTAGCCGTGCTAATTAACAGCAGGGCTTTTTTGTCCCAAATCACGTCTTAAGCAATAAATATCCAAAAATCCATACGTTATGAAATTAGTCACAATATTTCTACGGGTATAGGTTCACACTAGTCACTCAGCCATCATGTGGGAGTGCATTGTTTGGACAGAAGGATCCGAAAAATGACTTGGAAGACGAGTAGGCGGGAAACCGCCGACTCAATGTAACAGTGCTTGTTTCCAATCATTTAAGGAGCGTCTTATGTCTCAACATGAAATTAGAAATATTGCCTTTGTCGGTCAAACAGGAACTGGCAAAACCAGCTTAGTTGAACGTCTACTTTTTGAGTCCCACGCCATTAATAACCTAGGTCATGTCGAAGATGGTGACACGATCACCGATTTTGACGACCAGTCTATTCACTATCAGCACAGTGTTGAAGCAACCCCAGTCACTCTTTCGTGGCGCAACCATCAAATGAACTTCATCGATACTCCGGGGCAAGTCGAGCTTCTCGGCCGCACGATGAGTATCTTTCCAGCGGTTGAAACCTCTGCTTTGGTGCTGGATGCAGGTAGTTCTATCAACCAAGTCTCCGAGCGCTTGTTCCGATTCGCAAAAGATCAGAAAAAATGCCAGATGGTGATCATCAATAAGATCGATCAGCACCCTGACAAGCTTTTGGCATTACTTGAAGAAATTGAGCAGCGCTTCGGCGCACAATGTTTACCGATTAACTTACCGTCACAAAAACCGGCGGAAGTCGTCGATTGCTACTTTGAGCCAAATCCTGAGCAAACCACTTTGTTTAGTGGCGTCGATGAAGCCCATGAGCTACTGGTCGATCAGGTTGTTGAAATGGATGAATCGCTGATGGAGCTCTATTTGGAGCAAGGCTCAGAACTAACACCAGAGCAGCTCCACGATCCGTTTGAAAAAGCGCTCCGAACCGGTCACGTGGTACCCGTTTGTTTTGTCTCCTCGGATACGGGTGCTGGCTGTGAGCTGTTGCTGCGCACCTTGGCAGAAATTATGCCAATGCCAGACGAAGGCAATCCACCGATGCTAGAGAAAAATGGTAAGCAAGTAGCGATTGATTGTGACAAACGTGACCATACTGTCGCGCACGTTTACAAGGTCAATGTGGATCCTTATATGGGCAAGCTTGCTTACGTACGTGTTTTCCAGGGTGAAATTACCGCGGGCAGTCAGCTATTCGTTGGTGATAGCAGTAAAGCGTTTAAAGTTGGCCACCTATACAACTTACAAGGTAAGAAACGTCAAGAGATCACCACTGCTAAAGCGGGGGATCTGTGCGTATTGGTGAAAGTGGATGATCTTGCCTTTGATTCTGTGATCCATGATTCTCACGATGAAGACGGAGTGCAGTTCAAAACGCTAAACTTCCCTGAGTCGATGTACAGTCTGACGCTGACACCGAAAAAACGCGGTGATGAGCAGAAAATGTCTGACGTATTAGCCAAGATTGCCGCAGAAGATCCTTCACTCAAGATAGAGCACCGTACACGCACTAATGAAACGGTACTTAGCGGTCAGGGTGAATTCCATCTAAAGATCGCGCTTGAAAAGATGCAAAAAGTCTTCAAGTTAGATGTAGAAACCAGTCAGCCAAGCGTTGAATACTTCGAGACCATTACTAAGCCTGCCGAAGCGCAATATCGTCATAAGAAACAGAGTGGCGGCGCTGGACAGTTTGGTGAGGTTCAACTGAAAGTAAGGCCGCTTGAGCGTGGCGCTGGCTTCCGATTTGTTAACAAAGTAGTTGGTGGCGCGATTCCAACCGCGTTAATCCCAGCAGTGGAAAAAGGCATAGTTCAGGCATTAGAAGAAGGGGCGATATCCGGCAACCCAATCAAAGACATAGAAGTGACGGTGTTCGATGGTAAGTATCATTCGGTAGACTCAAAAGAGATTGCGTTTGTCATTGCTGGCAAAAAAGCCTTCTTGCAGGCTGTCGAAGCAGCAGGCCCTATCGTACTGGAACCCATTGTCGACTTGTCTTTAGAAATTCCTACTCAATATGTCGGTGATGTTTCCGGCGATCTTTCTGCCAATCGAGGGCTCATCGTCGGAAGCGAACAAGGCACTTATGGCAGCACCATTTTGGTCGCTAAATCGCCAATTAACGAGTTGGCGGATTACTCCCGCAGGCTAAAAGCGTTAACGGGTGGAGAAGGACGCTTTAGCATGACTCTAAGTCACTATGAGCCGGCACCGCCCATGATTCAAAACCGAGTGTGTGAGGAGCAAGAGTAAACAAGTCGGCTCCAACGGAAAACCGTTGGAGCCGATGTGTTAAGCCGACCTTTTTATGCAGAACACTTTAGCCAAAGACGTGTTAAGACTTACTCTTTTCCTGCTCAGAATCTGATGATGTCGAGTTCGCTGTTGGTGCTGGCTGCTGTTTTTCCATTTCTGAAATTTGCTTTTCTAGCTCTTTGATGCGGATTTCAGCTTCTAGCTCAGCCACGCGTTTTTCTGAGTATGAACGCGTGTCTTTCTGTAGGCTTTCAGCCAAAATTTCTGTACGTTCAGTTTCACGCGCTTCTGCGGTATCTTTCATCGAGCCTGATACGCCGCCAGCAACTGCACCTGCGGTACCTGCCTTAACAGCCACCTCTGGACTACCCGTTAACACACCTGCAGTCACACCAATTAGGGCGCCGCCAATTGCACCACGATTACGTGCTTCATTGCGGTTTGCTGTGTCTTCATCCGTGGCTTTGTTTGATGCACATCCTGTTGCGAATAGCGCCATCACAAGAGCGAAGGCTTTAAGAGTTTTCGATGTCAGCAGTTTTGATGAAAGCATAATATTACCTGTATTGTTACGCCTTTTCGTTGTAAAGCGTTGATTGGTGATTGCCTTGGATGACACTCACTATACCGACAGGTGATATATAGAACGATAAGGGAGACAATAAAGCTGATATTCAAGTTGCGAATATCAGCTTCAGCGTTATTTGAGACTAGAAATCGAATTAGTGTAGCGCTTCTTCGCTGTCTAACTGAAACGAAGGTAAACGCCATTTGAAGCGCAACGCTGCCATACGCAATGTGTAGCCAACCACCAATGTGATGACGGTGGTAGATAGCGTCGATAACCCGTACTCAAGCAGTGCCAAATATAGGCAGGCTGCGACGACAGAAATAGACGCATACAGCTCCTGATGAAGCACGAGTGGCGTTTGGCGACAGATCAAATCACGCAGTAGACCACCAAAAACGCCAGTGACGAGACCAGATACTACACAAATGAATGGGTGTAAGCCCATGCCAAGTCCAACATTGGTGCCGATAATGGTAAACACAACTAAACCAAGAGCATCGAGTCTTAGGAACACACCTTTAAATTTAATAATCCATTTTGCCAGTCCCGTTGTTAGGATCCCTGCAAGGCAAGTAATGGCCAAAAACTCAGGATGTTTTACCCAACCCAGCGGATAGTGACCAAGCAAGATATCACGAACTGTACCACCACCAATTGCAGTTGCACTGGCAACGAGCATGACACCAAACCAATCCATGTTGCGTCGGCCCGCACTGAGCGCGCCAGTCATCGCTTCTGCCGTGATGCCGATGATATATAAGACGGTGAGTAACATAACTCTAAACTCGAAAAAATGAAGATGCGATAGTGTAGTGATTTGTGTCAATATTGACGAATGAAATGATTTGTCACGCAAACGTTTTTCGGATTACTTAAACTAATCTTTTTTTAGGATGAGTCACGGTTTTTGCAACAAAGATATAGCCGCTCAGTTGGCTTTGTACAGTTTGCCCTTTACGTCGCCTGCGATTGAATACACAATAACGCCAATTATTATAGCTACGCTACTGTTATGCACCACGAGTACCAAGACCTTATTACTGTTTTCAATCACACCTTTTTCGATGATTATCGCACCAAGCTTGAGTTAGGTGGCGATGAGCCAATCTACCTTCCAGCTGATGATAAGGTAGACTATCATCGTATTGTGTTCGCAAGAGGGTTCTATGCCTCCGCATTACATGAGATTGCTCATTGGTGTGTCGCTGGCCCTGAGAGAAGGTTGTTGGAAGACTTTGGTTATTGGTATCAACCAGACGGTCGGACGGCACAGGTACAAGCTGAGTTCGAGAAAGTAGAGATCCGTCCTCAAGCCTATGAGTGGATCCTTGCGGCCAGTGCTGGATTCCCGTTTTCAGTCAGTTGCGATAATCTAAGTGGCGACTTTGAGCCGGATCGTCTTGGATTTATGGGTAAGGTTCATGCGGAGGTTATCTCTGTCCTTGAGAAGGGTATTCCTCCTCGTGTAAAACAGCTATCAGATGCATTACGCAGTTTTTATCATATCCCCGAATTGACTCATAACACCTTTGTGGTGCGTTAGCGCATAGCCTCCATCATCGAATTACTATTAAAGAGCCTCAACATGATTATTGAATACGAAGAAAAACTGTTAGAAACCATTGATTCACGAATCACTCAAGCTTCCGATGATGAGCTGTTTGCCGGTGGTTATTTGCGAGGTCACATTTCACTGTCTGCCGCATCGTGTGAAGACGATGGTGTTGTTGATATTGGTGAATTTAAAACTCGAATCCAAGCAAGCCTAGATGAGGCCAAGTCAGAGCTGAGCCCAGCGGACCGCGTTATCGTCAATGACTTGTGGACAGAGCTACAAGCCGTTATTTAATACGGCAAGCCTAGCAACGAAGACGTAGGCAAAATGTACTTGTTCGAAAAATTCGATGAACTAGATAGGATTTTCTCTCTTGCTGGATCAAGCAGATAGGTTAACCTTTAATCATACATTACGTGAGACTAAAGGGAATCGACTATGAAAGTTATCGCATTTGGCGCAAGCACTAGCAGTACTTCTATTAATAAAGCTCTAGCAACTTACAGCGCCAATTTAATTGAAGGCGCTGACGTAGAGGTGCTTGACCTTACTCAGTTTGATGTTCCACTATTTTCGGAAGACAAAGAGAAAGAAATCGGTCAGGCAGAGGGGGCAAAAGCGTTTCTTGATGCGATTGCAACCGCGGATGCATTAGTCATTTCTTTTGCTGAGCACAACGGTCACCATCCAGCAGCGTATAAGAACTTGTTTGATTGGGCGACACGTATCGAACGCGAAGTATTTAAAGGCATTCCTGCAGTCTACCTCGCTACTTCACCAGGACCTGGAGGCGCTGCAAACGTGCTTGCGGCGGCAACCAATTCCGCGCCTTATTTTGGCGGCAATGTCAAAGCGAGTGTCTCTGTTCCGAGCTTTTACGATAATTTTGACCTTGAATCGGGTCAGCTCACCAACGCTGAGTTGATTGACAAAGTTCAATCGGCCATTGAGCAGCTCTGATCTCACTTTTGTATCGTAACCATTTTTATATGAAGGCGCCTATTTATGGCGCCCTTTCTATTTCCGCTTTTTTATTTACGAAATGGGGTTATCCATTTCTCAAATTCATACTCGTTTCTCAAATTAATACATAGCTATATTGGCATTGATGATGCCAACGAGTAATCTTAGCCACAGCTACATAAGTAAAAAATAAAAAGGATAAGGGAACACTATGCTTCAGCTTGCAATTATCGGCACAAACTGGATTAGCGAGAAGTTTGCTCGCGCGGCACTGCAAACCGAACAGTTTGTGATTCGAGGGGTGTATTCACGTGCGCTTGATAAAGCGCGTGCATTCGGCGAACCGCTTGGCGCTACTCTATTTATTGACTCATTAGAGGAACTTGCGGCGTCAAAAGAGATTGATGCGGTTTACATTGCTTCACCAAACAGCCTTCACAGTGCTCAAGCAATACAAATGATGGAAGCGGGGAAGCATGTCATTTGCGAAAAGCCAATGGCATCCAACTTAGCGCAAGTAGAGTCGATGCTTGAAGTGGCTAAAGCCAACAACGTGGTGTTGATGGAGGCTTTCAAAACGGCTTATTTACCTAATTTTATTGAAGCTAAAAAAGCGCTAGCGAGCCTAGGAAGATTGCACAAGGCTCATTTGACCTACTGTCAGTACTCGTCTCGCTATCAAAAGTATCTTGATGGTGAAAACCCGAATACCTTTAACCCTGAATTTTCCAATGGCTCAATCATGGATATTGGTTTCTACTCCGTGGCGGCTGCAGTGGAGTTGTTTGGTGCACCGACTCAGATTCAAGCAAGTGCTCATTTGTTGGAGTCAGGGGTTGATGCTCATGGTAGCGTTTTGCTTCGTTACCCTGAGTTTGATGTGACTTTAAGCCATTCGAAGGTAAGTAATAGCTACTCAACAAGTGAAATCCAAGGGGAAGAGGGTAGCCTGATACTTGCTGACTTCTCTGAGTGTTTAGGCTTTGATTTGTATGCTCGAAGTGGTGAGCGTACTCATTTTGAAACTGAACAAGTTGAGAACAGCATGATGTATGAAGCGAAGGCCTTTGCATCGATGATTTTGAAAGGAGAAATGGATGAACACGCGACTCAGCGCTCGCTGACGATTGCCCATATCATAACCGAAGTTCGCCGTCAGACTGGCATTGTGTTTCCGGCAGATGTTCACTCTCAATAGATAATTTACAGTTAAACACGATGAAAGCGTCGGACAGTTGGCAGTGACTCCGACGCTTTACCTAGACTATGTATTTAAATTTAAGCTTTTTGCTGCCCTGAGTCAGAGTCGCGAGCCACCCCGCGATCTATCAGCTTAGACTTACCAAGACCAATAAACACCATTACGGTTGCCACTGCGATACAGACAGCACCCACGCCGACCTGCCCTTGGAAATCGCCCGTCGCCGTTGCTGCCTGCGCAACGATTGGACCTGCCGCTAGACCGACTGTACCGATCTCTGGGCCGTATGAGCTAAAGTAACCTGACTTATCTGTGGTCGCTAGTGCTGTGTAGTAGCGAGCGTACATCATGTTCCAAAGCATAATGTAAAATGCAGAGAAGCCAAGGAACGAGGTGGTGTCGTTGGTGCTTGCCATACCAAAACAGACCGCCGCGTTAATCACACTAAGAGAAACAATGATGGTGGTATGGCTATATTTCTTGTCGACAACCGCAGTAAGAATGCCACCGATAACGGCCATCACTGAACCTACCGCCAACACCAAACCGACATCTTCAGTAGACGCTTGCATGTCTGCACCAATGATCTCGATATACGGATAAATAATGCCAAGGCTTAAGCTGTAGACTAAGAATGCGCCGCCTACCCAAATCATAGGGACAACGTATTTCTTTTTGTCTACTTTATCACCGTGGACAGAAGAGAGCTCTTGGTCTTTCTCAACACGGCCATTATCAGGGTAGAACCAGAAAGCGACCAAGCATAACGCTGAGGCAAACATAAAGAATTGGTAGAGGGCGTTGAGACCGAATTCTGCCATGAGCTCTGGGATCAAAATGAACCAAGTGATTAGCCAAACGTTCAGGGCGGCAATCATATAACCAAAGTTACGACCTGGATGTTTGGTTACACTCATCCCGACAAGACCTAGTGAATAGCCGATGCCTTGGCCGCTACCAGCAATCAAACGACTGGCGATAAAGCTATCAAAGTCTTGCGCGGTCATACTCATATAGTTACCAGCAATCAGTGCAATTGCAGCGATGTAACCGATATAGCGCCAGTTAACTCGGCGAATTAATAGTAATGAAAATAGCAATGATGAGAGGGCGGTAGCGAGCAGTTCATACATCGCGATGCTTTCTATTTGCGCATCATCAAGCGCCATAGCTTCTGCAGCGCCGCCAAGCATAAAGGGTAAAAAGTTAAACGCGTTAGGCGCAAACATCACCAGCATCATAGCTGCGATGATAAGCGCTTTTGAATCAATCGTCCGTTTTGGGCTAATAAAAGTGTTTAGCATATTGAGCTCCTATCCATCCTTGAACAGTTTGTTATAGACATGTTAATAGTGAGCGTTAATTAGCAATTGATGTAGTACCCAATTGGGTTACAGAGATGTTAACGGATGTAATTATTGTGTTTCATGTCAAATTTGGGTCTCTGTGAGGACACAAAGACCCGGTAGGAGAGGTAAGGCGAGGACGGATTAACCTAGAATATAGTCGGCGTATTTACTGCGCAGATCTTTCTTGCTCAATTTGCCAGTAGCGGTGTGGGGGAGCTCTTTAATAAACTCAACCGCATCCGGGATGCAGAACTTAGCCACTTTACCGTCAAAATGGTCAAGCAGCGCTTCGGCAGAGACTTCTACATCGTGGGTAACGGCTATCAATAGCGGTCTTTCTCCCCACTTTTTATGAGGAACGCCGATGACCGCCGCTTCTTTGATGTCAGGGTGGCCGACGGCTATGTTTTCAAGCTCAATCGAGCTTATCCATTCGCCACCGGACTTAATCACATCCTTAGAACGGTCTGTGATCAACATATAGCCATGAGGATCGACGCTGGCGACATCGCCGGTATCAAAATACCCATTATTGTCAATGGATTGTTCTTGCTTATAGTAACCAGAAGCGATCCAAGATCCCCTTACTTTGACGGCGCCAAATTGGTGGCCGTCCCATTCCACTTCTTGCCCCTGCCAATCTTCGATCCGCATATCGACACCAAATACAATACGCCCTTGCTTAAGCTTATAGCTCATCTGCTCTTTTTCTGACAGCTGTTTGAGGCTAGGTTTAAGTTTGTTAAAAGTGCCAAGTGGACTCATCTCAGTCATCCCCCAGGCGTGGTGAACCGAGACATTGAACAGGTCATCAAATTCATTGATCAGTAGCTCTGGACATGCCGAGCCACCAACAACGATGCGATCCAAAGTCGGCACTTGAATGTCATTGTTTTTAAGATGCTCGAGTAGCATCAGCCACACGACAGGTACCCCTGCGGTCATCGTGACACCCTCGCCATTGATGAGATCGCTTAACACTTCACCATCGGCCATTTTAGGTCCTGGCATAACGAGTTTGGTTCCCGTCATGGGAGCGCTATATGCAAGCCCCCATCCGTTTACATGAAACATGGGCACAATTGGCATAACGGTTTGGTCGATAGAAAGCGAAAATGCATCCGGTAGTGCGCTACCTAGTGAATGGAGCACGGTAGAACGATGTGAATACAACACACCTTTCGGGTGTCCGGTCGTACCCGAGGTATAGCATAGGGAGCTCGCATCATCTTCGGCCAGTTCTGGCCAGTCGAACTCATCGCTTTGATCGTCAATCAAGGATTCATAATCGGTTAGATTGGCAATGTCGACATCGGGTAGGTGCGCCTTATCACAAAGGGCAACATAGTGACGAACGGATGGGAAATTGTGCTGCAGCTTTTCAATGAGCGGCGCAAAAACCGGATCGAAAAACACGACGGTATCTTCGGCGTGATTGACGATGTATTCGATTTGCTCTGGAAATAAGCGCGGGTTGACCGTGTGCAGTACGCCACCCGAACAAGAGATGGCGTAGTACAGCTCAAGATGACGATAATCGTTCCAGGCAAACGTAGCGATGCGCTGCCCTTTTTCTAGACCAAGTGACTGCAGCGCATTGGCAAGCTGGCGAGTTCTTTTAAATGCGTCGTTAAGGGTATATTTGTGGCGAGGATTGTCATAAGTCACCGAGACAACTTCAGTATCACCGTTCACTTTATCCGCATGACGCATGATTTCAGTAATGGTGAGAGGGACATTCATCATTTGACCTTTCATTATGCAACTCCGTTTGTTATTGGAATGTAAATAGTATGTGATCGCATTGGCTTTGGGTATGTACCCCAATAGAGTTACGAGTTGAGTTGTGAAGTCACATAAGTGTCAGGCTCTGCAATAGAAACTTTGATACAGCTCCTCAAAAGCGGGGTAATTTACTTTTTATCATTCAATATATTTGTCACGATGGAAGATATAATTTAACTGTCGGTGCGCTCTAATCGTAGAATCGAATAGTTCTTGTGGTGACAATTGCGAAGAACTGGACGATGGCGATGTGCTGGGTTGAGCAAGCATCGGGAGTCATGGTAATTGAATAGGCATGTGAAGCTAAGATAAGGAGTGTCTATGTCTAAACCAACGACAATGACGGAACAAGCAGGTGCGTGGAGTGAGTTCAACCGACACTATCCACGATTAATTGCCGCTATTGGCGATGTAACATTTCTACAGCGACTGTCTGAGCTTACAACTGCGATTGTTGGTTATGACAGTTTGGTCGTGATGAGCTTTGATGGAGAAAACGCACCTGTTTTGCTTTACAACGATACGAGTTTTTTCGAAGACCAAGCTATCGACAAAGAGTTTATGAGCGCTTTGGTGCTGGACCCGTTCTATCAGTTGATCCGCCGCGGAGTAAAAGAAGGGGTCTATCGTCTCGATGAAATAGCTCCAGATGAATTCTACAGTAGCGATTACTACCACCAAATATATAAACAAACAGGGTTGCAAAAAGAAGTGGGAGTCATCACCAGTTGTGGTGATAATTTGCGTTTAGTGCTTTCACTTGGACTGCGCAATAAGGCGAGCGTAGATGTCGATGAAGTGGAAGTCGTGAATACTTTTTATGAGCTGATCAGTGTCGCGATTTGCAAGCACTTTCAGGTAGGCCATCCAGAACAACGTACTATTGGTCATCAGTTGAACGATATTTTCAGTAACTTTGGCAAAGACTTCCTTAGTGAGCGTGAATGTCAGGTGACCCAATTAGTACTGCAAGGTTACTCTACTAAGGCGATTGCGCCTTTGTTAGAAGTCTCGACAGAAACTGTGAAGGTATATCGCAAGCGAATCCACAATAAGTTAAAAATATCTTCCCAATCAGAGCTGTTCTCTCTGTTCTTAGAAGCGGCATCTACGGTGCCTGCTGACAGCAATATTGACCCGCTAACCTTGTATTTTGGCGGTAAGAGCGTGCACTGATCACCTTTTATCCCCTATTAGGGTTATTGGGTGGCATGTTAAAAATATTTAACATAGTAACGGTTGGAACCAGTAAGCGCGACAAAGTAGCGTCTGCTAGTGACACATCTCCTTATCTGAGCGCACGCTTGAGCCGCGTAGCGCCGTCAGTTTACCCGATCTCTTGGTAGTCAGAGGTCGGGTTTTTTTTTGTGATCTTAATCCGAGGTTGCACGGAAGTAGCCCGAATGTATGTGATTGCAATCACATTTGGTTTTTTTTAGGTGTTTGATAATTCTGAGTGATAGGTAAAATGAAAACGAATTGTTAAATAGTGTGGTGGGATTTTAGTCAAACATGCTGTTTAGTGGTTAAAAATTAGAATTATCGAGATTTATCGCTGGTGTTAAATTACTCACTAGTGATATCAGTCAGTAACTTCACCACTTGGTGGAGTTTTTATCTATTATTTATCTCTCCTAGGAGAATTATGCCATTTTCGCTACAAAAATATGGCAAATTGCTTTGAAGATTGGTAATGTGAACCGCAATCTTCGTAAGGATTTAGAATTTTATGCTCAAATATTGAGCTAAATAGTTCTAAAATGCTGACCGTTCTAGCAATTCTTCGAAGAAGTCATGGATGCAAAAATAAAACTTGGAGTTAAATACATGTATAAGAATAAGATCACGCAAGCCCTTCTTCTAGGTGCTGGCATGGCAGTAGCTGCCACTTCTTTTTCTACTCTTGCTGCTGATGTTCCAGCTGGCACGCAACTAGCAGAGAAACAAGAGCTTGTTCGTGGTAACGGTACCGAGGTTGCAACACTCGATCCGCACAAATCTCAAGGTGTTCCAGAATCTCACGTAATTCGTGACCTTCTTGAAGGCCTAGTAAACCAAGATGCAAACGGCAAAACTATTCCTGGTGTTGCGACTTCTTGGGAAACCGAAGACAACCAAACCTTTACTTTCCACCTACGCAAAGACGCGAAATGGTCTAACGGCGACCCTGTAACTGCAAACGACTTCGTTTACAGCTTCCAGCGCGCGGTTGATCCAGCGACTGCTTCTCCATACGCTTGGTACATGGAATACACCAAGATGGCGAACGCAAAAGACATCGTTGCTGGTAAAAAAGATAAGAGCGAGCTAGGTGTTAAAGCGGTTGACGATTACACGCTAGAAGTGACGCTAGACACAGCCGTTCCTTACTTCGTAATGATGATGGGTCACACAACAGTGAAGCCTGTTCACAAAGCGACAGTTGAGAAGTTTGGCGACCAGTGGACTAAACCAGATAACTTCGTAGGTAACGGCGCATTCGTTCCTAACAAGTGGGTAGTGAACGAGCGTCTAGAGCTAGTTCGTAACACTAACTACTGGAATAACGATGCAACAGTTCTTAACAAGGTAACTTTCCTACCTATCGAGAACCAAGTTGCAGAAATGAACCGCTTCCTTTCTGGCGAACTAGACTTCACATACGAAGTTCCTAACGAGCACTTCCGTCGTCTTCAGAAAGACTACGCTGAAGATGTAAACATTAAAGGTAACCTGTGTACGTACTACTACCAGTTCAACGCACAGAAAGCACCTTTCAACGATGTTCGCGTTCGTAAAGCAATGTCTTACGCAATGGATCGCGATATCGTAACTAAAGCGATTCTAGGTCAAGGCCAGAAGCCAGCTTACTTCCTAACGCCAGAGATCACTGCAGGCTTCGACCCAGTGACTCCTGAGTACGGTCAACTATCTCAAAAAGAGCGTATCGCTGAAGCGAAACGTCTTCTTGAAGAAGCAGGTTACACGAAGAGCAACCCTCTAGAATTCGACCTACTTTACAACACATCTGAAAACCACAAGAAGATTGCTGTAGCAATCGCGTCTATGTGGAAGAAAGAGCTAGGCATCAATGCGAAGCTTGAAAACCAAGAGTGGAAATCTTACCTAGACAGCAAAGACAGCGGCGATTTTGACGTTGCACGTGCTGGCTGGTGTGGTGACTACAACGAAGCGTCTTCATTCCTAACATTGATGGTAAGTCAGAACACGACTGCGGGTCAGCACTATAAGAGCGCTGAGTACGACAAAGTTATCGATAAGGCTCTGCACTCAACTTCAGAAGAAGAGCGTACAGCACTTTACATCGAAGCTGAGAAAATCCTAGCGAAAGATATGCCAATCGCGCCTATCTATCAGTACGTTACAACACGTCTTGTATCTCCACAGCTTGGTGGTTACCCAGAAGGTAACGCGGAAGATAAGATCTACTCAAAAGATCTCTACATCAAAGCTAAGTAATTCTATATAAAAAAAATAACGAACTAAGACACTGTGTGTGCATCTAGCACACGCAGCGTCTTCTTATTATTAATTGTCACAGACTGGATGGATGAGTTTATGATTAAATTCATACTTAAACGGATATTTGAAGCAATACCGACACTGTTGGTATTGATTACTGTCTCATTTTTCTTGATGCGTTTCGCACCAGGTAACCCTTTTTCAAGTGAGCGCCCACTTCCACCGGAAGTTATGGCGAACATCGAAGCAAAATACGGCTTAGATAAGCCGGTGTTTGAGCAGTACACTACGTACCTCACAAACATTATCCAAGGCGACTTCGGGCCTTCATTTAAATATCAAGATTACACGGTAAACGAGCTTATTTCTGTAGCATTACCAGTATCAGCTAAAGTAGGTCTCATCGCCTTTATCTTTACCGTCATCATGGGTGTCACGGTCGGTACAATTGCCGCCTTGCGTCAGAATACATGGCTCGACTATACGATAATGTCAACCGCCATGCTCGGGGTCGTTATGCCCTCGTTTGTATTGGCACCCGCGCTAATTTATCTATTCTCTTTGCACTGGAATCTTTTCCCAGCTGGTGGTTGGCATGACGGCGGCTTCCAATACATCGTATTGCCAGTGATTGCTATGTCATTGCTGTATGTCGCAACATTTGCGCGTATCACTCGCGGTAGCATGATTGAGACATTGAACAGTAACTTTATCCGTACTGCACGAGCGAAAGGCTTGAGCTACAGATACATTGTTCTTAAACACGCGTTGAAGCCTGCGTTGCTGCCGGTTGTCTCATACATGGGGCCAGCGTTTGTCGGTATCATTACTGGTTCGGTCGTTGTTGAAACTATCTTCGGTTTGCCGGGTATCGGTAAGCTGTTCGTGAATGCGGCATTTAACCGTGACTATTCGTTAGTAATGGGTGTGACCATTCTTATTGGTTTCCTATTCATTCTATTTAACGCCATCGTAGATATTCTACTTGCGATGATCGACCCGAAAATTCGTTACTAAGGGAGAGTGGTAATGATGCTAACGAAAAAAGAAAACTTAGAAGCGGTAGAAAAGTTTTCAGAGAACCTAGAAATTGAAGGTCGTAGTTTGTGGCAAGACGCGCGCATCCGTTTTATGCGCAACAAAGCTGCGATGGTCAGTCTATTTATCCTGTTTGTTATGACGATGGCGGTTATCTTTCTGCCAATGATCGCACCTTACGCATACGATGATACAGATTGGTATGCGATGCACGCCGCGCCAAGTGCTGAGCACTGGTTCGGAACAGATAGCCTAGGGCGTGACTTATACGTTCGTACCCTTATTGGTGGTCGAATCTCGCTAATGGTTGGTGTACTTGGAGCCTTTGTTGCGGTACTGATTGGTACGCTTTACGGCGCAGCATCGGGCTTTATCGGCGGTAAAGTCGACCGCATTATGATGCGTATCCTAGAGATCCTTTACGCAGTACCATTCATGTTCCTAGTCATCGTACTAGTGACCTTCTTTGGTCGTAACATTGTACTTATCTTTGTCGCTATCGGTGCGATAGCATGGCTGGACATGGCGCGTATTGTACGTGGTCAAACGCTAAGCTTGCGCAGCAAAGAGTTTATTGAAGCAGCACACGTATCGGGTGTAAGCACATGGCGTATTATTACTCGCCACATTGTTCCTAACGTACTCGGTATCGTAGCGGTTTACTCAACGCTTCTTATTCCAAGCATGATCCTAACGGAATCATTTTTGTCATTCCTTGGTCTTGGTGTTCAAGAGCCAATGACGAGCTGGGGCGCACTTCTTCAAGAAGGCTCACAAACGATGGAAGTAGCTATTTGGCAGCTAACTTACCCAGCAATCTTCATGGTGGTAACGCTATTCTGCTTTAACTATGTGGGCGACGGTCTTCGTGACGCGTTGGATCCAAAAGACAGATAATAACGATTAAGGAAGTACTATGAGCTTATTAGATGTAAAAGATCTGCGTGTCGAATTTAAAACGCAGGACGGTATTGTAACCGCAGTTAACGACCTAAACTTCTCACTAAACCAAGGCGAAACGCTAGGCATCGTCGGTGAGTCAGGTTCAGGTAAATCTCAGACTGTATTCTCAATCATGGGTTTGCTAGCGAAAAACGGTATTGTATCGGGCAGCGCTCAGTTTGAGGGTCGCGAGATCCTTAACCTACCAGAGAAAGAGCTGAACAAAGTTCGTGCTGAGCAGATTGCGATGATCTTCCAGGATCCAATGACCTCACTTAACCCTTACATGAAGGTGAGTGATCAGTTGATGGAAGTACTGATGCTGCACAAAGGCATGGGCAAAGCGGAAGCATTTGAAGAATCTGTTCGTATGCTAGACGCGGTTAAGATCCCGGAAGCACGTAAGCGTATCACTATGTATCCGCATGAGTTTTCAGGCGGTATGCGTCAGCGAGTAATGATTGCGATGGCGCTACTTTGTCGTCCAAAACTACTGATTGCCGATGAGCCTACAACGGCACTCGACGTAACCGTTCAGGCACAGATCATGGATCTTCTGAACGAGCTAAAAACCGAGTTCAATACAGCAATCATTATGATTACCCACGATTTGGGTGTGGTCGCCGGTTCTTGTGACAAAGTACTCGTAATGTACGCAGGTCGTACTATGGAATACGGCACCGTTGACGAGATCTTCTACAACCCAAGTCACCCATATGCAGAGGGTCTGCTAAAGGCAATCCCTCGTTTGGACACCGAAGGTGAAATCTTGCCTACGATTCCAGGCAACCCACCTAACTTGCTACGTCTACCACCAGGCTGCCCTTACCAAGAGCGTTGCCACCGCGCAACACCTCAGTGCAGCGTGGAAGCACCAAAGCTAGAGAACTTTGGTCAAGGTCGTCAACGTGCGTGTTTTTCTAATTGGGAGGCTTGGGCCAAATGAATGCAATGACAAATAACAAAGAGCTTCTTTTAGACGTTAAAGACCTTAAGGTTCACTTTAGCATTGCTTCTAAGTCCGCATGGCCTTGGAGCAAGCCTTCTAACCTTAAAGCTGTCGATGGTGTTAACGTTCGTTTATACGAAGGCGAGACACTGGGTGTTGTAGGTGAGTCTGGTTGTGGTAAATCAACGTTTGCTCGTGCCATCATTGGCCTTGTAGAAGCGACGGACGGTGAAGTGATGTGGCTTGGTCAGGATCTGACTAAGATGCAAGCGGTTCAGCGTCGCAATACGCGTAAAGAGATCCAAATGATTTTCCAGGATCCTTTGGCATCGCTTAACCCGCGTATGACTGTAGGTGACATCATCGCAGAGCCACTTGAGACTTTTTACCCAGAGCTATCAAAGCAAGAAGTGAAAGATAGCGTTAAGGAAATGATGACCAAGGTAGGTCTACTTCCGAACGTTATCAACCGTTACCCACACGAGTTCTCTGGTGGTCAGTGTCAGCGTATTGGTATTGCACGTGCACTTATCTTAAAACCAAAGATGATCATTTGTGATGAGCCGGTATCGGCACTGGACGTATCGATTCAGGCCCAGGTAGTTAACCTTCTGAAGGAACTACAAAAAGAGCTAGGCTTGAGCTTGGTTTTCATTGCCCACGATTTGTCGGTAGTAAAACACATCTCTGATCGAGTATTGGTTATGTACCTTGGCAACGCGGTAGAGTTAGGTGAATCGGAAGCACTGTTTGCAGATCCTAAGCACCCATACACACGAGCATTGATGTCAGCAGTACCTATTCCTGATCCTAAGCTAGAGCGCTCTAAAACAATTCAAATGCTGGAAGGCGATCTACCTTCTCCAATTAACCCACCATCGGGTTGTGTGTTCCGCACGCGCTGTCCACAAGCGACAGAGCAGTGCGCACAACAAAAACCAACAATACAGGGAACGGACGTACACGCAGTGTCGTGCCTAAACGTAATTGTTTAGAGTATCCCAGTAATGTATATAGCAAGGAAAAGCCTTAATCATTTGTGTGTGAGTGGTTAGGGCAGCTATTTTCAGCCTGTGACGGGCCTAAGCGCGACGAGATGTTTGGTCGCGCTTTTTTTGTACCTTAAATTCGTCAATCTGACTTCTATATCACTAGTTATTCAAAGAATTTGAACGACATAGTTAAACCCTTCCTATCAAGTTCCAACTTGCTTCGCTCTATACTTTGAATCATCAAATGATAAAGAGGAACAGAGTCATGGGGAAATTAGTAGAAGGTGTTTGGCACGATGTTTGGTATGACACCAAAGCCTCTGGTGGTAAATTTGTCCGTGAAGACGCTGGTTTTCGCAACTGGGTTGAGAATCGAGCGGATGCTGAGTTTCAACCTGAATCTGGCCGTTATCATCTTTATGTGTCGTTAGCGTGTCCTTGGGCACATCGAACTCTGATATTCCGTTCACTTAAGGGGCTTGAGCCGCATATTGATGTCACTGTCGTTTGCCCCGATATGCTATCAGAAGGCTGGGCGTTTGGTCTTCCAGAGCCTCTGTTTGGATTCACCAAAATGCACCAGGTGTATACTCAAGCGAAGCCTGATTATACTGGTAGAGTTACTGTGCCTGTATTATGGGATAAGAAAACCAATACCATAGTAAGCAACGAATCTTCGGAAATTATTCGTATGTTCAACTGTGCGTTTAACGAATTAACTGGAAATCATGACGATTACTATCCGGAATCACTGCGTGCCGGCATTGATAATTGGAATGACTTTGTTTACCCAAATATCAACAATGGCGTGTATCGCTGTGGTTTTGCCACCTCTCAAGATGCCTATGAGGAAGCATTTCACAATCTGTTTGATGCCCTGGATAAGATCGATGAGCACCTAGCGACGTCGCGTTATCTAGTAGGGGATAAATTAACTGAAGCCGATTGGCGCTTGTTTACTACCTTGGTTCGCTTTGACGCTGTATATGTTGGTCACTTCAAATGTAATAAAAAACGCATTGCGGATTACTCGAACATTCAAGGCTATCTAAAAGAGTTGTATCAAGTCGAAGGGGTGAGTGCAACAACCGATATGTATCATATCAAGCGTCATTATTACTTTAGTCACACGGGAATTAACCCAACGCAAGTAGTGCCTCTTGGACCTGAATTGGATCTCGATTCACCACATGGGCGTGAATCCATAGGTGGATAGAGTCGTTGTTGGGATGTTTGAGTTATTCACTGTATTTGAATTAGCCAACAGCAGAAACGAAAAAACCGACTCAAGCGAGTCGGTTTTTCTTTTGTATGGTGGGGGGGGACGGATTCGAACCATCGAAGGCAGTGCCGGCAGATTTACAGTCTGCTCCCTTTGGCCACTCGG